>JANQGX010000038.1 GCA_028282885.1 SAR324 cluster bacterium
GGAACCCTTGATTTCAGTTCTTCAACCCTGGTTCTCAACGGCAGTCTGAATACGACAGGCGCTGCCTCTTTTACGGCTCCGACCAACGTCACCCTGACATCAAATGCCACCCTGACAACAACCAATCCTTTGAGCATTACCGCTCTGGATCTGGGAGATCTGGCTCTGACCCTGGGGAATGACCTGACGGTTAACGATCCGGTGGCGTTCACCACAGCTAACGAACAGATCGTCACAGGAGGGTTTGACCTGGTCCTCACCGGCGGTTTTACCATGACCGACGGGTCCATTACCAGTTCGGGCGGAAGCATTACCCTGAACGGAACACCCACCGGTGGAACCCTTGACTTCAGTTCATCAACCCTGGTTCTTAACGGCAGTCTGAATACAACAGGGGCTGCCTCTTTTACGGCTCCAACCAACGTCACCCTGTCATCCGCTGCCACCCTGACAACAACCAATCCTTTGAGTATTACCACACTGACGCTTGGGGATCATGCCCTGACCCTCGGCAGCGATCTGACCGTCACCAATGCTGTAACACTTGATGCTTCCACGGAGCAGATCATAACCGACGCAAACGATCTGACACTTGGTGGAACTCTCACTATGAGTGACGGGGCATTGACCAGCTCCGGGGGAACAGTTACCTTGAACACGTCAAACATAACGGCCGGAACCCTTGATCTGAGCGGAACCAGCATCACGCAAAACAACGATGTCTCACTGGCACTACCCGGATTAACATCTGACAGTTCTACCGCGTGGAATATTGGAGCCGGCTTTACGCTTACCCTGACCGGTAGCAGTGGCTCCATTGATGGCGCCATCTCTATTCCCGGAACAGCGACTCTCAACGTTACTACAACGGGTACAGCGGAGATTGATGCAGACATCGCCCTAACCGGCGGGTCATTGGATATTGATGAGGACACGACGATCACCAACTCTGGCAATATTACCCATACCGGCGCTTCCACAATCGATATCGCAGCAGGAAAATCCTTAACCTATTATGGTTCGGCTTTGAATATAGGAGCCCTTGAATTAATTCTGAACAGCGGAGTTGGCAGCTCCTTTAACCTGGCAAATCATTTGGTATTTAATCATGTCAACAGCCAGTTGACCATCAACGGCAACGGAACCATAAATACGGTGACATTCAGTGCTGCATCTGCCGTCGGTGACGGCATTGTCCTCAATGGAGGGGATTTTGTTATCACGGACATGTATGCCGGTGCCAGCCCTCGTATCAACGTGGCAAGCGGAACCCTGACCATCAGTAATAACCTGGAAATAACCGGGGCATCGACCCTCACCGTATCTGGAGCAGGAACACTTAATCTGCATGACATTACCCTGCTTGCCAGTCTGGATATCGATGGAACCGTGTCTCTGGCTGATGATGCCACTCTCATTGTTATGGCAGATGCCACCTTCAATCCCGGTCAGGATCTGGCCTTCAAAGATGGACTCTACGTGGCGGATGCTGCAGATCTGATAATTACCGATTCAGGTGGTCCCTTCACAGTGACCTTTGAAGGAGGATTAACTATTAATGGCAGTGGTTCAGTCACTGTAACCGGTGATGAAAGCCTGGTGTTCCAGTATCCTACACCTGACTCAGCCACCCTGGCGAAGGTCACCGACAGCAGTTCCGGAACTGTGACACCGGTTTATGTGGCTTCGATTACCGGATTCACGGCAACAGCAGGCAATGGTCAGGTTGTTTTGTCCTGGTCTAACCCGGGCAGTGATGACGTCATGATCAGGCGATCAACGACCGGCTACCCGACTTCTGTATATAACGGAACACAAGTTCAGGATGCCGCGGGCGATACCACGACGGATACCGGACTCAGTAACGGCACAACCTACTACTACACCGCCTTTACGCATACAAACGGACAAACGAATTATACCGACGGAGTTAATGCCTATGCAACACCCGTTGCCGCTACTCCTGCTTTTAATACCGATGTTCTCAACTTTGCTGCCGCCATTGGCGACGGGCAGGTTAGCCTGAGTTGGGACACGACCACCGACGTTGTGGGTGTGCGAATTATGCGAAAGACCACGGGCTACCCGGATTCCACAGCGGATGGCACCCTGGTTTATTCAGGAACCGATACCACTGCGGATGACAGAGGCCTCTACAATTCTTCGGGGACATACAAAGGTTTGCACAACAGAACCATCTACTATTACAGGGCCTTTGCCTACGATGTTTCCGATCAGTATTCAACCGGTGTCAATGCTGTTGCAGCGACGGGAATAGTGTCATCCGGGCTGGTTGCTTACTATCCGTTTAGTGGTAACACTGCCGACGGTAGTGGACAGGGGTATCATGGTGAACTCTATGACGGAACCCTGACAACTGATATGAAAGGAAATAGTGATCAAGCCTATACCCTGGATGGTGTGGATGATCGGATAGAAATAGACAATCCCGTAGAAGATAATTTCACCATATCCCTCTGGTTCAAATCAAGCCAGACGGCCGGGGCTTCTACGAACTGGTATGACGGTCGTGCCCTGCTGGAAGGAAAGGACGGCTCCAACCAGAATGATTTCGGATTAAGCCTGGGTGACGGTAAAGTCATGTTCGGCACCGGAAATCCGGATACTACCATCAATAACTCAACCGACTACAACGACGATGTCTGGTATAATGTGACCGCCACCCGGACCAAAGCCACCGGGGAAATTGTTCTCTATATCCAGGGATCGCAAGTTGATTCCGATACCGGAAGTACCAGTACCCTGAGTGCTCCTCAACTTCTGAGAATGGGATATTCATCATACAACAGCCAGTATTATGCCGGTGAAATCGATGAGGTCAGGATTTACAACCGGGTATTGAATTTGACCGAAATTCAAAAACTCTATTTCTCAACGATTGCTACTATCGAAGGGTTCATCACGACCAGCGATACCACCGCTGACAGCAGGAGTTGTCTCATCATCAACACCGATTCGGCATCCAATAACATCCGCTGTTGGGGGAATGCGGACACCTCTAATCTGCTGGGTGACGGAACCTCCAGCGGGGCTACAGCTACTCCGGTGAGTGTGGTCGGGATAACCAATGCGGTGCAGGTCAGCGCAGGAGCCAAACATACTTGCTCTGTTCTGGACGATAATACCATTGAATGCTGGGGTGAAGGAGCCAATGGGAAACTAGGGTACGGAAGTACGGCAAACCAGGCAACATCCGTCACGGTCTCCGGAATCAACGATGCTATTCAGGTATCGGCGGGTGGTGAGCATACTTGTGCAGTATTGGACAACGGCTTCAGCGGAACTGTCAAGTGTTGGGGCGACGCCTCCAGCGGTCAGCTTGGTGAAGGCTCCTCATCGGGAAGCTTCTCTACCCCGCAACTGGTAACCGGAGTTTCCACCGCGGTACAAGTGGAAGCAGGCAACAATTTCACCTGTGCCCTTTTGGCTAACCGTACGGTAAAATGCTGGGGTAATGGTGATAATGGAAAACTGGGCTACGGCTCAACTACATCACAAAATACACCGGTCACCGTCTCAGGCGTATCCGGGGCTGTGCAAATCAGCGCGGGATTTTTACATGCCTGCGCCCTGATCAATGACGGCTCCATCATGTGCTGGGGTGAAGGAAGTGATGGTGAAATGGGTAACGGATTCAGCAATGCCACCAATTCCACACCTGTTCCGGTCAGCGGCATATCCAATGCCGTTCAGGTGATTGCCGGACATTCACACTCCTGCGCCCTGCTGGATGATGCAACCATGAAATGCTGGGGTAAGGGAGATATGGGGCAACTCGGTGACGGAAACACCTCATCGTCTTCATCACCGCTGGCTGTAACTTCCGTGACTTCTGTGACCAATATTACACTGGGTGGAGACACCACCTGCGCCGTATTCGACGATGGAACCGTAAAATGTTGGGGAGAAGGCAGCAACGGGGAATTGGGAGATGGTACCACAACCGATTTCAGCACCGCAAAAGTCTCTGTTTCCGGTATTGACTACAGAGCCAAACAATAAATGAAAACGGCCTATAGGTAGCTTACCAATAGGCCGTTTTTGTATTAAACCAGTCTTCAATAGTCTCGGCTCGTTCCAGGAACCATCAGACTCCAGCTCTACCGCTCCGTAATTACTCCACCTTTCTCCATAAACTTCCGTAACAATCCCGATGCCAGACGACTGTTCTTATTGGGCATGTCGGCCCTTTCGAAAAAGAGCCCAATGCCTTCCACATTGGCACCATTATAGCTGATTTCACCGTAAATCGGCATGATCAATCGCATATAAGCGAAGGCCAGGGCTTCCTGAAAACTGAACAGTTCTGCATCAGGATCAATATCGACACCGGTTCCGGTGGAGGCGGTTGCTGTGGAAATCAGTTTCATCACCGAATTGGGGCGTGCAATATCATAGGCATTGTCTCTTCTGATGATTTTTTTCATGCGGATCCTACCCATATAATCATTGTCACTGGAACCACAACCCTTTCCGTAAAATCCCTCGGGACTGGATTGAGTCTTTATGCCATCGACATCCACCCAATTCATGGTTTTGTCGCTGTTTTCACACTCCAGGACGTCATTCCAATCGAGATCGAGATTTAAGATATTGATACTGTGATCTATATATAGACCGGCCAGACAGTTAATCAATGCAGCTCCTGATTCTCCCCCGCAGGTTTGCAGAGTAATTTTTATTTGATCGACATTTGGAGCATTCGGCCAGAAAGGGGGTTCGGAGAGTGTCGCTTCGGTAAAGGTATCAGCCAGGGTGCATTCACCGTCTCCATCCTCGTCAGTACAACTGCATTCACCGTCTCCGTTTTCATCATCGCAATAAGGATCGAACTTGGGATCATGGCTGAGATTGGCGACTTCAAAATGGTTGAGCCAATGTGAAGATCCAGTCGGGCCAAGGGTTTTACCGAGGGCGGCCTCGACGCGAGCTTGTGATATTAAACCATCCGGAGAGGCATCATTTCTCATCCATATGCCGTCGTTTCTGACCATGTGATACCACTGTACCGCTTTATTATTCGCTCCCCAACTTGGATAAAGATAGTAGAAATTCGTTTCCGAATTATTAAAACAGTCCACAAAAGCATTTGATATATCATCGGTTAAATCATGAACTATGGACTGATCTGTTGAAGTAGCACCGTCCGGTGTCGTATCAACATACTCCTCACCCACCTTGATACAGACAGCCCTGTCATCGCTGTGATCATTCAAGGTGTTGTTTCGAGTCATGGCAATGGGCATCTCCCATTCTTCCTGGATATAGCTTTCAATGTCCTCATCCCAGTATTCGAATTGCATGGGAACGTTCCAGGTGTATGGCCAGTAGTAGTCATCATGATACCAGTCGTTGGGAAAAGAGACAGCTACATAGCTGAAGACATCTGTCCAGCACTGCACTTCCCAATCTCCATCATCGTTTTCACGCCTGTCACAAAACTCCTGGGTTTTGGGATGCACGGTGGTGCCATTGATTGTGGGACTGTCTGAAGGTGTGTACAAAGCTTTGATCCCCCTGACCCGAAACGGTCTGCCGTTCAAATTGTATTCTGCCCCGTTGCTGATATTGATCAGGGAGTAATATCGGTCCTGGTCGTCTTCGCCTGTAGCGTGTCCGCGATCCTGAAGGGCATAATACGAGGCATAAGTGGAAACATCTGACGGATTCCCCTCCTCATCCCAGGTAACACTGCTCGCTTCGGCGCAGGTGACCGAACTGGTTCCCACGATGAACTCCCCGGCAGCACTGGCATTGTTAAAACGACACATAATAGGCGCATCAGCCTCCCAGGCGTTGTTATCGGATTCGTTACCCAATACTTGAAAAGTTTTGGATCCGGCAACATTGTAAGGCATGTGATGGGCGGACTTAAAGATGTAATTTCTAATCTCTTCCATGCTGGGCAGGGAGGTATAATCGCCAAAGATAGCATTGAAGGAAGGTACATAGGTATTCACCAGGGTGACATATTCAGCCACAGTTGCACTGATAGGACCTGTTTTGGGAGTGTCGTCATCGCAGAGAGAAATCGTCCCCCGGCTACCATCAACACACTCCAGGGAATAGGTAGGCCCGCCCCAGCTTGCCGTGCCAGTCTCATAGAGTTGATAGGGAATCATATCGCCCCTGAACGTACCTCCATTGTCTTGCGGGATCCTAAATTCGATCTTGGAATTATCCAGTCCAACCTGCCAAAGGTCAACGCCGATACGGATCGCCATGTAGTCTGAACCCACCACGGCATCATACAATTCGTTAAGGGTGAACTTAACCTCTCGCAGCTCCCTGTTCCTCATGAATTTATAAATTCCAATCATACCGGAAAAATAATCCTCATATCCCAGGTTTGAGATACAGGTGGCAAATTCAGGAGCAAAAGCCGTTGGACCATTATCACCAATCGTAATGTAATCTCCGCAACCTCCATCTGAAACAGGGGTTAACATGGCATCCATGAATTCCTGGAAGACATCGACTACTGAAACCGAATACTCACTCATCCTACCGCTATACCTTGAGTACAGACCGAGCGGATCATTGCGATTGGCTTCCACGGTTGAAGGCTTGATAAAAGCCTCAATTGACCAGTCATCATTTTCCTCGGTTCCGCTATTTTTTGTTACTCCCATGGCATCGGTTTCACTGGAAGATCCCGCATCATAACAGGCCAACTGACTGCCGGATTTATAAGGTGGGTAGATGATTTTATCGCCGGTGTCTTGGTTCCGTGCTCTGCAGACAATAGTCACACTCGAAGTTTCGTTGTTTTCATACACCTGCTCGTAGAGGGTCATGATGTAGGTTCTCAGCTCAGCGATAAAAGTGGTATCGGAAAGCGTATCGATAACGGTAAACAACTGGTTGTAGATACTATCCGCACCGTCAAGATCTAATCTTACGTGAAGTCCCAATCCCACCATCATTTTAACCACCTTCTCAGTCGACCAGGAAGCTGCTGCTGCGAAAGCCAGGGCTTCCTCATGGGTCATTCCCAATGCAACGGCATAGTTATACGCTCTTCTCTCAATAGCCATGGTGGTTATCGCTTCAAATAGGGGGCCCAGGGCGGATGCGGATATAATTTCAGCCCTCTCTTCGGCAGTTTCCGCTTCAGCAAGGCTGTCTGCCAGGCTGTTGGTCGGATCCAGGATACTCATCAGTTTCAGGGTTTCGCCGACACCTTCAACAATCTTGGCAATGGAAAGGCCATCCAGAAGAGGATCCGTGGATATGGTTGACTGAAGAGAATGTTCAAGAGCGCTGAGGATAGAATTGGAAAGGGCATCGCAGATCAGATCGCTGGAACCCGGTTTTCCGATACAGCGCATCCCGCAATCAAATTCAAGGATAACCTCATGTCCGTCGTTTACCGATGCTGAAAAGTACCCGGCAGTCGCTGATCCATCGCTGATAGCTGTTCCATCTCCACCTACCAGGTGAGTCTCAAAGCTTGAAGTCCGGCAGGAGTTACTGGTACTGCTTACCCTGGGAAGAGGCCGGGTTTGACCCGAAGAGACATAGCTGCCAAGCGGTGTGCTGACCTCAGTAGATTCCACCACTTCACTGGAGACGGAGCCGCTGAGTACCGAATTCAAGCTGACGCTTGATCCGGGCGGAAAGATACTCCCGCTGATCAGATTTTCCGAACTGGAGATATCGGTTTGCCAGCAACTGTTCAGAAACAATGCCGAGAACAGGATGAGAATAATTAGAAATAACCGTTTCATGATTTGCTCCCTATTGAATCCAATCCGATCAAGACTGTTTCGCACGTAGAGTATTAAAAATTTACGATCTCTTCAAAAAAAACACCGAAACTGACAACGGCACCTGTAAACCTCAGTATTTTTTATTTCAAATGGTCAGACCATGATTTAAGATACCTTTGCGATCCACAACATTCACATTTCAACCGTTCTTTTTATTTTGATTCTATCCCTATTACTGTCAAAATCAATAACTTTCCACACATCAACCATTAAAATTAGCTCAAACATTTCAATCAATTAATAACTATACCCAGCGGCAAAGAGAAATGTCAGCGATTCCCGCTTCATGTCAACAATTGCTGTCTGGTCTCCGTAAACATCAGCTTTGCCACTTCCGGTTGCGTATATTGCTCCCAGGGTGAAGGAAGACGTTCGGGTGTGGGACGAGTACCCCAAGGTCATTCCTGACATATCCAAGTGTGCAATATTGCACGAGGATGTGGTACACTCCTTTCGATTGTCATTGTTGGTAAACAGCCCCGCCCTCAAGGCGTGATTCGCGCTGAGAAACCACTCACTTCCCAGGGAGACGTTGGTGACGCTCTTCAGATCTTCATCGCTGGTCGCATAGTGATCAATATCTGCGGAGAACAGCAGGCTTGAAGAAGGGTACCAGGCCATGCCCAGGGAGATAACCGTCGGGTATTCAATCTCCTGGGAATAGGTTGCATCAAACAGGGTGTAATCTCCGCTTTCGATTTCAGAATAGTCCCGTTCAAGGGAGCGGGAAAGCAGATAGGCTTTGCTGACGGTCAAACCGAAGAAAAAGGGCTCGAAAGGACTCCATTGAAATCCGATTTTGGGAGTATAGGAATACTCCTCCAGTTTGACGGAGGAGTAAGAGGTGTCGGCACTTCCGTCATGAAATACGATGAACTGGTGCTGCTGATGGCGATAGATCCGGTAGCTGTAAAAAAGGCTTATCCCGAAACTAAGGTTTTCCGCAATCTCGAAGGCCATGGAAGGTCCCACCATGTTGGTGCGATCCTCCGAATGAAGACTCAGGTAATAATTGCTAACCGTGGGATGATCGGCACTGATATCATACTGCTGATCCTGGTGTTCGATGATGGAATCGGGAATGATATAGGAGACGGCTATAGTAATATCGCCAAACTTCTTGATCATCCCGAAAAAATTGGGAAGGATGGCGGTACTGTCCCTGACCCAATCCCTGTCCGCAATACTCTTTTCATAAGTGGTTTTTGTGGAATGATAGGCGTTACCGCTTCCGGACAGGCTGTCACCATAGGAGTAGGCAAGCCCGGCCGGATTATAGTAAGCCCCCGAAGAGTCATCCGATATGGCGTTATAAGCTCCCCCCATTGTGGCTGCCCGGTCACCAACCAGAACATTTTTATAGTGATTTTCATCAGCATTGACTAAAGACAGGGGGGAAAACAACAGGAAAACCGAAACGACTGTAAATCTAAAGGTTTTTTGAATAACTCTCATAACGTTTTGCATTCTTTTTTCCGGTTTCGTTATCGATTTGAAGGGTTTTTGCGAGTGTTGCCATGGCTGCCAGTCTTAGGGATATATCCGGATGGGTTTTGGAAAGGACGGCTCGATACTGGTTGTCCAAATCCGATTCTATTCTCTCGATATAGTCACGATAGCTCTTCCAGTCATATCCGATCGTTACCAGTGATTCGATCGCTGCTGCATCGGTTTCCAGTTCGGCCTCTTTGGAAATCCCTTCCTCAAACAGGAGCTTATAACCCCTTTCCGTAATCTGATCGAGAAGTATCCTGGCTGTTGCAGTCGTTCCGCCGATGGCGTTGGCAATTCCGCTGGTAACAGAATCTCCCCTGGCCCTGATTTTAAGAGGTATGACGACATGTCTAAAATTGACATGCCAGATTTCGTGAGCGATCACACCTGCCAGTTCGGCTTCATTCCGCATCAGAGCGAGGGATCCTTTGGTAATAAAAATATATCCCCCCGGGCAGGCATAAGCATTGACCTCGTCATTATCGATCACGGCAAAATAATACTGCAATTCCGGCCTTCCCACCTGGGCGGCAATTCCGTTTCCCAGCAGGCTAACATAGTTTTGGATTTCTTCATTCCCGACCAATTTGTAACGGGAGAGAATCCTGGCGGCAAGATTCCTTCCGAACTCGATTTCCACACTGATATCTTCATCAGTATAGGTCGATTCAAGCTGGTGTAATCGCTGTTTGAACGCCGGCCCCTGTGCCCCAACCTGAAACAGCAGTGAACACAGCAGCAGGAGAGAGAAAGCAATACAAATACTCTTGATCAGACCCGTCATAAAATTCCTGTTCCGATAGTGTGTCAAATCAATCTCCCTCGTCCACCTGCAGAAAAATCACTGCCCTGGTTTCTTCAACCCTGTAGCTTTCCATGACTTTCAGGGCATCCATGTCATAATTATCTTCCAATTGCTCGATTCTTGAAGCTCGCAATCCTTTTACGCCGACAGCAGCCCTGGCGACTCTTGTGCGGATGCCCCGTTTGGTGGTTCTTTGTTTTTTGATGAGGGTCTGATTGGTCACTTTTTCCAATTGCTGTACCTCATTCAGACTCATGCGCGATATCCACCCTGTCTGTCCCCTAACTTCAATTCTCCGCCAGAATCCCTTCTCCTCAAGAACGGAAACCTCTTCGCCTTTTTCCAGTTTGAGCAGGTTATCGGCTTTGATTGTCGGAGATTCTTTCAGGAATGAGCTGGAGCTACGGACATAAGCTGCATCAGCAACGGTTGCGGATATCCAGATAAACACCAGGGAAATCCCGAGTGATTTGAAACGGTATGATTTTCGTTTCATTTGGTCTCTGTTATTGTGCGGGTGAAGAAATCAGACCGGGGTCCGATTCCTGTTGATTCAGACCGGTTTTATAGGGATCCAAACTGAAGAGTGCTGGTTCTTTGTGCAGATTGTTGTTGGTTTTTTGGGAAAAGTCAATAGATCAGCCTGAATGCCGGTGGAGGGGGCGAGAGGGATCTATCAGGTCAATCTCAACCGGTTTTCCGAGATTCGTTATAAATACGCTGCAAGTCATCAAATTCGATATCCAGCAGGGTCATCCAACGAACCAGCCTGGGAAGTTCAGATTTAATAAATTGGTCACGTTTAATCTCCCTGATTTTTTCCTTGGCGGACCCGGAGACGAAATACCCGATTCCTCTCCTGTTGAAGACAACACCATTTTCCTGGAGATAGGTATAGGTTCTCATCACAGTATTCGGATTGACCTCCAGGGAAACGGCCATTTCTCTTGTGGAGGGAATACGCTCTTCAGCCTGCCATTTCTCTTGAAGAATTGATTCAAAAATCAGATCTGCGATCTGAAGAAATATTGCCTTTTCCCTGTTGAATTCCATTATTTCTTTATCTGCGTATTTTTAAACAGGAGGTAAGAAAGCCCGTAAAGAGACAGTGGAACGATAACAAGCAGGAACCATTTGATTAAGGTAAAGGTGGAAGATGAACCAGGGAACAAACCCTGCCAACCATCCTCCATGTCAAAATAGAACTGAAACTGCTGGTGCCTGCCATGCATGAAACTGCTTTTCAGGTAGTGCCCTGCAGAAAAAAGGAGTACAAAAAAGCCTGCGATCAGAACCAGGGTTGTTTTGAAGAAATTATTTTTCCTGAACAAAAGAGCTCCGGCAAAAAACAACGCATGAAAAAACGTGAAAACCGCAAAGCTGTCCAAAAGATCAGTCGGAGGTTGACGATCCAGACCAACCTGATCCAACAGATAGTAGGAAACGAAATTCCCTGCACCTGCTGCAAGATAAAAAACCAGAACAGAGAGCAGATAAAAACCAACAAGGGTTCCCAGTAATCGAATCAGGAACTTCTCTTCCACTGATGCCGGAATCATAAAAACGTATGTCCCCCTCTCTTTTTGCCTGATATCCGCGAAAGCCCGGCTGACAAACATAATCCCTGCCAGCAGCATCAACTTAAAAAGAAAATCCGGTGAAAAGCGAAAGACCGTCAGACTACTCAGGAAAGTGAGGACAAAAAAGATCATCCCGATCCATAAAAAAGGTCTCCATTCGTCTGCCAAAGCCAATCGACCGAGTCCGACCATGCGCCGGACACTGAACCTTGCTTTAAGATTAATCGCCATACGCCTCCTGCTTTGAATCCAAAATGTCGATCAGCTCTTCCGATCTTTCCATCACCGCATTAAACAGGAACTCCAAATCAACAACTCCCGGATCACCACTTCTGTTTGCTTCAATAATGGAATATCCTCCGGGAATGGCTTCATGATAAACAGCCCCTTCAGCGCTCTCCGCCCCGGCGATATTCCGAAAGGAGAGTTTTTCCGATATTTCACTTAATGACCGATTTAAAAGAATCCTGCCATGATCGATAAAAACAAGATTGTCGAAGATGGTATCCATCTCTTTGATCTGGTGAGTCGCAATGATAAAAACCCGATTCTCATTAATGGAACTTGCCAGAAGCCTCCGGAAAATGCGCTTTGATGGGATATCGAGACCGTTGGTCGGTTCATCAAGAAGTAAAACCCGACTCCGGGTTGCCAGCCCAAACGCCAGCAGAAATCGTTTGGTTAAGCCATAGGACAGGGTATTTAAAACCTGCTTCCGGTCCAACTCCAGCTCCTGCAAATGACTGTAAAACTCGCCGGAATCAAAAGATGCATAAAAAGGGGCATGTAATTGCCGATAGCGCTCGATGGAAATGGGAGGAAGATAAAAGGATTCCGGAATGAAAAACAGATCCTGCAGCATTCTCTGATCCCTCTTTCGGGCATCCATGTCCAAGACCCGACAGATTCCCGTTTCTGCCCTTAACAAGCCGCAAACAAGGTTCAGCAGAGTTGTCTTGCCTGCCCCGTTTTTTCCCAGCAGACCGTAAATCCGACCAAACTCAAATTCAGTGTTCAGCCCGCTAAACAACATTTGATGACCATATCCAAATGACAGGTCCTCTAGTGAAATCATATTCGCTCCCATTGAGTTCCCCTTCAAACAACAAATTGACCAATACTCCAGTTGTTTGAAGACTAAATTAGTGCACTAGTTATCTAGAACACTAGTTAATTACCATGATATTGTCAAGTGAGTGATTGACCAAATGCTTATCTCGCATGCTTTATTTCCGGTGGTTAGAGCCTGTAGCTGCATTCAACGGTTAATCCAATCCTGGCAATCAGAATCAACTATTCGTAAAATTTTATAATTTTTAGAGGGCTGGGGTGGAAAATTCGCTATTTGGTCCGGGTAATGAGAAACTCCGGGTTGGTTCAACACAACAGAAACTGGTTATCTGATGACCTGTGGGTTTCCGTGGCGGGATGAAGGGGGGAGGGCGAGTTCGGGTAGCAGGCCTGGATCTGAATCTGCCAAACCTGCTTGATCAGATTCTACAATCCGAGCATTTCCTCTTTCAAATCATCGTCGGCCGGATCTTCTCCCAGCCAGATTCCGAAAAAGGCTCTTTTAAAATTCAGTCCCCTGATGTCTTCCTGGTAGGTCAGGTTTTTGTATATTTTGATGCCGGCATCCGGCAGATAAAAGAAGTCGAAATAATCTCCCTTTTGAACCTCCTGGTTCATGAGCACCATGAATTGATCCACCTGGCTTTTAATCGGTTCCAGATTGCCTCCCGTTGAACGATTGAATCCGTCTGTAATCGCATCACGCAGGGCTTCGCTGTCCACCATTCCGGACACTATATGCAGTCGGATCGCCATCGGTTTATCACTTCTGAGAATGGTTTCAGCATCCTGGCTTTTATTCTCCAGATATAGAGCACTGACATAGATATCGAGAAAAAACTTGGATCTTACCCCGGCTCCATTCAGTTTCAGCGCAATCCCCTCCTGGGTGAGTGTTTCGGGAATTTCCACATCACCCACTTCCCTGGCCAGTAGCGATAGGGGTAGCAGGAAAAGAATGATTGATATGGGGATTATCAGTTTTTTTGTCATAACACCCTCCTTGATTTTTGATAAATTGTGCGACCGGAAACGAATCTACCACTCCTTTTAAAAAAAATTGTCTTTCCAGAATAGAGACTTACCTTCAGTTAGTCTTGTTCTGGCAAGAGCTTAGCAGCAGTTGT
Source organism: SAR324 cluster bacterium (assembly GCA_028282885.1). Classification (GTDB taxonomy): domain Bacteria; phylum SAR324; class SAR324; order XYD2-FULL-50-16; family XYD2-FULL-50-16; genus JAHJTV01. Next base: position 13,871 of record JANQGX010000038.1, read on the forward strand.
CCGGTTTTTCAAGGCATGGACTTCCGGAAATCGGTCGAACCTGCCGAAAGCTGAGTTATCCAAGGTGATCATGTGTTAATTCATTGAGTTGAGACCTAATAAAAAAAGCGGTTGACATGTGTTGGATGTGCCGAGTATTTTTTACTATTTGAATTCGTGGTAAAGCCTCGGTAATTGTTCATCCCGAGATGGTAATACGCCGTACACACGTCGAAGTATCCCGAAATAGTTAAATGACAGGCTTTCAGGCCAGTTGAGATGGACCGGCCGTATTTTCTCCACATTGCATAAAACCATCCTGGAAAGATGCAAGATGAGGATGTCCGGGAAGGCAAAGCTTTTTTCCCAAAATCGGACGTTCGGTTTTTACAAATAACGATAAAAAATTTCGATAAATAAGGTCGATACGGTGAGGAGAAGCAACTTATCCAGACAATCTGTTCCCGAGGCAGTCAGGGCAGCCTTCCAGGCTGGCTTCCAACTGAACCTCAACCGTCAGGATACAGCCTATCTTGCCGGAATCGACGTTTATATGGAGATCAGGCAAAGCTACTCTCTTGCTCAAAGTGATTTGGAAAGCATCTACGCCATTGTCGATGACCAGACAGGGGGAAAACCGGAATCTCTTCAACAAAGGATGCATGCTGCCATTGAAAAACTGATGAAAAACCAATTGCTGGTAAGGGTCGATGGGGGAGGGCTCAATCAGCAGCCGATCTATGATATTTCGGCCCTGGGCAGGTCAATTCTGGAGTTTTTGGCAAACAACGAGGTTCTTACCAGGCAAAACCTAACCATCATCACTTCAAGAATTATCTCGGTCTTGTCGGATATAAGGAAATCATTGCCATCCAGCGGGTCCCGGGAATTCTGGGAAGAGACAGTTCAGGCCTCACTAAAACATGTTATCACCGAGCTTTTGAACGCTATCGAAAAACGCCAGCGAGGTCTTGACCTGGAGCAGGAGGATGTCCGGAATCAGATCACCACGCTTCTGGAGAAAAGCTGGCTGGAAGCTCTTGATGCCTGTGAGGCCCTTCTGCAAACCACAGGCCAGACGCTTCAGGAGCTGTATCGAACCCTGCTTTCCGAAAACTCAATTATCAAACAGGGGCTGAACGAAATCCTGGAAAAAGCTGATAATGAAGGACAATTGGGAGTGCCGGATACGATCGATCTCATCTATCTCCGCCTTGATCAGATAGAGCAATGGGGGAAGGAAAGGGTAGCTTCCTGGTCGCAATACTACAGACGGGTAAATGATTTTCTGCAGTCGATTGTCAGGTTCGATCCTAACCGGGAGCTGTCACAAAAGCTGAAAGAGCAGATTCGGGTTTTCGCCAAGACCCCCTGGTTCATCGAACTGATCGATCCACCGGTCTATCGCACCATCCAGGAAATCCATTTTGCAGCAGATGCCGGCAAGGTCACTCGATCCCTTGACGATGTCAAAGAGGACCAGGAGATTGATGATGACGGCAACCTGGTATTGGACCTGATTGTCGCTGAAATCAGGGAAAAACTGAATACCGCAGACTCGCTCGATCTTGTCGAGATCGTTAAACCCTACCTGGCAAAATATTCACTGGACCAGATTTATCCCCACATAGGCACCCTGATAGATCTGATACTGAAAGAGATAAAAGAAACTCCAGCCACCAACCCGGAGTGGGAAAAACCACTGGATCATCTGGAGTTTGAAATGCAGAACCTTATCGTAGATAGTCGGTAAAATGGAAAAAGAGATTAACGACCTGCACGACCTGCTTCTTGACCCCCTGTTTCCTGAACTGGACATGAAGTTGAAATCGGGCTGGCATTGTGATGAGGAGGAGATCGAAGCATTTGAATTCATCACCAGAACCCAGGACAAGATCGAGATGTTCTACGAGTTGTACGGTTATGAGTTACTCTATGCCGCGGAGGGTTATTACTACCTCCAACCGGTTTCCAGCAGTATCAAAATCTATAAGCTGGGTATGGAATCCATGGTGATCAGCCAGTTCCTGGCCCTTATGAAAATGGATCCCCAATACCTTGAAACTGCCGGTAGTTTCAGTCTTAACGAACTGTTGGACAGAATTGAATTGATGTTGGGCATGCAGCAGGTCAGCAGGATTTTTCTTAAAAGAAAACGCTACAAGGAGGCCATCAGCGATCAGGATATTCAGGCTTATCAACAGGCTGTTAAAAAAGCGCTAAGAGAGCTCTCCCGCTACGGGTTCGTTACCATCAATCCCGATTTCAGCAAAATATACCCCAGGAAAGCTATCTTCCGATTCATGGATCCGATCAGAAATCTGGATGATCCGCAAAAGGCCATGGAAAGCCTTGTCAAGGGAGAAAATCCTTTTGAGTCCGGATCAGAGAACTTGGAGAACAATGAGGAATAGTAACCACATACAAAGGGCCATTTTGGTCAACTGGAAGGGAATGTTTTTCCAGTCATTCGAGATTGATCCGGGGATGACCATCCTGGAAGGGGCCAACGGGACAGGTAAAACAACCATTATGATCGCAATATATACCTGCCTGATGCCCGATCTCAACTTCCTCAACTTTCAAAACGTTACCTCGGCTGGCGCCAGGCGGAACGAAGACAAGGGGCTTTATGGCCGCATCGGCCAGGACGATAAGAACAGAAACGAACCCATATTCAGCGTTCTTGACATACAGTCACCACAGGGAGAACGATTTCTCATCGGCGTGCAACTGATCAAAAAAACCTATCCCCAGGTTGCACTTAAGCATTTTGCCATCAGCGGGCTTTCCCGTGATCAATCTCCTGAGCCACTACTTCTGGTTCACGATGAGAAAAACAATACTCAGGAGCTGCTGGATCTGGAAGGTATAGCAGGGCGTACCCGGGAAGCAGGCGGAGAGTTTATCCAGTTCAGACATGCCAAAGATTACTTTCGCTTTCTTTTCGACCACGATATTTCGCCCCTGAGGATGATTGAGAACGAGGAGCGAAAAAAGTACAACCAATTACTGCATACCAGTCTTTATGGAGGACTCTCCCGATCCCTGCAATCGAGCCTGAGAGAATATCTGCTGCCTGAAAACGATAAACTGGTTCAGGGAATTCATGAGATGGAGCAGAATCTCAAATCCTGTCGCAGAACCAGGTCCGCTATCCAGCGTTACCACTCTGTTAGAGAAGTTATCAGCAATCTTTATGACAAAGGTCTGGAGATGTATCGGGCCGCGTTTTTCGCAACACGTCTGGAAGCCCAGATCAGGCTGAAAAAACTTCTTAAACTGAGATCGGAACGTACAGCTACAAAGCAGCAACTGGCAGCTTTGAGGGCCCAACACTCCAAGCTGGCCGAAAAATCCACAGCCGATGAAAAAGCGCTTGAGGTTAAGACGGAAGAATGGGATCTGGCTAAGCAAAGACTGGAGCGGTGCCGGTCCGCAAGCAGTATTTCCGATCAAATCCGAATCAAAGAAGAGGAGTACGGCAGACAGAAAGAGGAAGAGGAAAAATCCAAAAAGCTCTATCTCGAACTCAAATCCACTGGTGATACCTATTCCGATGAGGAGAAGGATCTCTCCAACAAGCAGATGGATCTGGCAAAACGTCTCTCCGATGCGGGTAAAGCCTGGCAAGAGCTCTCACGAAAGGCCGGGCTCTATCAGCAAGCCGTCAGAATGCTGGAAGAGTCCCGAAGCCTGCTCAATACCGAAGAGCTGACCGTACAAAACATCACCGACTACCTGGAAACGTGTCGTTCCGATTTCGAGGAAATTCGCCGTCAGCACCAGGAAAGTTATTTTAAGCTGAATGATGTAAAACTTAAACATGATCATTTCAAACACTATTTCAATCTGCTCGCAAAGCTTACCGACGAACCCGTTTCTCACAACGATGCCGGTGAGGTATCCAAACGGATCGTCAAAGAATTAACCGAAATTGACCAAAATATCAGGGAAGCAGAAAACTACCCGGAAAAATTGGGGACACTTAAAGAACAGATCAGGAACCAAAAACAGTTCCTCTCTGCCCTGAAGTCAGTTGGCCTGGAGCAAATAACCAGCGGAGAGACATTTGAGGAGACCCGCGAGGAGATTCTATCACGAATTTCCGAGCTGAAAGAGGATCGTGAAAATAATAAAGTGTCTGACGAGAAAATTCAGAGCCGGTTGAGAGAGATCGAAGACCGTCTCCCTGCTATGGAAAAACGGCTCATTGAATGGGAGCGTTTCCAGCAATTGAAAAAGGAACTTGAAGATCGAACTGCCGGCAGCATCAATAACACCATTGAACTAGCCACCCTTCAATCCGACTCCGAGGGAAAACTGCAAACATTGAATCTGGAAAAATATGAACTAAAGGCCAAGCAAAAACGATTGCAGAAAACCTTTAACATCCTGATCAACGAAAAAACATCCCAGTTCGGTCTGAAAACCCTTGTTGACCAGGGTTATGGATCTCTTCTGGCCGAGCGTTATGAAGACATACCAAACGAATGGTCTGCCAATCTTGAAGGACGCCTGGGTCCGCTTGCCAATGCCCTGGTCGTGAAGGATATCCATAAATCCGCCAATGAACTGTCGGGAGCCTTTGACCGCCCCGATGATATCTGGTTGGTTGAGGAGTCCAGCAAAGAGAAGATGCCGGAAGCGATTGAGATGACAGACTCCATTCTGGTGAAACATGGTGATGCCTGGAGATTAAGCCGTCTGCCTGAGAATCCGGTTCTCGGCAAAGAGGCGAGAAAAGCCATGCGCGAAAATCTTGAAAAGGAAATTGCTGAGATCTCTAAACAACTGGAGAAAACCGATCTGGCAATCAAGAATATCTATCAAAACCAGTTGCTCGCCAATAAGCTTTCTTCCCTCGACAGCTACCTGAAGTCGACTTCACCCAAGCAAGAGATGGAAGAACTCAGAGAGAGGAAAAAAGAACTGGAAACCGAACAGCAAAAGTTAGTGTCACAAAAAGACCAAATAGACAGACAACTTGAGCTGGCTGAGCAGCAGGATAACATTTTAAGACAGTTTTTTCCCCAGAAGAGTCTACTGGATCAGGCAGATCTGCAGGCAAAATTCGATAACCTGCAGAAAAAATGGGAAGAGCTGCAACTACAGGAGACGGACTTCAGCAAAAAACAGCCGATTTTAAATGAGATCAGGCAGGGAATGGAAATTCTTGAAAATCCACCCGATCTCGCCCTCGATGAGTTGAATAAAGAAGAAGAGAAAAACCGGATTGAAATGGAGGCACGTCGTTCAGCACTTGAAACGCTTGAGAGATTGCAGAATAACCTTCACTGCTTTGACTACGAAGACCAGGTCGAACTGCTGGAACAGAAAAAAAGCATCAATAGCCACCTGGAAGCAGAGTTGGAGGAAATAGAGACGCGATTAACCGAGCTTAAAAAAATGAGAGACCGGACGGAAGAGGATACCAGGGAAAAAGCCGATCGGTTTCATCAGGAAGAGGCCAAATCCAACACCTTGAAAGGTCAGTTGGAGATGCTTACCAACAACCTGTCCCAAGCCGGCGCTTCGGGAATACCTGAAGATTTGAGCCAGGCTGAACAGCAGTATTCCGCCATAACGGAAGAGAAAGAAGAAATTGAGAACAGAATTTCAAAAAACAGTGAGAGCCGCTATCGCTTGGAAGCGGAAATCCTCCAGGTGGAAGAGAGTCTGGAAAAACTCTCCACCCGTTTTCACCAACGTTATCTCTCTTTCCAGCCCGAGTTGAAAAAGTGGACCCGGTTTAGAAACCTGTCAAAAAGCGATCGCAAGTACGCCCCGCTCTTATCCGAATTTGACCGGGATATTCGGGAGTCGGGTAAGCAACCGGAACCGTACTGGCGAAAAGTCTCTGCTATTCGGGCAACACTGACCTCAACGCTGGAAAAGGCTCATGACGGGCAAACAGTTTTGGAAGAGATTGGAAAGCTGCCGGATCAGGAGGCTGAAAACCAGGACCAGGGAGAAATCTGTCTCTCAATCTGGCAGGCGATCCAGGGGTATCTTGCCCAGGTGATACCGGTAGACCTGCAGACCAGTGATCCGGAAAAAGCCCAGCAGGCGATTGCGCAAAAACTGGAAGTTCTGGAAGAAAACCTGACGCAGCAGGAACGAAGTCTCAGAATCCACGTCCAGAGCATACCTTCCCATCTTAATGCGGAAATTCAAAAACAGAAAAGCCGAATCAGAAAACTAAACGAAAAGTTAAAACAAGTTCGTTTCGGATTTCTGCAAACCATACGAATCCAGATTGAGACCAATCCGAAACTCAAACAGTTTCTGGATATCTTACCCCAACAACTCGATATCTTTACCGATATCAACGAAGAGAACATCTCTATCGAAACGCTGATGGCAGATCTATATGAAAAAGAGGGTGCCGGAAAGGTTCGCGGTGATCTGCTTCTGGACTATCGCCACTATGTGAGGCTGAATATCGAAGTGAAAAGGGAAGGAAACGGAGATTTTGAAAAGGTGACCTCCACCAATCTCTCTACCGGAGAATCCATCGGAGTGGGAATCGCAGTGCTGATCATGGTTTTGATGAGTTGGGAGGAGCAATCCTATCTCGCCAAGGAAAGCGAGTCGGGGACAAGTCTTCGTTTTCTTCTGTTGGACGAGTCTTCCCGTCTGGATCAAAAAGCGCTCTATACGCTAAGCGAATTCTGCGAATCACTTGATCTGCAATTGTTGATCGCCGCCCCTTCGGTGGAAAGGACTCTTAAAGGAACCACCCATCACCTGACACGAGGCCATTTCAATGGGCGGGAAGAAGTTATCGTCAGGGGACGCAGAATTGCGGCCTCTTAGTCTACGTCACCAGACTGGGCTGTTCCAAAGGAAGGCGGATAAGGAAAGTGGATCCCTTTCCCGGTTCGGATGCCACTTCAATGGAGCCTTTGTGGTTATTGGTGATAATCATATAAGAGACCGATAGTCCCAGTCCTGTTCCTTCACCAATGGGTTTCGTAGTGACGAAGGGTTCGAACACCCGCTTCCGGATATGCTCTTCCATGCCCGGTCCGTTATCGGCGATCCGAATCTCAACCTGATCGCCAATTCTTGCCACGTTAAGAGATATTTGAGAAGGTACATCTTCCTGTCGACTACCAAAGATCGCCTGGGTAGCGTTCTTAAAAATATTCAGCAAAACCTGCTCAATTTCCATCTCCACACAAGGTATCAAGGGTAGATTCTCTTCAAACTGCTTTTGGATCGCAATGGATTTGAAGTCGTATTTTTTCCGCAGATCATAATCGTTTCCAGCCAGTTTCAGGGAGCGTTCCACGAGTTCCACAAGATTTACCCTGCTCATTTTGGATTCGCTGATACGGCTGAACTGAAGCATGCGATTGACAATATCGGCTGCCCTGATCCCTGATTTGCGAATACCATCTATGGATTTTAATATGTTCTGTTTCTCCAGGAAAGTCAGCACATCCAGCAATTTAATCCCGCAGGAGGAAGCCATTTCGTGATTCTTACGTCGATCCAGCGAAAGTCTGCGCTCAATGTTCTGGGAGGCGATTAATATACCGCCCAGGGGATTATTGATTTCATGAGCAGTCCCGGCGGCCAGTTCACCTATAGACATCATTTTTTCAGATTGGATCATCATTTCTTCCATACGGGTTCTGTCAGTCGTATCATCAATTCGAATGACAGCTCCCCTGAGTCTACCGGACTGAATAGGATAAATCATAATATCAAAGGTTTGCAGGCCTTCATCCCCCGTGTTTTTAAATTTCTCAATACGATAGGGCTTTTGTTCCATCAGCACTTTGGTGATGCTACCCTCGATGGAATAGAAAGCCGGAAACAGCTCCGCGAAAAGCAATCCCTGCGCCGTCTCCAGTGACAAACCGGATATTCTCTCCGCTTCGTTATTCCACTGGGTAATCCTCTTGTCCGCATCTGTGATCACAATCACCGAAGGCATCATGTCGATGGTGTTTTTGAGGTACAACCTCATCTTTTCCATCTCCTGTTCGGTTTTTCTGCGTGCCGTGACATCCCTGAAGATACTGCTGAATCCTTTGGGTTCCCCCCTGGAATCTTTGATCAACGCTACGGAAAATTCAGCGAATCCGGTGCTGCCATCCTTTTTCAGGTATTCGGTTTCGATGGCCTCTTTGGATTCCCCGGTTTGATAAATCTCCTTATAGATTTTCTTCAACTTATTGACATTATCCAGAACCATGTAATCCTGGTACTGGATGTTTTTCAATTCATGCCAGGAATAGCCCAGGATCTCGGCAAAAGCAGTGTTGATAAATTGAAACCTGCCCGTCAGATCGGTTTCACAATACCCGTCTTTCATGCTTTGAAGGATGGTATTGTACTTCTCTTCGGCCTCCATCCTCTCTGTGATATCCCGGCCAAAACAGACATAGTGCGGAATTTTATTGATATGGATAAGCCGGGTGGAAAAAAGAACGGTCAGCAGGGTGCCATCCTCTTTCTCCAGGATCGTTGGTTCATCCAGCAGGTGATTGCCGCTATCCATGATACCAACAATGCGATTTCTGTCCGCCTTGTTCCGCCAGATCGGAAGGTTGAGAACGGTGCGACCTATGATTTCATCACGATCCAGACCACAGACGCGGGAAAAGGTATCGTTGACATCGACAAACCTGCCATCTTTTGCTCGAACAATCATAATCAGACTGGGGCTGATTTCGAACGTAGCCCTGAACTTCTCCTCACTCTCCTTAAAGGCCAGGTCCTTCTCCTTCATTTCAGTGATATCGATAATCAGGCCAAAGGTCCCCACCAGTCTGTCAGACTGATCATAAAAAGGGTGACCCGATACCAGCAGGTTGATCTCCTGCTCGTTTTTACCTTTGAGTTTTAATTCGTAGAGAGAAATCTCCTGATGAGCCAGTCTCTCTTCCGTCTGTTTTCTCAGGATTTCACCGTTTCTATCATCAAACAGATCGTAGGCGCTTTTTCCGATCAGTTCTTCCCTGGAATACCCCAGTATTCTGCAAAAGCTTTCATTGACAAAAACGATGATATCCTTTTCATCCTGAATGGCCATGCCTTCGTTCATACTCTCAACCAGGGTTTTGTAGCGTTCCTCCACGGTTTGCCAGGCTCTCATAGACATGAATCTGGCTGTTTCCAGCTTGCGAGTCTGTCGAATGGTATAGAAGGAAAGAACGATAACAACGAGAAGAATAACTGCCAGCAGCACCCTCAACTGGAAAACGATATCGTTGATTCTGCGATCCACATCTTCAACATACAAACCCGTGCCGATAATCCACCCCCAGGGTTTGAATCCCTTGACAAACGAGAGTTTGGTCACTATTCGGCTCGTATCGCCCTGCCATTGCCAGAGATATTCCACATACCCCTCACCCTTCTCCTGAACGGTTTTTACAAATTCCCGTACCAGGTACTTCCCGTTTTCATCCTGCAGATCGGTTAAATCCTGTCCCTCCAGATCATTTCGATAAGGGTGCATGATCAGCCGATGCTGCATATCGTTAATCCAGAAATAGTCCAGTTGTTCAGGACCGTATTGTATAACCCGAACCTGGGAAAGCGCTTTTTGTTGGGCCTCTTCAAGGGTTAGTTCACCGTCTTTGACCTGCTGATCCCAGTTTTTCAAAAGCGCCAACACCGTATTGGTTAACTCCTTTGTCATCTCTTTGCGGGATTCCAGCAAGCCCTGCTCCAGAGCGGGAATGGCGATGAAAAAGACGGCACAGGCAAAGAGGATAACGGTAAAGCCTATCGGGGAAACTGTCAGAAGCAGATTACGCATACTGAAATGGGGGGCTTTTTGAATCTCACCCAATTCCAACCGTTGATTAGACATGGCTTCCTCAGACTGTTTGTTTGATGCCCCTTACAACACTTTTATTCTACTTTTAAAACAATTAATTACAAAAAAACCTTAAGAATCAGGAGGGAGGTATGGCTGGCAATTCAATTCTGTAATGCACGTTTCCGGCCTTTCATAGAAAATTTGCGTAAAACTACCTGCCAAATCTGATAGTTAACGGTATTCCATCAAAATTGGTTCACCACTGTTCGAATTATACCGTCATTATCCAAATTGTTCCGGCTCTTGAAAGCTACCCGTAATATTTAACTCTCCTGCTCGGGCTTCATTCCTTTCATAGTAACCTGTCAGGCGGTCCATGATTCCCGTTTTTACACCTATCGCTTGAAGTATCAGATCTGTTTGCAGTATGCTGATATTATCTACAAACCAACCCAAAAGGCCGGTCCCTTCAAGAACCCCAGGGAATCTGATGCGGACCGTGAATTAACCCGTTATTTATAGGCGACCGATGAAAGTAGTACAATACACCGATGAACAGGCTACAGTCTTCGACAGTGATGTTGTTAAAGGCGTAAATGGCCGCGTCATGATTGGCAAGGCGGATGGTGCCGAAAACTTCTGCATGCGAGTTTTTGAAGTTGAGCAGGGGGGATTCAGTCCCAGGCACTCCCATGACTGGGAGCATGAGATCTTTTTTCACGCCGGTAAGGGAGAGGTATTCGTGGACAGCGAGTGGAAAGAGGTTCGTGCCGGTTCTGTCGCCTTCATACCCGGAAACATCGAACATCAAATCAGAAATACCGGTGAAGAGAAACTCGTTTTTGTGTGCCTGGTTCCAAAAGGAGCCCCGGAAATCTAACAGCTTGTAGAACATGTCCCCCATAAAAAAGTCAGGTGTTGCCCTTCGGATCATTGTCAGCATTGTGGTGTTGGCTCTCGGAATTGTCGGTATGCAGATATTGGCAAAGATGAAGAAACCTCCGTCCGAAAATGTTGTTCAGGAATCGAAGATCAAAGTGAGAACAGTCATCGCCGAGTCGGAGAATGTTGATGTTTTCATCAAAGGCTTTGGCGAGGTGATTGCTCTTAAGACAGTGAATCTGGCTCCCGAAATTGGCGGAAAACTGGTCCGCATACACCCCCGAATGGAAGTCGGTGAGATGGTTAAACGGGGAGAGCTTCTCTTCGAGATCGATAACCGTGACTATCTGGCGCTCCTGGAAGAATCCAGGGCTTCTGTCATGCAAACAGAAAACTCAATCGTCAGGTTGAAGAAAGAACTCGAAATCAGTGAAACTCGCCTGCAAACCCTGGTTCGCAATCAGAATCTGGTTAAGGACGAATTTGAGCGTATCAAAGCTCTTTACGAGAAGAAAAACATCGGTACCAAATCGAATGTGGATGCCGCGGAAAGAAGCTATATCGCTGCAACCGACCAGGTTATCCAAATGAAACAAGCGCTGGAAACCTACCCGCTGCGCATCAGGGAATCTACCTATCTTCTGCATTCGGCTAATGCCAGGTTAACGAGGGCAGAGACCAACCTGAAACGCTGTATCGTCAGGGCCCCGTTTAGCGGAAGATTGAAGTCCGTTTCCATAGAAACCGGACAGTATGTTGCCCCCGGCCAACCCGTTTTATCGCTGGTTGACGACTCGATCCAGGAAATCCGAATACCGCTGGACAGCGTCGACGCCAGAAACTGGCTTCAATTCAAGACGGATGATGAAGGCACATCCAACTCCTGGTTTGGAAATCTGAAACCCCTGCCCGTGGAAATCCGCTGGACCGAAGAGACTGACGGTCACGTATGGGAGGGAAGACTCGATCGCGTAACTACCTATGACAAGCAAACCAGAACCCTGACTGTCGCTGTTCGCATAGAGCAACCAATGAGTATCACCAATGGAAGCCTCCCCTTGGTGGAAGGGATGTTCTGTTCGGTGTCTATCCCGGGAAAATCGATGGGAAATGTATTTCGACTGCCACGTTGGGCGGTCAGCTTCAAAAATACGGTCTATCTGGCAGAGGGCAACCGATTGAAAACCGTTCCGGTCAGGGTTGCGCGAATTCAAGATGATGAGGTTTTTGTTCAATCCGGTATCAAAGCCGGGGATAAAGTTATCACGACGCGTCTGGCCGACCCTTTGGAAAACTCGTTACTTGAGATCATTACCCCCTGACAGCAATAATGAAAGAACTGATCGCAACCTATGCTCGCAACAGGGTTTTTGCCAATATCCTGCTGTTTCTGACCATCCTCGCAGGGATTGTGGCGGCAGGGAGCATGGTCCGTGAGTTCTTTCCGGAGTTTGCCCTGGACATAATCACCGTATCAGTCGTCTATCCCGGGGCTAACCCCGAGGAGGTCGAGGAGGGAATCAGCCGCAAGATAGAATCGGCCATTGAAGGACTTGAGGGAATCAAGGAGTTCACCACCCGGTCAAGCGAAAACCTGAGTTTTACCACTATTGAGGTCGAGGACGGATATGATGCCAATGATATCCTGGACAGTATCCGCACCAACATCAATTCAATCTCCACCTTCCCGGTTGATGCGGAAAAACCGATCATCACCAACCTGACCTTGAAGAATTCGGTCATGATTCTATCCCTCTCGGGAAACATGTCCGAAAGAAGATTGAAGGAATGGGCAGAGAACACCAAGGATGAAATCCTGTTGATGCCCGAAGTTTCACAGGTCACGGTATTTGGCATCAGGGACTATGAAATCAGCCTGGAAGTTTCCGAAGCCAAACTGAGACAGTATGGTCTGACCTTTAGCCAGATCATCAGTGCCGTCAGACGTGACAACCTCAATCTTGCGGGCGGTACCATCCGTACCAAGGGTGAAGAGATCCGAATCCGGACAATTGGTAGAAAATACACCGGGGAGGAGTTATCAAAAATCGTTGTCGTGGCAAAACCGACCGGTGAAATTATCACGCTGGACAAAGTAGCCAACATAAACGACGGATTTACGGAAGAGCCAATCTACGCCACGATCAATGGCAGGCGGGCGGTTCTGGTTAACATCTACAAAACCAGGGAAGAGGATACGCTTACCATCACCGAAGCTGTCGGCAAATATATTGAAAGAAAGCAAAAACAGCTCCCCGAGGGAGCGGTAATCGGGATTCTTTATAAGACCAGCGATATGCTGCAGGATCGGATCAATCTCTTGATCAAAAACGGGGCCATCGGCCTTACCCTCGTCTTTGTTATCCTCTGGTTGTTTCTGGACTTGCGCTTAAGCTTCTGGGCCGGCATGGGTATTCCCATATCGCTGGCTGGAGGAATGGTTCTCCTCTGGGGGTCGGGGGGAACTGTCAATATGATCTCCCTGTTCGGGTTTCTGATGGTGCTGGGAATTGTTGTTGACGATGCCATTGTTGTGGGTGAATCGATATTTTATCATCGTTCCCTGGGCAAGCCCCCCATGCAAGCAGTAGTAGATGGGGTAACCGAAGTGGGGATGCCGGTCATCGCTGCTGTAACAACTTCCATTGTCGCTTTTTTGCCTCTGGCGTATGTGGGCGGAATCATGGGAAAATTCATCGCCATTCTGCCGGTCGTGGTTATCGCCTGTCTGGCGGTATCCCTGTTTGAATGTTTGATACTGTTGCCTGCTCATCTGAGTCATCTGCCGGATCCCAATCGTAAGGTTAAGAAACGCTTCTTTCTCCTCTCCTGGATCACATCCTTTCACAGCTTAACCAGCAAAGGCATGGAGTGGTTTATTGTGAGGGTTTACACCCCGGCCTTAAGAAAAATCCTGCGTTGGCGCTATGTATCCCTCAGTCTGGCGATCAGTGTATTGCTTATTACATTTGGCCTGATCCAGGCCGGGATCATTAAATTCCAGGTTTTCTCTGAAGTTGACGGATTTATCATGACGGCCCAGGTTGAGTTTCCCAATGGTACTCCGATAGAGACCACACAGCAGGCCATTGAGGATATTGAAGCAGCCCTGTTAAGGCTGGCGGAACGAACCGAGACCAAATCCGGAGACCCCCTGCTTATCGATAGATTGGTATTGATCGGCCAAAGCTTGGGGGACAACAGCAGCGGACCTCATCTTGGTGGAATCATCGTGACCATGTTGGAATCAGAAAAACGAGGTATCCATTCCAAAGATCTAAGAATCGCCTGGGAAAAAGAAGTCGGCACTATCCCCGGTATCAAATCGATCACTTTTGGAGGTATGGGCGGTGGTCCCCCGGGAGCACCCATCGAAGTCTGGGTTCAGGGACATAACCTGGATGAGATTCTGGCAGCTTCGGATGAACTGATCAACCGATTAAAGAAGTTCGAAGGTGTTTATCAGGTTAAGTCAGATTTCTCCCCGGGCAAGAACGAACTCCGTTTGGAATTGAAGCCCGAGGCCAGAACTTTGGGATTGACGGTCAACGATCTTGCCAGCCAGGTATATTCCGGTTACTTCGGTGAAGATGCCGTTCGTATCCAGAGAGGAAGGGATGATATCCGAATCAAGGTTCGGTATACGGCCGATGAGAGAAAAAAACTTTCGGACTTTCAGCATATCAGAATCAGGACACAGACAGGACTTGAGGTACCGCTTCTCTCCGTTGCCAATATCAGCTTTTCTGCAGGGTATTCCACAATCACCAGAACAAACGGCATGAGAAGGGTCTCGGTCAGCGCGGAGATCGACTCCAACAAAGCCAACGCAAATGAAATATCCAACACTCTCATATCCTCCTTCATTCCCCAATTGATGAAGCGATACCCGGGACTGCATGCCAGTTTTCAAGGGGAAAAGAAAAGAATGGCAGAATCTTTCGATACCCTTTTCATCAGCTATCCCCTGGCCATGTTGGGCATATTTTTTATCATCGCCACCATGTTTCGATCCTATGCCCAGCCTTTTATAATCTCTTTCACCATACCTTTCGGATTGATCGGAGCGATCTTCGGCCATCTTGCCTTGGGGTATGATTTTTCCATGATGAGTGTATTCGGGATGGTGGCCCTGGCAGGGGTGGTGGTCAACGATGCCATTGTGCTGATTGAACGGATAAATGAAAATCTGGCAGAAGGAATGGATTTTATAGATGCAGTCGTCCTGGGCGGAGCCAGAAGATTTCGTGCAATTTTCCTGACCACCATCAGTACTGCCGGCGGACTGGCCCCCTTGATTTTCGAGACCAATTTTCAAGCTAAGTTTCTCATTCCCATGGCCATCTCTATTGCGGCCGGAGTCTGTTTCGCCACGATTCTGACACTGGTGCTCATTCCCAATCTGTTTATGATTTTCAACGATTTCAGGAGACTGTTTCGTTTGATGAGAACCGGGGCTCTCCCCACCAGGGAAGAGGTGGAGCCGGCCAGAACGAGAAAGTCGGATCGACTGGCAGCCAGGGTTACCGATTCAACACCCTTATCCGGAAACACGGTTTAGGTTCTTAACCTGCTTCCACGGGAAATCCTTTCGAACTGAGATTCTCCGCTCAATCGTCATCCCTATCGTTAAGAAGAATTTAGCTTTAGATATCAAGACAATCCTTTAAACTTTTCTCCGCAATCTCGAAAAATCCCCTGCACGACGATTCCGCATTTCCTTGTTGTCAAACATTGAAATTCCGGTGGATACTGCTATTATCACGAGATATGAATCACCAAAGACCCGGTTGCAACCTGAAATCCATTCAATTCCATGAAATCCATTCTAGTTATCGGTGGTGCCGGCTACATCGGCAGTCATGTCGCCCTGACCTTTCTTGAAGCCGGTTATGAAGTGACCGTGCTGGACAATCTTAGTTCAGGTCGTCAAATCAATCTGTTCAAGGAAGCTCGTTTTATCCATGCGGACCTGCAGAATCGGCATGCACTCGCTGACGTAT
Organism: SAR324 cluster bacterium; assembly: GCA_028282885.1. Classification (GTDB taxonomy): domain Bacteria; phylum SAR324; class SAR324; order XYD2-FULL-50-16; family XYD2-FULL-50-16; genus JAHJTV01. The sequence goes on from JANQGX010000038.1 coordinate 29,519, forward strand.
TTAAAGATCCTTATGACGGTGTTATCCATCTCGCGGCTCTGAAAGCGGCTGGCGAATCGATGATCGTACCTGAAAAATATGCTTCGCAGAATCTCAACGGGGCGGTCAATCTGCTGGAAGCACTATCCAATTCCCAAACCAGGATTGTCATCTTCTCCTCTTCGGCTGCGGTTTATGGGCTTCCACAATACCTGCCCCTGGATGAGCAACACCCTCTGAATCCCATCAACTTCTACGGATATACCAAACTTGAAATTGAACGACTTCTGGATTGGTTCTATCGCTTAAAGGGTATTCATTACGCCAGTCTCCGCTATTTCAACGCGGCAGGTTATGACACCAAAAGCCGGGTACAGGGATTGGAGCAAAATCCGGCCAATCTGATACCTGTCGTAATGGAAGTGGCAACCGGAAAAAGAGATGCTGTAGAGATATATGGCAACGACTATTCTACTCCGGACGGGACAGGGATCAGGGACTACATACATGTATCCGACCTGGCCCAGGCCCACCTAAAGGCTTTTCAATACGTGCTGGCCCAAGGAGAGTCTCTCACCGTCAACCTGGGGACGGGCACCGGTTGTTCGGTCACGGAAGTTGTTGAAGCTGCACGAAAAGCATCCGGAAAAAAGATAAAGGCCAATATCGTTGACCGCAGGCCGGGTGATCCTGCCGAACTCTACGCTAAATCGGAAATGGCCTTCAAGCTTCTGGATTGGAAACCTGTCTTCAGTAGTCTTGATGTGATCGTCTCATCAACATGGAAAATCTACGAACTGCATAGTCAAAAACAAAAACCGACTATCTGATCTCTAACTCAGTCTTGAGAAACAACAATCTGCAATTTACTGATAACAACCTGAAGATCTCGGTCAGAGAACTGATAGAGCGTGTGTTAAAAACCGGTGATCTGAAAGGCGGTTTTGTCAGCCCCAAAAGGGCCCTGGAAGGGACGTACGGTCATCAAGCCGTACAGAGGCAAAGGGATGAGTCCTACAGGCGGGAGGTTCATGTCAGTCACCTGGTGGATGAGGAGTCGCTTGGATTGACGCTGGAAGTCAGGGGGCGGATTGACGGTGTGTTCAAGACAGACGACCTGTTTACCATAGAAGAGATTAAGACAACCTATAAAGAGCTGGCTGATATCGAACTGGATGAAGAGGGTCTTCATTTTGCCCAGGCCAAAACCTATGCCTTTCTGTTTGCTGAAAATTTCAAACAGCAGGAGATCGCTGTTCACCTGACCTACTACCAGATAAAAAAAAGGGAAACCAGGGTTTTCGCCAGATCCTTCACCTTCGCAGAGTTGGAGCGTTTTTTCAAAAAGATCGTGGAAACCTACCTGGAGAGTATCCGGGAATTATACGAATGGCAGGAGATTAGAAACAAATCGATACGTCATTTACCCTTTCCGTACCCTTCGTATCGCAAAGGACAACAGCAGTTTATCGACGAAGTCTCCGGGGCCATTAAAGACGGCATTAACCTCTTTGCCCAGGCTCCAACCGGGCTGGGAAAAACCATGTCCGTTCTTTACCCCAGCATTAAAGCATTGGAACAGGAGTATTGCACCAAAGTATTCTACCTGACAGCGCGAACCACAACCCGGGAAGCCCCCGAGCAGGCCCTCGACGAGATGAGAAAACAGGGTCTGCGGCTCAAGTCAATTGTTATAACCGCCAAGGAAAAAACCTGTCTCCAGAAAGAGATGCTCTGCAACCCCGAAACCTGTGAATATCTCTTTAATTACTTCGGGAAGATTAGCGCCGCGGTCAGGGATATTTACGCCTATGATCACTTCAACCGGGATATCATCGATAGCTGTGCCAGGGAATTTAAGGTCTGTCCTTTCGAACTGTCCCTGGATTTGTCTGTTTTAAGTGACTGTATTATCTGCGATTACAACTACTTCTTTGACCCCCAAATTCAATTGGTCCGCTATGAATCAGAGATAAGGCAACCTTACGTTTATCTCGTGGATGAGGCTCATAACCTGGTGGAGAGATCAAGAGGGATGTATTCCGCCAACCTGGATAAGCAGCACTTTCTGGCTTGTAAAAGACTGGTTGATAAAAAAACCTTTCCGGAGCTTCACCAATGCCTGACCACCCTCGATAAGACTCTACTGGATCTCCGGAAAAACGGATTTGAATCGGAGAAAAATGAAACAGCATCGAAAGATATTCCCGAAGAGCTGATCGACTATTTGACTGATTTTCTGGATCCTGCAGAGACCCTGCTCAGCGTAAGGGAACCGTTTCCCTTCCGGGATGCCCTGCTGGAGTTGTACTATCAGGTCAGCTTTTTCCTGAAAATTGCCACCCTGATGAAGAGATCGGATGCCTACGCCAGGATGATGACGCGCCATGGTAGCGATCTCAGAATTAAACTAAGCTGTCTTGATGCCTCAAAAATGCTCAGGGAGAAAACCGAAAAAGGACTTACCACGGTGTTTTTTTCAGCAACGCTCTCACCTTCTGACTATTTTTTCGATCTGTTGGGAGGTGGTCGTTTGGATCGCACAGTTCAGCTCCCATCGCCTTTCCCGGTCGACAATCGTTGTCTCTGCCTCGTTGACAACATCTCGACCCGCTACCGGGACAGGGCCAGAACCTATGACCAGATTGCTGATTACCTTTCTGTCTATAGCCACTTTAAAAAAGGGAATTATCTGATCTTCTTCCCTTCCTATCAGTATATGGAAGAAGTTTTTGTAAGATATCAAAAACTTGTCAGCGGAATTACCTTGATTAAGCAGGAATCACGCATGCGGGAGGACGAGAGGGAAGCCTTTATCGATGAGTTCGTTGAAGGGAGGAAGCAATCGCTGGTCGGTTTCGTGGTGATGGGGGGTATTTTCGGGGAGAGTATTGATCTCCCCGGAGAAAGATTGAACGGAGCAGCTATTATCGGTGTGGGGCTACCCCAAATCAACCTGGAGCGAAACCTGATCCGCCATTATCATGATGAGCTTTCCGGAAACGGATTTCACTACGCCTATACCTATCCTGGTATGAACAAGGTACTTCAAGCGGCAGGCAGGCTGATCCGGTCAGACACCGATAAAGGCTCTTTGTTGCTGATCGATGACAGGTTTGGTAATGCCCTGTATCGCAGGCTTTATCCCCAGGATTGGTCGCAATTGAACATTATCAGGGACAGTAAATCCCTGAGTGTTGTACTGGATCAATTCTGGGATCCCAGGGGCCGGTAATCCGGATCTAATTCCCCGCGGTTGCGTCCCAGGCGTCGGCAAAAATCTTCAAACCCTTGTCCGTAAAAGGATGCTCAAAACTGTCCTTAAATACAGCCAGGCCTGCAGTGACAATATGAGCTCCCATGGCTGCATAGGATGCAATCTGACTCCCGTTCCTGACCGCCGCCACAATCACTTCCGTTTCAAAACCAAAGTTCTCGTAAGCAAGGAGAATCTCCTCCATAAAGGTCTGACAATCCACCCCGGTTGCCTCCTGCCAACCGATAAAGGGAGAAGCAAACCTGGCCCCGATTCTTCCGGCTTGCAAGGCTTGGGAAGAGGTGAAAATCAAGGTTACATTGGTGCGAATCCCTGCCTCTTCCAGTTTTTTAGCCGCTATCAGTCCCTGTTCATTACAGGGAATCTTGATCACAAAATTAGGCGAAACAGCGGATATTTCCTTTCCCGCCGCAATCATATCTTCCGCCTTCTCCAGATGAGGGTTGACCTCCACTGAAATTGGGAACTCCTTACCTTTGAACTCCTCAGCCAGTTCATTTATCACCGTCATCTGGGGTTTCCCCGACTCTTTAATATGCCTGGGATTGGTTGTTACACCATCAATCCCGTAGTTTTCATATGCGTATCGAATCTCATCGATTTTTCCCGAATCTAAAAAATATTTCATACCATCTCCCTGTCTGTTCTCCAATTGCACAACTAGAATATTTTGCCAAAATTCCAACCTATGCCCGATCTCCAACAATGAAAAAAAAGTGTGGTATCCCACAACAAAGACAGATTTGGTAGGAGTCAGAATTTCGGTTTGCTAAAGGTGTCTATACTTTTGTCTTATATAATATATATGTTTTATTGACAAGATTTTTCCAGGTTTGATCCTTATCATAATCGATAAACAGGGGTAAAATGTTTGACTTTATTGTTCGCGTTGACCGTCAGCAAATTACAAATCCCGTTATTGATTTCCGGAATTGCATCCGGTATTCTGTCAATTCTTATATTAGATATAAGAATTATCATTAAAGATTCACATGCAAGTTTAGCCAGGCAGGTCGATAATCCCTGGATTGCGTAATCAATTAATAAAAGAAAAGATGAGTTCTTCCCCGGGCTTGAATTACCAACCGCTCTATAAACAAATTAAATCACTCATTCTGCAGCGAGTTCTTGACGGGACCTGGCCTCCCGGGACCTCCCTCCCCAGTGAGCAGAAACTGGGCAAGGAGTTTGGTGTCAGCCAGGGGACGATTCGCAAGGCATTAGACGAAATGACGGCAGAGAACATCTTCGTCCGTAAACAGGGGAAGGGAACATTCATTTCACAACATTCGGCAACACGTTCCCTTTTTCACTTCTTTCATATCATCAGCAATGATGGAAAAAGAGCCATGCCGGACAGCAAGGTGATCAGGGTAATCCGAACCCGGGCAAACAAGAGAGAGCAAAAAAAGCTCAACCTGAAAAACGGAGACAAGGTCATTCGTATCAAAAGGGTTCGCTATCTGGATAACAAACCGGTAATACTGGAGCAGATATCACTGGCCACCGAAATTTTCGGTGACTTGGGCAAGGATCAGGAGATCCGCAACACCCTCTATGAGATATACGAATCGCAATATGAAGTAAAGGTGATGAAGGCAATCGAACACTTACGGGCAGTTAGATTGAAAAAAGAGGACGCCGCCCATCTCGGGCTGACCTCAGGAACACCCGTTCTGGAGATTGATCGTCAGGCCATCGCCCTGGATAAACGCGCTGTAGAATGGCGGCTCAGTTATGTCGATACCAAAAACTATTACTATTTATCCGAGTTAACCTGAAAATCGCCTGTCAATCCACACTATGGCGTGTTAAAGTCAAACTATTAACGGGTAAAACTAGCATAACGAGTAAGACTCCACCCGGGAAAACATTGGCCTGCAATTGAAACCAAGCACCTCTTTCCGATACCCGGTAGGGAATCGAAGCCCCCTGCTAAACCCGAAGTAAGAAAAAAGGATCCCATGGAAATAAGAAAACCCCGTATCGGCGTTGTTTGTATGGCCAGAACCACATTCGATATTCCCTTTGCCGAGGAGACTGTCAATCTGGCCTGGAACAATCTGCAAAACCTGGAAATTGAGTTGATCGGAACCCGGACCCTGTTATGCGATAAAGAAGCTGTTGAGGATGCCGTAGCCCTTTTCCGGCAGGATACGCCCGATGCTCTGCTAATCCTGCAAGTCACCTTCACCGATGCGGCGATGACCGTTGAACTGCTTAAACAGACCAAATTACCGGTATTGATCTGGTCTTTCCCCGAACCGAGGGATGGTGACCGGTTACGGCTAAATGCACTCTGTGGTTCCAACCTGGCATCCCATGCCCTGGGGAAAGCCGGTATCAAGTTTGACTACCTGCACCAAAAACCGGAGAGCAAAGAGGCAGCAGTAAAAGTTATTTCCTTTGCCAGATCTGCAATGGCTGTGCGGCTGCTCTCCCAATCCAGGTTGCTGGTAATAGGAGATCATCCTGACGGCTTTGATACCTGCGAATTTGATGCACCTCTTCTCAAAGAATGGTGCGGGCTGGAAGTCGAAAAACAGGACATTCTCCCCTTTCTGGAAAAAGTCTCATCTGTTCCCGACAGTGATATCGAAGACATACATGCACGTGTGGACGGGCAGGTCAGCAATCTTAAAGAGCTTGAACCCGAGTCCCTGAAGAAGAGCTTTAAAGTATATAAATCACTGAGGGATGAGGCCCTTGAAGGCAATTTCGATGCTTTGGCAGTTCGATGCTGGCCCGAGTTTTTTACCGAATTGGGCTGTGCGGCATGTGGCCCCATGTCCATGATGACCGAAGATAAAACTCCCTGCGCCTGCGAAGCTGATCTATACGGGGTGTTGACTTCACTCGTATTGCAGTATACCAGTGGAACATCGGTGTTTTTGGCCGATCTGGTAGACATCAACCCCGACGATAACACCGGTGTCTTCTGGCATTGCGGATTGGCCCCCCTGTCCATGGCCGATCCTGTGGTCGAGGTTCGAGCCACTATTCACACCAACCGCAAAATGCCTTTTCTGTATGAGTTCACTCTCAAACCCAGCACCATCACCTTTATGCGCATCAGCCAGGCTGAGAACAGGCAGAGATTAATCTTCGGCAAGGGAGAGGTCATCAGGGCTCCAATGAGTTATACCGGTACCTCCGGAGTTGTGCGATTTGAAAAACCTGCCGGGGAGGTCTTTTCAGCAATCATGGAGAAAAAGCTGGAGCACCACTATTCAATCGTTTATGGAGATTATGAATCCGAACTTCGTACCATAGGAAGATTATTGGATATTCCGGTGGAAAAAATAACCTGAAAAAGAGCCCACCTCTTCAAATAACTGTGCCATGACCACCAATGCTGTTTTCCCACCAACACCTATCAAACCGATCAGCGGAATTCAGACCGGTATCTTCACACTGATGAGGATTATTCTATTCAGACCCCATGAGACTGAACTGAGAGAGTATAGAGGCTATAATCCCGGAGGTGTTACCTTTTCATGCGGTGAAGGATATCGTCATCTTCCCGATCGTCTTCTTTCCGCAATTGAGCTTTTGTCACTCCCTTGTCGGGGCTTTCGATTTAATCAGGAGTATCATTCCATATTTGAGAAGTTAAGATGAAAAAAGGTAAAGAAATAAAAAGCAGGCTTTTCGCTGCAAGTCCGATATTCAATTACGTGCCCCAAGAGGACAGGTATCTGTCCGTGGCTGAAGAGAGGGAGTTTAAATTCAATGTCATCGGCACCGGCATCATGGGCCAGGAACATATCCGGATCACCCTGTTGGAAGGCCGGGCGGATGTTAACGGCATTTATGATCCAAATCCGGGAAGCATAGAGGCGGCAAAACAAAACCTGGCAATGGTGGCTCCGGGGAAGGAGCTTGCTGTTTATGAAACTCTGGAGCAGGCCTGTAATGATCCGGAGGTTGACGCCCTGATTATTTGTACTCCGAACTATTCGCATATTGATGTGGTTCGAATCGCTGCAAAATCGGGTAAGCATATTCTCCTGGAAAAACCCATGGCGACGACAATATCAGATGCGGCTGAAATCACCCGAATTGCCGGGAATTATCCCGCCGTGTTTCAAATCGGGCTTCAGTACAGATACAAGGCAATGTGTGTGGAGGCGATTCATGAAGCCTTAAAACGAAAATCACTGGGTGATATCAAACTGATACACATCATGGAACATCGGCTTCCTTTCCTGGATAAAGTCAACCAATGGAATAAGTTTTCAGAATTATCGGGAGGCACCCTGGTTGAAAAATGCTGTCACTATTTTGACCTGATGAACCTGTTTGCCCAGTCAAAGCCATTGGAAGTCTATGCAACCGGCAGCATGGCCGTCAATTTTCTGGAATTTGAACACAACAATCAAAAATCCGATATTCTCGATAATGCCCTTGTCAGCGTGACATACGAGAACGGAATTCGGGCCAGCCTGAACCTATGCATGTTCTCACCCTTGTTTTACGAAGAACTGGTTCTTTGCGGCGACCGGGGTCGCTTGAGAGCCTGGGAGTGTGAGGATTTTCTACCCGGTGAAAGGCTGAAAACCAGCATGGAGGTCATGACAGGAGAGGGGAAACCTTCAAAAGTGATCAAACCCGTTTACCCGACCTATATCGAAGTCAGCGGACACAATGGCGCCACTTTTTACGAGCATGTCAATTTTGTGGACAATATCAAAGGAGATTCTACAGACACAGCCACCGTGGAAGAAGGTTACTGGTCAATCGTCGTGGGAACTGCGGCGGAAATGTCAGCCCGTTCCGGACAGCCGGTGAAAATTGCGGATCTGATATAGCACAGGCCGGCAACCGAGGGATGGTATTATCTGTAGCTGCTTTATCGTTAAAACCGGGCAATCCGAGATAAAGCATCTCCCGATACAAGCAGACGACATTGCCAATTTGACTGCTAAAAGCAAGCCGCGAGTGTGAAGGGACACGTTCATGTGTCCCTATATAAGCATTACTCTATCAACCAGTCCAGATTCAGATCGATCAGTTTTCCCCTTGTGGGTTTTCCTGACTCATCCCATCCGGAGACTTCATAATAGAGATCGATCATCTCCCTGAACGCCTTTTCATCTATGGGTTTGTCCTTGTGGGCACCCTCTTTGAATCCTTCGTGCCAGCGCCGGATAACCCTGTCATCCCCGGGACCGAATCCCTCCCTGGTATTGAAAATCCTGGACATATTCAGGGATCTTTCCGATGCTTTCATAATTTCGAACATACTGGTATTCCAACCGGTAATCGCCCGGATGGTCTCTACCAATCGCTCAAACTCCATGGCGTGAATCGGAACCGAACAGAAGTTGCAGATACCGTAGCAATTGTTGATACCCCAGACCCTTTGACCCACTGAAAAGTAACGGACCTTGTCGGTGTCATTTGCCAGGGGATCAACCGGTTTCAACAAACCCACCGGATTCAGCGGATCGATATTACCCATAAATGCCGTATCATGGGGACATTCCACGTGATCCGCACCGGTGGATGAGAGGGCATATCCAAGCGCCATGGCTGTTTTTCCCCGGCCGTCATGTGCGGGTAATTCACTTCCCTTGATATGAAATGCATAAGCATCGGCTCCTTTGCCGATCTTTTCAGCCGCCCGTTTCACGCCGTCAGCAAGGATATTCCCGATTCCTTCACGTTTGACAATCATCTCCAACAGCCAGATCATGGCATCGGCATCGCCAAAGGAGATAGATCTTCCGCCCGTATCCTCTTTGGTTAAGATTCCGTGTTCATAGCACTCCATGGCGAAGGCAATTACACAGCCGGCTCCAATGGTATCAATACCTGCCAGCCCACAGATCTGGTTCCCCTTTCCGATCGCCGCAAGATCATCGATTTCGCACATGGAGCCGAGTGTTCCCAGGGTTTCATATTCAGGACCGCCATGCCTGAGATCCAGCAAGTATTTTCCTTCCTTCTGCTCCACCTCTCGTTTACATTTTACAGCACAGGCATAACAGGTTCCCTTGGAGTGAAAAATGGTCTCGTGGTATATCTCATCATTGATCTTGTCAGCCCCGGAGAAAACACCATCCCTGAAATTATGAGTGGGCAGAATGCCATTGTGGTTCAGGATTGAGACCTGAAAAGTGGTGCCGAGCTTGGTCAGATTCACATTTGCGGGATGCTCTTTTATCCGTTTGTTGTGCCAACGCCCGATCTCCTTTAGCTTTTCCTTATCCGCCCAGTTCGGCTTTTCCTTACCCCTGACCGTAAGGGCTTTCAGGTTTTTGGATCCCATTACGGCTCCCATTCCCGTTCTGCCATGAAAATGGGCCATTTCGTGCTGAACGCTGGCAAAATAGACAAGATTCTCTCCGGCAGGGCCAATAGAGAGAGTTCGTACTCTCTTATCCTCCAGTTCCGACTGAATTCTCTCCTTGGTTTGCCAATTATCAAGCCCCCAGAGGCTTTCCGCATTCCGAATCTCAACCTCTCCCTGGTGAATCCAGAGATATACGGGCTTTTCCGCTTTACCTTTAACCACCACGGCATCAAAACCGGCAAACTTGAGTTCGGGCCCCCAATATCCTCCGGCTTCAGTTTCACCATAACCCCCGGATAAGGGAGATTTTGCAGCGATGGTAAACCGGTTGAATCCTGAAACAGGCGCTCCGGTCACGGCACTGCAAGCAAAGACCATGACATTATCTTCCGAAAGCGGATCGATCCCGGGTTGAAGCTCTTTTAGGAGGTAATAAGCGGCAATACCGGATCCGCCGACATAAGTCCGGTACCAGATTTCGTCGGGTTCCTCTATCTGCCAGGACATTTCGGACAGATTCACATGCAGGATTTTTCCGTTATAGCCAAAGGGACCTGCTGATTTATCAGTTTGAACCATATTCAACTCCTCAAGGAATCTGATGTCGTTTTTATTCTACTGCACTTGTCTCTTCAAGGTCATCAGGCTTTCATACATCTTCTCGTCAACCTCTATTCCGGAATGATGCGCACTGTCCCACATTTCCTTCTTCTTTGAACCCGGCAAGCGGGTTCCATCCTGCTCCAAGACAGCGGAAAGCAAGGTTTCAATTCTTTCGAAATAAGCATTTGCAGAGAGAGGTCCGGGCGCAATGGCAATGATCAATTGTCCAATATCGGGCGCAGGTCCTTCAGCAGCAAAGAAAGAGCTGGCTTCAAATCCAAAATGCGATGATGTCAGGGCTGCTGACAAAATCTCAACCATCAACACCAGGGTAGCTCCCTTGGCATCACCCATGGGCAGCATGGTACCGTCCATGGCTGCTCCTGCATCGGTGGTGGCTCTGCCTTCCGCATCAAGAGCCCATCCTTCGGGTATGGACTCCCCCTTTTCATAAGCAACTTTTACTTTTCCCCTTGCCACCTTAGAAAGGGAAAGATCGATCACCAGGGGATTCTTGGCTTTTCTGGGCGCTGCAAAGGCGATAGGGTTGGTTCCAAAAACGGCACTTTTCCCGCCCCAGGGAGCCATAGCCTTGGGACTATTGGAAAACACCAACGCCATCAAACCCTGTCTGGCCAGTTTTTCCGCATGATATCCCAATGTTCCGCAATGATGTGAATTATGAATTGCTGCAACGCCAATTCCTGTTTTTGGCGTCAGTTTTGTCAATTCTGCCGTTGCCAGGTCGAAGGCCGGAAAAGCAAACCCGTGCCGGGCATCTACCCTGATAGCGGCATCAGCTACTTCAGTGACCTCGGGTTTGGCGAATCCGTCAACCTTACCACTTTTCGATTGTGCCGAGTATGAAGCCACTCGGGAGAGGCCATGACCTTTCTGCCCCTCTACCTCTGCCGCAACAAGAGCCCTGGCGACCAATCGCGCATTAACCGTTGATGTCTTATGATTCTCAAGAATGCCCGTGACCAAATCTATGGCATTTTCAATACTTAGTACCTTATTCGACATGATCATCCCTCCAATACCTTTCTGACATTATCTGCAGTCACGGCACTGACGCGTGTGTTGGATTCCACGGTGACTCCGGCAATGTGGGGAGTTAGAATCAGGTTTTTGATTCCTTTCATTTCTCGACCAAATTCCGCTGTCAAAGGCTCGTCCTCGTATACATCCAGGGCGGCTCCCCCTAGTTGGCCCGATTTGATAGCCGCAACCAGGGCCATATCATCAACCACCCCTCCCCGGGAGGCGTTAATTACCATTGAGCCCTTCTTCATGGATGCTATCGCCTTCCCGTCGATGAGATGTTTTGTCTCATCAGTTAACGGAACATGCAGGCTGATAACATCGGCTGTGACTATCAGCTCGTCCAGCGAAAGCGACTGTACATTTCCCCACGCCGGATCATCCGGTTTTAAATACGGATCACTGGCAATAACTTTTATTCCCATGGCCTGGGCCATTTTTGCGGTCATTCGGGCAATACCTCCAAATCCGATCAATCCAAGCACTTTTCCTCCGGTCTCGTTTCCCATCAGCTCGGTCCGCGGCCAGGAGCCATCGGTCATCTCTTCGAAAGACTGGTAAGCCCCTCGGAACAGCATGAAAATCGCGGTCAAAACATACTCGGCAACCGCCAGATCATTGGCCCCTGTTGCCGGTAACACCTTAATCCCCCGTGCCTCGCAGGCATCGAGATCGATATTGTCCAGCCCCACCCCCAGCCGACCAACGGCTTTCAAGCGATCGGCTGCTTCCAGCAGCTTTCCTCGTACCTGGGTTCGGTTCCTGACAATAACTGCGTCTGCATCTTTTATCTCTGCCATTAACTCATCCTGCCGATCCACCAATGTTGGATCAAAAATGACAGTGAAATCACTCCTCAATCCGTCTACTGCCCCGCTATCCATGAATTCGGTAATAACGATTTTTTGCATGATATCAGTTCCTATTTGTGATTCAGATTTATGTCTTATATAAGATATATTTTATAGGAATAATACAAATTCCGGGCATCTACGTCAATTGAATCAAGGGTGGTTTTAGGGTTTGAATAAACAAATCGATCAATTCGCAATAGGCCGCAATCACTCGACTTTCATAGCATTTACAAACCATTCGCTCATTTGCTATGCAGACAGAAGGTTTCATTGAATCAGGCGGAGCCGGGACGATTAAGTAATGTAGGTGAGTTCAAAGAGTCGTTAATTTCAGACTGTATCCAAAGCAGCTTTCACGAAACAGGCGGTAATCCACATGGAAAAGAGTGACATCACCCTGATCGAAGAGTTTAATAATGTATCATTCCCGGAATTTTCCAGATTGCTGGCTGAAAATCCGATCGGAATGAAACATCGGGAAATCATGCTGGCCAGACAGGCTGTTTTCAACTCCCTCAAAGCCCATCTTTGGGAAACCTACGCCTATCATGGATCGTTGGGAAGTCAGACTTTGATTAAGCGATTGATGGATCCAATAGCCCGGTCTTTTCGGGTATCCAGACTTAGCTATGAGCGTATTCAGAAGGACCAGGCCAATAGCAACGTCATTGCTCAATGGGTTGATCAGGAAAACGAAGGGATATACAGCATCGGCCTGCCAACTGAAATTGTGCACAACCGACTCTCCGAAAACCGGGTGATTTTTTCCCTGGATTCTCCTGCCACCTCCAAAAAGAGCAGATTATTTCTGAAAGAGATGGGTTATCGCTCTGTGCTGATCGTTCCTTTCGCCAACGAGGGAGATGTAAAAAACAGTTATTTCCTTTTTTGCGAGTGTCATGAGAAGAGGGAATGGAATGATTTCGATTTCCTGATTTTATCGGAACTGGTTCGGATCGTAACACATCAATCCAGACAGAGTCTCCGGGCGAAAAATGAGCATGACATGGATTCCAAACTGGCTATCAGGGAGAAGAAAGAGATTGAAGAGGAACTCCGCTCATCGAGAAAAACATTGCGACTGGTAATCGACAACATTCCACAATTTATCTATTGGAAAGACCGCAATTCCGTATACCAGGGGTGTAACAGAAATTTCTCCAAAGCAGCCGGATTTTCATCTCCCAAGGATATCATTGGCAAAACGGACGATGAACTTGGTTGGCAAAAGGATCAGGTTGAATCGTATGTTTGCAGTGACAGACGGGTAATGGACAGCAATACTCCGGAGTTTCATATTATCGAAGAGCAGATTCGGGCTGATGGTTCCAAAACCTGGCTGGATACCAGCAAAATCCCCTTGCGTAACTGGGACGGTGAAGTGATCGGGATTTTGGGATCATACGATGACATAACCGAGGACCTGATTGCTCAGAAAAAGGAAAAAGAGAAGGAACAGCAATTGCTGCAGGCGGATAAAATGATCTCACTTGGAATCCTGGCTTCCGGCGTCGCCCATGAAATTAATAATCCCAACCAGTTCATCATGTCCAATCTGCCCCCTTTAAAAAAGGCGCTGGAGGAATCACAACCCATCCTGGAGAAATATTGCGAGGAATACGGTGATTTCAGGATTGGAGGATTGAACTATTCCGAAGTCAGGGACAGACTCCCAGTTCTCTTCAATAATATTATGGAGGGGTCACAACGTATAAAAAATATTGTGAAGGAGCTTCGTGAATACATCAAGGGTTATCCTGCCGAGCACTCGGAAACCATCCGGTTCAATAGCGTGGTTCATTCCGCCTTGACCCTGCTTAGCAATCTGATCGGCAAATCCACTAATGCTTTTTTTGTTGATTATGGCAGGAACATGCCTGTCATTACAGGCCATTATCAACGTTTGGAACAGGTGGTCATTAACCTCGTGCAAAATGCCTGTCAGGCATTGACCTGCAAAGAGGAGAAGATTTCTATTGCTACCCGCTTCAATGAGGGTGAAAGGTCAGTGCTTTTGACCGTAAGCGATGAAGGCGTTGGCATCCCCGAAGATCAACTGGACCGTGTGACGGACCTTTTTTTTACCACAAAACGAGAAATTGGCGGAATCGGTCTTGGTCTTGCCATTTCATCCAAAATTGTCATCGAGCATGGCGGAAAACTGATATTTACACCGAGTATCAAAAAAGGTACCGTGGTCACCATGAGCCTCCCGGTCAGGTAGGGAGCCGATGAGGGTTGTTCCAGCCCCCAAAAAAGGGCAAATGGAAAACCTGTCGAGTCAATGTCTCATTTCAATCCGACTTGTAAGTCTTTCGAAGCGGTCAGCATCATGAATAAACTGGTCTACCCGGAACTACCCATCCTTCTAATCGACGATGAACAGGAAATTCTGGACGGTTGTGAGTTTATCCTGAAGTCCAACGGAATCAATAACATCCTGACCTGTCAGAACCCTCAGGAAGTGATGAAGCTGGTCAGGGACAGGGAAGTAACTGCTATTCTTTTGGATCTCCTGATGCCCAAAAAGTCCGGACAGGAACTGCTGGCAGAGATCAGGGATTTTTCACCGGAACTGCCGGTGATGATTCTCACCGGTCTGAATGATATCGATACCGCCGTGAATTGCATGAAAGCCGGTGCTTTCGATTACCTTGTCAAACCGGTGGAAGAACAGAGGTTGGTAACCTGTGTAAAAAGAGCCATTGAGCGACAGGAGGAGAGGAGGGAATACCGGATCTTCAAGCAGCTTGTTCTCAGCGATGAACTGGGACACCCTGAAGCCTTTTCAGAAATCGTGACCAATAATAAAAGCATTCGTTCCATTTTCCAGTATGTGGAAGCTATCTCGGGAACCACCAAACCAGTTCTGATCACCGGTGCATCAGGGGTGGGAAAAGAGCTGATGGCACGTTCCATCCACGATTTGAGCAGACCTAAAGCGCCCTTTATTTCAGTAAATATTGCGGGACTGGATGAAAACCTCTTTTCGGACACGCTTTTCGGCCACCTCAAGGGAGCCTATACCGGAGCCGATTCCAAACGTCAGGGCCTGATAGAGAGGGCAGCAGGGGGTACGTTGTTTTTGGATGAGATCGGCGACCTGAGTTCGTCCAGTCAAATTAGACTGCTGCGTCTATTGGAGGATGGGGAATACTTTCCGGTGGGATCCGATGTGGCCAAGGCGTCCAGCGCACGGATTATCACAGCCACCAACCAGGATCTGAAGAAACTGAGAGAAAAGGAGCTGTTCCGGACCGATCTTTACTACCGGCTGCAGACTCATCATGTCCATCTACCCCCTCTTCAGGATCGATTGGATGATCTTCCGGTTCTTGTTGATCACTTTCTGGAAAAGTCTGCCAACACTTTGGATAAATCGAAACCGACCGCCCCCAAAGAACTGATCCCGCTTTTGGCCAGCTATCATTTCCCAGGTAATATCAGAGAATTACAATCCATGATTTTCGATGCGGTCAGTCATCACAAATCGAGAATCCTTTCTCTGAACCGTTTCAAGGAGCATATTGATAAGCATAGGGGACCAATGCCAATCAAGACCCGCACCGGAGATTCCCCCACCAGACTGCTTTCACTCTTCGATAAAATCCCAACCCTGAAAGAAGCTCGCCTGGCATTGGTTAACGAGGCTATTGACCGTAGCAACGGAAATATTTCCGTCGCCGCAAAAATGTTGGGGATTTCCCGTTCAGGGCTCAGTAAATTGCTCAAGAGAATCGATTCCGGAGATGGCCGCCTAAACCTTCGACAAGGCAGGTGATCCGTTATAATAAGGCTAATTACATATCATCGAGAGAATACCGGATCAAAACCTGAGGTGCAAAACTCGTATTGCCGGACCTATGAGATTCACGGTAGCGAATGAATCCATCCCCTTGAATTGTGAGGCTTACAGCACAAGACTCCGTGGAAACGATCTGTTGACCGTAACTGCAAGCTTGGCTCCTCATGATTTTGAATCCGAATCGTTTAGACACTTCCAACTCGGATGCAGTGCAGTACTGTTTTGTTTATGTAAAAGACTGCGCGCACCCTTCGATTCTGTTCCACTATAAAAAACCATCGCAAATTGATTCGTTAACGATGTGACAAATGTCACCACGGGGACTTCTGTCACCCAAATCCCGTTTCCGACTGGTATAGAGGGCTATCGCAGGTTCTTTTCCCTGGATACGTGACTTTTGTCACGCTGTTTCTTTATCTCGGTATTGAAAAATACCCTATTATTTCATTGATATAGCCAATCATCACGGACGGCACAGCTCTGGCAGTCAAATGCGGGTTGGCAAATCGGCAGAATGGTGAGTATCCGGATAGTTTTCCGGGATCATTGATCCCTATTCCTATATGCAAATGGATGAAAACCCGTGATAGATCTGACAAAAAGCAATAGCTCAATCGTGTTTCAGACATCATCCTCTCCATCGGAAATGGGAGATGCGGTGACCGTTTTTTCGGATTTTCTGAGGGTACATCAAGTCTCGGAATCCGGAATAGAAAAAGCGATTGTTGTGCTCCGGGAACTGCTGATCAATGCCATGAAACACGGAAACAGATACAACAGGTCGTACCCTGTCACGGTAAAGATTAATCAGCTGAATAACAGACGGTTCAAGATTTCCGTGGAGGACCTGGGAAACGGTTTTGATTATAAATCTCTTGATACCCGACTGCCGGAGAACCCCAGGGAGTTCAAGTCTCGCGGGTATAAACTGATCAAGGCCATTACCGACTCTTTTGAATTCAACAAGAAAGGAAACCAGGTAACCGCATATATATCAACCTCGCTGGCAGATCAGGCGTAAACACGCCGGAACTGTTCAACCCTTTAGCTATAAAGTCACCATGAAAAGATATATAAGTATCCTGCTGATAGCATTGATGCTGTTTTCGGGTTTTAGTTTTACAACAGCATGCTCTTCCAACCAGGTCGAGGTCTCTACTTCAAAAAGACCACGATGTATGACAACCAGACCCACCAATTCAGGTATCCTGAAATATATCGAGTGTGGATTTGGAAACAAACATTTTTAATCGTTCAGTATAAATATTTAGTTCAGTGATGCGGGAAAAGATAAAAAACGTTCTGTTATCAGCATTCGATACAGGCAGACGAAAAAACCGATCGAAAGATCTTAAACAGCTTGTAGACGAGTTGAGCGAAGATTACTTTCAAGGTTTTCTGTCCCAGAGTCCAACCCCTTGTTCAACTGAAATGCGTGTAAACAAGATTGAGGATTATGAGCAGCAAATCGAAATACGAAGTGGTTACGGTAAGCATTGACGAGCTCAATCAAGGTATGACCATTCTCGCCTATACCGGTTTTAGTGACCGTTATGTGGCACTGGACAAAAAGGTTCTTGCTTTTCTTCATCACAATTTTAGCGGAGCCAAGGCTCTTGTTATTCGCAACAAAAAAAAGGTTGTGGTCTCCGTGGAAGAGATTTGTGTAGGAGATTCCCTGCTGCAACTGTTTTCATTCCCCACATCCAAGAAGCGCCTGACTGAATTCAACCCCAAGCTCATCTCCGCTCTTCGGTCAAAAGGGGTGTTGGCATTCAAAGTCAAGAAAGCAGTAATCCTCCCGGAAGACTATTCCAAAGACCTTCGGGATGCCATCGATCAGGTTAATCTGTTGATGAAGATCCCCTCCCGAAAACAGGAACGTCTTGAACTGGGAGTTATCCAATCCAACATCCTGGTGGAAAAGGTTGAATCCTGCGCCCGCCAACGCGTTGAAGGTTCCGAAATCATCGAAAACATGATGGACAATGCCCGGCGAGGCAAAATAAATGCAACCGATATTGAAGCCTATGTGGAAAATGTGGTTCGCAGTTCTTCTGCCGAAGCGATGTCTGCCATCGTTAATCTCAAAGCCAGCGATCAGACCTATAGCCATTGCATAGATGTGGGCATTCTGTTTCAGATGATCTATTTTCGGTTCATTGAAAACAGCCGGCAGAAATCAGCATTTACCACAAAAAACCAGGCGCTTCTGGGCGCTTTTCTGCATGATTTCGGCAAATCGCAGATTCCCAAGGATTTGCTGGACAGCACAGTCCGTTTCGAAAGCGGCAGCCAGGAAATGGAAATGATGAGAGCTCATCCCGTTCTTGGAGCCGAGTTGCTGAGAGGTATGGACATGCCCGATAGTGTCGTGAACATGAGCCTTTGTCATCATGTCAAAATGGATGAAAGCCTTAAGAACAGCTATCCGGCCAATATCCCCTATGAAAAAATCGGCTTTGAATCCAAACTGTTGGCGATTGGTGACATCTATCAAGCCCTTGTGGGCAAGCGAAATTATAAAAGATCCTGGACGCCTCCCCAGGCAATTCGGTATCTCTATGCCCTGGCCGGGATTGAGTACGATGAACGATTGTGGGGAGTGTTCCTCAGCATGATGGGAGAATACCCTGTGGGCTCACTGGTGGTACTGAATGACGATTCCATGGGATTCGTCATGTCGGTTCCGAATGAAGGAGAGGATCTGACCCGTCCCCAAATCGCCATTGTCAGAAACGCCTTTGGAGAGGATCTGGAAAACCACCAACTGATCGATCTTCACGAAGAGAGAGATGTCTTCATCAAAGGTGATCTCGATGCCATGGATGTTTTCAGCAATCAGGCATTGAAACAATTTTCGGAACTTCGGGTTGTCGCTTAACACAAATTACCGAAAAGAGACTCTTCCGGATTGAATTGCTGCCTTTTTTATCGTTGTGGCAAAAAACGGGAGCCCCTCATCCAGGCTTTGTCTTTCCCGGATTCAGTCCGCTTATCCACAGCTATCGGGATATTTTTAAAATCCAATCATCCGAAAAACTTATTGATTTTTGGCGATATTTTTCTTATACATCCTTAGGTATACTTTGAACTAAAAATCAATTCGGGGGGAGTGATACGGAATCATTCGGTTCCGATTTCGCAAAAATTCCGAGTGTTAATCTGTAAAAAAACGAATATGGCCAGTCTTTTGTGCGGATTACCTAATAAACGGACCATCCATCAATCCCTTGCCCTGTTTCTCTTTCTGGTTGTCCTGGTTCCGGCACCCCGGATTCTTGGCGACCAACTGTTTATTGGCAGTAAAGCCCCGAACCTGATCGGTAACGATGCTATCACCGGCAATCGTATCAACCTGTTTATGTTGATGACTACCCTGCAGTTCAAAAGGGACAACCGTGGATATCTGGTCGTCGGCAAGGATGGAAAATATGTCAATGAATTCGTCAGAAATCTTCTGGTATTGAATTTCTTTTCCAGATCATGCATCCCCTGTATAAGAGAGATTCCTGCTTTCAACAGGATCGCCAATAAATATAAGGGTCAACGGGTGAAGTTCCTTTATGTAAATGTCGATCCCGCCATGTCAAAAGATGAGGCCCAACGGTTTATACAAAAACACAATATAGAAGTGCCTATGATGTTGTGCAATCAGGCCGAAGCGATCAGGAAGTATGATGCCAAAGTCCTGCCAAGACTTTATTTAATAGACCAGCAGAAAAAAATATTCCACATCGTGAAAGGTTTTGATGAGGATCTGGAATACGATCTCGGTCAACTGATTGATACCTTGCTAACAAATTGATAACTATGATGAGTTTTCAAATGAATAGGAAAAAACTGCAATTCAAAACCCGATGCCTGTTTTTCGGCAGCCTCATGCTGTTTCTGGTTATCGGCCTGACACTTCCGGGTTCGGCATCTGCCGAGTCAATGGATGATGCCCTGGCAAGAGCTGTCTATCTTCTGAAACAGAGAGGGCTTTCCGATACTGCTGACATCGAACTGGTATTGGAAGTGGTCAACTACGACTCCAAGAAACTGGATCGTGAAGCCCGGATTATTCAAGGCGCCGCTTTTTCCGCCCTGCAGAGCGGATTCCCCAACGCAAAGATCATCCTGCAAAGCGAAGCCGTGGTTGGCGTCTCTTCAAGAGCCACAGTTCTGAAAGGAACCTACCAGCAAAGGGGCGGAACCGTTCTTGTCTCTTTGCAGGCAATTAATCAGACAACAGGACAACTGATCGCCAAGGCGGATGTGGAATATGAGTCCGATGTTCAGATTGCCAGTGATATGGTTGCCGTTCTCAATATTCAGGCGTCTAACCTGAGTAAGTCCCAAAACCGGATATTCAGTAAGATCTTTCGCTCGGAACTCACCAAGACCGGAAAGATGAACCTGATTGCCAGTGAGTACGTCGACGCTGCAGACGCCGACAAAATCCAGGAGGAGTACCAGTGCAGCCGCGACGAATGCGGAACCATCATTGCACAGCAATTGAACGCTTCCCAGGTCGTTACTCCCATTTATGAACAAGTAACCGAAAGCCTCTGTTACCTCACTGCAAGCTGGAAAGACATTGCCACCGGAAGAACCATTAACGAGGTCAGTATTAAACATGATTGTCAACTGGAGACCCTGGATGCAGCCGTGGAAGAGCTGGCCTGTAAACTGGCAGGAACCTGCGGACAACAACCGCAATTGATAACCCCGGTTGTCGTGCCTGAACCGGAACCCGAACCCCTGCCGGAACCTGAACCGGAGCCCTTGCCGGAACCCGAGCCTGAACCACTGCCTCCGCCACCGGTAGAGGAAGATGACTATAGCGACCGGTTCTCATTGTTGACCATCGGGATTCCCTTGAGCTATAGCATTAGTTCAGCAAGCATCAGCAACTCCGAAGGTAGTACAGACGATTATGATGTAGAAACTGATGGCAGTCCTTCCGGGTATTACCTGCATTGGGGAATCGGCTATTCGAAAACTGCATACTGGGGTCTTGGCTGGACAAGTGTGACACAGCCAGTAAAAAACCCAGTAGGTGGAAATATATACGGAATATCCGACAATCCCGAACTTCATACAAATGCCTTAGATTTTGATTGGACGGGTTTGATAGGAGGTAGTTTCGCACTTGGATTCGGCGGTGGTATCAATTGGTCTAATGTCCTTTGTGACACTTGTTTTTTTGAACCAGCAGTAGGAGTCCAGTTTCTTGGAAGGATCGGTTTTATCGGAGATGGTTTTGGAGTTCTCTATTCCATCCACAGTTACGCTGCAAATTCGACAATGAGCTTTACCGATTCAAACGATACAACAAACAACGTTACTGCATCTTGGACGGCAACCGCTTCCATGCTGTCGGTTGCCATTAAGTTCTAGTTATCAAATTGACACCCTAGTCCAATTTGGGGTGTCAAGTAATTTTAAGAATGCAGTTCAGAAATACAAACAACAGGATCCATATTCACCAACAGCGATGATTTGAGAAATCTATGTAAGACAAGATTTCGTTTTTTCTTTTTTTCGTTCCTGGGTTGGATTACAATACTTAAAAACCAATTTAGAATCCGCATCAACAAATTTGCCTAAGATAACCTCTTAATTTGAGAGAACTGACATGAAACCGAGAAACTATTTTCTGACAATTCTCATCTGCCTGTCCATACTGGCTTTTGTCTTTGTAACCAGTAGTTGTAAATCTAATGATGTTTCCAAAAACCGCGAATCCTATGAGGAAAGCATCGGAGCTGGTGGTGATAGTGGAGGCGATAGTGGCGGAGACAGCGGTGGAGATAGCGGCGATGATGGCGGGAGCAGCAGTGATGACCACGGCGATACCTCAAGCACTGGTACTTCAATGAGTTCCAGCGACTCCGAATCCGGAACAATCGAAACTGGAGGTGATATTGACTGGTTTAAGGTCTACCTGAGTTCGGCCGGTGAATTTAACGTATACTCTACTGGTAGCACAGATGTTCATGCCAAGCTTTATAATTCAAGCCTTACAGAACTCGAATACGACGATGATGGAGGTGAAAATTTTAACTTCTCAATCACATACGATATTACAACATCCGGTTATTACTATATTAAAGTTGAAGGCCGATATTCGTACACTACAGGAAGCTATACTATAAATACTTCATTCGGAGATTCTAGATATTACGATTTTGAGACTAATGGAATTGCACCTTCGGATCTATATAACAGCACTGAGAGTGATGCTTCCTGGTTTGTAAGTACCAGTAAGTCTTATGGAGGATCATACAGTCTTGAATCCGGCGATATTGACGACAATCAGGTTTCCTGTTTTCATGCCAACGGTAGTTGGTCTTCAATTAGTTTCAAGTATTTTGGAGATACAGAAGAGGACTATGATAAGCTGAAATTTTACATCGATGGTGTGTTGAAAAATAGTCCAGGGTATTCAGGAACTACTACTTATTGGCAGTCTAAATCTTTCACTTTCTCCCCCACCTCTTCTACCCATGTCTACAAATGGTGTTATGATAAAGATGGTAGTCAATCTACTACAAATGATGCCGTTTGGATCGATAATCTGAGATTAACACCATAAACCAAACTTTTTCACAAAACAAAAAAGGAGATGCTTCTCTAACGAGAAAGCATCTCCTTTTTTTTGCTTAAATCTTGAGTTGTAGACGAGCACAACCTATGAGTCCCACAGTTCCTTCATTACCCGCCCGGTTAAAATTATAATTTCCCCTGAACCCTTCAATAATCAGGGAACCACCTGGAAGTAGCCATCACTGATATCCCAGTTTCCTTCCTGATCGATTATCAATAACCAGAGAAAACCAGCCCCGGTTTTTAACCAGGAGGGATCGATCATTTCGCTTCCCCATTCCGCATCGGCTCCGTATCTGTGTTCCCATAACTTACCGTTAACGATTCCCGTCAGCAGGGAGGGATCCGTTTCATACATATCGGTTGAGGTATCGTTGAGCACATAGACAGACAGTTTACCCGAGTCGATATAGCCGGTATCCCAGGAGATATACCGGGTGCTTCCCTCGTTCCACACTTCACCACCGTTGGGATTGGTAAGGCCAAAGGGCCAATATTTGTTGGCAACCACCATGTTGATGGTGAAGTCACCATCGCTGATATCCCAGTTGCCACCGGAATCGATGATCAGCAGCCGCGAATCAGCTCCATTGGAGCCTAATTCGGCCGGATCAATAACCCTTTGACCGATATTGAACTCACGACGCGAACGTTGATTCCATTTCAGAGAATTGACCGAAGTGGTTATGTCCGCTGTAGTGTCAAGAATCGAAGGATCATCCTTTATAAGAAAAAAGTTCACCGAGTCTGCCGAGAGGTCCGCACTGCTCCAGGTGATCGTTTCCGTTGTACCGAATTGCCAGTTTTCAGCACCATTAGGCGTTGTTATGGCTGATGGATAGTAATTGCCGCTGTTTACCAGGTTAATGGTGAAATCGTTGTCGCTGATATCCCAATTACCACTGCCGTCGATCAATAGTATCCTGTAACTGTTTCCTGAATTGTAAAAGTATGAAGGATCGAAGGAAAAGAATCCCGTATTGAGTAGCCCGTGATAGAGTTTGCCCCAGTTCTTGCTGTTGACATTGGAAGCCAGAACTGCGCTGTCTGTTGCATCCAATCCTGTCGGATCATCCTGTAAAATATAGATGTCGATATCACCCGAAGGATCAAAACTGGGCCCGTCCCAGGAGACATCCCCGGGACTGAAATAGTACCAATTAATACCTCCCACGCTTGGCATGGCCAGAGCAGTGGAGTTATATAATCCGCTGCTGACCGTCGGTCCGGATGGGCCTCCATCAGCACATTCAATGACATACTGTTGCCAGGCCGGAGTCAAGCCCGTTTTGATAAAACCGGTTGGGTCACAACCTGCATGAATATAAACTTGGTAATCCGTACTGGGATCCGTGGACAGGGTAGCCAGGGTAAAATAGCCGCCGCTGTCGGTGTGAGCCATGACATTGTCAAGATTGCTATAGATATCCGACCGGGAAATCGGATCGGAACTGGCATCCACCACCTGACCTTCTACGGTCACAAAATGCTCCTTGGTAAAAGATCCGTTTTGAGCAATATCCGTTCCCTGGGATTTGAATGATGAAGTGGGCAGGGTCAGGGTGCTACCATCCGGCACACTGGCTAATCCGATCCTGAAGGTTCTGATATTGTCCCATTGTGTATAATCCGGAGTTACTCCCGACACATCGCTGGTGGGGTCCATATCCTGGTTAAAATGAACATAGAGATCATTGCCGGCATCCAGGAAATATCCTGTAATGTATGGAGTTTGCGTATAATACCAGGCATGATTGAGTTCTCCGGCATCCACCCATGACACAATACTTAGGAATTCTCCTGCCCTGGCAATTACCGCTTGCGTACCTCCGTTCACAGTAGTGCCTTCGTAACGACCCAGAAAGACAAAAGAACTGCCCATGGCCCAATCGTGGGTTCCGCTCACGACCTCACGACCATAGATGGTACCGCCACCCAAGGGATTCATGACGACATCCGGCAGGTAGTGAAGGCTGTATGTTTTACCTTGAATATCCGTTTCCATGAACCAGGCAAAGGAGGGATGTGAAAAACGAACTGCATCCTGAATGCTGGTACAGCCCAAGGCGCCGAACTCTTCACAGAAATGCTCGGATTTGAACAGGGGCGTCAGATTGTTCAGGTCTGTATCAACATCGATATTGGAAACCGTTCCGCTGCTGTTGTCTGTGACTTGTGTTCCAAAAACAGTTGGACTCAATGGCGGATTGGCAAAAACCACACTTTCATCCCCTTCCACGACAATCTGTCCCTGAAGATCCGAATATCCGGGAAAAGTCACGGTAGCTGTGACCTCTTCATCATTGATATAGAGAGTTGCGCCGGGATCGACAATAACACCACCCGGAAAAAACAGATCACTACCCGGTCCAAAAGTAGCATCGTTCATAACATGCAATTGCGCCATTTCTCCCATAATCACAATCCCGTCGATATCAAGAGAAGCCTGCAAAACGATTCCGCCCAGGACTAATGTTCCATACACCGTTAGATTCACCGGGCCACTGGTGACCCACAAACCATCTTCAATTTCAAGACTGCCGGAGACAACATTAATCGTTGTATCAGCGCTGAGATAGAGGGTTCGGAGTTCATATTCCCCGTACAGCTCAATTCCCAGCCCCGAATTCAAATCCGTGTTACCGATCCAGACCTGTTCAATGAAACCATCACCGGACAGATAGAGGTGACTGTCGGCACTGTTCAGATGAACTGTAGATGATCCATGCATCTCTCCATCACCGATAAAACTGATCTGGTTGGACCCCACCTGGATGTCCGAGCCGTTGTAACCAAAGTTTTTCCCGCCGAGAATATCAATCGTAGAAGGTCTTTGATGATAGATGTCACCCGTGATCTCCGAATGATCGTCAATATCAAGAAGACCGCCATTCAGAATAAGATCACCGGAATAAGAGACGCCATCCAATACCAAAGTTCCCCCGGAATTTACCGTCGCGGAACTGATAGGGTTTCCGGCCGGATCGATTGTCACCACATGGCCTGGCATGACAGTAATACTGGCCCCGGAATCGGTGCAACCGCTTCCGCTGAAAATCCCGCTGTTGGATGAACTTCCTGAACCGGTCGAAGGACAGGAATAAGAAACGGCATTAATATTGATCGTTACAGTATTAGCAGTGTTGCCAAAACCATTCTCACTACCCACTTTAAAGGTAAAACTGTCATAGCCAGTTCCGCTGCCGCTGGATAAAGGCCGATATCTTAAATGTCGGAGCTCGGTTACAAGGATTTCGTCTCCCGCCGCAACCGACTCTCCTGTATCAATCAGACTGTTGAAGTTTTTATCCAGAAACAGGGTTCCCCCGCTGGGCAAACTGCCGATCTGAACACTGGCAAAAGTCTCACCGCTTGTACTTTCCTGAAATGCAAAATCGCTTACCGCAAAATAGATATCCGTGGCCTGGTCAGTTGTTTTGGAAAAATCCACGGAAGTTGGGCCAGTGCTGTATGTTCCGGAGGTAATGGTGGTACTTCCGGAAACACTACCAAGTGTGGCTGTCACCGTCGTCTGACCATCTGCTAGCGCAGTCACCGTACCTTTTGAGGTTTCTGAGTTGGTTACGCTCACAATACTGGAATCGGCGACGGACCAGGAAACAAAGTTAGTTATCCCAAGTACGCTTGAGTCTGAAAATTCGCCGTTTGCTGTCAGATCCACACTCTCGCCGATATCCAAGGCAGCGCTTTCCGGAGAAACGGATATGCTTACCGGACTCGCCACCAGGGATAGTGCCGACTGGATAATCTTGGTTTGTCCAACATCCGCATCGGTAATGATGAAATCGATTGAAGCGCTGGCAATCACCAGGTCGCTGCTACTCAACTGGCCTGCACTGCTGTATGTGTGACCGAATGCATATTCGAAGAGTTTTAAAGGGGTGTTGAGGGGGATATTCAGGGTTACCGTGGAGCTGTTCAGATCCAATAATGAGCGGTCATAGTACGAAGATAGTGTCGAAAACCGGTTGGTAAAGGCAATCGATTCATCAACGGCCACCATTAAGATCGTTCCCGTATCTCCAGGCAGGGTGGACAGTGAAGCCTGTCTACCGGATTGATTTCCGCTGCCCTGGCCTGAATCGCCCAAATGCAGTGTCACGGAAACCATGCGCCGATCCCCTTCGAATTCGGAAGCGCTTTTGGGATTGACGCAGGAGACCAATCCCAAGCTCACCACTAGACCAACAGTGATAACCAGATTCTTTCGAAAATTTAAAATACCTGTCCGCTTCATTTGCCCTTTAACTTTTCAGTCAGTGCAAAACCTGAATTTCAATTGCTTCAATCTCAATTGCTGCCTGTTCTTCCGCAATATCCGATTCAATTTCAGTGATTTCGTCGATAATCTCATCGATATCAATTTCCGGCTCCTCAAGCTCCGGTTCATCAAAATCCACACTTGCATAATCATCGCCGGGAGCATCGGTTTCAAGCGCAGCATCACCTTCGCCAGGTGTTTCCTGTCCGCCTTCTCCGGAAGTTTCAGCAGGTTCACCTCCTTCACCTCCCTGTTTTTCATCGGAGTCACCACCTTCTTTTTTATCGCCGGTAGACTGTTTCTCATCGCCCGATTGTGACTTTTTTCGGATCCTCTGTTGCTCCTCTTTGGGAACCGTTATAGGTGAGCCATAAGTTATTACCTGAAATGAATTTCTACTGTCGGATGCAACTACCTGTTCTCTAACTTCCGGCGGGACCACAACGGGGGCGGTTGGCAATTTGTTTTGTTCAATCCGGGAGGCTTGATTATTGGGAATATCAACACTAATATCGGGAGCCAGGATATTGGCCAGGCTGACAATCCCCGAAATAGTCAGAACGGAGGTATCACCTTCGCCGGATGACATCACCCATTCGGTTCCCTTCACCCCTACCAAAGCGTTTCCTGTTTTAACCCGAAAGCGCTTTTTTCTCACACCGGTTCTTGCCTTCACTTTGAAACGAGCTTTGCCGATTGGAAGGACCATTTTGTCGATATTTTCCTCACCCACAGCAACCTTGAAAAAGGAAAAGGAGTGCAATTCAATGGTATCCCCCTGTTCTTTTAGACTGATCCTGACATGGGTATCCCTGCCGGTTTGAATCTGATCACCGTTAAATATCAATATCTTCTGGTCTGGTTTATCATAGATCATATCCGAGCCTTTGCTTCTGATCTTAACCTTACCCTTTACCAATTCCAACTCGTTAGCTGCCGCCGATAGGGCAAACAGGCCAATCATCAACAGGACCGGCAGGATTAGAATGAGGGATTTTCTTTTCATTTACAGTAATTTATAAGGCCCGGCAGGATTTTAAGGCATTTATGCCAAAGATAGTTGACACTATTATACCCCGAAAAGCTGCAATTTTCTAACCGAATTGTTTCCGCCTTTAAAACTGAATCATCAGTCCCAGTGACGAGGAGTTTGCAGCGTAGTTATAACTCTGAATATTGGATTCCTGTTTTTTGTTCTTCATTTCCAGGTCGATTCGGGTACTTTTAAACAAATTATATCCCAGCTTCAGGGCCGCGGTACTCGCGGTATTCTTTACAGCAATGCCGTCAGCACTCAGGCGAGGATCTTCTTCCTTGTAAGCGGTATCTGTTACACCATAGCTCCAGGTCAATTTCCAGTTACCCAGTTTAAAGTCCTGTTTGAGCTGGCCGTTTGTCACCAAATTACCCTTGTACTTACCCCTGGTATTTATATCCTTGTATTTCAATCGAATACGGTTTTCAGCTCCGATCAGGGGAAACTTGAGATTGGTTGTCATCCCTGTTACCGTTCCGTTTGTGTCATCGTCTTCGTCTGCCGCTTCAGGCGTTTGCTGGCTTTTCAAGTTGAATTCCAGGTCCCAGCTGGAAGATTTTCCCATTTTGATCACAAAGCCGTAATTCAGAAACATCTCGGTCTTTGTTTGCTCTTCCCCTGCAAAAACGTTGGCATTGGCCATACTGATATCGTTATAACCCAGTGTCGTCTTCATGGTTCCCAGGAAGGTTTTTGCCAAGCGCCATTCCAATGCCAATTGGGAGAATGAAATTTCCTTCTCCTGATACTCCTCCTTTTCCATCTTATCTCGCAGCAAAATCGATTTCAGGCTCCATTGGGATCGCTTTCCTTTATAGAACTTGTATATTGGCACCAGGGTCAGGGTTGTTTTCGTTGCCGAAACATTTTCAATATCATCAGAAGTACTGTAGAGGTTATCTGTATTGGTAACCTTGAGCATGGTAACCAATTGAAAGGGTGATACTTTTGGTTTGGGTTTTCGGCCAAGATGAATAACGAACCTCTTTTGAGCTCTCCCTTCTTCGGTCAGTGCTGTAATCAGATAACTCAAACGTTTTCTGCCGCTTTTCTCAAAATCAAATGGAACTTCAAATTCGAATATGGTCTGATCTGTGAGAGGTATGCGTTGACCGTTGATATCAAAATGTTTCAATGGTGTGAATGAACTAACGCCCAACTTCAGGATACCCCGCTTGTATTTTGACCATGTCTCCGGACCATGACTTTCACTGTAAATTAATACATCGGTGTCTTTTTCAGTCGGATAGGGTGTGGTTCGGTAACGTCTTTCGTACACCAGATCCGGAGCGTCGCCGTAAATGCTGAGAACCGATCGGGTGGCGATAATCTTGTACAGTTTGCCGTGATGGAGCGGTTTGGCAGGCCGGAAGACAACCTTATTATCAACGACCTCATGTGAGCCGGCAATCTTCCGATTGCCTCTTTGCACAAAAAAGGTTTTTTGATTGACTGAAGCGGGATCAACAGGAAGAGAGTATTCCACTTTGAACCCGGTCATAAGGGGATCCGCCGGATCTTTCTCCAATTTGAGAGACAGCACCTCAAAAGGCTTCAAATCGGCATGCAGATGTTTGGTTTCGCCGGCTTCCAGCACTATTTTAAGGGTACGTTGCAGACTTCCTCGACGAATGGAAACGGAATGCATGCCGGCAGGCACATCCTCCAGCAGGGTGTTGGTTACTTCCCTGAGTCGTTCGTCATCAAGATAGATATCCGCACCTACGGGATTGGAAGTGATGGAAAGATGCCCTGTTTCCTGCCTGATTCCCGAATCAATCACGGTTTGGAGATTCTCCTGCAGCGCCAGACGGGTTACCAGGTCATCAAGCGATCCCTTGAGAAACGCCACACTTCCCGCATGGATCACTGACACCTTGGTAATACTTTTCCGATCCTTAACATCTACCAGGTTTGCAGAAAGAACATATTTCAGATGATCGGTTTTAATGAACCGGGGCAGCATGATATACTTTACATCCAGCTTTTTGCCAATGGCACCCAGGCAAACTGCCGTGCGACAATCAATGGTAACGGACTGAAAAGGTCTCTTCTCCTGAATATAGAGCTCCCTCTTGTCAACTTCATTTCGAAAATCGCTGCTGAACTGCTCTATTAATGACGGGCTGAGTTCTCCGGAATCGATGTTAAGGATCAATACCCGCCTTTTTTCGGCCTCTCCCGAGTATTCAAATCGAACCGATCGTTCAAATCCCTGCTCTTCACCGGTATCGGCATTCTCAAAGCCAATATTTAGATTCAGCTCCAACCGGTCGACAATGCTGCGATAGGATCCGGAGATATTGACGGAAAAATCGTCGATCTGCTCGGAGTAAAGCTGATTTTTCAGAAAATGTCTGCGCAGGGCCAGTTCAAGTTGAGAGGAGATAGCCTCGGCTGCAGAATCAGCTTGGCCCGATCCGGCATTTGTGATCTCGATATTCAGAACCCGATTGGCATTTTCACCGGGGGCATATCGGACGATGTAGGTCGCCAGTTCATCCATCGTCTTCTCCAGGCTTTGAGAATGAATCGTTCCCGGAAACAGGGATATGAGAACTAAAACCAGCGAACAGAGCCCGTACCGAAATGTTTTTTTATTTGCGGTTGCCATGCAAAACTGTGGTTATCGATCCTTCACTCACAACTGTCGAGTCAAAATATACCTGGCGCGTTTAAACTGAAGGTTTAATTTGGTGATCTACGCAATGCATGATTTCAGCCAATTAAGGCAATCAACTCCAAATTACCAGACTTTTGGGTGCGAAGTGTGGGGATGCCGACAAAGAAATCCTGATTTTGAGTCAAACCTGTTCACCGTGACACGCAGGGTGAAACCTTTTTCCCGGTAAGCCAATATTATCAAATTGCCGGTCTTTGTTAAAGACGGTTGATTTGCTGATTTTGAAGCATAAAAGGGGAATAGCCCTGAGGGCCACCACCAATCCGGTGGATTGATTAATGGTCCTCAAAGTGAAAAGTACTGATGATTGCTTCAGAGGAGGATTTCAGTATTGCCAGAGCGCGGCTTCGTTGGTGTGCTTCTTCCCTGGATTTGGCCTGATAGCTTTCAATTCCAACCCGTAGTCGTTGCATTTGCTGCAGGTAATCTCGGTATTGTCCGCTAAACCTGGCGGGAAGGATATGACGGGTTTGATATTCTTCCGTTTCCAGTATGCTGTTTAAAAATCCGCTAACAAAGTCCCCCAAAAGCAGTTCCAATTTTGAATATAAGTTCTCCATTCCAAATACCCTTGATAAATCGTTTTCGTTTCCGTTGAAGCTCAAGTAAGTTTTCAATCCATTGTCTGAATAACACCAAAGGATCAATGCCTGTTTTCCGCTCTCTTGCCGTGCTGGCTTTCCAGCAACAATTCATCTTCTGTTGATTCATCAAATATGAAATCATCTCCTTTCCTCTGCTAAAGTTTCCGGATTCAATATATGAACAAAAATATTCATGCTTTTTTTTTCCTGAGTTCTGCAAGTACATCTATCTTTCCGGACAGGTTAGCTATCAATCGCTCTATACTTCTTTTGTCCGGTGATCTGACAATTTTTACCCGCAATGATAATTCAAACATATCGAGCCCGAGAAAAATGGCATAATTCTCAACAACCGACAGGGTTGGATTCTTTTTTCCGGTTTCGATCTGTGATACGTAGGATGCCGTGATCCCCAGTGCCTTAGCCGCGACCTCGATGCTGATCTTCTGCTTCTTCCGCTCTTCCCGCAGTACAGTGCCCAATGCCTGGGCATATTCCAGATCGTCCGACTCAGACTTTTTTTTGCTCTTCATTGATAGCCATTATTACCGTCACCCATCCGAAATGAATGACGAAAAGTCATGAATTAAAAACAAAGATAGAATTTAACTAGTGGTAAAAAAAAAGGCAAGTGAAAAATTAACTCATAGTAACTTTTTTCCTTTACCCAGTAGTCATAAAACATCAGTTCGAACCCGATCTCTGTTAACCATCCCGCGATATACAAGAAATTTATGGCCGTGCTTGCCAAACTTACCTCCCAAAATCCATCAGCGAAAAATCTCCCGATCGGTGTTATTCAATCCCCGTTTTTTGATGAAAATAAATCATTGGTGTACAACAGCGATCTATGCCGAACACATCTATAAGGTATTTCGCACCCTCTGGCGCATCTCGCTGCTGACACCTCTTTTACCTATCAGATTAAGGTAAAAGGGTAAGACCGTCTCTTCTCGACTTCCCGGCGGTATTCACGCATCTCATCAATGTCATGGAACATGAGATAATACGGTTTTTTACGGCGCGGACGGAATCTGGAAATAAAGTGAAGAACCCCGTCCAACATGGGAAACCGACTTGCGATTGCTCCTGCAACCATAACTTCTCCCTTCCCGGTATAATTCCGATGATCGGAATTGAAATCTTGATTCGTTATTTCCTTCGATTCACCTGTGTCGTCATGATCCCGGGCATCAATCAACATGCGACCGGCTTTCTGAATCGAAGGATAATGAAAAACAGGTGGACTGCCCCCCGGAACTTTTTGATTTTTCATATCATCTCCTTTCTTTAGATCCCCGAATAAGGATGAAACCAACAAGCAAAATTAACTGTCAGTTAAAAATATATTATTAACTGACAGTTAATTTCATAGCAAGTTTTTTTTTCACTGTCAGTTAATAATATTCCTAATCTAACAATTTTTCAGGTATTTAGAGAAAGTCCAACAAGATAAATCGAATGATGAAACCAGGGGATGTAGGCTCGGTTTCGTTGCCGATTATTTTATGTCTCAAACCGCTACTTGACGTTTTACCTCGCTTTTAAGGATGACATATCACAAGTTCACGTCACCCTTTAAAGCTCATGGATTGAGTCGAAGCAGTGATGAATTAATACAAAAGAGTCGTGGAATGGGAAATTCGTGAGGGAAATGCTGAATCAGACCTGTTGTGCCACAGGTGCTTCTTTTACACGAAACAACCGGAGCAGAAACAGACAGCAGATCATCAGGCAGATACCGGAAATGGAGAGTAGAGATCCGATGGAGAAACGATCCAAGAGGAAACCGTAAGTCAGCATGGCCAACGGAAGGGAAACATCGCCAATCGAGAATGCTACCCCAAAAACTCTGCCGGCAAAGGCGTTGGGAACCTGCAATTGCACCAGGGTTCGAAAGCTGGTCACAGCCGTAATAAGGAAACCACCGTAAAGAAAGAAGAGAGGTAAATGATAGGTCGGCTGATTAAACCCGGCTATCATCAGAACTCCGATAACGAGATTTACACTTCCAATCAGAAACACGGATCCGAACAGAGCCGGGACTTCCCTCTTGTTTAACAACCCGGCCAAACCAAACAGCGATGAAATGGCAACCATCCCAACACCATAGGCTGTTTGAAGATATCCCAGGTTTTTTGCTCCGTTTCCGGTGAGTTCAAGCGCCAGCACCGGGGTGATGGTTTGAAAGGATCCAACAAAAAAATGAATGATGGCGATTGAGATAATCAGGATAATCAGCGTTCTCTTATTGGCAATAAATTCCAGTCCTTCTTTAATGTCCATCAGCAAACTCTGTGATTTCTCCCGTTTTTCGGCAGCGGGAAGGGTAAGAAAAAGTTCGAAAAATGCGGATATCAAAAAAGAGAGTGCGTTGAACAGAAAAACAAAAAAGTAACCGAAAGCAACCACCGACAGTCCCCCCAGGACAGGTCCCAACACTGTTGATGATCCCCTGACAAGCTGGGTCAGGGAGTTGGCCCGGGTCAGGTTCTCCTCCTCTACAATTTGAGGTATGACTGCCGGTATGGCGGGGTTGAAAAACGCCGCATTGATGGACAGCAAAACCTGGGCGGCAATAATCATGGTGATACTGAGACTGTCCAGCCACACCATCGCGGCCAGAAACAATACGATCAGACCTCTCAGAAAATCAGTTCCCACGATAATCCATTTGCGGTTGTACTTGTCAACAAAAGCGCCCGCGGCCAGACCGATAACTGTCTCGGGAAAGATCGTGGCAAAGAGTACCAGCCCCATTAAGGTGGCCGATCCGGTTGAGTCCAGAATCCAATAGGAGAGTGCCAGCAGATAAAACCGGTCTCCCACTTGGGAAATCAATTGACCGCTCAACAGAATTGACAGGTTTTTTTTCGTTTTCATGTATGATCCTTCAATTTAACGTTCACTGCTCCACCAATTTATGGCTGTGTGAAGCATCGAGATCCAACTCATAAATCTTTCTCATTTCCACAATTTTTTTCAGTGTTTTTTCACTGAAGGGGGCTTTGCCTTCAAATGAGTGCAAAACAATTCCTTCAATCAAATCCCCCAGGGATATTTCAAGATACTCTGCCAAGGCCTTGAGTACCTTTACCATCCGTTTCTCTATCCTCATCCCTGTTTGAATTCGTTCCACCTTTATCGACTCCGCCATATCTGTTCCTTTGTTAAAATAGCTGTTTCCCTGGATAATAATTTACCTTGTTATAATATTATTATGATACATTGGTAACGTCCAGTCAACCAAATTCATTCTCTTTCAGAATTGGATTGTCGAGATATTGACGGCTTGATTATCGGAAGCTATAAATCAGGATTATGAAGATACATCTCGACGGTCTGTAGAAACTTGACTGACCGTGAGCTTTGCAATTGAAACAACCAACCAACAGGCAGGCAACATGACAACCATCAAGGACAAACGCTTTCAAAAGGATTTTATTGTATCCTGGTCGGAACTTCATCGAGACGCCAAGGCTCTCGCCTGGCGTTTACTGGACCAGGGACCCTGGAAAGGGATTATAGCCATTACCAGGGGAGGTCTGGTCCCTGCTGCCATAGTGGCCAGAGAGTTGGAAGTTCGGCTGGTGGATACCATCTGTGTGAATACCTATGATGAACAGGCCCAAGGCAAGCCTGATATCCTCAAGGGTTTTACCGGAGACAGTAGTGGTTTTCTGTTGATTGATGATTTGGTGGACACGGGGGCAACGGCAAAGATTGTGCGTGATCTGGTACCAAAAGCTCATTTTGCTACCGTTTACGCCAAACCCGCAGGACGACCCTTGGTTGATACCTTTATCACTGAGGTGAGCCAGGATACCTGGATCAGGTTTCCCTGGGATATGGAGCTCGGCTACTCACAACCGATTGCCATTCGTTAGTCATCGCTGCTTGATTCATCCCTGGATGTGGCAGCATTCCATTGCTTAATCAGTTGCATCAGCGCCTGTTTCTGATTCAGTTTTTTATAGAGATAAGAGAGGTACATAAACACATCCTTTCCCGCACGAATTCTGAAGGCCTCGTTGAAATGGTTGATGGCTTTCTGGAAATCATTATTTTGCATATTCCTGACGCCTGCCTTGACAAACTGTGACCTCAGGCGTTCCTTTTCCTCCTCTTTTTCTGTAGTTTCCACTTCATGAAGCTCATTTTCCAGGGCGTATTCACGCTTATGATCCCCCTGGAGCTTGTAGGCCCTGGCGGCTGATTTAAGCAGTTCGGCAGGTCGGCTGATTTCCAGCGCTTTTTCATAATGCTCACCCGCTTTGACAAACTCCCTTGCCTCAAAAAACTCGTCTGCCAGAAAAACATAATGATCCTGAATCACCTTGAGTTTTTCCCGGGCCGACTTGTCTTCGGGGTTCATCTTCTGAATCTCCTTAAACGGCTGAATGGCGTCGGAAAAACGGGAAAGACCTATCATGATCTCTCCGATCTTCTGTAAAATACCAACGCTGTTGGTCTCCATAGCCGCCGCACGATACATGCCCAGCGCCTTTTTGAGTTCTCCTTCCCGATAAACCTCATCCGCTTTTTCCAGAATTTCCGAGAGATGGCAAGCTCCACCCAACTCAAGCAGACGATATGCTCCCTTGATCAGGAATACCAGGGACAGTAATCGATTTCCCGTCTGTTGATACAACAACCCCAGGTTAATGTTGATGTATCGATCGCCGGGATTGTCGGGAAGCAGATCCTTAAGACCGTTGATCGTTTCCTGGAAGTCACCGGACAGGGTATGACTCAAAGCGACGATCATATCCAGATAACGATATGAATATCCCTCTGCTTTTAGTCGGAAAAAGCAGTCAATAGCCAGTTGCAGCTCTTCCGCCAATGGTGATGCGTCCGTAGGTGCCGATTTCCGGCCTTTGCCCTGGCTGTGTTTACGAAAGACAAATAGACCCAGGTTCAGAACATCCCAGAGAAAACGATCCTTTTCCCCATGGGATAACTTTTTCCAATCCTGACCAAGGGCATCTTTCAGCAATTGCGGCACATTGGGTTTCTTCTGTCCCTCTTCGATCGTTTTGCTGATCTTCTCCTTGATACGCCCCATGAGCAGATCCATTTTCTCCAGATCAGGCTCTTCCTGGGTTAATGTCTTTTTCAGAATCAGTTCCTGGAGGCGATCCACCTTCCCGAAATAGTTCTTCATATTCAGCATTTCGGTAAGATGGTTGATGATCCCGGGATCCTTGGGATAGGTTGACATGGGAATCAGGTAGGTTCCAAAATCGATATAGTTCTCCAGCAGCCCTTTCAGACCGGAATCGTAGAGTGGCACCTTGGCCATGCTTGCAGCCAAACTGTAGAGAGCAGTGTCGTCACTTTTATTGAGCCCTATTGCTTTCTTATAATACTCATTTGCCTTTTTAGACTCCCCCAGACGCCGATGAATATTTCCCATCAGGTTCGTCAGATTGTAGTCACCCTCCTTATACTTAATCAGTACCGATCCCAAAGTCAGGGATTCGGTGAGCTTTTTCTCCTGGTAGACCTCGTTAAGCTGCTCTTCCAGCAGCGGCAGGACGACTTCCAAATCAACCTGAACAGCCGACTCCAGTTCCCTTACCGCCTGGCCGAAATGTTCATTTCCCAGGTGTTCCATGGCCTTCCAGAAATAATTCTCTGCCCTCCGGCTATTGTCCCCCTTGGATTTCTTATCGAAGATATCAAGCATGGCTTAGCCCAGTTGTCGGTTTCACCAGTAACAAGCTTTTGTTATCATTAGATTATTATCATATGAGAGTTACATAGATCTTCAGTATATAAAATCAGGATAACAATGTCTTGGTCTTAATTTTGACTAGTAACCAAACTTCAAAAGCTTAGAAGCGATCGTGCAAATGAATCGCATGTAAATGATTTGATCCGATGAAACCGGCACCAATGAGATTTATCCCTAACGGCAGATTAACAGAGAATTCTTCGTGGAGGTTGTGGTTGAACGGAAAGAAGCCGGAGTCCATTCATCTGAATCGCTGGATTTGGCAAGTCAAGGGTCAATGCCCCGGTTCCTTATATCAAAAGGCTTCCTTTGATGATGGTGACGGCCTGTCCCCCGAGAATAACTCGGTTGCCGTCTACACGAACGGTGAGTCTTCCTCCACGCGGAGAAGCTTGGTAGGCTTTGAGTTCCTCTTTCTGCAGGCGCTTGCTCCAGTATGTGGCAAGACAACAATGGCTGGAACCCGTCACCGGATCTTCATTGACACCAACCCAAGGTGCAAAACAGCGGGAAACAAAATCGTATTCCGCAGACTCCGATTTGGCCGTAATGACCACGGCCCGTTCGTCCAGTTGTTTTAGTTTGGCATAGTCCGGCTCCAGCCCGCGGACAATCGCCTCGGTTTCCACCTCGATCAACTGTTTCTCTCCAAACTTTCCTACATAAAGAGGAGTGATCCGGAATGCTGACAGGAGTTCGGGGGAGAAGTTCTCCGGCCGGGCGTAGAGAGCGGGAAATCCCATCTCGATTACCCCCCCTTTCCACTCGGCGGTCAACTCACCGCTTCTGGTTTGAAAAGCAATCGATTCGGATTCCTGCAATATCCCCTCCTCCCAGATGATATGGGCCCCTGCCAATGTCGCATGACCACAGAGATCCACCTCGATCTTAGGCGTGAACCAGCGCAATGAAAACCCGTTTTCCTGTCTGAGGATAAATGCCGTTTCGGAAAGGTTCATTTCAAAGGCGATCTGCTGCATCCATTGGTCCTCCCTGGGTTCAGACAGCATACAAACGCAAGCCGGATTCCCTGTGAAAGGGGTATCGGTAAACGCATCAATGAAATAGAAATCGGTTTTCATGGCATGGATCGGCATCTGGGTTATCAAACAGGAATCGGGGTTTTGTCGCTAACAATTGTGGCAAGTGCAGTATAGGGATGATTTTTGATTCTTTCAAGGGCACCCGTCGAATCGGAATGGTCGGAAAACATGTGTCTTTCTTGGAGCCGACAACCTGTCTGAAGAATCGGGCACGGTTTACCATCGGGAGATAAGTTCATCTCCCGCGGCTGGCAGGATTGTATACGGAACTAAGCAGTGGGTATGGCCCTTAGGGCGGAATCATAATCAGGTTCTTGGGTGATTTCCGGAACCTGTTCGTTGTAAACCACCTCGCCATCCTTATTCACAATCACAATGGCACGGGAAAGAAGGCCTGTCATCGGACCGTTCTTGACGGTCACTCCATAGTCGACCCCAAATTCGGATGACCTGAAAACCGAAAGAGAAACAACATCCTTCAGACCTTCAGTCTCACAGAATCGATTGTGGGCAAATGGCAGGTCGGCAGAGACCGACAACACAACTGTATTGCTCAGACTGGATGCTTCCTGGTTAAATCTCCTGACGGAAGCCGCACAAACGGCTGTGTCCAGGCTTGGGAAAATATTCAGAACCACGTTCTTTCCGGCTAAATCACTTAATTTGACATCACCCAGGTCGGTTCCGGTCAGGGTGAAATCCGGAGCTTTGGAGCCGGGTGCCGGAAGGGTTCCCACGGTTTCGATCGGATTTCCTTTCAATGTAATTTGTGCCATCTTTCTTCTCCTTTACGAATGAATAACTGAGACCAACTTCAGTTTAAAAGAAGGGATTCGCTAAGATCCCTCAAAAAAAATCGCCTGAAACAGAAACAACATTAACATTTGAAATTTATTTTCATTCTGCAGAAAGAATGCCAGAAATCACTGGACAACAAAAGGATGTTTACATCATGTCGTCCTGGGTATCGGCGATAACCCGATCCAATTTGCGAACCAGAGAGGGGGGAAGCCCCTCGATATCGACATTGAGAAACCCCCTGACGATAGTGGATATCGCTTCGTCCTCATCAAGCCCCCTGGCCATTAGGTATTCTATTTCACGTTGATCTATCTTACCTACAGCAGCTTCGTGAGACATTTCCACATTCGGGGCATGGGCTTCGAGTTCCGGAATAGCGTGCAGCAGACCATCGTTCAGAATGAGTCCCTTGCACTCCAGATGCCCTCTTACACCGGGTACATTACCGATAATACTTCCCCTGGCAATGATATTGCCCCCGGTGGTAATAGCCCTGGAAATAATCTCCGCCCTGGCATTTTCAGCTCCCAGGACAACCACGGAACCGGTATCCATGTCCGTTCCCCCTGCGGCAACCAGAACGCTGTTAAAACGGGCAATGGAATCTTTTCCATCCAGATAAGTGATCGGATTCATCTGCAGGGATCCAACCGGCTTCATGGAGATATAGTTGGATATGTAAACTCCTCCCTCATCCACGTGGGTTACGGTGCGGGGCCGCACAAAGATTTTCTCTCCCCAGTCGTGCACCATGGTGTATTTGAGGGTTGCGCCTTTTTTTACATAAAACTCCGATACACCAATATGCAATCCTCTCTCGGCATGACGTGCAGTGGAACAACCGGCGATAACATGGAGTTCGGCACCTTCCTCGACGATCACAATATTGTGGACATTCTGTGCAAATCCCTCCTTGGAAATATGGAGACAGGTTTGCACCGGTCTCTTACTGACAACCCCTTTTTCAGCGCGGATAAAAAAACCCTCTCCCGGACTTTCACTGGCTTGTTGTGTGTAAATATCCTTTTCCGGAGAGATATCCTTCCACATATAATCCTTTAACCAGTCATACTTATCCATGGCCTCGGTAATTTTCAGAACTTCGATCCCTTCCTGTTTCGATTTACAGTGTACCACCGAGAGATCCTTGAGAATAAAAGTAGCCGATCGATTGCTGTCATCCGTTTCTACGCCAACATTCTCAAACTCGGCGGTATCGGAACCATCGATCTGCGCAAGGTCTTCAATGTAGTCGTGGCTTTCTGCCTCAGTACTGAAATCTTTCGGATTTACTTCACCATTACTGTCTAATTTGTACATGTCATACACTCCTGATAACCATATTCTCTAATCCACTTCAGGATTTCCCTGGCGTTCTGTGAGCATTGCATCACACCATTGTTGAGAACCTGTCCGCGGTCTGCCGTAATATAATCCAGAATATGCCCTGTATGGGTGATCACCAGGGCTGATTTGCTGCGTTTTTGCATCATTCCTTTGTGAACATCGCTCCCCGATCTTTTAACACCACGGTTGAGCAGGGCATTGATAGACTCTCCCAGCAGAGCGATGTTTTCCAGATCTACACCGGATTCCGGCTCATCCAGTAAAACCAGATCGGGTTGCTGAGCGGACAATTGCAGTAGCTCAGATCGCTTAATTTCGCCGCCGGAGAGATTGGCATTGACGTCACGCTCCAGAAAGGATGACAGATTCACCTGTTCAGCCAGATGATCGACATTTGCCTCCCGGTCACTGGAACAGATCTCTACCATTTTTCTCAGGGATAATCCGTTAATTGTGGGCGGTCTTTGAAATGAGACACCTATACCGAGACGTGCCCGTTCGTGAATCGGCAGGTAGGTAATATCTTCTCCCTTGAAAGTGATCCGTCCCCTGGTTACCTTATAGTTGCTATAGCCCATGATGGTGAGCATCAGGCTGGTTTTTCCCGAGCCGTTGGGCCCGAAAAGGATGTGGGTTTCACCGGCGGGAATGTGAAGATTGACATTCTGAAGCACAGCCTTGCCGCCGATTTCCACTCTAAGATCTTCGATTCTTAACATTGTCAACAGTCCTTCAAGGATGTTTACCGGCTTTTTGATCTGCTCCCTTACGGAGCAGCACCAGCGACCTGCCACAGGTGTTGGTCTGCCGGATAATTCTGTTTCATTACTATTGTTCACTCAGAAACCTGCCGCAATCTTTTCCGGGTGTGAACAGACGGAAGCTATACTTCCAGTCACGGCTTTTCTTAATTACGGAAAACTCTGCATCTTTCACGTTGTGAGGATCGCCAAAGGTTGGATATGTGAACATCTATAAATTTTCAATAGTAATTTGACAAATCACAACCCGTTTTTCGGGAATTAATTGATCTGAATGAAGTGGGTCTTGGAATGTGTCTGTCTCATTTATTCGAGACAGTATTGTACCACAAAGGTTATCTGGAGAACTGGAAAAGAACCCTTGACGAGATGATCCGGATTCTTGAGAAGCAGTTTGGCGATTGTTAACGCCATCTCCCGGATTTGGTTGCCAGCAAAAGAGTCAACTATCGGGCCGTCTGATAGAACAGAATCCTCTCCTGTTCTGCCTGCCCTTTTGGATGTTTGAGTAGGCGGAACCAAACTTCGGGTTATTGCCCTCCTTCATCAAACTTAGCGGCGAGAATAAAATCGCTCTCGGTCAAACCGTCTATTTTGTGTGTATAGATCTTCACCTCAACCCGACCCCATCCCAGGTAAATATCCGGGTGATGATTCTCCGTTTCGGCAATTTCGCCAATCCGGTTGGTAAAGGCCAAAGCCTGTCTGAAATCTTCAAATTGATACTCCCGTTGCAGATGGTGTTCGTTTACAACCCGCCAATCCTCCTGCAACTGCTTTTGCAGATCTTTCAATGCTTCGCCCTTCAAGGCCGGCACGCCACCACTACAGGGGATACAGGTTTTCTGAGCAAGTGCACTCATGATTAATCTCCTTGTATTAATGAATTATCCGGATTCTACAAGCAATCGACAGCTTTCAAGCGCTTTTATCGACATATCCGGTATGCTATTGAACGGATTAAAAACCCGATCATTGCACCACGAAGGCAAGATCAAAGATCGCCCTCGGAGGTGAGAATAGAGGTTCGCCGCTTCTAGCATGGGTGTTCGCCGGAAACGTGTTCAATAGCTGTCCGAACACGGTCGCATGCGGAATTCAGGTTTTATATTCAAACCCACATCCAGACAAAAGTT
Source organism: SAR324 cluster bacterium (assembly GCA_028282885.1). Lineage (GTDB taxonomy): Bacteria > SAR324 > SAR324 > XYD2-FULL-50-16 > XYD2-FULL-50-16 > JAHJTV01. The sequence goes on from JANQGX010000038.1 coordinate 71,386, forward strand.
GATCCTGTGTAATACCGATTACTTTGCTTAAAGCGTACCAGAAGGTTAAGAAATCCGCAGAACGATATCCTCTGTTGAGGGTTGTATCACGCTGTTATCTCAAAACGAAACCTCGGTAAAGTTTTTACAAATCAATAAACTAATCTTTGGTAGGGATCAGATAATCGAGATTCCGGATTTAGCCGAACCGATCCGGGTCTCTTTGGCAGATTTGATGCAGTAATTCTACAAGGTCAGGATTCAACCCAAGTGAATCAACTGACATCCTTTTGAACAAAGCAGTCTCAAGCACTTGCAATCGAACGGTTATGCGAAATCTCTCTCCGGAGTACCATTATGACAGTCAATCAAACCCGAACCCGGATCTGTGCAATTGACCGGACCGTTAAATCAATCAAAACCTCAGATGGTGCGGGAGTTAATCTTCGCCGCAGCATCGGTTCCCATCAATTATCGGAATTCGATCCGTTCCTGCTTTTAGATGAATTTGCTTCGGACAATCCCGATGATTACATCGCCGGTTTTCCCGAACATCCCCATCGCGGATTCGAAACCGTCACCTACATGTTGGACGGAAAGATGGAGCACAGGGACAGCGTTGGTAACAGGGGGATCATCGAATCCGGTGGAGTTCAGTGGATGACCGCCGGTCGTGGCATCATTCATTCGGAAATGCCCAGGCAAGAGCAGGGATTGATGAGAGGATTTCAACTATGGGTGAATCTCCCTGCCAGGGAGAAAATGAAAGCTCCCCGTTATCAGAATATCGATAAAAAGGAGATTCCATTCTACCCATTGGAGGATGGATCGGTGATCAAAATTATTGCAGGGACATCCAACGGCATCGAAGGTCCGGTCAGGAATATTGACGTTCAGCCGCTGTTTCTGGATATTCATCTGAAAGCAGGCAGCCGGTTTCATCAGGATTTAAACGAATCCCATAATTCATTTCTCTATGTTTACGAAGGAGAAGTTCACATTGGAGATTCTGAAGGTGTCAAAAACAGTGAAACTTTGCTCAAAAGTGGTTCGATTGGACTTTTGACCCGGGGAAACCTTCTCCGGGTGGAAGCTGACGATCAGCCGGCCCGTCTTATCTGCCTGTCCGGCAAACCGCTTGATGAGCCGATTGTACGACATGGTCCGTTCGTGATGAACAGTTATGAAGAGATTGAAAAAGCGTTCTCCGATTTTCGCAAAGGCCGATTTACATCATAATCACAGGAGGATGAAAGCTACCTCTTTTCGTCTTCCGATTATCGTTTCCGCTCTTTCTCTTTCAGCTTTGCCAGCAGAGACACTTTACCAGTCGACTGTACCTGTCCTTCAGCAAGAAGTGATGAATGTTTCGACTTCTTTTGCCCGAGGCTACTCAGAAGTGAGGATTTTACATGTTCCGAAGAAGGGGCTTGTTCCGGTTTTGGAACGGGCTGGGGATATACAGCAGGTTTGGGGGGTGGGGTTTCTGTCTTTTCAACCTTGATTTTATCCAGCTTCCTGCCGATGGCAACGGGTTTTGTTCTGGTAGGCGACTTTTGAATCGGTCGAGGCTGCGGTGTTGGTTCCGGTGCACGGCTAACCGGTCTCCGAGGTAGAGGTTTGGGCGGTGTAACCGGTTTATCCGAAACAGCGCCGGGACTCGTTGATTTTCGAAGCTGATAATACACCCCATTCAGATAATGCCTGGGGATAAAATCTTTGGCCAGACCGGCCAATGATTCTGAGCCACCGACAATTAACACGCCTCCCGGGTTTAGAACCGATGCCAGTCTCTGGAACAGGCTGATTTTACCACTGACAGGAAAATAGATGGCCACATTTCGACAGAAAATCACATCAAAACTTCCCAGGGAGGTCAAAGGTTTGTTCAAGTCGGCGTGGGAAAATCGTGCCATGCTTCGGATCTCGTCCTTGATTCTCCAGCCTTTGTCCGCCTTGGTGAAATACTTGTTGAGATGATAGTTGTCCAAACCTCGTTCGATTTCAAATTGATTGTATTTCCCGTAACTGGCCCTGGCCACAGCTTCTCCGGAGATATCCGTTCCCAGGATATTGATATCAACGGGAAAGCCGGCCGGCATCATGTCTTTCAACGTCATACCGATGCTGTAGACCTCCTGACCGGTTGAACAGGCTGCGCTCCAGATTTTCAAGGTCGGATTGCTTTGACCGGATTTCAAATCTATCAAATCGGGAACGATCTTGTTTTTCAACAGATCGAATGGTGTGTGATCCCGAAAAAAATAGGTTTCATTGATGGTAATGCCTTCAATAATGGCGGTTCGCAACTTGCCTGTCTGATCGACCAGTGCCTTCCTGTGAAGATCACTGAAAGAATCCAAACCGTATCGCTCCAGAATCGGTTCCAGTCTGGCTTCCATGAGATATTCCTTGCCCTTTTCCAATTGAATACCAGCGGTTTCAAGGATAAAACGAGCGAGGTTATCAAATTCTTTTTCAGTGATTGTGGCCATAAAACAGGATTCAGCTTGTAATAATCAAAGGGTCTTCAGAATTTCATCCGCTATAAAGTTCAGCGGAGAAACCACATCCGCCAGGCCTGCATCAACAACGGCTTTAGGCATTCCGTATACAACCGAGGTAGCTTCATCCTGGGCTATGGTTATAGCTCCGGCCGCCCTGGAAACGGTAGTTCCCAGTTTTCCGTCAGCTCCCATTCCGGTCATGATAACACAGGTGGTTTTTGAACCAAATTCACGGGCCACCGAACGAAACAGGTAATCGACCGAGGGTTTGCAATTGTTTTCAGGCGGATCATCGGTAATCCTGATGATTTTGGATAATCCGGTACCGGTGGCAACCTTCATCTGTTTGCCACCGGCAGCAATGTACACTGTATTCTTTTCAACCGGTTCACCATTTTCGGCTTCTTTCACCCTGAGAGCGCATTTTTTATCCAGACTCTGCGCCAGCGAAGCACTGAAAACCGGCGGCATATGTTGAACCAGCAGAATGGGGACGTTGATATCGCCTGGCAATTGGGGAAGAAGCTGGGCCAAAGCATTGGGACCACCGGTCGAAATTCCTATTGCGACAACCGAGGATTTTTCTGTGCGTTTCAAGGGACGATTAATCACCACTTGAGCCGGTTCTGCCGCAGGTGTCAGGGATACACCCGATGCCGGCTGTTGAGAGGGAATTCCACTCCTGAGCCGATTTTTAATGACTTGTTGCCTGGAAATACTGGCCAGCATATCCTTCAACACAGAGGAGAGATACCCCACATTGGCATCCAGTGAAGCCTCATCAGGCTTGGCGATGAAATCGAAAGCTCCCAGTTCAAGGGCCTGAACCGTGGCTTCACTACCTTCCCGGGTTTTGGAACTAATCATGATCACAGTGACATCGTACTCCTTTCTACGGATCTCTTCGAGAACCTGGAGTCCATTCATACCGGGCATTTCCACGTCCAGGGTAATCACATCGGGCATTAGCGAAGGGATTCTTTCCAAGGCCAAAGCACCGCTGTTAACGGTGCCCACAACTTCAACTCCCGGGATGGACTCAAGAACATCCCGAATGATTTTCCGGTAAAATATGGTGTCATCGACCACCATCACTTTCAGGTTCATGATTGTCTTCTCCAATCTATCGCATGTTGATTGCGGAGTGCTAAGCAAATTCAAAAGAGGGTTCTGGAACCTGTTTGCCGTCCTGTATCAGCCAAATGATCTGTACTCACGATGTACTGCTGTTAAAAATAACGATCTATCTTATACCTGCTCATCATCCAGAACAGCATCGATATCCAGCAGGGCCAACAGTTCATTCCTTTTCGTATGAACAATCCCCTTGAAAAGTTTTCCCTGGATTCCGTTAACATTGGATGGTGGTTTGGCGATCTCTTTCTCGGTACAGGTTATGACTTCAGCGATACGATCCGCCAATAAACCGATATATTCAGTTCCTGATTTGATGATCAGTACCCTGCTTTTCGGTGTGATCTGGCTTGATTTCAACCCGATTTTCTTTTGCTGGTCGATCACCGTGATAATCTGCCCGCGCAGGTTCATGATCCCCAGCACATAGTCCGGTGCCAGGGGAACACGTGTTAGATCGAGCTGATCGTTAACTTCCTGAACCAGGTCAATATCATAGCCGTACAAGGTATCTCCCAGGTAAAAACAGGAGAACTGATGTTCCTTTTCCAGTTCATTCTTGGCTTGATTCTCTGTCATATTTCCTCTTTCTACCGTTCTGACTGCAACTGACTAGATTAACAACCAGATAATTGTCATAGAATGATATTGGCCCGACTAAACCGGGTAACCCGCAAACGAGCCCGGAAGATACACTCAATATCGTGATCCTTTTGCAGTGTTGTTTCAGGCTTCGGCAATGGCAAAATTACCGACAAGTTCATTCAGGTGTTCCGACAGCTCCTTCAGGCGAACTGCTGTCCGCTGAACCTGGGCACTGGAATTACTCAATTGTTCGGCATTTTCGTTGACCTCGGAGATCTCTTGTGCCACCTGACCGGTCGCCTGTTTGGTCTGGGAAACGTTCTGTGTAACTTCTTTCAATCCCTGGGAGGTCTGCATGATGTTCTGTGTTATCTCCTGGGTTGCCATACTCTGTTGTTCAACCGATTCGTTGATCCCGAAAATAATGAGGCTGACGTTTTCCACAACCTCGGTAATCTCGCCAATCATGGCAACGGTCTGGTCAGTCAACTGCTGAACGCCCTGTAATTTAGCCGAGATATCGCCTGTCGCCTGGACGGTCTGCTGAGCCAGCTCCTTTATTTCACCGGCTACCACCGCAAATCCCTTCCCTGCTTCCCCGGCCCTGGCTGCCTCAATGGTTGCATTGAGGGCCAAGAGAGAGGTCTTATCGGAAATGGCAGTAATGGTTTCAGACACAATTCCGATCTCCTCCGCGGCATTCCCGAGTTCGGATACCTGTGCGGTTGCTTTCTGAGCATGGTCTACTGCATTCTTAACACTGTTGCTGGCATCTCCTGTTCTTTGGGTGATTTCTCCAATACTGGTGCTCAGTTCTTCGGTCGAGGACGCGACAGAATCCACGTTTGTGTACGCTTGTTCCATGGCAGCGGCAATAGAATTCATTGCTGAATCGGTCTCTTCTGCCGCCGCAGCAACGGTGTTGGCTTTGGCGACCGTGGTATCCGAAAATCCGGCCATTTCATCCGCCACGATATTCATCTCTCCGGAGGATTCGGTCAACGTTGTCACATCATCGTTGATTTTTCTGATCATCTCCGAAAGCATCGACACCGTGTGGTTCAGGGCATTCCCCAACATGCCGATTTCATCGGTATGTTTAACCTCCATCGTTTTTTCCAGATTTCCTTCGCTCACGGTTTCAGCAAAAGAGACACTCTGCCGGATCGGCATGACAATATTTCTCCTGGACCAGAAGATAGCAATAACGACGATGACAACACCCAATACCTGCGAGATCAACTGGGCATAGAAAAGGGTGTCAATCTTCTCCTCCGCTTTGCGCTGCATTAGTCCTGTTGCCTTGTCCATTGCTGATAACAGCGGAAGATTATCCCTTAAAACGATCAGCACATGCTCCTCTTCCAGGGTTTCGACCGAGCGGTTGACGGAGGCCTTGAAAGGAAACCAGAGCTCTTTTACCTTCACCAGTTGCTCGGCTACAGCACCACTGGTAGCAGGTACAAATTTCTTTTCGCCTTCCAGATCCAAAGAAAGAGGGACATTCCCCGATTCACTCAGGGCAGTCAGGGTGACTTCAAAAACAGCCATGGTGTTTAACAACACCTTTTTGGTGTTGATGGCAGCCTTGTCCTCCATCATGGTTTGATGCATATAAGTCAGACACTCTTTGCTCATTTTCTGGGTAAGCATTCTCTGCCGACCTGCCAGATTAATAATCAGGCTGTCATTCTTCTGACGCTGGGTTGTATAAACCGTAGCAGAAAACATAAAAACCGGGATAAGGAAGAAGACGATCATGATCAAGCCCATCTTCTGATTGATTTTCAATTTCATAGCAGCATCTCCTTAAGTTATTGGAACCGGTTTTGGATCGATTCCATCAATTTTTCCTTATCTAGTTTTATCTGGTATTCATCGATTCCCACCTCTTTCCCGCGGCGGACGTCATCATCTGATGCCAGAGAAGTTAACGCAATAACCGGTAGATTCTTGAAGCGATTGTCGTTTTTCAAGTTCCGGGTCAATTCAAAGCCGTCCATATTTGGCATTTCGAGATCGGTGACGACAATTGAGATCCGGTTAGGATTTCCGTTGATGTAATCCCATGCTTGTTGCCCATCCTCTGCTTCAATTACTGTGTAGCCTGCCTCTTCTATGAATCGTTTCACCTGATTTCTGAAAAACTGGGAGTCTTCCACCAGTAGAATGTCCTCCCCGGATTCCGTTTCTATGGCTGCTGTTTGGGTAGATATTGGTGCAGGTGTAGGTACAGGTGCAGGCGCAGACGCAGACATTTCACTATCCTGGAACCAGTGAGGATTGATGATTTTCACCACTTCATGAATGTCCACCAGCAATGTTGTCTTGCCATTGATGATTGTAGAGCCGGCAACCCCGGGTTGTCGTAGTGTTCTGTCATCCAATACCAGGTCCTGGTCGACCACATCGAGAGGCTGAACTGCCAGCAAGCCCACTTCGTTCCCGACGACCTTGAAAATAATGACAATTAGTTTTTCACTCGCTTCGAGCATTTCAACAGTGGCCACCTCTTCCAAGGCATAAACCGTCAGACTACCTCCACGGTACTGGATGATCTTCTTACCGCCCTTTATCTCAATCTCGTCGGCCATGATCTGCTCAACCCTCAGCACTTGGTCAAGAGGCACTGCACACGGCTCGTCCGGACCGTTGTGAAATATCAGAAGTGTCTGTCGCGTCGCACCTTTCGGATGATCTTTTGATTCATCGTCATCAGCACGGGTTTGATCCGTATCGGTCAACGCTTTCAGTTCAGCCAGTTCAGCCATGCCATTGACATCGAGAATCAGGGCCAGATTCCCATCCCCCATGATGGTTGCCCCGGCATAGGCTCTGTTATCCTTAAGATGGCGACCCAACGGTTTCACAACAATTTCCACCGAATCAAAAACAGCATCTACAATCAGGCCGTATTTTCGGGAACCATCATTCAGTACAACGATAATGGCATCGCTTTCTCTCCGTTGTCTCCGCTCCGGAGTTGTTTCATCGTCTCCCGTTTCCTGATCTGCAGTTACTGCCGGTGTATCGAGCCCGATATTGCTGCTTTGCCCCTCCAGCAACCTTTGGTCAATTACACCGTTTCGCCGGTCCTCACGAAAGGTACCTGTTTTGAAATCGTAGTAGGTGGGTCTGAGACTCAAGACATTGTTTAATTGTAAAAGAGGTATCAGTTCTCCACGCAGGATCAGCACATCTGCTTCTCCTATTTTCTCGACCCTGTTTCTGATCTCACTGGCAGGTATCCTGATCAGTTCCCTGACGTTAGCCTGGGGAATCGCAAATTTCTGCTCCGTGGACTGCACCAGAAGACTGGGGATAATCGCAAGGGTTAGCGGCAGTTTGATGCGAATGGTGGATCCCTTTCCTACTTCCGAGATCAGTTCAACCTGCCCTCCCATTTTATCGAGATTGGTTTTCACCACATCCATCCCTACGCCACGCCCTGATACATCTGTCACCTTCTCTGCTGTTGAAAACCCCGGCAGCATAATCAAGTTGAGTTTCTCCTTCTCCGACATGGCCGCGATTTCATCTTCGGTATGCAGACCTTTGCTAATCGCCTTTTCTGCAATTTTCCCGGGATCGAGTCCTTTGCCATCGTCCACAATCTCGATCAGGACCTGTCCTGATTCATAAAAGGCCTTTAACTGGATGTTACCGGTTTGGTCTTTCCCCTGATCTTTGCGGACATCAGGCTGCTCAACCCCGTGATCTGCTGCATTCCTGACCAAATGAGTCAGCGGATCCGCCAAACCTTCAATCAGTGTTTTATCCAGTTCCACTTCGGTTCCTTCAAGTTGCAGATCGATTTTCTTGCCCAGGTCCATGGCCAGTCCCCGTACCAATCGGGGAAACTTGTTGAAGACAATTCCCACGGGTTGCATCCGAGTCAGCATGATAGCCTCCTGCAGTTCGGAGGTTACCAGATCGATCGGCTGAACTGCCGCAGACACCGTTTGACGATCCCAGGTATTGACGGCCTGCATAAGCTGATTCCTCGCCAATACCAACTCACCTGCTTTGTTCATTAACTGGTCGAGAATGCCGACATTGACTCGCAAGGTTTCGGATGATGGGCTGGCTGCCTTGCCCGGCTTATCCGGTTTTGGGTTTGCGGGTTGGGGTTGGGAAGGTTTTGGTGGAGACGGTTCAGCTTCTTTTACTGCGGACTCTTCAGCTTTGGCTGGTTCCGATTCAGCAATCGGTGTTTTGTCTGCCTCGACAGCAGGTTTTCCCGGTTCCGTAACTTCTGCAGTCTCCAGAACCGGCTTAATATTCTCACGTGTAATGACGTTGATCTGGTCGTCTTTCAGATTGAACATAATCCCTATCAGATCCGGCTCCACGATGCTTGAAAACAACACGGACATGGTCAGCACGGGATCATCGCTCTGGGTCCGAAGATCGCCTGCCGAGGAAACATCGGTTTGGATATCGACAATTGTACCGCTGTCTCCCAACAGATTAATGATCTCCCGGGGTGTTTTATTCTGACGATAACCGTCTGCAATCAGGTCTATATCCAAGATATACAGCAGCTTCCCTCCCTCCTGGGCTTTCTTTAGATTCAATGCTGAAACCTTGAATTCCAGGGCTTTCGCGGGATGCCGAATCAAGGATTCCTGCTCATCAGCTTCAAAGCCGACCTGCTCTGCTTTTCCGTTAAGGATTGCCTCCAGTTTGACCGCATGATCTGAGATGTCCATATCGTTGCTTTGTTCCGGGTTATCGATCAATTCTCCCAATCGATCATAAGCGGCCAACAGAATGTTCATCAGGTTGGATGTGGGCACCATCTGATTCGTTCTAACCTGATGAAGAATATTTTCGATCTTGTGGGCCAAATCCTTTATATTGTTGAGCCCCAGAAATCCACCCCCACCCTTGATTGAATGGGCGGCTCTGAACACCTTGTTGACAAGCTCCTCGTCAAAATCCTCTCCCTGTTTCTCCAACTCAAGCAAATCGGATTCAATTGTCTCCAGATGCTCCTTCGATTCTTCAATATACAGTTTTAATGTTTCGTCATCCAGAAAAGTTGTCATTGGAATTACTCCGGTTGTTATCCATCAGGTTGATCAATCGCCAGGATCAATGGAGATCTTGAAAAATGGTGGTTGCGCTAGGGGTGGTTAGCACCGGTCAAATCAAAATGTCGATCCAGACCCAGGGTTTTGAGAAGTCCGAAAACGCCCTCGTTGGCGTGAATCACTTCCAACCGACTTCCCTTGTTTTTTATTGAATTGTGTGCTGCCGACAAAAACGCAACTCCCATGGCATCCAGGTCGGCTACTCCTTCCAGATCAATGGATATTTGCTCCGATCCTCCCTCCACGGCCTCCAATAGTCCTTTTTTAAGAGCGGCATACTCTCCGCCTGCTAAAGCATCTCCGGGCTTCACGATTGCCCGGTTGCCCTCTTTTTTAACGTCGATCATTTCTCTTCTCACTCGGTAGTTTTGATTGCCAGTTCATTCAGTGTCACCCTGACAGCTTCGGTGTCAAATGGTTTGCTCATGATTCTGGTCACTCCTGCCTGCTTAAGTTCCTCATCATCTTTACCCTCTTTCTGGGTTGTGACCATCACAATGGGCAGGGTTTTGGAATCGAAGTCCTTTCTAACCCTGCGTGTCAATTCAATTCCGGTAATACCAGGCATATTCAGGTCGGTAAAGACAACCACGGGACTGTTATCGGAAAGCCAATCCAGGAAGGCCTCCGGAAACTCAAACAACATAGGTTCAAATCCCAGCTCATTCAATACTCTCCGGTAAACACTCAAAATCATAACCGAATCATCCACCGCACAAACCAGCGCACGGTCTTCGCGAGGTGCCATCTCATCAGCCCTTTGTTTGATGAGGTCTCTCAGGTCCGCCAATCCTTCAGTAGCCAGCAAGTCAAGGTAATGATTACGTATATCGGGATGCACCTTTGTGGCAATATACTCGGTCCCGATCTTGCTGAAAAAGGGCTGTTCGAGAAGTTCGACAAACAGGCCGGTTGTTTCCGCATCAACAATAGCTTTGATGATGCGAACGGCCTCGGCATCCTCGGTTTTAATCATGTTTTTAATCCCGGAGGTCAGAACTCCGTCCAGATTCCTGTCAATCGCTCTTGCCGCAGCCAGGCGAATAGAGTCATCACGGTCCGTCAGGCCTGTTGCCAGTATATAGTCCCCTTTCAAATTAGGCAGATGGGCCAGGGCTTCATAGGCTGCAAACCTGACGTTGTCATCTTCCGGTTCTGTGTTGAGCAGGTGTCTGACAGCTTTCACCGCGCTGTCATCACCAATTTCCTGCAGTACATTCAAGGTGTGGATCTGCATGTCTGGGCGGTTGAGATTGAGATTGTTGGCAAGAACCGGAATGGCCTTGACTCCCAGGTCGATAAGTCGACTCTTTCCAAGGGTCCTGATTTCGGCATCTTTTGAAACCAGGGTCTGGTTGAGCAGGTGGATGGCAGGTTCGGTCTGCAGATCCGCCAGAATATCGATGATTTTATAAGTGGCGCCCGGCAACCTCCCCAGGGCGCTGAACAGAATCTGCAGGGATGATTCGCTTCCGATATCCCCCAAAGATTGTATTGCGGCTGATTGAAGCGTTTTTTCCTCTGAAAACAAAAACTCGCCAATTTGATCTACCGCCTTGCTGTCTTCAAGTTTACCAAGGGTTTTGATCACAGCCGTCAACACCTTCAGATCCGCCGTGCTCTTCAAAAGTTGCCTAAGAAGAGGCAGGGCCTCTTTTAAACGTATCTGTTCAACTAGGTCAATATAAACTACCATTTCCGTTCTGGTCTCAACCAGCGATTTTAAGATAACCGATGGGCTGGCAATCGCTTTTTCCAGTACGGTATCGAGCAATTGTGGATTTTCTCTCGGTATGGCCGGATGTCGATGGATGAGATAAGCGATCAGGGGAATCGCAAACTCATCACTTCCCTTGTTCAACTCAAAGAGGATTCGGCGTTGTTCGTCTTTGTCCATCTCATCCAGGTAATCCAGCACGACCCGGGCCTTGATCAGGTCTTTGTTCTTGTAATTACTTATAAACTCTTCTGCTGCGTATTGTTTCTTCATGACGGCCGACACAAACCTCGATTTGTAAAGAGATGTTCGATTGAACAAAGGTTCATAAATCCCGGAAATGCAGGAAATAAAAAGGTATCAGTAATCATACGATTTTACAATCTAAATTTCAATTCTGATAAATCCTGCTTTCTGATAATTATAGGGATTTTCAGAAAGCAGTCGCTTGCATCATTATTATCTCGCCTGATATACACATACCTCTTGACAATTAAACCGGAAAACATGGTAACTTGGATGTGACGTTTTGACTTCCGAACGATCTGACAAAGACTTTTATTACTTGGTACCTTGAGCAATCCCAGCGATTGACTCGGTCTACAATTAATGCTTTTGCCACCTCTGCATAAAAAAACCGAAACAGGGAAAACCACCATGAAAAAATTTAAAGACTGGTCTTTGATGACCAAGTTTCTATCTGTTGGTATCACTATTCTGGTCCTCTTCGGATTGGGAGATTTTTTGATTGGTGCTATCTACACAAAAGAGTTTGCTATCGAATCGAGCGTGATAAAAGCCCGTGCAATTTGTTTGACAGCGGAATCGGTTCGCGAGGAAATGGAGGATAAATGGGATGCGGGCCTCTTCTCCCTTGAAGACATCATACAATATATGAACGAGGGGGATAGGGATAAGATCCTGGCAGAAATACCTGTGGTTTCCGCCTGGAATGCTGCAATGAGAAAAGCAGAAAAGGGCGGGTATGAATTTCGTGTTCCCAAGTTCAGCCCCAGGCGTGAACAGAATGCGCCGGACTATGGCCTGGATTACGAAATAGAGGGTCCGGCACTCAAAAAGATCAAGGCCGAGAATCTTTCCGAGTATTACGTCATTGATGAGCGCCTTAACGCCATTCGTTATTTTCTTCCAGTCAAGCTAAGCGAGAATTGTATGTATTGCCATGGAGATCCGGCCACATCCCAGGAAATTTGGGGGCTACCCGATGGACAGGATCCCACGGGCGGCATTATGGAAGGTTGGAAGGTCGGCGACATACACGGAGCTTTTGAAGTTATCCAGTCTCTTGACAAAGCCGATGACGAGTTCAGACAGCAGATGATGCAATCCGGTCTCAGCCTTCTGGTGGCAATAATACTGGCAGCTTTTATTTTTATCTGGATTTCAAGAACCATCACCCGCCCTATCATCAAAGGGGTGGATTTTGCCAAGGGGATGTCTGATGGTGACCTCACCCGAACCCTGGACATCAATCAGAAGGATGAAGTCGGTACCCTGGCAGGAGCCATGAACCAGATGGTGGGGAACCTCGCCGGCATGCTAAAGGAGATGGGCGCGGGCATGAAGACGCTCTCTAACTCTTCGGTGGATCTGACGGAGATTTCACGTCAGATGTCCAACGGCGCGGATCAAACCTCAACGAAATCGAGCACTGTCGCTACCGCTGCCGAAGAGATGAGTTCCAATATGAACGCAGTAGCTGCGGCTGTTGAAGAGACATCAACCAATGTCGGGATGGTCACCTCTGCTGCCGAAGCCATGTCTGCCACCATTAACGAAATCGCCCAAAATTCCGAGAAAGCGCTGGGGATTACGGAGAGAGCTGTTAACCAATCCAAAAGCGCATCTGTGAAAGTTAATGAATTGAATCAGGCGGCTTCCGAAATTGGCGAAGTCACGGAAACCATCACCGAGATCTCCGAGAAAACAGACCTGCTAGCTTTGAATGCAACCATCGAAGCAGCCAGGGCCGGAGATGCGGGTAAAGGATTCGCCGTCGTAGCCAGTGAGATCAAGGAACTGGCCAGACAGGCTGCCGGAGCCACCCATGAAATCAAACAGAAAATCCAGGGGATTCAGGATTCTACTTCATCTACAATCAGTGAAATCAGCAGCATCACGGCGGTTATTGACAACGTTAATGATATTGTTTCCACCATCGCTGCCGCTGTAGAAGAGCAATCCATTACCACCAAGGAGATTGCTGCCAATATTGCCCAGGCTTCCCAGGGGATCCAGGAAGTCTCCCAGAACGTGGCCCAGAGTTCAAACGCGGCAGGCGATGTGGCCAAGGATATTGTGGAAGTGGATGCCTCCTCCAAAGAGATGTCAAACAGCAGCTCCATGGTGAAAGCCAGTGCGGAAGAGCTGGCCAGGCTGGCTGATCAACTGAAACTGATCATCGAAAAATTCAAGTTTTAGACCTCTTCACCTGAGGCAGGAAGACTTCCCTGCCTCAACTCCACACCGATGTTTACCTATTTGTTCACAGATTCATAACCATTCGGTCTTCTGTATTTCCATTCAAAAATGGAGTTCAATCAAACTCTCCGGATGACCATTTTGTTTGCAAAACCGGATCAATTTTAAGAGAATAAAGCCTGTTTCCCTGATAGTGCGATTTTGATATATACCAACCGATTTTTGGATATGATTGTTCATCCTTTATCCGGATTATACGATGATCAAAAGAAATAAAATATTAAGTGCCATTCTCAAAGGGTTCATGTTTGCCATACCTGTCGCTGCCGGTATTGCAATTTTTTTGATCATGTCTCAAGGCAGAACCCCCCCAAAGCAGAAGTCTGCAAAATTCAATGTTCCAACAGTAAGGGTCATGACTATCAAACCGATAGAGGTGGTTCCCAGGTCTTTTGGATATGGCACTGCAGAGCCGATTCGGACGTGGAAAGCCGTCGCCCAGGTCAGCGGAAAGATCATATACACCCACCCCCAATTGCAAAAGGGAAGTATTATCAGGCAAGGTGTTGACCTATTGAAGATTGATCCGACTGATTACAGGATCAGTTTGACAAAAACCCGGGCCAATATCCAAAATTACGACGTCCAGATCAACCAGAAAAAGGTAGAAAAGAAAAACTACCTGAAACTGTTGGATCTGCAGCAGACCGATTTGAAGATTAAACAGAAGGAACTTGAACGACAAAAGGAACTGTACGAGAAAAAAATCATCTCCAAAACCGAATATGAATCCCAACTGCAAAGCCTGATTTCCCAGGAAGTTCAAATCCAGAATATTCAAAACTCCCTGAATCTGATCCCTGTTCAGATAGAACTTTTGCAAACGCAATTGGAACAAGCCAGAAGCGACCTGGAAAGCGCAAAACTAAAGCTGGAAAAGACTATTATTTCCGCCCCGTTCAATCTGCAAATTGCTGATATCAATAATAAGCTTTCTGAATATGTCCAGACTGGGCAAACCATCCTGGAAGCCAACGATATTTCCGAATCGGAGGTCGAAGCACAGTTTGTAATGCAGTCCATGAAGCCGATTTTTTTATCGATCATGGATAAAACTGATAAAATCAATCTGGACACCGAGTCCATTGGTGATACTTTGGGGATCGAAGCCCGAGTCCGCCTCGCGGGAGCGGAATTGTCGGAAATGGAATGGTTGGGATCGTTTAATCGTCGAAGCGATACCCTGGACACCGATACAAGGACGATGGGCATGATTGTAAGCGTCAGGAATAGTCTGCAACAGGAGGGATCGCGTCGCGGTCAACTTCTGCTCAAGGGAGCCTATTGCGAAGTGGAGTTGAGGGGGCAATCCCGGAAAAACAGCCTGGTCATCCCACGCAGCGCGGTGCATCCGGGTGATATGGTATATTTGGCAGACAAAGAGAACAAGCTTGTAAAACAGAAGATCGAAATACTCTACTCCTTGAGTGATATTGTTGTTATCAAAAGCGGGCTGAAAATAGGGGATTCTCTTATCCTGACCGATCTAATCCCTGCCGTTTCAGGGATGACAATTGATCCTGTCCCGGATAAGGAGTTGGAAGCCAGATTGGTGGCAGATGCCAAAGGAGAACAGCCATGATACGATTCTTTACTGAGCATCCCACAGCAGCCAATTTGATGATGATTGTCTTTCTGATTCTGGGGGCCATGACCCTTCCGGAATTAAACCGGGAGACATTTCCCCCCTTCGTCTCCAGCAAGGTGCAGGTGAAAGTTGTTTATCCGGGTGCAACGGCTGAAGAGATCGAAGAGGCGATTATACAACGGCTTGAAGATGAGTTGAACGGTATAGAAAATGTTGACCGTACCCTGGCAACCGCCACCGAGGGATTAGGAACCCTTGTTCTGGAAATGGAAGAGGAAGCGGGAGATGTCAAGGAGTTTCTGGACGATATTCGCACCGCGGTAGACTCAATCTCCAACTTTCCTGAAGACGCCCAGGATCCTGTCATTACTGAAATGGCCAGAAGCAGCCGTGTGGTTTCAATCGCCATCACCGGTCCCATGAGTGCAACGGATCTGAAGGATTATGCGGAAAGCATCAAGAGGAAATTGCAGCTACTGCCGGAGGTCTCCCTGGTCAATATTTCCGGATTTTCAGATCGACAGATCAGAATTCAGATTTCAGCCAAGACACTTTTGAACCTGGGTCTCAGTATCAGTGACATCTCCAACAAAATCCAAAGACAGAATATCAATCGCCCCATCGGAACCATTGAAACACCTGACAAGGATATCCTGCTGCGTTTCAAGGATCAGAGACGTCGGCCGAGGGACTATGAGAGCATCGTTATTCTGGGAGGTAGCACGGGAGCCGAGATCAGACTGGGTGATATTGCCAGGATCGAGGAACGGTTTGAAAAGGAAGAGATTCAAACCCATTTGAATGGTGAACGGGCTGCAATCATCAATGTGGAAAAAACCGAAGCGGAAGATGCGGTGGAAGTGGTCAATGCCGTCAAGAATTTTGTGGATAATCATCAATTGCAGGCACCACCGGGCGTAAAACTCTCGTTAACGGGAGATTTGGCAACCATCATTCAGGATCGTCTGAGCCTGCTGGTTAAGAATGGCTGGCAGGGTCTGTTGCTGGTGTTTTTTTCATTATGGCTGTTTTTCAGTTTCAGATTATCTTTCTGGGTTACCATGGGATTGCCCGTATCTTTTGCAGGAGCTGTCTTTATCATGTATCAGATCGGCTACTCCCTGAATATGATGACCACCGTTGCCCTTATCATCAGCCTCGGTCTGCTGATGGATGATGCAATTGTTATTGCGGAAAACATAGCCGCCCACCTGCAGCGCGGCAAATCGGCTCTCAAAGCCACAATCGACGGAGTGGTGGAAGTCAGGGCAGGTATCATCTCCTCCTTCATCACAACGGGTTGTGTCTTTATTCCCTTGATGTTTATCGAGGGTCAGATGGGTCGGGTGCTCAAAGTGATTCCCGTCGTCCTGTTGGCCGTGCTCGCCGTCAGTTTGGTGGAGGCGTTCCTGATCCTGCCCAATCATCTTTCCCACTCCATGAAAAACCATCATATGGACAGACCGGGGAAAGCCCGAGCCGGATTCAACAAAACCATTAGCTGGTTCAGGGATGTTGTTCTGGGTAAAACGGTCGATGTAGCCGTCAAATATCGCTATTTCACCGTTGGCGTGATTATCGCCGTCTTTTTGATCTCCATTGGGACTTTCAGTATCGGGTGGCTGAAGTTTGTCGGTTTTCCGGAGATTGAGGATGATTCCATTGAAGCTCGAATCTATCTCCCGCCGGGAACACCGCTTTCCGGTACTGAACAAGTAGTTAAACAGATCCTTGCAGGTCTTGACAAGACGGATCAGGCCTACACCCGGCAGCAGCCGGAGAACAAAAAACTGGTTGAACAGATACGAATCTCCTATTCTACCAATACCGATATTGGCGAATCCGGGGCCAATCTGGCCACAATCTATGTGGATCTGCTTTCCAATGAACTAAGGGTGGGGCGTATTGATGATATCCTGAACCGTTGGCGCGAGGAAACAGGAAAGGTCAGTGATGTGATCAGCTTGAAGTTCACCAAGCCATCCATGGGGCCGGCCGGAAATGCCATTGAGGTTGAGCTGAGAGGCGAGAATCTGCAAAACCTCAATGATGCTATGCATGAAATTGAGAAATTCCTCTATCAATTCGACGGCGTTTATGATCTCTACTCTGATCTTCGACTCGGTAAACAGGAGATTCAGATAAAGCTTCAAAAGGGAGCGTCTATCCTGGGAATGGATGCCACAACCATTGCCGGTCAACTGAGCGCTGCTTTTCAGGGGTCAACGGCAATGGAGGTCCAGGTTGACCGGACATCCTATGAAATAGATGTGCGCCTTGAAGCAGACAGCAAAAACAGTCTTGCCGATCTGGACAATTTTAAAATCGTAGGCAGCAAAGGGGAGAGGATTCCCCTGCAAAACCTGGTATCACTCAGCAGTAGCCGTGGTTACTCGACCATCAATCATGTGGATGGTCGAAGGACAATAACACTTTATGGAGCCATTAATCCCCAACTGGCCAATACCAGTGAGATAATGAATAAACTCAGTAATCAGTTTCTTCCGGAGTTTGAAAGAAAGTACCCCGATATTGAGGTAATCCTTGGTGGAGAATCAAAAAACACGGCTGAAACAGGCTCCAGCATGGTTCGGGCTCTTTTGATAGGGCTGGTCGGAATCTTCATTCTGTTGAGCTTTCAGTTCCGCAGTTATGCAGAACCCATTGTTGTCATGCTGGCAATCCCGTTATCCCTGATCGGCGTCATCTGGGGACATCTTGCCCTGGGGATTCCCATGTCCACGCTCAGTATGCTGGGTTATATTTCCCTGGCGGGTATTGTGGTGAATGATTCCATTCTGTTGGTGAGTTTCATTAAAAACAGGAGAAAAGAGGGAAAATCCATCGTGGATGCCAGTTGTACAGCCAGCCGGGAGCGTTTCAGAGCGGTGCTCCTGACTTCAGTCACCACGGTTCTGGGACTGACCCCTCTGCTCAGTGAGACCAGCCTGCAGGCACAGATCCTGATTCCTATTGCAGCCAGTATTGCCTTTGGCATGATCGCTTCCACCGTCCTGGTGCTGATAGCAATCCCCAGTTTTTACAGTATTCTGGGTGATTTTGGGCTGGTCAGAGATCATTCTGTTATATCGGACCAAGATCATTCCGATCCAACTACGGAACTTCAACCGTAAAACGCGTTCCGGGTTCCGGTGGATTCTCTGCTGGCCCGGCAAAACACTGGGCGATAGACATCCACTCCTTTGCCTCCTCGCCAATCACTTTGAGCGATGTATCAGCTACATTCCGAACCTGTGTCACGACCTGGCAAAATTCAACCGCATCACCTTCCACCCTGCAGGTTTCGGAGGGCTCATTCCATTCCCAGGTATCACCCGAAGGGGCTGTCAGGGTGACGTATGGTTTAGTCCCGGGTGCTTCCAATCCACGGTTTTTAAATGTGAAACCAAACGTCTTGATCCCCAGCAACGCCACATTTTTGATGCGATCCGTATTGTTGCGCACAACCCCAAGAAGGTCATAAACTTCCTGTCCGTGCGCCCAGGTCTCCATCATTCGGGCTGCTATACTGGATCGAACACTCATCTCAGGGCCGGCCCACTTGACACGTCTGTCCGGATCAGCCTGCTCAAATCCGTTAGCCATGCCCGGATAAAAGGAGTGCCAGGCTTCAAGCAGATCCCTGTTCTTCAGACCCTTCAGCCATTTTGGCTCATAAGTGCGAAGGCTCCCGCCATTGGCAAACTCCTCCACCAACTCCGCAAAAAATTTGTCAAATTCCGCCTCATTGTTCAACGACTGCTCCGCCGCCCAATTCCACATATGCAGATGCCCCAGAACATCATTGATCGTCCAGTCCTTGAACTGTGTCTTTTTTTCAAAATCCCCGTCTCCCAACGGCTTTAATAACTCATACAGCTCATCACTTTCTTCCCTGAAATCTACTGCTTCCCGTATCATTATTCATCTCCTTCTTAGGTTTCTTTTTTGATATCCATCCCGGTCGGAAGGCATTACAGCTCAAAACCCCGGGACACGGGGATTGAGACGCCGAGCTGTCGGACATTTACCCGGAACTCCGGGGATGAGTTCATGCGTGTATTTTATCTTGTTTCCTGGCTGTTTTAACCTGAAAACAGCGCAAAGCTAATGTAAAACTACCTGTTCATTTAATCTTCGTCATCCTCGTCTTCATCCTCATCAGGAACAAACCTGGTGATATAGCCGGTATCAAAGCTACCGGATCTGAAATCGGGATCGTCCATTACCCGAAGATAAAGCGGAATTGTGGTTTTCAGGGGCCGCATACGATACTCGCCCAGTGCCCGTTTCATTATGCTTATTGCCCCTTCGCGCGTTGCATCATAGCTGATCAACTTGGCAATCAGGGAATCATAATAGATTGGCAGTTCATATCCCTGGTGGAGATGAGTATCCAATCGAACACCGTAACCTCCCGGTGCATGGTATTCCGTGATTGTGCCCGGAGAGGGCAGGAAATTTCGCTCGGGATCCTCCGCATTGATGCGACACTCAATTGCCCAACCCTGAATGCTGAGGTCACTTGAGTCATATCCCAAGGGCTCGCCGGCAGCCAATCGAATCTGCTCTTTCACCAGGTCCACTCCGGTAATCATCTCGGTGATGGGATGCTCAACCTGGATACGGGAATTGATTTCAATAAAATAGAAATCTCCCTGTTCATCCAGAAGGAATTCAACGGTGCCGGCATTAAAATAGGAGATAGCTTTGGCTGCCCTGACCGCCGCCTTGCCCATTTTCTGCCTTAGTTCTTCGTCCAGTCGCGGTGAAGGCGCCTCTTCGATAAGTTTTTGAAACCTGCGCTGAATGGAACACTCCCTTTCAAAAAGGTGAATAATGTTGCCGTGTTTGTCTGCAAGAATTTGAAATTCGATATGCCTCGGATTCTCAATGAACTTCTCAATATACACCTCATTATTTCCAAAAGCGGCTCCCGCCTCCATTCTGGCTATCGGAAACTCCTCTGCCAGCATCTCCTCGTCATTGCAGATTCGAATTCCCCTGCCACCGCCACCTGCGGATGATTTGATCATCACCGGATAGCCGATTTCTTCCGCGATACTCCATGCATCATCAAGACTCTCCACACCACCGGAACTACTGGGGATGACCGGGACACCTGCTTCAATCATCTTCTGTTTGCCGGCAATCTTGTCACCGGCCAGGGACAGATTTTCCGGTGTCGGTCCGATAAATACTACACCCTCGGACTGACAAGCCCTGGCAAAAGCCTCCTTCTCAGCCAGGTATCCGTAACCCGGGTGAATAGCTTCAGCCCCGGTTGTCTTGGCAGCCTGAAGAATATTATCGATATTAAGATAGCTTTTACTGCTGACCGCCTCCCCGATACAAACACTTTCATCAGCGAGTTTTACCGCCATGGATTCGGCGTCTGCCTCCGAATAAGCAGCAACTGCATGAATCCCCAACTCTTTGCAAGCCCTGACAATCCGCAGGGCTATCTCACCACGATTGGCGATCAGTATCTTTTTGAATTTAGGCATGATCGTATGTTTTTATGAGTGGAAACAGTGTTTCATGATAACATTGACAATTAATCGGTCTCGATAACAAACAAAACCTCGTCATCTTTCACAGGAGTTTCATTCTCCACAATTATCTCAACCACCCTGCCGGAAATCTTGGACTTGATTTTCTGAAAGACCTTCATGGTTTCCAGCAACCCCAACACCTGCTTTTTCTTCACCTCTGTTCCAATCTCCACATACGGGGCCACTTCCGGTGCCGGCCTGCGATAAAACACACCCGACATGGGCGCTTTTACTTCCACTCTCTTTCCACCTGATCCCGTCATTGAATCTCCTCCACATAAAGATAATTAAATAAATCCTGGTAAAAACTTCGAGTCGGACAATTACGACAGACCCGAAAGAGCGGTTGATGTGAACGCATGCAAGTCAATAGTGACGCCGGCTTGGATGATCCTGATGAAATCCGGCATTAAAACCTGAATTGTCTGAATGCCAAAGTATTTCAAGCTTTTAGCCGAATGAGTCTCGGATCATCTTGCAAGGTGTTTCTGACTGACAGGTTATCATTTCAACCACACGCAGCCGTCAATAATCCCTAGGTTGGCGGTGCACCGTGACACTTGGCTCTTTCCGGCAACTCCTCAGTCTTGTTTGCCGTCAGAGCAAGGGACTCGATGATCACCCTCCGGGTATCCGCGGGATCAATGATCTCATCAACTACCTGACCCGTAAACGCCCGGGCTGCATCAAATACATCCACTTTTTCCCTGGAACGGTTAAGATATCCGGCATAGGCGTCCTCTTCAATGCCTTTATCATAGATCTCGCTATAATCGAGCGTGGAGGCCTCCACCGCGAATCGTGCTATTGGCCAGGCATAAGTCAGATCGACCCCCATGGATTTCACTCCTCCCATCACCAGACTGCCCGCATCGGCGTATGACTCGCGAAGCATTACGCTGACCTTGGGAATGGTGGCCGTTGCATAAACATCCAGAATCTTGCCGAAATGACGAAGAAGTCCGATTCTTTCCTGCTCCTCTCCCGGTACTTCCGGAGGAGTATCCACCAGGTTCACGAGGGGAATCCGGTAGGCATCAAGCACCTGCAGAAATCTATAATATTTGTCACAGGAATTGATTTCAAGAATACTGCCCGACTCTGCGGGATTGTTGGCGACCAGTCCGACAGTGCGACCATCAAATCTGCAAAAGCAGGTAATCAGGTTCTTTGCGTATTCATCCTTGATCTCAAAAAACTCCCCATTATCCACAATCGAGCTGATCACCTCATGCATGTCGTAGGTCTTTTCATAATCATCCGGTACCAACTCGACAAGATCATCCACGCTTCTCACCGGATCATCTTCTGTCTCCATTATCGGAACCCGTTCCCTGTAGCTCGAAGGCAGGTATGAAAGCAGTTTTTGAGCCTTGAGAATGGTCTCTTTGTCATCCGCTCCCACCACATCGCAAGTCCCACTGAGCGTCATATGATAATCGGCACTTCCCACATCTTTATTGAACTTTTCCGATGTCGCAGCCTGGGTTTGCCTGGGACCACCCAACCAGAGATTCCCGGTCTCTCTTGACATCAACAGAAAATCGCATAAGGTTGGAGCATAGGCCTGTCCCGCAATACAAGGTCCCATCAACAGGTTAAGTTGGGGAATCAGACCCGAATAACGGGATTGCAGCAAGAAGTACCAGTCGATACCTGCCGGCGTGACGTCCTGATATCCCAGCCGTCCACCTGAGGAATCCAGAAGGGAGATAAAGGGAATGCCCCAGTTGGCCGCCAATTTCATGAGCTCGGCGAACTTCTGAATATGCTGAGCACCGATAGATCCTCCCAGAACCGTAAAATCGCTGGCGTATACCGCCACTGTTCTGCCGTCGATTTTGCCTGTCCCCATTACCGCACCATCACAGGGAGCATCGGACTTCTTTCCATCCATACGCTGTCCGGTGGTATTCACGCAGGATCCCAGTTCCCGAAAGGTCTTATCATCCAACAGCAGATCAATCCTCTCTCTTGCTGTCATCTTGTTCCGGGAGTGTTGCCGGTCAATATGCTTCTGTCCTCCCCCCAGCAGATTCTTCTCCTGAATCTCCTTTAACTTCTCAATTCCAGCCTTCATCCGTTCAGTCATATTGTTACCTTTTTCAAATTCGTTTTTAGCCCGATTCCGGTTCAAGCCGGTTTAATATACCGCTTTTTATTTGGCAACGTTTCCCGTTTGGCCCTGACCACTTCCAGGGAGCGAATGATACAAGACCTCGTTTCCCTGGGGTCAATCGGTTCCTCAATCATGTAATAACTGGTCCAGTCTTTTGAGTTCATGACGCTGAAGTGCTCCTTGAGAACATTGAGGTAGGAGTTATAGACCTCATTGTAGTTCCCGTCCTCTTTTGCCTTGGTCAATTCCTTGTGAAAAATCGCCTGTACGACCGCATCGGGACCGGTAGGTGCAAATTCACCGGTTGGCCAAGCATAAATAAAATCCGGATGCATCTTGGAGCATCCCATCACGATATTAGCCCCCCCATAGGACCTCCGCAATACAACTGATATTTTGCGGTTGGTCAGATGAGAATAGGAGTGCAGGTTTTTGGCTCCGTGGCGGATAATCCCCACCCTTTCCCAGGCGTCGCCCGGCACGTAAGCTGTACTGTCAACCAGGTTGACCAGGGGGATATTGAAACAGTCCAGGAAATTAATGAAACGGTCGTACTTGTCCGAGGAATCGATCTCAAAGATCCCTCCTTTTTCATCCGGATTGTTCGCAACAATCCCCACCACTTCACCGTTCATAGAGGCAAATCCGGTTACCAGGTGCATGGCAAAATCCTCTTTCAGCTCGAAGAACTCCCCGTCATCTACAATCAGATCGATGATTTCATGAATGTCATAGGTATGCCTTGGATCATCCGGCATGATATCCAGCAGAGCCCCCTCTTTCCTCTCCGGATCGTCCTCTGTAATTCTAGTCGGTGATTTTTCCCAACAACTTTGGGGAAGGAAAGCCAACAGTTCCTGAGTCAACTCAATGGCCTCTTCATCACTCTCGGCAATCAGATCACACTGGCCCGCCAACTCCATTTGAAAATCCGCTCCACCCGCGTCATCGGACTCTATTTCACCGCCCAACCAAAGAAAACCGGTTTCACGATTGATAACGAGAAAATCCGCCAACGCCGGAACAGACGCAAAACTTCCCGTGCAGGGCCCTAATAGCAACATGATCCTGGGCACAACACCGGAGTAAAGAGAGAGGTTACGGATAATCTTTGCCAGTCCATTCAGGCCGGTGTCTCCGTTTGATATCCCCAGTCTTTCTCCGGCGGAATCGATCATTCCGATGATTGGTATCCTTCTCTGACCGGCCATCTCAATCAGATCCGCAATCTTCCAGGCCGCCTGGTCCCCCAGTGATCCCGACATAACAGTGAAGTCCATGGCAAACAGCATAACGGAGCGTCGGTTGATTTTAGCGAATCCCATCACAACCCCTTCTGCCGGGCTCAAACGATTGATACCATCGAGAGGCGGTCTGGAATCCCGTACCAGGGAACCCACTTCATCAAAAGATCCTTCATCCGCCAGTTTTTCGATTCTCTCCCTGGCAGTCAGCTTGCCCAGTTGATGTTGAATTTCAATTCTCTCTTTACCCCCGGCTGCCAGACATTCCCTACGATTCTTCTCCAGCTTTTCCAGGTACCTGTCCATCCATTTTCCCATGATCCGACTCTCCCGATCTAAGTTTTCCGATTCCCGAGCAGTTTTGATGTTTTCGCCACAGTATGGATTAAAAACGCCAGCATTCTTTTACCCGTTCCATACCAGTGGATAGCAACTTCTGTTTTTAACAAAAGGATTCTGTCTGTCTGGATTGTTAGCAGAATCTGTGCCTTAAAATTTCATGTTTTATTTCATATGCTTAGCAGATAATGAATATCAAAGTATCAAATAAATACCATATATGACGTCATTACACCTTATTTGGCACTCAATATTCTTACCAGGTCTCATCTGGCAAGCCAAATGTCGTATCAACCGTGAATCAGTGGAAATGCTGAGACCTGCATTGGTTAAGTGCCCCTGCAGATCCGTGGGATCGAAGCCACGGTTGAACATTGACACGACACCGGCTCATTACTTGTGAATCGATCGGTTTTCAAAAGAGGACAATTAAAAAAAATAACACCATATACGGCGTCAACTAAAATCCAAATCGGGAACGCAATACACCCAGATACGAGTTAACATAACGGTTCGGCGATCAATTCGATTCTTGGATCTTGTGCAGGAGAAATCCCCGAAGATGTTTGGGAAAACGACGAAAAACAACCCCCTTGTGGCCCTGTTTCTGGCTGCGATCAATAACTTATACGCAAAAAAGCGATATCCTGAATAAAATGAGATACCGGGCCTAATTCATATCGATATGTTCTAAGAGTAAAGGGGCGATATCTGTTTTCACCTCCCCGGAGGCTAAGTGCCCCCCGCATTAAAATCTCAACCAAAGAGCAAATGAAACTTTCACCAAAACTACATGCTTCCATAAATCTGCTGGGTGGTTGCCTGGCGACTGCCACCGGGATATCCCTTTTCCTGAGGCCGGCAAATATATTCTCTGGTGGCATCCCCGGTATCGCTATTATTCTGATCAATATCCTGGGTCAGGATTTCCACAAGTACCTGGGGATCATAATGTTTGTTCTTCAGGTGATTTGTCTCATCATTCAACTCATCTTTGGGGGAAGGTCGCGTCTGGTCAAGGGTGTGATTACAGCCTTTATTATGAGCAGCCTGGTACAAACCATTACCTGGTTTACACTTGAGGTCAAAATCTCTGAAAACGGGCTGTTGATGGCAATTGCGGGATCGGTGCTTGTCGGAGCAGGCGTGGGATTGGTTCTGAACTCGGGATTTAATTTTGCAGGAACGGTGGGAATTGCTGATATGATTTCCCAGAAATTAAGAATGCCGCCGGGAAAAGTGGTTTTGCTTTTCGAATCGGGCATCCTGGTATTCGGAACCTTTGTTATCGGACTTGAGAACGCCCTCATTTCTGCTGTTGGTATTTTCCTGATGGGGCGAACGATTAATTACATAACCTTCGGGCGGTTCCACTACAGGCAGTTAACGATCGTTTCCGGGCAGGCGGATCAAATAGCGAAGGTGCTGCAAAACGAAGTCAAACGGGATATCAGTTTGATCAGATCTGAAAATGTTACGGAAAACCGAAACCAGGCAGTGCTGATGGTATTGATTCGTCATGATCGATTGGGGATTATTCAGGATCTGGTTCAATCCCAAGATCCCGGCGCCCTGATTGTTGCATCCAATATTGATAATCTGATCGAAGCAGAACCGGATTGAGCAGTGAATGACATCCCTGTCAAGTGCTTTTCAAGTCGCTCGTTGTCGACTCTTTTGCCAGTCTCTTTTCTGATTTCCTTTTCCAGGTCACAAAGCTCAGGAGTAAGAGACCGGAAAGGCTGAAAACCACCGCCACCGGGTGTTGAATCATTTTCACCAGTTCACCATCCGTAAGCAGCATCATCTGCGTCAGCGGCAGTTCCCACATTTTACCCAGAACAAAGGCGATGACAAAAGTAATGACGGGGATCTTCAGCAGACGCATAAAAAAACCGATGATTCCGAATACCACCATCAGGACGCAGCCGACCATTTCATTGGCACTGATCCAGGCACCCGTCATACAGAGAAGAAGCACTACGGGATAAACAATGGATTGAGGAACCTTTGCCACCAACCCGAACATCTGCAAACCCAATCTTCCGATGGCCAGATTGGAGATATTGGCAATCACCATGGCAGTGAAAAGAGCATAGATCAGCCTTCCCTGGTCCTGAAAAAGGGTAGGACCGGGAGTCACCCCGTGAATGGTTAGGGCGCCAACCAGAAAGGCAGCAGCCACATTCCCCGGAATTCCGAGCGTCAGTAATGGAATCAGGTTGGAACCGGATACCGAGCTGTTCGCAGCCTCCGCAGCCGCTATTCCTTCCAGCTCACCTGTTCCGAATTTATCGGCATTTTTGGAGGCTCGTTTGGCCAGTGTATATCCGGTTACTGCAGCCAGGGTTGATCCTATACCCGGCGTGGCTCCAATAGCGGTGCCTATGGCACCCGATCTCAAAATCGTCCTGCCACAGGAAACATAATCCTTCAATCCCAGGCGATTCGCGTCTTTTCCCGCTGAAGGCGGCAGAGTGGAGGTGACTTTATTCCCGCTGTTTCGTATCGCCATCAACACTTCTCCCAGAACCAACACGCCGATTCCAACCGAAACCAGGGAAAGTCCGTCTTCCAGCTCCAGAATATCAAAAGTCATCCTCGGTGTCCCTTCACCGGGAGCCAGACCAACCGCTGCCAGGAGAAAACCCGTGCCGGCTGCCAGCATACCCTTGAATGGATCATCACCGATCATACACATGATCAGGCAGATGGAGAAGAAAATAATAGCAGCCAGATCTGTCGGTCCCAGCATCAGGGCAACCATGGCGATAGGTGCGGAAACCGTGAACAGAACCAGATCGGACATCGTATCACCGCTGACAGAGCTATACAAAGCCATTTTCAGGGCCTTGAAAGGCTTCCCCTTTTTTGCCAGCGGATAACCGTCGATAGCTGTAATTGCCGAATCAGGAGTCCCCGGGGTGTTGAGAAGTATGGCCGGAACAGCGCCCCCCACCGTGGATCCTTTCATAATCCCTACCAGCATGCCAATGGCTGCCAGCGGCTGCAAATAGAAAGTCATGGGTACCGCAATGGCAATTGCCATGGGACCATTCAATCCCGGAATGGATCCAACCAGAATCCCGATTAGAACTCCCAGAACAACAAATGCGATGGTATAGAAATTCAGTGCGTCTCCGATTCCTCCCAGGATGATATCCATACTGACCGGCATCTACTTTCTCCTATTGTGAATGTTTGATCAGGGAAGACTTCGTCCCAACAGAACATCTATGCAGATCCAGATGATAAAAGGTGATATGGTCGATACCAGCACCAGGTGGAGCGGACGTCTCTCACCCAACAGTATCATAGTGGAGAAAACCAGCATGGTACCGCCTGCCAGAAAATGGACAAGTTGAAACAGCACCAGGGTCAAGCCAAACAAAACGGCCATGAGTGAGCCAAACCGGAGATTCCGGCTCAGCCCAGGGAGATTGATGGCGGCTGGTTTGCTGCGCAGGGATATCAGCAGCATGCCGATCCCACCTGCAAGCAGGATCACGGCCCCGATATTGGGATAAAACGCCGGGGAAACGGAGCTCATCATGGGGGGAATATGCTGGTGGGGAATGATGACCCCCAGCAGTAGAAGCCCCAGGGCTGTTCCGAACAGCCCGAGCAGAAACAGAGGTTTGTCCATGGTATCGTCTGATTGATGAAGAATTTCCTAGTTCTTAACAAATTCTACCAGTTCCTGCGCTTCGGTCAAGGACTGCTCCAGGTCTTTCTGCAATTCTTTACCGGATGTAAAGATCAGCTTCAGGCTCAGTTTGTTGGCAATCAGATCCTGAATATCCTTTGACCCGGTGGCTCTCCTGATTTCCCGTACATAAGCCTCGGCGATATCTGCCGGCAGGTTACCGGGTGCTGAAAACTGAAATTTGGCATCAAGGTTTACGTATTTCACTCCCAACTCTCTCACGGTCGGAGCTTCCGGTGCCATGGCGATTCGCTCTTTTTCACAGGATGCCAGGATTTTCATCTGCCCTGCCTTCACATATTTGGCCTGGATTCCGGCACCCCAGGCGATATCCACATGACCCCCCAGCACGTTTTTAACACCGCCGTTTCCGCCTTTTACCGGTACCAGTTTGAGACTAACTCCAAACACCTTCTCGATCGCTTTCATGGACATCCCCATCTTGGGAGCCTGGTAGGCAACTGAAATCTCTTCACCCGACTTGGCCGCTTCGATGGCATCCGCCAGTGTTGTCCAGGGTTTATCCGACATGGAAAAAAGCCCGCATTGAGATACCGAAATGGCGGCCAGATGGGTAAAGTCATGCAGGGTAAAACCGATGCGGGGATTAATGGTGGGGTTAAAGGTAAAATTCTCGCCGGGAGCAAACCCGATGGTATATCCGTCGGGTTTGGCTTTTTTCAGGGACTTGGCCATAACACTGCCTCCACCGCCTGTTTTGTTCACCACGACAATTGTCCAACCGGTGTTCTCTGCCACTTTCTGGGAAACCACACGAGCCAGGGTGTCAACTCCGCCACCGGCTTTAAATCCCACCAGTACTTTGATCGATTCTTCAGGAGTCCATGCAGCATAAGCGCTCCAGGATACGATCATTCCGCTGATCAATAGCAATAGAAACGTTTTTGATAATTGTTTCATAATTTTCCCCTCGAATTGTTTTCTTTCAAACTATACAAGGCTTAAGAACACTTGTATTGTGAAAAATCGCTCCCCCGCAGACCGGGGTAGATACCTTCCGCCGGAACTCTTGCCACAGGCTGTTGAACGCTATTCTGCTTGATAGCGATCAGCGATCCCCCGGCATCACACAGGCCGAATCGATGCGATCATAGGATAAAACTCCCTCCATCTTTACAACCCTTTTCTCTCCAAAAGGAGAAGCACCCGGTACCCTGAACGAGGAAACTTCCGGTGGCTTGACCGGAACTTCCTCGGGAGGATCCAATTGCGGAACCCAATCATAAGGAACCCGGTAAGCCCGGTACACCATGTTCATATTGGTATTGGATCCCCAATAAGGTGACATGTACTCCCAAACCACCTGATGATCCCGAGTCACCTCAATCAATCTGCCGTCGGATCCTTCCGTGATCAAAGTATTGCCATTGGGCAATCTCTGGGCAGCACTGATAAAGGGACTATAGAATTTTGCATAATCCACTGGTTTCTCCAGCTTCAGTTCTGCCGGTGTACATTGCCAGACGATCTCCAGTGTTACCGGATCGAATTCCAGCACCCTGGAATAATCGCGCATTACGTTGTTAAATCCTCTTGATGCTCCAGGATTGGGGGCCCCGTAACCGGCCCAACCCCCGTTGTCAAAAACCAGGATATTACCCTCTCCAGGCAGACCACGGGGTATCATATGCGAATGGTGCTGGCCGATAATCCACCCCAGTTTGCGCAATTCCGGTGTTCGATTGTAATCGGGACCGAGAATCCATACCAGTTTGCCGCTTTCCTTCTCGGTGATGGCAATGATATTGGTCTGTCGACCGCTCCAGATAATGTTATCCGGGTGAAACCGCTTGTCACCCGCATCGTAAAACCGATTCGGCCCCAGCAGGGACATGGAATTAATATGCATCCAATCCCCCATGCCACCGCCGCAAGAGCGCATATTGGGAATTCGGTACATGGTATTGCGGGCTTCCTCACAGAAATCCAGTTCATCAAAATGCTCGCTGCAAACCCATTCCCAGATGATTTCCCCTTCCCAGTTCACCTCCAGGAAGACATCATCCAGCAGGAGTTTTTCTGTAATTTCTTTGTTGTAAAGATTCTTGTGAGCGAGCAACAGGGTGTTCCCACCATCCGCCCTGGGTTCCATCCCCGGCACATAGTAACCGACAGGTGAGCCCTCTCGCTGGAAATCGTGGTGAAATCTTGCCATCCACTGGGGTTCGTCGCCGGGATCTTCGATATATTGGTATTCGTTGAATTTCCAGACGATATTCCCTTCCCAGTCCACCTGCACAAGGTCCCGATGATCCTGGTAACCGTAGCGACTGTCACGCTGACCGGTCGTTCCCATTACATAACCACCCGGCAGCAGGGTGTTGGGAAACCCATGAAGTCCACGCCACATCTGAACCGTGGCTCCGTTCATGTCAACGATACAGGCCCCCGTCTCTTTGGCCTGAAAGACGGTATAGCCATTCCAACACCTATCGGGATCGTAAATCGTGGTACCTGTCGGATAAATCGTTGGATATGCCATTTTAATCCTTGATGATATGATTGATTCCGAGGCTAGTATCGTTTCTCACTAAAGACCTCCATCAACCGGGTTCTTTTCATGGCCACACCACCATGCGGAGTATTACCGGGTGTAAACCAGGAATCTCCCTGTTGTGCATTAAAAGTCTGGCCACCCACAGTCACTTTCAACTCGCCGGATATCACAACTGCCCAGGAATCATCATGCTGGTGCATGGGAACCTCCGCCCCTTCTGGCATATCAAAAAAGACAACCTGCCCCTGTTCTCCGTCCAATAGCGAAGCCTCTACCTCCGGATTGGGTAGGGTGATCCTGGAGAATTGCCGGATGAATTCCGGGTATTTCTCTATGGAAGTTCTCATAAGTCCGTCCGGTTAAAATTAACTGACAACCCTGTGCTCACGGGACAGCCGACACGGGCAAGTGAATCGCAGGAAATAATTTCACACCTTTCCGGGATAAAACCTCTTTATTCACTGACAGGACAGTATTTCCGGAAGCCGGGATAGTTTCCGGGAGTTCAAAACGGATTCATGCGTTTCCGGAGATACGGATCTGCCGGTAAGTTATGATGACCGATGAGGAGCAATCCCGAAATGAGTACAACATTCCTACAAACCGTATTTGGCATTGATCTCCGAGCAATCGGTGGCAGTCAGATCTCTCCCTTTGAGTTCGGGACTATCTGCCGCATAAGTTCTGGTTTTAAATATCTGGATATTCGGCTTTCCTTTAAAATCATGGATGAAGGGACTGATCCATTCCCAGACAATCTCCTTCTCCCGATTCACTTCAATCAACCGGCCGCATTCACCTTCGCAGATCATGATATTATCATTGGGAAGTTTCTGCGCACCACCAATGTGCAGGCTGCGAAACGAAAAACAGATGTCACCGGAATACTGCCAGATGATCCGGTCGGTAACAGGATCGACCTCTACCACCCTGGATCGCCCCTGGATGGGATGGTGTGCCCCGTTATCGAAAATCAGAATATTGCCATCGGGAGTTTCATTGGGATCATGTTGATGACTGATCACCGGTCTGCCGAATTTCCAGACGATTTCGTCCGTTTCCCAATTGATTTTCAGAACAAGGCTGATCTCCCTGAAACTGACAAGTACATGTCCGTCGGAGGTATACTCAATGGAATTGGCATGCGTCCATTCCGAACGGGGACAGAAACTGCAACTCGGTTCCTCTTCCGGGCTGATATGGTCATATGCGTTCCACTGCTTGACAATTTTACCCGAAGGATCGACTTCGATGATGGCATCTCCATAGTTACCTTCGGTTTTCGGACGACCCCCCACTCCCATACCTTCCAGGATAAAGTCCCAGAATTCCGGATCATGCTGCAGAATTTTCTCAAAGGTTTCCGGGGCTACCCCACCTTTGATTCGCTGATGAAAGCCTTCCGGCAGCGGTGTCCAGACAATGATCAGGGTGTTTCCATTGGGCATCCTGGCCATGCCGTGGTGAAGGTCACCCTCCTGCCATCTCCAGACCACATTGGAATCCCAATCAAGCTCCAGCAGGATATCGGAAATATCCGGAACAAAATCCCAACCCTCGGCAGTTTCCTGCATGAGTCGGCCTCTTGTAAGTATGGTCCCTTCAGGACTGAAATAAGCATACCCCGGTTTATACCAGGGGAGATGCCAGTAATGTACGATCTTTCCGTCCGGTCCCAATAAATATATATGATCTCCCCCGTTGGGAACGATAACGGTATAACCGCCATATGACCTGTCATCGGAATAGAGCAGTCCTGTCTTGCGAGATGGTGACCAACCCATGGTGTTCTCCTTGCTGTTGGAAATCTTGAGAATTTTCAATCCAATTTATGAAATCTTTACTTATTATCCTATAATGTAGTTTTTAATTCTTAATTATAGGATTTGTCAATCATTTTTCAAATATTATCCTAACATTACTCCTGATTGTTGAATTAACAAATCTTTGACCAAAGCTTGACGGATGATTCTTCTCCAACTATTCTACATTATAGAATGACACCAACCACTCACCATTAATCCAATGAGCATTCAATCCATAGAAAGGGCGATCAACATCCTGAATCTGTTTCGTGACAATAAGAATCTATTGTCGTTGGGAGAGATTGCGGAATCCATGGGTCTGGCCAAGACAACGGTTCACACCATAGTAAAAACCCTAGCCCGGAAGGGATTTCTTTTTCAGGATGAGCACAGCAAAAAATACTCTCTCGGCTTTTCCCTTTTCGAATTGGGCATGAAGCAGGCCGGCAACCTGGAGATCAATCGTAACGCCACGGTAGCCATGCACCAGTTGGCAAATGACACGGGTTCCTACTGTCGGCTGGCGGTATGGGATCTGAATACAGTTTTTATCACCATGACTGTCCATCCCCAGGGTATCGACTCCCATTCACGACAATTGGGTCCCAGGCTGCCGGGCTATTGCACATCCCTGGGGAAATCCATGCTGGCACAAATGACGGATGACCGGTTGGAAATCTATCTGGAGACGGTTGAGCTCAAACCTTACACGGAGTATACGATCACCGATGGCGAACAGCTTTTGGACGAGCTCAATAGGGTAAGGAAAAAGGGATATGCGATCAGCAACCGCGAAATCCTGCTCCATCAGGTCGGGATCGGGGCTCCCATCTTTGGTGAAAATGGAAAACTGGCCGGCGCAGCCAGCATCCAACTGAATCCGGAAGAGGTCGACTCCCAAAAAGTCGAAATGACAGCCAGCAGGCTCCTGCGAACCACCTATGAGATTTCCAGCAACCTGGGTTATCGACCCATCTCAATCCAACCCCAATAGACTTCAACACTCTCCGATCCGGCAACGCCGCATAATGACCTTATTCGGTTTTTCCGGATACCATATTCGGTTTTTCTATGCTAGGTAACACCAATAGCAAGGTGTAAATCAACAACCTAAAGATTGAAAAGACCGATGAAGGAAAAGGAAGATCGATTTTTCCGGGAATGCTCCCTTCCCCTTAGCGAGTATCTTGACCTGGAAACAGCCATCCCACACTGTCTGAAAGCACTGAACCCATACATTCCGGCCGACGGTATGACCATTCAGTTGCTGGAACCCTCACTCAAATCAAGCCGGTCGGTTATCTGGCATCATCCCCAATTACAGGGCTTTGATTCCATGAAGGACAGCGTCATATCTCTGCCTGTCGAGGTACGTGCCCAGTTGAAAAAAAGCCCGCTTCCCGATTTAAGAATTATCAACCGCCCGGAAAAAGATCCGGTGGCTGAGTACTTCACTGAACTTGCCGGCAGGGATTTCTCCAACATGGCCATGTTTCTTTACAAGGGAAGCAGGCGGATCGGGGTTGTGGTCCTGGTGGCCAAGGGAAGGGACAGGTACCGGGAAGCGGATCTCAAACTCTTTGCCTTGCTGCAGAAGCCTTTCACCCTGGCCCTGAACAATTATCTGCAGGAAAGGGAAATCCTGAAGCTGAAAAGCATGCTCAATGAAGAGACATACCGGAAGAAGACCGGGACGGATGTAAAAGAGATTATCGGACATAACTTCGGGCTTAGAAACGCCATCAATCTGGCTACCTTGGTGGCGCCTCTGGACAGTCCGGTTCTTATTACCGGTGAGACGGGAGTGGGAAAAGAGATGATTGCCGGCGCCATTCATAACCTTTCCAACCGTCGAAGCGGTCCTTTGGTCAGTGTCAATTGCGGTGCTATTCCCGAATCTGTTGTGGACAGTGAACTGTTCGGACATGAAAAAGGAGCCTTTACCGGTGCGGTGAACCAGCGCAAGGGTCGCTTTGAACGAGCGGATCACGGTACGATTTTTCTGGATGAGATCGGCGAATTAAAACCGGATATCCAGGTGAAACTGTTGCGGGTCCTGCAAAACGGAGAAATCGAGCGGGTGGGAGGAGCAGAACAGATCCGTATTGATGTCCGGGTCATTGCCGCCACGCACCGCAATCTGGAGAACATGGTCGCAGAAGGGGATTTCCGGGAGGATCTGCTGTTTCGTGTCAACGTCTTTCCCATCGTCATTCCTCCCTTAAGAGCCCGTGTCAAAGATATTCCCGCCCTGGTGGATCATTTTGTACAGAAGAAATCGAGAGAGTTGAAGATCCATCCTGCGCCGGAGTTGAGCAACGGAGCTTTGGACCGCCTGACTCATTATCACTGGCCGGGAAATGTCCGGGAGTTGGAGAATGTGATTGAGCGGGAATTGATTCTCCATACCGGCGGTAAATTGAGTTTTGACAATTTTAATACCATCGCCCTGGTTCAAAAAACCGACCGGCCTCCGGAATCACAAGACCCATCCCGAACCTTCGACCAGGCAGCCAGAAGGCATATTGAAAAAATACTCGGAGAGACACGTTGGCAGATCGGGGGAGCAGGCGGAGCGGCCGAGATATTGGAAATGCCCGCCAGCACCCTTAGAAATAAAATGCTCCGCCTGGGGATTCCTTTTAAGAGAGCAAGGGATGGTATTCACTCAAGGTATTGATATCCCGCCGGGTTGACAGCTATAACCCGTTCTCCTAGCATTTAAAGACACGGCTGTCGAGGCACCAGCCTTAATAAAAAACACAAGGATACCACATGAACGAACTCTTCTGGGCACTGCTCCTGCTAATTAACTTTGGAGCGATTCTCTTCATTTATCGTCTTTTCGGTAAGACCGGGCTTTATGCCTGGACCCCCATTGCAGTGATTATCGCCAATATTCAGGTTCTAAAAACCATCGAACTTTTCGGTGTTGTCGCCACCCTGGGGAACATTGTTTACGCCACCAGCTTCCTGGCAACTGATATTCTCAGCGAAAACCACGGCAAAAAGGAGGCGCGAAAAGCCGTTGCCATCGGTTTTTTTTCTTTGATTGTGATGACAGTCCTTATGAATGTCGCCTTGCAGTTCACTCCGCACAGCAGCGATTTTGCTCATGAAAGCCTGTCCACCCTGTTTTCGATTATGCCCAGGATTGCGCTGGCCAGTCTGACAGCATATCTGATATCCCAGTTTCACGACATCAGGGCTTATCACTTCTGGAAGCAGAAGTTCCCCGCAACCCGCTATATTTGGTTGAGAAACAATGCCAGCACCATGATCAGTCAGTTGCTGGACTCTCTTGTTTTCTCTTTTATTGCTTTTTGGGGACTCTTCCCACTTGATGTTTTCCTTGAGATTCTGATTACCACTTACCTGTTGAAATGGTTGGTAGCAGCACTGGATACACCCCTGATCTATCTTGCCAAACGGATGCATTCCCAGGGACAAATTCCG
Source organism: SAR324 cluster bacterium (assembly GCA_028282885.1). GTDB lineage: Bacteria > SAR324 > SAR324 > XYD2-FULL-50-16 > XYD2-FULL-50-16 > JAHJTV01. The sequence continues at coordinate 107,236 of JANQGX010000038.1, forward strand.
GAATGATCTCATCTGCGGGGGAACAGCTCTGAAAGTCCTGATTCTCCCACCAAGTAACCACCGAACAGTGCCTCGGATTTAGATTTATACCCTTGCTAAATATACAACGATAACAATAGACTTTATCTAAAGTCTTACCCAAGGTTAATAAACTGAACTTTCCATAATTCCGACTTGATCAAATCGACTGTCAAGCGATCCGTCATGTTGTTTTGCCAATCCAGGTCCGGCCTTTTCCTGCTTATCGTCCTGCTGTCCTTATATTTTGTGCCAACAGCCGGAGCGCAATCCCAATCCGTCCCCCCGGGTGCGAAAGCCAAAAAAGATCAAGGGAGTACCTACTACAGGAATGAAGGTGGGGATCTCGACAAACTGATTGAACGGCAACCAACGGTTGATGGAGTTGCGGAGTTTGTCCTGATCGTAGATGGCAACCTGCCGGTTAACAATGCCCGGATCAGTCTGTATGCCTTTGATGTCGATGAAGAGAGGGGTGAAACCGACAAGGTCTATTTCAACGGACACTATCTTGGCAATCTGTCCGGTACCAATGACACCTGGAATACAACGGTTTTCAACCTCGAACTCTCCTGGATTAAAAAGGGGGAGAATCAGGTCAGGGTGGTCTTCACCGACAGCTCCGATTCGGGAACCATTAAATGGTCCGGAAAGATCGACTGGGTCCAGATGCTGGTAGATGGGGGCGCCGCTGCGGAAGGGAGGATTGAAGAGCAGCAATATGAGTGGGCCACCAAAGGAGGAAAAGTCGCTATCCTCTCGGGATTCAACATTCTGCCCGTGCAATCGGGTAAGTTTCGTCTGGAAACCACCATGCTGGATAAAAAGGGTAACGCCCTGGTCGCCACCACCAAAGATTTCAGCGGAGAAAAAGGTCAGCAACAAACGATTAAACCGAATCTTGAATATCAAATTGACGCCCCAACAGACAGCTACAAGGTCGTCACCAGCCTCTTTTATCTCAAAGACGGAATGTGGTTGCAACAGACGGTTAACACCATTGATTTTGAACATAGCAAAGGCATCGGTTATAAAGCGCCAGCGTTGCTGATTAAAAATCCGCTTCCCGATTTACAGGTCAAGGTTAATGCTCCTCCTTCAATCATCGATTTAAGCGCGGTATTCGGCAGTAAAACTGCCGATCATTCCTATATTGATTCTCAAATCACCAAAACCGTCCTGAAATCCACCAATCCCGCGCTCATCGAAACCGACCTTGTTGGGAACAGCCTGACCATTCGGTACCTGCCAAACCGGGTCGGCCGCTCCGATATCACCCTGAGAGGCAGCTTTGGAGATCAATCCATCATCGAAACCTTTTCGGTTACCGTCTCCCCGGAAGACAATATTCTCAAAGTTTTCAAACCCATCGGCGATATCAGGGTTAACGAAGATGCGCCACCAACGATCGTCAGTCTGGATTCCCTGTTTGTGGATCGCAGACAACCTGTTTCCAGGGGTGATGAAGCCACCGCCATCATCAAGTCCATTATCGGCAACAACAATCCGCAACTGCTTACGGCTTCCATCAGTGAAAACCGCCTGACAATCAATTATCGCCCAAACCAGTGGGGAAATGCGGAACTCGTAATCAGGGGAAGTTATGAAGAACACCAGTTGGATCACGCCATAAAGGTTTCCGTCCTGCCGATCGACGACGCACCTGTTGTGGAAAACCCGATTGCCGATTTGCAGATTAAAGCGGGAACACCATCGGGTACAATTGATTTGAAGCCTGTATTCTCGGACATCGACGTAACTCAATACCTCAATGCTCAAAAAGAGGGAATCGAATCGGCAGATATCAAAAGCCTGACTTATATCGTAAGTGAAAACAGCAATCCCGAGCTGGTTACGGCTCAGTTGGATGGCACGCGGCTGAATCTCAGCTTCAAAGAAGGGGGCTGGGGAAAAGCGGAGCTAACAATAGAAGCCGGATCAGATGGGAAAAAAGTCAGCGATACCTTCAATATATTTGTCGAGGAGACAGCCACCCTGGGTGTTTTCCAACCCATCGCAGATGTCGAAGTGCCGGAAGACGGGCCGATTTTTACCATCGACCTGTCAGGAGTTTTCGGGATTCATGACAAGAAAAAGACTGCCTCCGGAGACGAATTGAAGGATATCGATCCCGATGCCATCCAGGTAAGCCTTTCATCCAATTCCGCACCGTCCCTGGTCAAAACGGAAATCCGGGGAGAAAACCTGGTCTGCCAGCCATTGCCTGACATGAGCGGAGAAGCCACCATAACCATCACCGGATCCAGGTACAACAGAAGCATCAAGGAGTCATTCAAAATCGTTGTTCTCCCGATCGATGATCCACCCGTTATCAACCAGCCAATTGAAAAAATTGAATTCGATGAGGATGCCGGAGACCAGATTATCGATTTGAGCCAGCTATTTACGGACATCGATAATGATGATCGGCTGATTCTGATTAAAGTTCTGTCTGATAACAGTCAGAAATTAGCCAGGGTTAAAATCGAAGGGCATCAACTGACCCTCACCCCCAAGAAAGACAAAAACGGTCTGACCACACTGATGCTGGAAGGAAACTCCAACCGGCAAACCATCAAGAGCACCATTCCGGTTTATATTACTCCCGTGGACGACCCGCCGATCGTGACCAGAAATCTGGACGATATCAAGACCTATGTCGGTGCCGATTCAATTGAAATCTCCATAGCGACCCTGTTTTCCGATGTGGACAATCACCCGGATGAAATCACCCTCTCTGCGGAATCATTCGATCCTGCCGTAGTGCAAACGGACATAAAAGACGGCACCCTAACCCTGTTCATCTCCGAAACAAATGATGGCAGTGGTCCGATTAAAATCACTGCCGAATCCAATGCCAGATTTGCGGATACCGAGTTTCATCTGATTGTGGAACCTCGCTCGAATGTACTGTTTGGTTATTTCGCACTTGGCACCCAGCAGATCAAGGAGTTCTCCAGTGCACCCATGCTGACGGTAGGACTCGGGTTTAATCTCGATGGATTGCTGGAAGGCTTCTCAACCGAGCTCGAAGTCGCCGGCAATATCACCGAGCAGACCCAAACCCTGGAATACTATGACAGTTCCAGTGACCAAACCGTACCAGCCGAAAGGGAAGTAAACACTTCCACACTGGGGCTGTACCTTACCTACAAGGTTTGGTCCATTAAAGAACTGTTCGGTTCGCACTCATTGGACTTCAGGATACGCCTGGGCTATCTCCTGCGGGATGACCATTTTGTCACCAAACCGGAATCCGCGACGATCAGCAGCTCGGAAGAAACTGAATCCACCACAGGTAGCAGTTTTGCTGTCAATATGCTGATTCCCTTTGAAGGAGCGTCCGGTTTTTTTCTGGAGGCAATTGCTGTTGGTGATGACCTGACCCGGGTCGGGCTGGGTTATCGCAGTACCGGAAGGGATCTGGATTGACCGAATAACAGACTTGGGACGATTAAATAAGCTGATGATGAAGAGAAAAATCCACCGATTATTGATTGCAACAAGCCTGACCCTGATCTTCTGCATTACCGTTTCAGGGCATTTGGGGGCACAAACGGAAGGCAAACTGCTGAAGAGAAGGATCCTGGGTTTATATAACGTAAACGAAGAATATAGCTTCGCTGAGAACAATATCCAACTCCGGGCGCACGCTATCCTGAATTACTACGGGTACTTTGTGGAACAGTTGAATGTGAACCTGGAGGAACTTCCCGACGAAGAAAAAATGGAGACCTATGAAGCCATATTGATCTGGTTTACAAACTCTGCCATTCGTAAGCCGGACGAATTTCTGTCCTGGGTTGAAAAGCAGTCTGCAAAGGGAACCAAGATCATCATTCTGGGATATACCGGGCTGGAGCATGACTATGTCACGGAAGAGCCATTGTCGCCGGGATTGAAAGTAAGACTGCTTTCCCTGATCGGCCTGGGTTACAGATTGATTGAGCGTAAAGCCTCCTCCAAGGTCGTGGTTGTTGATAGCGACAATCGTATGATGAACTTTGAATACCGCTTGAACGAGCCGCCCGGCGATTATGAATGGAATGTTCCCCTGAATGACGAGGTGGTTTCCTGGCTGACTATTGAAAATAAGGATCTGGAAGACAGTGAGAGTACCATCGTTGCCACATCGCCGCAGGGAGGCTACGTCAAAAACGGGTACGCGCTTTGGATGGAAGACAGGGAACCCTATAGACAGAAATGGATTATTAACCCGTTTCTGTTTTTCAAGGAAATTTTACATCCGGAACAGAGACCCATTCCTGATCCCACCACCCACAAGGGAAAACGGGTGTTTTACTCTCATATTGATGGTGATGCTTCCCTGAGTCTCTCACGGGCAAAAAGCGGAAGATACTGTGCGGAGGTTATGGAAGAGGTGTTTATCGAGTTTCCGCGAATCAAGGTGGGGGTTTCTGCTGTTGTTGCCGAAATAGATCCGAATCGAAAAGGAAATCAACGTCTGGTCGAGTCCATGCGTCGCATCTTCGCCATGGACAACGTGGAACTCGGTTCACATACCATCAACCACCCATATAAGTGGAGAGATCCCGGCAGAAATTCAGCCTATCAAAAGGAGCCCTTTGATCTGGAAACGGAAATCAAGGGATCTCTTGATTACATTAATCAAAACCTGGCACCTCCCGGGAAAAAAGCGGTTACCATTTACTGGTCGGGTGATACCACGCCACCACGGGAAGCATTTGATATTCTGAAGAAATATAATCTTGATGCCATCAATGGAGGAGACAGTGCATTCGATCCCATGTTTCCGTCTTATGCGCACGTATCCCCTCTGGTAAGGCATATGGGCGGAGACCACTGGCAGGTTCATTCCAGTCAATCCAACGAAAATCTCTATACCAATCTCTGGACCGAGGACTTTAACGGATTCGCCAATCTCCTGAAAACCTTTGAAAATACAGAAAAGCCCATAAGGATTTCAGCAGCCAATGCTTATTATCATTTTTATACCGCCGAACGTGTTGCTTCATTAAAGTCCCTCAGAACCGTTTATAACTGGGTTTTGGAGCAGGACTACGAAATCGTGTTTCCGTCGGAATATATCAGGATGGTCCGGGGTTTTTTAAGTGTTAAAATCAGACAATTGGATGAAGATCGATTCGAGATTCTTGATCGGGGAGAGTTACAAACACTCAGAATCGATGAAGGAAAGGTTTTGGAAAAAAAGTCCAGGGGAATCATCAGCGTCAGCCATCACAATGACAGCTACTACATCTCATTGGATCCTGAAACAAAGGTCCCCCTTATCGTTATCGATTACTAACTGATGGTCAACAAAACAGAAATAACAGGTTTGTAAATCTCTTGTAAGCATCTTTGATAACTGCAGCTTTATGATTCAGAAGCTAAACATTCCTATCCTGTCGCGGTCCATGAAAACCGTCATACCACTATTCACCCTTATTGTGGTAATGGTTTGCTTCGCCCGCCCTGTCTATTCACAGACGGGAGAGCAGTTATTGGAAGAGAAACTGAAAAAAGCCAGAGCGGCCAACGATATGGATGCCATTGCCCGCACCTACGAAGAAATGTTGGCGACGGGTTATAAGACTGCCGAGCGATATAAGGCGCTGGGCGATCTCTATTTTTATATACAGAAAGATGAAGAGGCCCTCAGGGTCTTCAAGGAACAGGCCCTCTGGCTGAACAGCTCAAAAGCCTGGGAAACCTATTCGGACCTTTTACTTTGGAAGAAAAAAGTGGAGGAAGGTCTGTCCGCTCTTAAAACTGCCGTTAAACTGGATCCTGAAAATTTAACCCTCTATATTAAACTCCTTAATTTATTTGAATATCATAAGGAAACCGAAAGAGCCGAGACTCTCTGGAAGGCGCTCTATGAAGAAAAAGAAAAATCCCTGAATATCGGAGAACAGTTCATCGCCTTTTACCTGCGCAATGGCAAAGTGCATGAAGCAAGAGAGATATATGAAGAGCTGATTGCCATTCACGGTGAATTCCAAACGGTGGATAAGAAGCTTGGTTATCTTAAGGTACTGATCTGGAGCGGTAAAATACACAGCGCCTATGCCGAGCTTGTCAAAATCTCTGTCGCCGACCTCCCGGAAAAGGATCTGGAGTATCTTTTCACCTTGTCCCTGACGGGCGGTAACACGACCTTGGCGGAGTCCATTCTGGATCGAATTGAAGCCACAGGTAAGGAAACCTGGTTAAACCGTCTCAAAATCTCGACCATTCTTGGTGATCCCGAATACACCAGGGATCTGGTGGAAAATGAAATGGATGAGAAAGGGGAAACTGTTCCGCTTCTGACTTTGCTGTTCGAGACTTACCGCTCCGAGATGGATGTGGAGAACATGGTGGAGATTCAGGGTGAAATCCTGATGAAGGACTACAAAAACCCGAGGTGGATCGACGGTCTGATGGCCCACTATCTCATCACGCAGAAATACGAAGAGGGGATCGACCTCTTTGAAGATATCATCGACGAGCATGATGATGCGGATCTGGTCAAGTATAACCTGGCGATACTCTATCGCAAAAACGGGGAATATGATGAATTTGAGGAGATTCTGGATGAAATCGAAGACGAATCACTGGAACTCTCCATTCTCTACCTCAAAATGCAGCATTACCAGTTCGAAGACGATCCCCAAAAAATCTATGACATCAGCCTGGAACTTCTGCCCTTTACTTCAAAGGAGGCACCCGAGGCACGCATAGCCACCGGTAAAACCAAGACGGAGCAGGAGACCGAATACCAGTATCACGAAGCAGGTACAGGCATCAAAGCGGAAGCTGTAGACCTGACAGATGAATACGTCGAACTGCTTCAGGCCCTGACCACCTACGCGGAGATTCTCGGATTAACGGACAAAATCACCGAGCATGGCAGAACCCTGTACAATACCCTGAAATCCAGGTATGCGAACTACCCAACTAAAAAGAGGCTGTACCGTCTCATCGGCAATGCCAGATTCGCCAGTGCCAAGGAGCAGGAAGAAGATCTTTTGACCGGAATGAAGCTGTACGACGATTTCTACTTTCAACTCCAGTATTTCCGTTTTCTCCACAAACAGAAGAGAATAGACGAGGCCGAAGAGGTATTTGTTCAGCTACAAAGCCGTCGGAAGAATACCAGGGAAAGAAAGATGAATGCCGAGCACACTTTTGGATTCGTCTCCTATGATGTTTCCAGATTCCTCTTTAGTGAACTGGTGGAGGAAGATCCCAAGTACTATATGGGCCTCAAGCGTCTTGGTCAGATCGGACTGTATACAAAAGATTATGATACTGCTTCCGCAAACTTCGAGGAGTATTTGAAGATCAATCCGTTTGATACGGAGATCCTGTTTTCACAGGGAGAGGTTTTTAACATCCTGCGCGAATACGATAAGATCGAAGATAATATGAATCGCGCTGTAGAGATCCTGTTAAAAACCAACCGGGCCTCATTTGAGAATGAACGACTGGCCCTCTGCTATGTTCGTCTGGAAGAATATGAATTGGCATTTGCCGCTATCAACGATGCTTTAAAACAGAATCCCGATGGCGCTTCCCTCAAACTGAACCGAATGGAAATCCTGAGAATGCTGGAACATTGGCAGGAACTGCTCGACTATGTGAAAGTTGAAGACCTGGAATCGCACGATAAGTTACTCGTCGGACTAAATGTTTTCACTGCACATTCGGCCCTGGGAGAGGAAGAGGAGGCAAGAAAAATCCTGGAGGAGCTCTACAAACTCTATCCCCGTGATAAAGATGTGGTTTCCACCTTCGCCTATTTCACCGGTGAGCACGGTTACGATTTGGAAGCCTTACGCTATTTCGAGGAAGCCCACGAATTACCGCCACTGAATCGTGAGCTGAACCAGGATTACAGGGGACTGAAACGTCAATACTCGGATATGGTGGAAATCAATATGAATCAGACGGAATCCACCGATTCCAAATACACCAGCATTCAACTGCATGCGGGATTAATGGTCGGAAAGACCGATCGCCTTGAATTCACGGCGGACAACTACCAGGGAGAAATCGAAGCATCCGGTGAAAAGCCGGAAAAGGATATTTTCTTTTTCAGCTATTTCGGAAAACTCCCGGGTCGGCAGAAATATGATATACACCTGACCAGGGACGAGAAATTAGGACTGCAACTCACCTATCAGACAGGGTTTGCCGCCTTCCTGGGAACAACAACCTTCACGCTTAATGTTCCCAAATACGATTCAGTCACTTTGGCGAATGCAGACACTTATCAATCGGGTTATTTTGTGGAGCTGGTCTATCAGAATTTCGATTGGCGACAGGATTACACACTCGGTTACTCATCGCTGGACTATGATTATCTGGACAGCAATGCCTTTCTGGAGAGTAATGAAATCACCCAGTCCATAAGCTTCAGCCAGTCTTTTCTAAAATATCCGCATCTTGCCAAAATACAGGTGACCAACCAGACAAAGAAGATGAGTGGTGATGAAACCACTCTCTTCCAGGATCATTCGGAAGTAAACGGAAGCCTGTTTTATGAATTCAATTGGACAGAATTTTTTAAAACCGGAATTGAAATCTTCGCGGCAGAGGATTCGGAAATAAACAAGGATAGCAATGGCGGTATTATTACGATGGAATACAGGGGGAATAGCTGGTCTTTTCTGCTCGGCTATCAACAACAGGAAGAGGTGACAACCCCTGAAGTCGAAGCAGCCAACACCAATGAAACAACCACTATAACGGCAACCATCAATCTGTCTTTTTAAACCATCCGCTGGTGATCCACCTGTAAATTCAGGATTCCATAGGATCGATTTTCGGGATCGTGCCAATCAGGCGGATCCCCAGGTATTGGCTGACCTGAAGTTCTGTCGTAAATGACTTTGAGAAAAACTCGACACCGACCAGAATAACAAGGGTTACCAGGGAAACCAGAATCAGGAAAAGGAGGCTGCGAACGACAATTCCATCCGATAATTTTCTTTCCAGCTCAACCCGTTCAATAGACGAAAACCGGCCCGCCAGCAAAGCCAATTGCATTTCGATCCGATTTACATTGGCCTGCCGTTGCTCTATTTTTTTCTGCACGGCAGGCGAGATAGTCACCGGTTCGTCATCCTCTTCATCCTCATCATCATCGCCGGAAAGGGCAGATAACCGATCGAGAATCATCCGTTCACGTTTCAGCTTGCCTTTTAACTCTCCCTGCCAGGTATCAATCAGAGATTGTGAGTAAAAAGCAACCAGTTGATCCCCCAAGGCCCGGTTTGTCCCTTCATAGGTAAAACGGATCAAACCCGGAGTTTCTTCCCCCTCACCCGGCACTTCATTGATGGAGAAATGATCCTTGATATCGTTAACAATAAATCGACCTATTCCCCCACTACGTCTGGCAAGGATGACTTTTTCACTGTTCTGGGAATCCTCGGTCCAGGCCTGAACGATTTTACGGTTTTTGGAAATCTCCCTGACCTTGCTATTGATAAACTGGTTGCCCAAAGGCATAGCATCGATCGTATCATTCCACAGCCCTAACGGGTTTATCTGATTCCCGGCACCCGGAAGAGCGTTCGGCGGCAGGTAACTCATTCCTATGTTATATACCCGGGGTGAGCTGAAGTAGAGCCAACCGGCAAAAATCACCGAAAGCAAAATAGGCAGCAAAAACCAGATCTTCCTCTGATTCAGGGAGATCATCGCCCTGCGAAAGAAATACCCCAACATTTTTCCGCTCCTTAAAGATTATGACCTGACTTTTTCTTGTCTCCGGAAATGACCTGTCTTTGGATATCAGAGTGCCTGACCGGTCTCTGAATTCCTAAAGATTATCCGGACTACTTATAAAACGGGTTCTTATAGTTGTTCAGCACAGCCCAAACCTGGTTATTATCCTTCTGCAACTCGAATTTGGCCTTTTTGACCAGTTGTTTGTTGGTAACCCGGGCCATAATAACCAGGATACTGATCTTCACAAAATCCGACAGGATCAACGAATCCAGGTTACGCGCCCCTGGCTCACTGCCATATTTCTGGATGTTTTTCAGGATGGGTGAGGTATCGAAAACCACCGTCGCGTATTTGGCGGATAATTGTTCAAAAACATCCCTGATCACCTCGGATTTAACAAACTCCTCTTTGGTATCAATCTCTACACCCTGTGGTGCGGTAAGTACATCCAGGTGTTCGATGCCGGAAGGTTGAATGCAGTCCAATGGCGCTTCCCAGAATTTTTTCAGATTGTGTTGACGGTCCAATCCAAAATACTGATGCATCACGGGTTTCATCCAGTTGGCATCAACCAGCAGGCAGCTCTGTTCTTTTTCCTTGGCTGTCCCCAATGCTATCGCCAGGGAGAAAATCGATTTTCCTTCTCCCTCATTGGCGCTGGTGATCATCAGGGTGGAAAAATCCCTGGTTTCCGGCTGAGACAGCTTAAGCTGATAGAACAAGCGCTTCAGCTCCAAACTGGCATCACTGTCCTGGGTCAGTTTTAAAACCATTCTCTCTCTCCGCTAGTGTGTCGTTTCCTGCGAGGAATTTCTCTGTAATACCATGCAATCCTTTATTTGCATTTGCCGATGGATCCTTTTGCGCACTGTTTACCGTCTATCCAGATAGCACCACTCAAATCGGCACCGCCGAGTTTTATTTTTTTAACCTTGGCTCCCTTGAAATTGGCTTTGAGCAGGCTGGCTTTTCTGAAATCGGTATTAGTCAACTCAGCTCCCCGGAAGTCAGCTTCCTCAAGATCCGCCTTGGAGAAATTGGTATCAAGCAGAACCGTTTTACGTAAATCGGCTGATTTTAGCTTGGCGCTTTCGAACTGCGCCTTGGTCAAGTCTGCCCTCTTGAAACTGGCCTTTTTGAAATCTCCGCGAATCAGCCTGGTTTGTTGCAGGTTGGCCCGTTTGAAGTTCATTTTCTGCAATTTCAAACGGTTCATCTCGGCCTTCTCCAAATTGGCTCTCTGCAGGGTTGTTCCTTTGAGATTGGTCAACACCAGTTCCGTGTTCCTGAGATCTGCCTTATACAACCGTGCATTGAGAAAGGAGGCATTTTCGAGATTGGCTTTGCTGAGGTTGGCACCCTGCAGGTTGGCAAGTTCAAAATCGGCCTCGCTGAGGTTGGCATTGCTTAGATCTGCTTCTTTCAGATCGGTTTCGCTGAGATTGGCCTGGAACAGATTCGCTCCTTTAAGCTTGATGTTTTTCATGGCAGCTCCTTTCAGTTCGGCTTCCTGCAGGGAAGCTGAACTGAAATCGGCTCTTTCCAGCACGGCAAAGCTTAGATCGGCCCTGTTCAACTCGGATTTTCTGAAATCCGAAAAACTGAGGTCGGCCTCTTTCAGCTTTGCCCGGTTTAGTACCGCTGCTTGAAAAAGAGAGGATGTCAGGGTTGCTTTGATAAGGATCGCTTCGGTTAAATCGGCCTGCTCAAAATTCGCTTTTTCCAGATTGGATTCAGTCAGATTCGCCCACTTCAGATTTGCTTTTTTAAAGCTGGCTGCCCTTAAGTCGGCTTTGGTCATCTCGCACCAACTCAGGTTGGTCTCTTCCAGGTCCGATTCTTTCAAATCGATGCCCTCCAGTTGGCTTTTGCTGAAGTTGACACCAATAAAGATCATCCTTTTCAGATCCTGCCAGCTTAGATCTCCCTCGCTAAAATCACAAAAAGAGTAATCAACCTGCCCCTGGGATAGTTTGCATTGCGAATCCCCTTCTCCCAGCAGAGGTGGAGGAAGCAGGCAGGCAAAACCCAATACAATAAGAAAAACTGCAACCAGATAACGCTTTATCATGATTTGATCATTACCGCTGAAAACCCAACGTCCGGACAACCAGGAGTCCTGTTTTTACCAACTACTTCATTGAATATAAACCTGATATTTACAGGTTTTTTTACGCTTGTCAGCACGTTTTCCTCAAAAAGCATCGGAAAATCAAGACTGACCAACTTGGGATAAATCTCAACATAATAATTTCCCTCCGAGCTGATTTGATCAAGGCGACTCTTCCTCCAGTTCGGTTGTTGTCATCACTGTGAAAACGCGCAATCCAGGGCGATGATCAGCCAGCTTCAGTCCGGCTGCAGTTATTCTACGATGGAAATCGACCTGATTTTTGATATGTTTGGCTTAAAATTGCTTTTTGCCTTCCAATTTTTTTGAAGGATTGCTAAAATTTTTGAACAAAAACTGGAATTGATTCTTTAAATCAAATCGAAAGAAACCGAAAATCATCAACCGTTACCTGCTCCTGATGATCCACGGTTTGCCAATTGAGAGCGACAATGAGCCCCAAACAAATCAGCCGTTTGAGATGTGTCATCTGCGGAAAGGGATATTCGGCCGATGAGGTTTCCTATATCTGCCCGGATCACGGTAACGAGGGAATTCTGGATGTAGAATATGACTATGATTATATCCGCTCAACGGTATCACGTGATTCGCTGCTTAATAATGCCGAAATGACCATCTGGCGTTATAAACCTCTACTTCCTGTCGATCCGGATTCCGAGACTCCACCTTTGGCCGTGGGTTGGACTCCGTTGTACAGTGCTGCGCGACTGGCTTCAAAACACGGCATAACGAAGCTCTGGATAAAAGATGACAGTCGCCAGCCAACAGCATCATTTAAGGATCGGGCCAGTGCCATTGCCATCGTCAAGGCTCGGGAGCAAAAAGCGGAAATCATTACGACAGCCAGTACAGGAAACGCCGCGGCCGCCCTTAGTGGTCTCTGTGCTTCGATTGACCAGCCCAATGTTATCTTTGTGCCCGAGTCGGCTCCTCAGGCGAAAATAGCTCAATTACTGGTTTTTGGCTCCAGGGTGGTACTGGTTAAAGGCACCTATGACCAGGCCTTTGAACTATGCAGTCTTGCTGCGAACAAGTTCGGGTGGTACAATCGCAATACCGGTTTCAATCCATACATGACCGAAGGGAAAAAAACGGTGGCCTTTGAAATTTGCGAACAACTCGCCTGGCGAGTACCGGATGTAATCCTGGTCAGCGTCGGCGATGGCTGCATTATCGGCGGAGTTCATAAGGGCCTGAAGGATCTTTTTAACCTGGGGTGGATCGACAGAATACCCAGGTTGATCGGGGTACAAGCTTCGGGGAGCAGCTACCTCTACCAGGCCTGGAAGAATGGTGAGGATGTTCTAACCAAACCCGCTGTGGAAGCTAACACAATCGCTGACAGTATCAGTGCAGGTCTGCCAAGGGACAGGATCAAAGCCCTGGCAGCAGCCAATGAGACAGAAGGTGCTTTTGTCTCTGTCAGCGACGAGGAGATTCTGGCTGCTGTTACCGACCTGGCGAGAGGAAGCGGAGTTTTTGCAGAACCAGCGGGAGCGGCTGCATATGCTGGACTGGAAAAAGCCCGGGCAGAAGGTCTTGTTGGAGCAAAGGATAAGGTGGTTGTCATCAACACAGGAAGTGGGCTCAAGGACATTCCCAGCGCTCTAAAAGCCACCGAACTTAGTGGCTCGGAACCGATCATCATAACACCGGAAGCTGAAGCCCTGGATAAGATATTCTAATACCAGGTTGTATCTCAACGTAATCAAAACCATCATCAATCGTGCAACGGTTTCGACAACCGTAAACCAGCAGAAACCAATAAAGACACTTTTCCAAGGAGAAAGGATGATTGATCTGACCGTAAACCCTGAAGTTCTGAAGCGCACTATCGAAAGAGCCAGGGAAAGAAACATCATAGTTCCCACCTTCAAGCAGCAACGTAATCCGGAATTGATCCCCGAGAAGATCAAAAGCCGCCTCAAGGAGGTGGGTCTCTGGGATATCAATCCGCTCAACCTGTTTCGGATCACCTGGCACAACGAGGCAGTGGAAACCGGTGGAGGATTTGGCGGTGTCAATTACCTGGAGCTTCCCAGGGAACTGACCGGTGTTGACGCCAGAATTATAGCCCTGGTGGGGAAATGGTTTCCAACCGGCGCACATAAGGTCGGGGCGGCTTTTGGCTGCCTGGTGCCGAGACTGGTCACGGGCCAGTTTGATCCCACAACGGAAAAATCGGTCTGGCCTTCCACCGGAAACTACTGCCGGGGCGGGGCCTATGATGCAGCGCTTCTGGCCTGCGATTCCATTGCCATTCTACCCGAAGAGATGAGCCAGGAGCGATTCGACTGGCTTCAATCCGTTGCCGGGGAAATTATCAAAACACCGGGTTCGGAAAGCAACGTCAAGGAAATCTTTGACAAATGCCATGAGCTGAGGGCTTCAGGGGAAGCACTCTGTATTTTCAACCAGTTCGATGAACTGGGAAATTATCTCTGGCACCATGAAATCACGGGACCCGCTATACACGAAATTCTGAAGCAGACCATGTCCGAGGATCAGAATTTCCGGGGATACGTCTCAGCAACAGGTTCCGGTGGTACCATTGCAGCCGGTGATTACCTGAAGAAAATATATCCTTACAGCAAAATTATGGCCAGCGAAGCACTGCAATGCCCGACTTTGATTAATAACGGTTTCGGAGCCCACCGTATTGAGGGAATAGGCGACAAACATGTGCCATGGATCCATAACGCAAAAAATACTGATCTGCTGGTGGCCATCGACGATGAAATCCCCATGAGCCTGATCCGGCTTTTTAATGAACCGGAAGGAAAACAGCTTCTCAAAAGCAGGGGCGTATCCGAAGAGCTGGTGGAACAATTGGATCTCATCGGCATCTCCGGCGCCAGCAACCTGGTCAGCGCCATCAAACTCGCCAAATACTACGAAATGACCGATAAAGACGTCGTGGTCACCATACTCACAGATTCCATGGAGATGTATGAGAGCAGGTTGGCGGAACTGACCGAGGAGAGAGGCTCTTTCTCCGCCACAGACGCTGCCTCTACCTATGAAAGCAAACTGCAGGGGCTATCCGTCGATTACATGGAGGAGCTGACCTATTACGGACGTAAGCGCGTTCATAATCTCAAATACTACACCTGGGTGGAACAACAGGGCAAAACATATGAAGAGATTCAACAACAGTGGTATGACGATCAATACTGGACCTCTATTGTTGAAAGTGTGGACAAAATCGACGAGCTGATTGAAGCATTCAACAGGAAAACCGGGCTTCTGGATAAGCTTTAAAAAACGGTCACCGGTCAAAGAACAGCTTCATTAGATATTATAAAATACAGTTTGTATCAAGCAGACTGACTATTAACACCCAATTTCAAAACTCAACATATTGCCAGTAACGAGTCTGTCAACTGTTTAAAATCAAGCCCGCAGAATGATGAAAGTGAACTGAGAGCTGAAAAACCAATCAAGGAGTAATCGTGGAACTGAAATTTGAAGAAGTCCTTAAGAAAGCAGAAGAGTATAAACCGCAGATGACTAAATTTCTTCGTGATATGATCGCCATTCCCAGTGAGAGCTGCGGTGAAGAAGCGGTTGTCAGGAGAATCAAAGAGGAGATGGAAGCTGTCGGATTTGATAAAGTGGAAATCGATCCCATGGGGAATATCCTGGGTTATGTCGGCAAAGGCAGTCGACTGATTGCGATGGATGCCCACATTGACACCGTTGGAGTTGGTAATCCGGATAACTGGGAGTTCGATCCTTACGAAGGATACGAAGATGAAGAGACCATTGGCGGTCGCGGTGCCAGCGATCAGGAAGGTGGCATGGCTTCCATGGTGTACGCCGGAAAAATTATCAAGGATCTCAATCTGGAAGACGACTACACACTGCTTGTCACCGGGACGGTGCAGGAAGAGGATTGCGATGGTCTTTGCTGGCAATACATTATCAAGGAGAGCGAAATCAAGCCCGAGTTCGTTGTCTCCACGGAACCCACTTCCTGTAGAATTCACCGGGGTCAAAGGGGGCGCATGGAAATCCGGGTTGATGTGGGCGGCATTAGCTGTCACGGCTCAGCACCGGAAAGAGGGGACAACGCCATTTTCAAAATGGCCCCCATTCTGAACGAGCTTCAGGAACTCCACGACAGGCTGATCACTGATGATTTTCTGGGCAAGGGCTCGCTCACCGTATCCGAGATCTTCTACACCTCCCCCTCAAGATGCGCAGTGGCAGACGGATGCAGTGTATCAGTAGATCGCCGCCTGACTGCCGGAGAAGACAAGGACTACGCCCTCAACCAGATCAGGGAGCTGCCCTCCGTAAAGAAATACAATGCCAAGGTCTCCATGTACGATTATGCCAGGCCTGCTTATACCGGTTTGGTGTACCCGACAGAAGCCTATTTTCCCGCCTGGGTTCTGGAAGAGGATCATGCTGCCTGTAGGGCCCTGGTTGAAACCTACCAGGGGCTTTTCAAGGAGAAACCGATCGTCGACAAGTGGACATTTTCCACCAACGGAGTCTCCATTATGGGTCTCTTTGGCATTCCCTGTATCGGTTTCGGACCGGGACATGAGGATCAGGCGCATGCACCCAACGAAAAAACCTGGAAGGCGGAACTGGTCAAAGCTGCTGCTATGTATGCCATGATTCCAAGTCTCTATTTAAGACAAGGCTAAAAGATGGACAAATTCGCTGTTGTTGCCATCGGTGGCAACTCATTGATCAAAGACAATGCTCACCGCCGTGTGGAAGACCAGTATGAGGCCATCAAGGAGACCGTTGTCAACCTTGTGGACATTACGGAACTGGGTTACAATATCCTGGTAACCCATGGGAACGGCGCGCAGGTGGGGTTCATACTCCGCAGATCGGAAATTGCCTTTAAGCATGAAAACCTCCACTTTGTGCCCCTGGTCAGTTGTGTTGCCGATACCCAAGGTGCGATTGGCTACCAGATTCAGCAGGCGCTCAACAACGAATTTTTAAAACGCAGGATCCAAAAACAGGCCGTAACCATTGTCACCCAGGTATTGGTGGACAAAGACGACCCTGCCTTTCAAAATCCCTCCAAACCCATTGGTGCATTCTACAGCCCTGATGAGATTGAGGAGCTGAAACAGTCCAATCCGGGATGGAATTTGGTTGAAGATGCAGGCCGAGGATTCAGAAGAGTGGTTGCCTCTCCCAAACCAATCGAAATCGTTGAAGAGCAGGCCATTCGCACCCTTGTTCGGGAAGGCTTTTGTGTCGTTGCAGTCGGGGGAGGCGGTATTCCCGTTTTCGACGAGGGAGAAGGCATGCAGGTGGGAATAGATGCCGTAATAGACAAGGATTACGCTTCTGCCCTCCTGGCCCGAAGACTGAAAGCAGATACGCTGATCGTTTCGACCGGGGTGGATCATATCTGTTTGAATTTCGGAACGCCCGAAGAGAAACCCCTGGAAAGGATAACGGTCAGCCAGACCAAAAAATACATCGACGAAGGGCACTTTGCAGCAGGAAGTATGTTGCCCAAAATAAAAGCCATTGTCTCCTTTCTGGAGCAGGGAGGAAAACAGGCCATTGTGACCAGACCGGAAAAATTGAAAGAGGCCGTGTTGGGAAAGGCCGGAACCTGTATAATCGGAGACTAGACCTTGATCAGATTCAGCCTCAACGGAAGGGAAAAAGAGTACGCGGGAGATCCTGAAACGACCCTGCTTTCTTATTTAAGGGAGTCGGAAGGTATTACCTCGGTCAAAGACGGATGTTCGGGACAGGGAGCCTGTGGAACCTGCCTGTTGGAAGTGAATGGCAAACCGACCCTCTCCTGTCGTACAGCCATGCGGAAGCTGGAGAATGGCACAGTCGTCACCATTGAAGGATTCGATCCGCAGTTGAGAGACCTGCTGGCAAAAGCTTTTGTGGAAGAGGGAGCCGTTCAGTGCGGATTTTGCACACCGGGATTTCTATCCCGCACAAGACTGCTGCTGCAAAACAACGAATCACCCACCAGGGAAGAGATCATTAAATCCCTGGGATTAAACCTTTGCCGTTGCACCGGATACGTTAAAATTGTAAATGCCATTTTTTCCGCCTCTCAAAGGCTCCAACAAAATGAAACTGTTGGTTTAACCAATGACGGTCGCATCGGTGTCAGCTATCCCAAACTGGATGCTTACCGGAAAGCCATCGGCACTTCCGATTTTGTCTCCGATATGAAAATTGAGGGGATGCTTTTCGGCGCCCTCAAGTTCAGCGATCATCCCAGGGCCAGGTTCCTGGGAATGGATACGACAGAAGCGGAAAATCTTCCGGGAGTCGTTCGGGTATTCACCGCAAAAGACATACCGGGCGATCGCGTAACAGGACATCTGGTCGATGACTGGCCCCTGATGATCGAAAAAGGTGAAACAACCCGCTATATCGGGGATGTATTGGCCGGGGTTGTGGCCGAATCAGAGGAAACTGCCCGACAAGCCTGTGAAATGATCCGGGTTGATTATGAAGTACTGGAACCCCTGACCGACATGCTACAGGCTGAAAACAGCAATATCAGGGTTCACGAACCTGGAAATCTGCTCTGCCGGACCGATTTCAGCAGGGGACTTGACATTGAATCCGTGTTATCCGGATCAGCTTATACCGTAGCGGGAACCTACAAGACCCAGTTTGTGGAACACGCCTTCCTGGAGACCGAAGCTGCCATCGCCACACCGGGACAGGATAAGACCATACGTTTCTATGTTCAATCCCAGGGGATCTATGATGACAGAAAACTGATCTCGCGAATCCTGGCGCTTCCGGAATCCAAGGTCGATGTCACCCTCGTCCCCTCCGGCGGAGCCTTTGGTGGCAAGGAAGATCTCACGGTACAGGGTCATGCAGGTTTATTTGCCCATCTGTTATGCAAACCCGTCCGTGTGCGCCTGGACCGGAATGAATCGCTACGCATGCACCCCAAGCGTCATCCCCTGATTATGAAGTATCAGTTGGGCTGTACCAAAGACGGTAAACTGACAGGCCTCAAAGCCGATATCATCGGCGATACAGGAGCTTATGCTTCATTGGGACCGGCAGTTCTGAACAGGGCTGCGGGACACGCGGCCGGCGGATACTACCTGCCCAACATTGATGTCTCCTCTAAAGGTTATTACACCAATAACATTCCGGCAGGTGCTATGCGGGGCTTCGGGGTCAACCAGGTGACCTTTGCCATGGAATCCTCCATAGACGAGTTATGTGAAAAAGGAGGATTCGATCGCTGGCAGTTTCGTTATGACAATGCGCTGGAGAACGGTCTTCAGACCACTACGGGCCAGATACTGAAAGGTGGCGTCGGTCTTAAAAAAACGTTGGAAGCCGTAAAAGAGGATTTTCAAAAAGCCGAATTTGCAGGCATCGCCATTGGCATCAAGAATGTCGGGTTCGGAAACGGTTTGGTTGATGAAAGCGAGGTTGAGATTATCATCCGCTCGGAATCGAAAATAGAACTGCATCACGGTTGGACAGAGATGGGACAGGGTATTGATACTGTTGCCATCCAGGTGTTCTGCGAGACCAGCGGTCTCAATTGTCCCGGGAACATTGAAATTATCCGCAGCACCTCATCCGGGGTGATTGGAGGAACA
This sequence comes from SAR324 cluster bacterium, assembly GCA_028282885.1. Lineage (GTDB taxonomy): Bacteria > SAR324 > SAR324 > XYD2-FULL-50-16 > XYD2-FULL-50-16 > JAHJTV01. Next base: position 126,682 of record JANQGX010000038.1, read on the forward strand.
ACCACCGCCAGTCGCGGCACCTTCCTGCTGGGGAATTCGGTGATCGAAGCTGCCCTGAAAGTGAAAGAGGATCTGGAAAAACACCCGCTTTCCGAACTCGTTGGTAGAAAATACCGCGGCAGATGGTCCTGTGACTGGACCCAGGATGTCAGCAGATCTGAAAACCCTGTGACTCACGTTGCATATAGTTATGCAACCCAGGTGGTGGTGATTGATGAAACAGGCAGGGTGAAAAAGGTGATTGCCGCTCATGATATCGGCAAAGCGATTAACCCCAAACTCCTGGAAGGCCAGATAGAAGGAGCCGTGGTCATGGGTATCGGTTATGCCTTTACCGAAAACCTTCCCCTGGAAAATGGCTACCTGAAACACACACGTTTTGGTAAAATTGGATTGCCAAGAGCCCGAAATATGCCGGAAATTGATGTACGGATTGTTGAGGCTAAAGATCCCCATGGGCCATACGGAGCCAAAGGGATCGGTGAAATCGGATTGGTCCCGACCGCCGGGGCGGCTGCAAATGCCCTCTATCAACTTGACGGACGACGATGTTATCAACTTCCTTTTAAAGAGGTGAAAAAATGACAATTTACCTGAAAGAGGCCACATATATCGATTGGGAAACCCTGAAGTTCAAACACGGCAACCTGGCCATCTCCACCCGACTGGAAAAACCGCTTGAATTCATCGACCAGATCCCGGATGACAACCGACTGAATGTGCAGGATCGAGTGGTCGATTGCGAGGGCAAACTGGTGACAAAATCGTTTGCCTGTGGTCACCATCATATCTATTCCACCCTTTCAAGGGGAATGCCGGCTCCTGCCAAGGATCCTGAGAACTTCGTGGAGAAGTTGAAATATGTCTGGTGGAACCTGGATAAAAACCTGACCCTTGACATGATCCGGGCCAGCGCCCTGGCATCGGCTCTCTATTGTGCCAAGAATGGCGTTACCTTTGTCATCGACCACCATGCCTCCCCCTTCGCCATAGAAGGCTCTCTGAATGCCATCCGCGAGGCATTTGAAGCGGTGGGGATCTCGCATCTGCTCTGCTATGAGATCTCGGAACGGGACGGTTTGGAGGTAAGGGATCAGGGACTGGCTGAAACCAGGCAATATCTTTCGGAGAATAATCCCGGGCTGGTAGGGCTTCATGCTTCCTTCACGATCGGCAATGACACCTTACAAAAGGCGATTGCACTGGCAGAAGAGTTCAGTTCGGGAGTTCATATTCATGTGGCAGAAGACCGGGCCGATCAGGATGATTGTCTGGAAAAATATGGAACCAGGGTTGTGGAACGACTTCATCAATTCGGCGCTCTGGCGCTTCCCAAAACGATTCTGGCACATTGCATTCATCTTGAAGAAAAAGAAGTGGACCTTCTTAAAAACTCCCCAGCCTGGGTTGTAGAGAATATCGAAAGTAATGCCAACAACAATGTCGGATTTGCCAATCATCAGCAATACAGTAACAGGGTTATGCTCGGCACCGACGGAATGCACTCCGACATGTTAAGAAGCGCCAAAGCTGCATTTCTGTACGGACAGGCAACCGAAAAAATCAGTTTTCCGGGAATCTACGATCGATTCAGAAATGTTCATCTCTATCTTTCTGAAAACAGTTTCCGGGGAGACGGTAACAACAACCTGGTCATCCTCGACTACGATTCTCCTACGGAGATCAACGCGGATAATTTCCTGGGTCATTTTGTATTCGGAATTGACTCCAAACATGTGGAGAGTGTGATCTCCAACGGCAAATTGATTGTGGAGAAGAGAAAGCTGATGACGGTGGATGAATCCAGAATACTCTCCTTCGCCCGTGAAATGGGAAAACAGCTCTGGAAGAAGCTTTAATTACATCATTACAGATTGAATAATCAATGAAACTGATAATCCCCCAATATTAATAAAGGAATTATGGAAAAAGCAGAAATCGCTAATAGAATAGAAAGCCTGGCGTCAAAATCTATTGAGAAGATGTATCTCAATGATTTTCTTCTGACATGGGATAAATCCATGGATGAATTGGAGTCTGTCTTTGCCGTTGCGGAGATACTCAGAGGGCTTAGAGGTCAAAACATCTCTCCCCGTATCTTTGACTCCGGATTGGCTGTCTCCATTTTCCGGGACAATTCCACCAGAACCCGTTTCAGTTTTGCCTCCGCCTGCAACCTGCTGGGTCTGACCATCCAGGATCTGGATGAAGAAAAATCCCAGATCGCCCACGGCGAAACCGTTCGGGAAACAGCCAATATGATCTCTTTTCTGGCCGATGTTATTGGTATTCGGGACGACATGTACCTGGGTGCCGGACATACCTACATGAAAGAAGTTGCAGAATCGGTCGAACAAGGACACCAAGAGGGAGTATTGCCGCAACGTCCGACCCTGGTAAACCTGCAATGCGACATCGACCATCCTACACAGACCATGAGCGACGCTCTGCACCTTATCAACCATTTCGGCGGAATTGAGCAGTTAAAGGGCAGGAAAATAGCGATGACCTGGGCCTACTCTCCCTCATACGGTAAGCCACTGTCGGTACCCCAGGGAGTGATCGGTTTGATGACCCGCCTGGGCATGGAAGTTCGCTTCGCGCACCCGGAAGGATATAACGTTATGCCGGAAGTGGTGGATATTGCCAAAAACAACTGTGATGAAGGTTCAGGTTCTTTCATTCAAACCGACTCCATGGCCGAAGCCTTCGAAGGTGCGGATATTGTTTATCCGAAAAGCTGGGCCCCCTTCAGTGTGATGGAAAAACGAACCGAGTTACTGAGAGCACAGGATCATGGCGGGCTTAAAGATTTGGAGAAGCAGTGTCTAGAAAATAACAGGAAGTTTATCGACTGGGAATGCACCGAAGAGCTGATGAGGAAGACCAACGACGGCAAGGCGCTCTACATGCACTGCCTTCCTGCGGATATCACAGGTGTTAGTTGTCAAAGGGGTGAAGTCGAAGCCTCGGTTTTTGATCGTTACCGGGTCCCCCAGTATATCCAGGCCGGTTACAAACCCTATATAATTGCAGCCATGATTTTCCTGGCCAAAACAAAGCAACCGGTTGAGGCCTTAAAAAAGATAACGGATGGAGCCAATCCCAGGTTTACTGGGTAGATAACAGCCCTGCTGATGAGGGATGAGATAGTTGCGAATTTAACTGTTCTTTTACAACTCTTGGATGTTACAGGCCGGATACTGAAAATTGTCGAGGTCGGTCACCATCTGTTTGCAGTTTCTGGTACAGACATAATCCCAAAAGGTTCCCATGAGTGATGCATTTACCTGCTATCCGATTGATAAGCTGTTTCGGTGGATTCTGGCCGAGGAGCAAACCGGATCCATTTTCGGAATTCATAAGGAGTTGTTTTTTACTCCTCGTAAATCAGATCCTTTCCGGATGGAGCGTTATGGTGTTCCCCTTGAAACCCCAATAGGGGTAGCCGCGGGACCCCATACCCAGATGTCCCAGAATATTGTCGCAGCCTGGCTCACCGGCGCCCGCTATATTGAGCTAAAAACGGTTCAGGTTCTTGATGAACTGGAAATCACCAAACCGTGCATCAAAATGGAGGACGAAGGCTATAACTGCGAATGGTCGCAAGAGCTTAAGCTCGATCAATCCTATCGTGAATACCTGAATGCCTGGATCCTTATTCATCTCCTTAAGGATAAATTCGGTTGGGGAGATCCGAATGAGCGTGGATTTATTTTTAACATGAGTGTGGGATACAACCTGGAAGGTATTCAAAGCGAATCGGTACAACGTTTTCTGAATAATCTTGCGGATTGCAGTCGGGAAAAAGTTGAGGCTGTAGAGCAATTGGCAGAAATCTATCCCGGAATCCGGGAGATAGAGATACCTGACTGCATTGCGGATAATATAACCATCTCCACCATGCATGGCTGTCCCTCCGATGAAATTGAAAAAATCGGCCGTTATTTTATTGAGGAACGCAAACTCAATACCACCATCAAGCTAAATCCCACCCTGCTGGGCAGTGAGCAGCTTCGGGACATCCTTAATCACCGCCTCGGGTATGATATCACCGTTCCCGATCTGGCTTTCGAACATGATCTGAAGTTCGACGCAGGCGTAAATTTAATCGGAAATTTACAGAAAGCAGCCGACAAAGCCGGGGTGCATTTCGGACTGAAACTGACCAACACCCTGGAGACAGAGAACAGACCGGGTAATTTGCCGGCTAATGAGGAAATGGTCTACATGAGCGGAAGACCCTTGCATGTTATCAGTATCAATGTGGCAGCCAAACTGCAGGAAGTCTTTTCCGGATCGCTGGATCTCTCCTTTTCTGCGGGCGTTGACTGTTTTAACGTTGCCAAGGTTTTATCCTGCAATATGAAACCTGTTACGGTATGTTCCGATATCCTGAAACCGGGCGGGTATACCAGAATGGGCCAATATCTTGAAGAGCTGGAAAAGGAAATCAGACTCCACCGGGCCGATTCTCTTGATGAGTTCGTGATGAAATCCGCTGGTAGACCGAACAGTCTCACCGGGGCTGCAATGGAGAATTTGAAAAGATACGCCAAAGAAGTTGTTGATAATCGGAGGTATCACAAATCCGATTTCCCTTTTGAAAACATCAAAACGGATCGGGAACTGCCGATATTTGACTGCACCCGTGCCCCCTGCCTGACAGAATGCCCGACCGAGCAGGATGTTCCGGCATACATGGCATATACTGCGGCGGGGAAATACCAGGATGCACACCAGGTCATCCTGCAAACCAATCCTTTCCCCAATGTCCAGGGGAAGGTCTGTAATCACCCCTGTCAAAGCAAATGCACACGAATCAATCTTGACGGCCCATTAAAGATCAGGGAGATCAAACGATTCATCGCTGAGCAGTACAATGACATTTCCGGACTGGACCAAAAACCGATCCGCGAACATCGTGTAGCAATTATCGGAGCGGGGCCTTCCGGGCTTTCCTGTGCCTATTTTCTGGCCCTGGAAGGTTTCCGGGTGGATGTGTTTGAAGCAAAATCCGCACCCGGTGGAATGGCTTTCGATGCTATTCCCCAATTCAGACTTGATAATCAAAGCCTGGAATCGGACATCAAACGAATCGAAAAACTGGGCGTCACCCTTCATCTGGACACGACTGTCACCCGACAAAAATTTGATGAATTGCGTGAGGATTATGACTATGTTTATGTAGCCGTAGGAGCCCAGCAGTCTCTGAAACTGGAAATTCCGGGTGAAAGCGGCCAGGGCGTTTGGGATCAATTGGAATTTCTCAGCCGTGTCAAAAATGGAACTTCACCGGAACCGGGCAAACAGGTGATTGTTTTTGGTGCCGGTAACTCGGCAATGGATGCTGCCCGAACCGCTAAAAGGCTTGTGGGAAGGGATGGTGAAGTCAGCATTCTCTACAGAAGAACCCGCAAGGAGATGCCAGCCGACAGGGAAGAGATTGAAGAGGCCATCCATGAAGGAATCAAAATCGTGGAGCTGATTGCTCCGGAGAGGATCATCCTCGAAGATGGAAAGGTAAAAGGTGTGGAGTGTGCCCGTATGAGACTCGGAGAACCGGATGCGAGTGGAAGAGCGCGGCCGGAGAAAACCGACAAACCAAATATGGTGTTTAAGGCAGATACCATTATTCCGGCCATCGGACAGCAAATCGATCTCTCCTTTTATCCCGAAGCGTCTCTGACAATCAATCCCGAAACCTGTGAAACCAGCCTAAAAAACGTCTTTTCCGGAGGAGATGCCATCAGGGGTGCCGCCACCCTGATTGAAGCCATTGCCGATGGTAGACGGACAGCCGGAAACATAATAAAATATGCTATGGGACAATCAGTCGGTTCCTCGGGAAAAATAGAACCTGAAATCAGTTTTGTGGAATATTCCCGAAAACTGGCAAAACGCCAGTTAGGTCTCTTTCGGGAAAGTAAACCCCATGAAGGGCATTTGGATTTCAACCTGGTTTCCAAGGGTCTTGACGAAGCGTCCGCCATTTCGGAAGCACAGAGGTGTCTTGCATGTGATACTTACTGCGCCATCTGTACCACAGTCTGCCCAAATCGGGCGAACCTGGTGTTTGAAATGGAAAGAACATCTGCTCCATTGCAGATCGCGATGGTGAAGAACGGTGGAACGGAGATACAGACAGAAGGCAGACTGGTTATAGAAGACTCTCTTCAGATTCTGAATGTGGGCGATTTCTGCAATGAATGCGGCAATTGTACCTCTTTCTGTCCGACCAACGGGGCGCCCTACAGGGTTAAACCTCGGTTTTGCCTGTCGGAAGAATCGTTTGAAAAAGAAGAGAATGCTTACTATCTGGAGAACAACCGACTATTGGCCAAAGCAGATGGCCTGGAATCACAACTACAGGAGGTTGATGGCGGTTTGCTTTATGAAAACAATGAGATCAGGGCGGTACTTGACAAACTAAGCCTGACGGCCTCACAGGTCGAGTTCAAAAAAGAAGGCGTCACCGAACACAGGCTGGAAAGCGCTGTGACCATGGCTCTGCTTTGGGGAGCTCTGCAGGACTTCCACCTGTTTCAGCATTAATCGTGAATCCCCTCGCCGGGGGATCTTAACCTGAATAAGCAGGGGGTATCTATGATCAAACAGTTTTACAAACCGACTTCACTTGAAGAAGCCCTGTTGCTTAAAGAGAAGTACGAAAATGCAGCCACGTGGTTTGCGGGAGGAACCCACCTCAACCACGCCGATTATAAAGCCAGCTACGACAAAGTCATCAGTCTTGAAGGGCTTGGTCTCCACTATATCAAAACCAGGGATAACACCACAACAGTGGGAGCTTCAGTTACCCTGCAAAAGCTGGCCGGTAATGGCCTGATCCCGGATGCCCTTAGAAAAGCCGCCTTTGTCGGAGCACCCCGCAGTGTCCGCAATATGGCAACTATCGGCGGCGACATCGCATCAAGAGGGAGAGCGACCCGCCTGCTTCCCTGCCTGATAGCCCTTAATGCCAGAATAGAAACCGCACAGAAAAAGAGCCTGACCCTGGAAGAGTACCTGCAGACCGACCGAAGCGAGTTGATTTTGAAGGTGATAATTCCGTTGGTAAAATCCTGCTGTTGCGTCAACAGTTATTCCCTTCAGTCCGGTGGACCCATTCTGGTTAATGCGGCTGTCAATATTCCGGGGCCGGAAAGTGAGGATGAGACACCTATCATTGCTATCGGTAATATGGAGGAGTCAGTCCGCAGGTTAACCGATATTGAGAAGATGGTTCAGGATAATCCGACACTTGACCGGGATGCCCTTGAATCAGCAATAGTTGAAACGATTAATCCTGTGGAAGACTATTTGGGATCGGTCAAATTCAAAAAGTATATCACAGCAATCACCGTCTCGGAATGCATTCTGAGCTGCTGTTTGGAAAGGGGGTAAAAATGGAAATCAGATTCAAGCTGAACGACAGGCAATACACCATTGAAACAGCCCCCGGGGAAAACGCCCAGCAGCTCCTGCAAAGGCTGGGTATCTGTTCGGTTCGAAAATCTGAGGAACCCAGCGGATTCACCGGGAGCAGTATCATTCTCCTGAACAACAAAATTGTAAATGCTGAGCTACTGATTGCCGCACAGCTCGATGGTCACAATATCAAAACCGTTGAATCCCTTTCCAAAAAAGGGGGTCTCTCACCCGTTCAAAAAGCCCTGGTAGAGGTTGGGGTCGTACAATCCGCTTACAACTCACCGGCTGCGGCCCTGGTAATCACCAATCTTCTGAAGCGAAAACCCGATCCTTCGCGCAAAGAGATCATGGATGCCCTGTCCTGTCTTTTCATCAGGGATACCGGTTATGAACCGTATTTTAAGGCTGTGGAAATTGCAAAAGAACGATTCAAGGATCCTGAATACCAGGGATTTATTGCGGAAGAGTTTAGAAGCGATCTGAGGATAGTGGGGAAAAACTACCCCAAGGTGGATGGTCCGCAACTGGTTGCCGGAAAAAGGGCTTATGTGGAAGACAGGATACAGCCTGGCAGCCTGGTCTTGAAGATGATGCGCAGTCCCTATGCCCACGCCTATATCAGCTCCATTGACACCTCGGTGGCTGAAAAAACACCCGGGGTGGCTATGATCATAACTTACAAAAACTGTCCGGATCATTATTTTACCACTGCGGGCCAGGGTTATCCGGAACCATCTCCTCATGACAGGAAGATGTTTGGACAGAAGCTCCGCCATGTCGGCGACAGGGTCGCTGCGGTTGTGGCGGAAAGTGAGAAAATCGCTTATAAGGCCATGCGGAGAATCAAGGTTGAGTATGAGCTGCTGCCAACCGTGCTTTCCATTGAAGAGGCGGAAGCGGAGGATGCTCCCGTTGTTCATAATGGAGATATCGATTTTTTGAGCGGAGCCCCGGACAATCTGGAACAGATGAAACAAGGCTTTGATTCCAGAGATGGCCGAATCATCTATCCTTTCCCCATTGGCGCTGATCCGCATAAGAACCTGGCCTCCAGCGTTTCTAACGGCATCGGTGATACCGAGAAAGGGTTTGCCGAGGCTGATCATATTATCGAAAGGGAGTATCAAACCTCCCAGGTACATTGCACACCGCTTGAACCCCATTCGGTGTATACGCTGATAGACGGGGATCGTCTTGTAATACACGCTTCAACCCAGGTTCCCTGGCACGTTCGGAGAAACATCGCCCGGATACTCGGTATCAGTGAAAACAGGGTCAGGGTGATTAAAGAGAGAGTGGGTGGCGGTTACGGCTCAAAACAGGATATCCTGCTTGAAGACGTTGCAGCCTTTGCGACCTGGAAAACCGGACTACCCGTTTTCTACCAGTTTAGCAGGGAAGAAGAGTTCATCGCCTGTAGCTCACGGCACCCCATGAATATCAGGGTCAAACTGGGAGCCAAAAAGGACGGGCGGCTGACAGCCATTGATATGAAGGTTAAAGCCAACACAGGACCATACGGAAATCACTGCCTGACGGTTCCCATGAATGCCTGTTCCAAAACCCTTCCCTTGTTAAATTGTGAGAATATGTCTTTTGATGTTCGGGTTTTTTATTCCAATATCTACCCCACCGGCGCTTACCAGGGATATGGCGCTCCCCAGGGTTCCTTTGCCCTGCAGACAGCCCTGGCAGAGCTTGCTGTTGAACTGGGAATTGATCATCTGGAGTTAATAGAGAAGAACCGGGTGGGAGAAGGATCGGTTCTGGAAATACTGAGATGCCTGGGAGAGGGACAGGAAGGCGCCGTGGTCAAGCTGGCGAGTTGCGGACTTGAGAAAGCGCTTGATCTTGGAAGTAAGGCATTTGCATACGGGAAGAAAGAGGAAAGCTCCGATCCCGATATTAAGATTGGCAAGGGCATGGCTATTGTTCAACAAGGCTCGGGCCTGCCCGGATTGGACCAGTCCAATGCAAGAATAACCCTGGTTTCCGACGGTTCTTTGTTGGTCCACACCGGCGGAGCTGATATCGGAACCGGACTGGATACCGTCTGCGCCAAAATTGCCGCTGAGATACTCTGCCTGGAATTGGAAAAAACCTCCGTTGTATCCGGTGATACGGACAACACTCCCTTTGACACCGGAGCCTACGCTTCAAGCGGGACCTATTTCTCCGGGAATGCGGTAAAGAGGGCCGCTGAAGATTTAAAGAAAAAGATGTTGAACTATGCTGCGGAACTTCTGGCAGAACCCGAATCGGGATTAACCCTGGAGTACCCCGGTATGGTAAAAGGATCAAAAGGCGGCCTGAGCTTCCATGAGATCGCCCACAAAGCCGAGAGCGGGACTGGAAGGGGGCATCTGGTCGGCCATGATTCCTACACAACAGAAGATACGGCAATTCCCTATGGAGCACACTTTTGCCAGGTTGCTGTGAACACCCGAACCGGCATTGTGAAAGTCCAGAAATACCATGCTTACATGGATTGCGGCACCCCGATAAACCCTGAACTGGCAGAAGCACAAGTCTACGGCGGGGTTTTGAAGTCTATCGGACACACCCTCTGGGAAGAGATGAAGATGGACGGTAAAGGAGTCTGTCTCAATCCTGATTTGAAGAGCTATGGAGTTCCCATGGTGGGTGACATCCCGGATGATTTCAAAGTCAAGTTTGTGCAAACGGATGATCCCTTTGGTCCTTTTGGTGGTAAATCCATTTCCGAGGTCAGCACCAATGGTGCATCCTGTGCTATTGCCACGGCTATTCATGACGCAGTCGGAATCTGGCTGCGAGATTGGCCCTTCACTCCGGAAAAGATTCTGACCGGCCTTGGCAAACTATAAGGTGTTTGATCAAAACGAGATCCGATCACTACAAAGTGAACCAAAAGAGATTTTGAAAACAGAATTTATCACATGGCATTGAATAACAAACCTCTGTCCCAACTGACGCTCTGTATCAAAGGAGCCGGTGAAATGGCAAGCGGTGTGGCCTGTCGGCTTCATGCCGCAAATCTTTCCAGAATACTGATGCTGGAAACACAGAATCCCCTGGCTGTCCGCAGGAAGGTCTCTTTTTGCGAAGCTGTCCACGACAGCAGGCAGAGTGTAGAAGGTATTGTTGCATGCAAGATCACCAGCCCCGAACAGATGCAATCCGTCTGGCTTAAGAATGAAATTCCCATTCTCGTCGATCCGGAAGGAGACATTCTTGAAACCTATCCCTTCGATGTCTTGATCGATGCGATCCTGGCCAAACAGAACCTGGGAACCCGAATTGATGCGGCACCCCTGGTTATTGGTCTTGGCCCCGGTTTTGAAGCCGGATCGGATGTTCATAAGGTCATTGAAACCCAGCGGGGACATAATCTGGGAAGAATCATCGACAAAGGTGAAGCAGAGAAAAACACCGGGATTCCGGGAAATATTGGAGGATTTACCAGTCAGAGGGTTTTAAGAGCTCCTGTAGCAGGAAGATTCAAGTCTTTCAAGTCCATAGGAGACTTGGTAATAAAGGGCGATTGTCTGGCAACGGTGAACGGTCAACCAGTGGTTGCAGAAATTAGTGGCATGCTGAGAGGGCTGATCCGCGGGAACTTGGAAGTTCCTGAAGGATTGAAATTAGGGGATATCGACCCCCGGGGGAAGATTGATTATTGCTCAACCATATCTGAGAAGGCCAGGGCTATCGGTGGAGCAGTACTGGAAGCCGTTCTGGCTCATTACAACGTATAGTCAACCCAGGCAAGTTCACATGTGCTTTGCACCAAAGAAAACGAAAACCGGAGCAGGATTACTTAATCAGCAGTGGATCAGACATAACCAGTAACAAAGGTAGCGTATGGCAGTAGGAGACAGAGTTGACCGGGTGGATGCTATAGCCAAGGTAACCGGCAAGGCCAGGTACACCGATGATTTTTTCAGACCCGGAACCCTGGTTGCCAAGTATTTGAGGAGTTCAATTGCCCATGGCAGGGTAACCGGACTCTCGGTTGAAAAGGCCCGAGAGCTTGAAGGGGTAGAGGCGGTTTTTACCTACGAGGATGTTCCTCCTATCAAAGTCGCAACAGCAGGACATCCCTATTCCCTGGATCCTGCTCATGCCGATGTGGCCGACAAGCTGCTGTTGACCGACAGAATAAAGCACCTGGGTGATGAGATAGCCATTGTGGTGGCTGAGAACGAACTGATCGCCGACGAAGCGCTTGCCCTGGTTGAAGTGGAATATGAGGAATACCCGGCTCTGACCACTCCGGAAAAGATATTGGCACCAGACGCCAGAAAGATTCATGAAGACAGCAGTAACGTTGTTGGAGAACACCAATACGAATGCGGGGGGAAGCTCGATGAGGCTTTTGAACTTGCCGACCTGATCCATGAAGAACAATACTATACTGCAATGGTTCAACACGTTCATCTGGAAAACCACACCGCTTTGGCTTATATGGACGACCTGGATCACATCGTTGTGATTTCGTCCACGCAGATCCCCCATATTGCCCGGCGGGTGGTCGGACAGGCCTTGGGAATTCCCTGGGGACGTGTCAGGGTCATCAAACCCTACATCGGGGGTGGTTTCGGCAACAAGCAGGATGTCATCCTGGAGCCGATGGTCGCCTTTCTGACGTCGAAATTGGATGGTCAACCGGTCAGGCTTACCCTGTCACGTGAAGAATGTATGCTCTGTACCCGCAACAGGCATCCCATGGATTTCGAAGTAAAACTGGGAATGAAAGAGGACGGAACCGCGGTGGCAAGAATGGTTGATGTTATTTCCATGACAGGAGGATACGCCTCCCACGGTCACTCTATTGTCGCGGCTGGCGGCAGCAAAAGCTGTCTGCTTTATCCCAGGATGACCATTGGCTATCATGCGCGCACACTCTACGCCAATATACCGGTTGGTGGAGCCATGAGAGCCTACGGATCTCCCCAGATCACCTTTGCCATCGAGTCCGCCATGGATGACGCAGCCAGGAAATTGGGGGTCGATCCGGTTGAGATGAGGATCAAAAATGCCGCCAGACAAGGTGATATCAATCCTTTTTCCAAGTTACCCATCTCCAGTTGCGGTCTCGTTGAATGTCTGGAAAAGGGTCGGTCGCTGATCCGTTGGGATGAGAAGAGAGAGGATTACAGGAACCATAAATCCGGGAAAATCCGTTATGGGTTGGGTGTTGCTTGTTTCAGTTATGGAACCGGGACTTACCCGGTATGTGTTGAAATAGCAGGAGCCAGAATCATTCTTAACCAGGATGGATCCATTCATGTTCAAACCGGCGCAACAGAAATCGGACAGGGTTCGGATACCGCTGTCGCACAGATGGCGGCCAAGACCCTGGGCATTCCGGTGGAAAACGTTCATATCGTATCCACCCAGGATACCGATGTCACACCTTTTGACACCGGGGCGTATGCATCCAGGCAGGCTTATGTGGTGGGAAATGCCGTGTACAAAGCCGCTACTGAACTAAAACAGAAGATTCTGGATTATGCTGCCCTGCTCACCGGATTCCCGGCTGCGAGTTTGGATCTCAAGGGAGAATCCATTGTTAATATCACTGACAATAACACATCGGTGATCTCGTTAAACGATCTGGCGCTAAGCTCTTATTACGACAAAGAGAAAGGCGGTCAACTCACCGCTGACGTGTCCCATAAAACAACCACCAATGCTCCATCGTTCGGGTGCACCTTTGTGGACGTTGCTGTTGATATCCCTCTCTGCAAGGTCACCATCAACGAGATCTATAATATTCATGATTCGGGGGTGATTATTAACCCGGTTATGGCAAAAGGTCAGGTCGAGGGGGGAATGGCCATGGGCATCGGGGCGGCGCTATCCGAACAGGTGCTGATTGATCAGGAAACCGGAAGGGTGCATAACAACAATATGTTGGATTACAAGGTCCCGACCTTTACGGACGTTCCGGATATCCATCACGATTTTGTAGAGACCGTGGAACCAACAGCCAGCTACGGTAACAAGTCCCTGGGCGAACCACCCATCATATCACCGCCACCGGCAATTCGGAATGCCATTCTGGATGCCACGGGTGTCGCGGTAAATGAGCTGCCTATGTCTCCCCAGGTTCTGTTCAAAGCCTTCAAAAGCCACGGATTGCTCAAACCCTGAGAAAGGAAGGATATGTTTCCATTAAAAAGTTACGAAAAAGCCGAATCGGTCGACCATGCGATACAACTCCTGCAGGATAATCCTGAAGCACGACCTATCGCCGGTGGAACCGATGTATTGATCCGGCTCAGGGATGGCAAGACCGGGTACGATCATCTGGTCGATATTCACCAATTGGAAGCCCTGCGCCAGATCAAAACGGACGAAGACGGAACCCTGGTCATCGGGTCCGGGGTGACCTTCAGCATGGCCATGGAATCGGAACTGATCAGGGAGATAATTCCTATCCTGTCAACTGCATCTGAGACTGTAGGCGGTCCCCAGGTAAGAAATGTGGCTACCATCGGAGGCAACATCTGCAACGGCGTTACGAGTGCAGACAGTGCCTCACCGTTAATGGCTCTGAATACTGTCCTTCAGTTGGAAGGTCCCCGGGGAACGCGATTGGTGCCCATCGCCGAGTTTTACCTGGGTCCCGGCAAGGTCGATATCGGGCAACAGGAGATTCTCGTTTCCTTTAGAATCGGGGAAAAGGATTATAAGGGCTATTACGGTCACTATCATAAATACGCCATGCGCAATGCCATGGATATCGCCACCATTGGTTGTGCCGCCCTGTGTAAAATTGAGGCGAACCAACTGACAGACCTGAGACTGGCTTACGGTGTTGCTGCGCCGGTTCCCATTCGTTGCACCAACACGGAACAGGCTGTTATTGGCAAGCCCGTTAACAGGGATCTGATCCGCGAAATCGAGTCTCTTGTGGAAAAGGACGTAAATCCTCGGACATCCTGGCGAGCTTCCAAAGAATTTCGTCTGCAGATCATCAGCGAGCTTTCCAATCGGGTCGTCACCCAGGTCATCGAAAAAGCAGGAGGGAGGATAGAGTGAACAAAATCATCACATTTACGGTAAACGGCAAAAAACGAGAACTGAATGTAGACGTTCGCAGTTCACTTCTGGATGTTTTGAGAGAAATAGTCGGCATGACCGGCGCCAAAGAAGGTTGTGGCGTCGGTGAATGCGGAGCCTGTTCGGTTCTGGTGGACGATTTGCTGGTGGATTCCTGTATTTATATGGCTGTTTGGGCGGACGGAAAATCAATCAGAACCGTTGAGGGCGAATGCAGGGATGGAAAACTGAGTTCCGTGCAAAAGTCCTATGTTGAAAAGGGGGCTGTTCAGTGCGGTTTCTGTACTCCCGGTTTTGTCATGGCTTCCACAGCTTTTAAAGAGCGATTTAAGGATAAAACTTTTACCAGGGACGACATCCGCCGGGAACATGCGGGTAATATCTGTCGCTGCACAGGGTACGAAAGCATCATCGAAGCGGTGGAACAAAGCATGGAAGAGGATTGATTATGGAGGAACGGGAACACCTGTTAGACACCTTGAAGCAACTGGCCGATGGTATCACCAATACCTTTGGCAACAATTGTGAAGTCGCTATTCATGACCTGCGGGATATTACCAGCTCACTCGTCTACATCACTGGTGAAGTTACCAACCGTAAACTGGGCTCACCGGTTACGGATGCGGTAATCAAGGAACTTGTCACGCACGGCAGCGCTGTCAAGGACCGGTTTTCCTTTAAAACCATCACCGATGACGGCAGGGAAATAAAATCCACCACCATGTTCATTCGGGATAGTGAAAACGAGGTCATAGCTGCTTTTTGTGTGAACTTTGATGTCACCGACTACCTTAATGCCATGCAGGCCTTGGAATTGTTTGCCGGAATTAAAAAAACCAAACAATCCAAAAAAATCTCCAAAAAAATAGCCGTCTCCGTCGATCATACCTTCGAGGTTCTTTTTGAGGAAGCTGTCAGTGAGATTGGCAAGCGCCCCGCTACCATGAGTACCGAAGAGAAGATAAACCTGGTGAGGCTTCTGGAAAGAAAGGGAGTCTTTCAAATCAAGGGGGTTGTCAACCAGATGGCACTGCAGCTTGGGGTTTCCAGTTTTACCGTTTATAATTACCTGAAACGGATCCGCGCTGAAAACGGATCTGTTTAGTCCCTCCTCTACTCTCCGGCAATCAATTGATGAACAGCAGAAGCCAGGGTTTCGATGGTGAAAGGTTTCTGCAGAAATACATCAATTCCTTCCCGCAGCAGTTCTTTAACACGGACATCAGTCTTTAAACCTGATACCAAAATAACCCTGAGATCAGGATCAATTTCCTTCATTTTGTAATACGTCTCCCTTCCCGACATCAAAGGCATTGCCATATCCAACAGTATCACCTTGATCTTCCCGTGATGCGTCCTGAAAATGTCAAGGGCCTCCTGCCCGTTTTCGGCCAGCATGACAGTGTATCCGCACTCTTCCAGGATATCCCGCGAAGCAAGCCTCATCAGTTCTTCGTCATCCACAACCAGAATAAGGCCTTCCCCTTTCGGCACCGAAACGTCGGCAGCACCAACATGAAGATGTTTGTCTTGATCCTGCATTACAGGGAGATATACGTTAACCGTAGTGCCGGCCCCTTCGCTGGACCTTACATCAAGAAACCCGTTATGAAGTCGTACGCTATTGTAGACCATGGCCAGCCCCAAACCGGTTCCTTTACCCTTATCCTTTGTGGTAAAAAACGGGTCGAAGATCATGCCAATCGTTCTGGCACTCATCCCCACCCCGGTATCGGAAACAGACAGAATCCAATAATCACTCTCCCCGGCTTCCGGGTACCTGGATTTAAGGTGATCATCCGGAGTGATGCGTTCGGTCGAGAGGCTCAGAATACCACCCCAGGGTTGGTCTTTCCCTTTCATAATAGTCATGGAATGCTCAGCGTTTACACAGAGATTCAACAGGACCCGTTCAATCTGACTCGGATCTGCCATGACCATAGCCGGTTCCGTCTGATAGCCGGGATTCAGTTGCACTGACTTATCGCAACTGTTTCTGGCGATTTTTACAACATGTTTGATGGTCAGGTTAAGGTCCACAGGGGCAAAATTCAACTCCTGCTTGCGTGACAGGGTAAGCAATTGGCTGATCATATCGGAAGCACGGACTCCGGATTGGGTCATGACCTCGATATATTCCAGCAGTTTTTGAGAGTCCACCCCGCCACGGAGTTTCAGTTTATGGGATATCAGAGAAAGGGTCGCCATGATACCCCCCAGGACGTTGTTAAAATCATGTGCCAATCCCCCCGCCAGCGTTCCCACCGTTTCCATTTTCTGCGCCTGGATCAGCTCCCTATCCGCTTTGATACGATCTGTCACATCCCGCACTGTGGCGTGCAAAACTGTTTTCCCCGGCAGTTCCATCCTGGTCAGGAGGACAGTGGCGAAAAACTCCGATCCGTCGGGTCGTTGATACTTCCACTTGAAATAGTGGCTGCCGTTTTCCATTGCCAGGCGCACCATCTCTTTTTCTTTCAGGGATGACAGTTGACCGTCTTCCTGGGAAAGAGGTGAAAAATCAATTGGGGTTTTTCGGGTCAGGTCGGATTCATTCCGACAACCGAACAACTCAATGGCTGCCGGATTGGCATTTATATAGGCTTTACCCGGATCGATGATCATGATGGCATCTTTGGAGAAAGTATAAAGCACCCTGTAGCGTTCCTCACTGGTCCGAAGCTCTTCTTCAACCCGTTCCCTCTCTGTGATCTGTTGTTGCAGTTCCGTAACTTTTCCTTCCAGGGCATCGGCATGGGCGGCCATCAGCGTTTCTTTCTCCTTATGATAGTCGATGCTCTTCTTCAACTCCTCGGGGCTGATTTCCAGCTCTGCCAGGATTTTGCTGTAAGCGGCGGTGAGCTCCCCTGATTCCTGTTTGGTAAACATATCGGCAGATTTGAGCGTTTTGTAAGCGGCTGCTGTGCCAATGGATCCTGCTAACAGCTTTTCAGTACTGCTACAAAAGTCCATCAGCTCAACCACGGTCACCATTTGTTTTTCTTTCAAACCGCTCATTTCTATCGCTTTATCCAGCAAGCGGTCTGCCCGCACCAGTCCAAGATATCGTTTGACCGAGGATTTCAACCGCTGCCTTTTTTCCTCCAGATCTATTTTCCCGTCTCGTGCCGATTCCAGGGAAAACATGGGAGTTTCCAGCCCTACAAAAGCGTTGGCGGTCTCTTCACCGGTTTTACTGCTGGAAAAGAGAATGGAACCGAGAATATAGCATCCCAGGTTTAAAAGAATGGACCAGAATACGCCATGGGGAACAAAGGGAAGCCCTGTCAAACCGAACAGACTTTCAGGTTTTAGCAGTTCGACGCCCCAGGGTCCGGATTTCAACACCTGGGACGCTATCCAGCCACTCCTGATGAAAGTGGGAAGTAAAAGCGTATATACCCAGGTGGCAAAACCGGCTCCCAATCCCAATAGTGCTCCAACCAGATTCCCCCTTCTCCAGAAAATCCCGCCGATGATACAGGGGGCGAACTGAAAGGCGGCAGCGAACGATATAATTCCCATGTTCACCAGGGTTTGGCTTCCCGCCAAAGCCCTTTCGAACCAGTACCCAAACAGGATAACGGCAGCTACGGCTAACCAGCGCAGTTTCAGGATCTGCATCCTTAAAAATCCCAATCCCGGTAAAAAGTCAAGCAGGGGAAGCAGGATGTGATTGGTTAACATAGTGGACATGGTCATGGAGCTGATCATTATCATGCTGGCCGCAGCGGAAAAACCGCCCAGAAAAACCAGCAGGGTCAACCAGTCATCACCAAACTGCAGGGGAAGATAGAGAACAAACATATCCGCGTGTTTCTCGGGCAAACCTTTCATCAGCCCCACCAATGCAATTGGTAGCACGAACAGGTTGATCAAAAACATATAGAGGGGAAACAGCCATTTTGCTGTCTTGACATGCTCAACCGAGGCATTCTCAACAACAGAGATATGAAACTGCCTGGGAAGGAAGAAAATGGCGGACATTCCCAGCAGCAAATAGGTTAACCAGGTAGCAAAGGAGATGTTTTCCGGTGTGTTGGGATTCGGGTCCGTGGAACGTCCGGCATAGTCACTCCACTGGGAGAACACATCACCGATCCCATTGAAAACAAAATAGGTTACAAAAATCCCGATAGCGAGAAACGCCACCAGCTTGACAATCGATTCCACTGCCACTGCGAATACCATCCCCTGGTGGCGCTCGGTTGGATCCAGCTTCCTGACCCCGAACATTATGGTGAAGGTGATCATCAGGACCACGATTACCTGGCCGGTATAATCGGATATGGAGAACCCCGTACCAACGACAGGGATAGCCAGCACCTCAAAGGCTGCAATCACCGCTTTGAATTGCAATGCGATGTAGGGAGCCATGCCCACGAATATCATCAGGGTAACCATAGCGGCCAGCAATTGTGATCGATCATAACGTGCCGCAATGAAATCGGCTATACTATTGATACGATAGGATTGTTTGATTTTTATCAGTTTCACCAACACCCAGTCCCAGAGAATGATGGACAGGGTCGGACCGATATAGATTGTCAGGAACAGAAAGCTGGATGTGGCGGCATTCCCTACGCTTCCGTAAAAGGTCCAGGAAGTACAGTAGACCGCCAGCGATAGGGAATAGACAACAGCGTTGTTCGCCAGATTTCTTCCCGTAGGTCTGCTGCGATCTGCCCAATTGGCGACCAGAAACAGAAGACCGATGTAAATACAGATGACCAGAAAGATGGTGAGGGCATCAAGCATATGCTGTTAATCCCGTTTATTCAAAAATGAACCGATCCCGGCCAGGATATGAGCCATAACAATGGCTCCCCAGACGAGATATAAATAGAGGTACATGCCTTTGATTGACGACAGGAAAGTGGTGCCCAGAAACGGCCAGGTGAACAGCAGGAAACCCATGAAGAAGAGCACGATCTGGATTTCACCCCTGCTTAAAAAGGATTGCAGAATGGAAATCACTTTTCTAATTCTCATGCTGAAAGCCCCATTGTTGGAATGGTGAATGGCCTTTGGCGAAAGATCAGATCAATCGATGACTGGGGTATGGTAATGGTAAATCCGGTATGGACAACCGTTTAAAATCATGTGGATCTGTTTTTAATTATAATACCATAGAAGTTTTACTAATGGAAGAAGAAGGACCGGATTGGGGGGCGGGAAGCACAGCGGTAATCCTTTCGAATAACAGAGTAAAAATAACCAATTTTATCAGCAAAATTCTGCAGAAAGTTAACCGATCAGGTGTTGACGGAACAGGGAGGTTAGTTTGCAGGCGGCCTGATCCTTACATGAGATCATAGATGATCTGCCCCAGGATCTCGATACTTTTTTCAAAATGCCTGGTTACGGGATTACCGCAGCCCAATCGGATGCAGTTCTGGTATCTGCCTGAAACGGAGCAGAGGACCCCGGGCATGACCAGGATGTTTTCCAAAAGCGCCTCCCTGTGCAGTTCAATAGTGTCGATCTTATCATTTAGCTGAACCCATAGATTCAAACCGCCGCCCGGATTGGATATTCTGGTATCCTTAGGGAAATACCGGACGACAGCCATGATCAGGTCGCTCATCTGTTTCTTTAATTCATTTCTGACAAACCTGAGCTGTCGCTCATAGGAGTCGTTTTTCAGGAACTGCACAATCAGGTATTGGTTCAGTTTGGAACCTGACAGGGAAAGGTTGGACTTCAACTCCTGAACCTGCTCCATAAAAATCCCGGGAATGGCCCATCCGACTCTTAGCCCCGGGGCCAGAGTTTTTGAGAAAGAAGAGCAGTATAATACCAATCCCTTTTCATCGAAAGATTTCAGGGTGGATGGCCTTCTCTCCTCGAAGTGAAGTTCGCCGAAAACATCATCCTCAATGATCGGGATATTTTTATGGTTCATCAATCGAACCAGTTTTTCACGCTTTTCGTTGGGCATGACATAACCCAACGGATTTTGATAACTGGGATTAAAAAGACAGGCTTTGACCTGTTGCGAGTCCAGGATCTCCTCAAGTTTATCGACTTCAACCCCCTCGGTCAGGTTTGTGGGCAGCTCCAGGGCAAACATATTGTTCTGCTCAATCAACTGCAAAAATCCGTTATAGGTAGGGGTTTCAACACCAATGATATCTCCCGGTTTAGCCACAGCACGCAGACAGAGGCTGATGGCATCCATGCAACCGTTGGTGATGATAATCTCCTCCGATGAGATCCTGCCGGAAACTCCCAGTGTCCTTTTGGCGATTTGCCTCCTAAGCTCCAGCGATCCCATGGAGCGATCATATCCGAAAACATGGTCCATCTCTTCTATGGAAATAGACTTGAATATTTTCGAGAACTGCTTCAGGGGGAGAATATCATTGGCTGGAATAGCCAAGCCCACCGATGTCAGGTGAGTCTTTCCAACCTGTCTTGTCATCTCATGAGACAGCTTCGCAACCCGCACCTTTTGAGGATTTTTTTGACACTCGACCAGTTTCGGAGATTCCTGACGATGATGGAGGATATTGCTGACAAAGAAACCCGATTTTTCCCTGGCTTCGACGATTCCACGCCGTTCCAGTTCCATATAAGCTTTATGAACCGTGGATATACTATTGTTGGATTCATTGTGAATCTTTCGCAGGGATGGAAGCCTTTCTCCGGCGTGAAATTCTCCATTCAAAACTTTAATCTCTATTTCGTTTGCCAGGTCGATATATTGAAATGTCATGTCAATTTCATCTGTTATGCTTTTTGGAAAAACTCTGTTCATATGTATACTATTTTCAAAAAATGGATCTGTCAAATAATTTTTATATACATGAAATTTTTATATTTTAAATGAAATTACATCTGTTATGTATAATATTGTAACAACCTGAATCTGTTATTTCTGATTTCATGAGGTAAAATGGACCTACAGTTCAACACGGAACATCGCTTAAACGATTCATTTCCCTCTTAAAAAGGAGGAACCATGATCAATCCCTTTGTTATCGAAAACGAAATCAGATATCGAAAGGAAAAGTTAGAAAAAGAGTTGGCACATCAATACCCAATTCCATTGGAAGAAGAACTCATCTGTGATTCGGTTAAACAAAGAAAATCCGCAATGGGTTATTTCAGATTATTGCTGGAGCTTATCCACATCAGAACCAGGGGGATCAATGCTTAGATTATCGTCGGACGATTATGGCCGGGTTTCGAAACTATTATCGAAAGTGACCATCAACCATCTCTTTGCAAAATCAGTTGTCGAGAAGCATGTGGATGGCTCGGTGTTTACCGATTCTATCACCCAACCAACTGCTGTCTACATAGCGCACCCCTATGGCATGTCCCTTCTGTTCGGATCTCCGGAGCACCGGGGATTCAACCAGGAGCTGAAAAACTATCTGCTGGGAAAAGCCGGGAGGACAATCAGCGAGGAGTGGCTGCAGGCTTGTCCTGCATCTTGGAACAGTGCAATAGCCAAGCTGTTGGGAGACAGACTGGTGAAGGCTGAGCCAACGGATCCCAATCCTCAACTCAACAAGGTAACCGAATTCAGCCGGGTTCTTTTTAAATTTGACCCGGAGAAGTATCGTCTTTTCAGATCAGGTTTTCCACTTCATCACTTTGATATTAACAGATCCGGAAAACATGCATACCACGCCATAACAGGCAGCGTTATTCCCGGCAATTTCTGGCGGAACGAAGATCATTTTGTCACAGACGGTATCGGATTTCATGTGGAACACAAAGGGGGTCCGGTCTCCATGTCATTTGCCTCATTTCTTCATGCCCGGGAACTGGAAATCGGTATCGAAACCCTCCCCGAATTCCGGAATAGAGGAATGGCGCTGGCTGCCTGTTCATCTCTCATAGATTATTGTTTGGAAAACGATTATGAACCGATCTGGTCTTGTCGTCTGCAGAACAGGGCTTCCTTCCGCCTGGCGGTAAAACTCGGATTCGAGCCGACCAGAACCTTACCGTATTACCGTCTGGTCTGAAGTTCTTATAATCACCCCTGGTCAGACCGCTGGGATAAAGCAGGCGAGAACCAGCCGGATTGTGCATGATTCAAGAGATGATTTCGACCGGATGATTCTGCAAGGATGACTAGGCCGGTTCCTTAACCGGAATCAGCAGAGGGTTGGTGGGGATAAATCCGGGAGTTAGGGAACTCCGGCTGTCATTTACAGAAACAGGTTGAAAAAGGCAAATGCCGCTACCAACACAGCAAAGATAATCCCGAAAATGCGTGAAACACTCCCCAGCTCTTCATCGGAAAGCCCTTCGACATTTTGTGCCTGCTCTTCAGTAGCTTCTTCGTCTTTTCGAACCACCCTGAGTTTGGGTTTGCCCTTAGCTTCGGGCAGATCGGGAAACAGGTTTTGGTTTTCCACGTGATTCATCACTTTCCCGAAAAAATACCAATAGGTGGACTGATTATCTCCGGAGTATCTCACCGCCTGATCCTCTCCCAGTGTCTGCTCAACCAGGACGGCAATTTCCGCATAGACAGCCACATGATTAAGAAAGGAATCGAAATCGGTTCTCTCAAAACTCTGGAAAAAGTTATAAAAATCAGAATTTTCCGGCTTGCCGTTCTCCCGATTCAGAATAATAAACAGAACCGACCAGCGTAGAAAATGTCTTGACAACTGGTTGGCTTCATCATCTCCCTCGAACATCCAATTAGAAAAAGATGTAAATACCTCTTCATTGAGTTTGCCATCGTCTGTTTGCAGGTAGTCAAAAATATTTTCCATAATTCACCGCTGAGAGTTTGGGGTAGCAATTATCGCGCATTATCTGAGCAAATCTTATCACTATCTAAAGTTTCAGGCAATTGTGTCTGTCGGTGGTGATTTGATTTTATATTGTCTCTTCATTAAAAACCGTATAAGTTGGAATACGTATGGCAGCAAACGGGATGATCAATATATCAGTGACTCAGGAGTTGTAAAACCGGGACCTTTCATCGCATTATGGTTCTTCTCTCGTGATCCTGTGGAACACTTATGAGGTCACATTATCGTTAAACATCCTGTTCCGGTGATACCGGGACCTTAAATTTGGCAGGACTATGCAAAGCGAGACAGCCATGAGTGTCGCTATCAGGGGCGACATCATACATTTTACTGCAAATCCGTTTACCACAAACGAAGAACAGAGCCTGCAGATTTTCGAATCCGGGATGCTGATCATCGAAGAGGGCAGGATCCGGCAAGTAGGGTTCGCTTCGGATCTTGAACACCTTCTTCCGCCAGATAATGTTGTGCATGATTACTCCGGTCATCTGATTCTTCCGGGCTTTATTGATACCCACCTGCACTATCCGCAAACGGATGTCATTGCCTCATATGGTAAACAGCTACTGGAGTGGCTTCAAACCTACACTTTTCCCTGTGAAGGGAGGTTTGATGACCCGGAATATGCGGAAAATGTTGCTGACTTCTTTCTGGATGAACTCCTCAGGAACGGCACCACCACGGCCCAGGTGATGTCGACCAGCCATCAGCAATCGGCTGAGCTGTTTTTTCAAAAATCACTCGCCAGAAACCTGCGGATGATCACCGGGAAAACAATGATGGATCGTAATGCTCCTGATTATCTGTTGGACACACCCGATTCCGGATATGAGCAGTCTCTTGAGTTGATTGAACGATGGCATGGCAGGAATCGGCTGTCATATGCCGTTTCCCCCAGGTTTGCCGTAACCTCCGGTGAAGAGCAACTAAAAAGAACAGCGGAGTTAATGGAGTTCCGACCGGGTCTCTATCTGCAAACGCATTTGTCGGAAAACCGTGATGAAATCAAGCTGGTCGCAGAACTCTTTCCCTGGAGTAAAAATTATCTGGATGTTTATGATCACTTTGGACTCGTCAGAGAACGTGCGACCTTTGCCCATTCCATCCATCTTCCCGAAGAGAATTACCGACTGCTCTCCGAAAAAGACGCTGCCATCTCTTTTTGTCCGACATCCAATCTTTTCATCGGAAGCGGTCTTTTTGATTTTGACTCAACCATTCGGCATAACGTCTCACTCGGAATGGGAACCGATATTGGCGGCGGCACCAGTTTTTCCATGCTAAAGACCCTGGGAGAGGCATACAAAGTCCTGCAATTACGGGAACAGACGTTATCACCCTTGAAGGCGTTTTATTTGGTAACCTTGGGCGGAGCCGAGGCACTCTGCCTTGATGACAAAATCGGCAGCTTTCAACCCGGGAAAGAAGCGGATTTTGTCGTTTTGAACACCAACGCCACCCCACTGATACAGAGAAGAATGGAAATGTCGGACTCTCTTATTGACAAGTTGTTTATTTTAATGACCATGGGAGACGATCGTTCGATAGAGGCAACATTCATCATGGGCAATAGGCAATACGAGAAAACAAGTTGACGCGTACAATCAAAACCCCGATCTGTATCTTTCTCCTTTCCATTCTCTTCTGCTGCTACGCATCAGCTTCCGGTGACAATACCAAACCGGTTGTCAGGAATGGCCTGATCGATCTCAAAAATCGGGATCTGGCCCGTGATGGTGAAGTGTTTCTAGACGGAACCTGGGAATACTACCAGGACCGGCTCCTGTTCCCGGAAGATTTCGCCAGGCCGATTCCACCGGAGCTCACTGCTTTTGTTGAAGTTCCCGGATTCTGGAATCATTACAAGATTAACGACAAAAAAGAGTATTCAAAAGGCTATGCCACCTATCGACTGAAAGTCATCCAACTGGCCGGTCAGCAAAATGTTGCCCTGGGCATGCCTGTAGTTCATACCGCCTACCGACTTTATATTAATGGCGATCTTTTGGCTCAATGCGGGAAGGTCGGTGACTCCGCAATAACCTCACACGGTGGAATCTGCCCGCAAAATCCAATCTTCTATCTGGAGGATGGCTCACTTGAATTGATTCTCCAGGTCTCCAACTACCATCATATCCGGGGCGGATTCTGGCAATCGATAGCATTAAGTGATGCTCGGGCAAAGGTTGCGGACTATTCTCAAAGCGTTGCTTTGGATCTTTTTTTGATCGGGACGATTTTGATTATGGGACTGTATCACATCGGGCTCTTTAGTCATCGCCAGAAAGATCAGTCCAACCTATTCTTCGGGATATTCTGCCTGTTCATCGCCATGCGATCCGGATTTCACAATTCGGCGTTCTTCTTCCTTGTGTTCCCCGAATTCTCCTGGGAGACGTATCTGAGACTCGACTACTCAACACTGTATGTCCCGGTTATCTTCTTTTTCCTGTTTTTTCAAAGACTCTATCCCCGGGAGTTTCACCAAAAGGTGCTGTATCTGGCTATTTGCAGCAGTATTGTTTTTGGATTCATTACGATCATCACTCCCACCCATTTCTTTTCTTCGCTGTTGTTCCATTTCCAGGTGGTGATTCTGCTGGCCTGTTCTTATATCATGTATGTGATTGTATTGGCTACAATCAGACGCAGGGAGGGAGCCAAGGTAGTCCTGGCCGGATGCATCATCCTGACTCTATGCATCGTTATCGACATTCTTGTTGCCAGAGCCATCATCAATACTATTTTTATCTCCAGCGCCGGTCTTTTCCTCTTCATTTTTGCCCAGGCTTATGTCATTTCCAGGCGATTTTCCAATGCGTTTAACACGGTCGAACTTCTCTCCGGACGACTGGAGCAGAAGGTAAAGGAACAGACCGCGGCTATCAGCGACCTTCTGGATAACACAGGCCAGGGGATTTTCAGTTTTGATTGTCAGTTCAGGATTCAAAAATACGCTTCAAATGCCACCCACACCATTTTTGAAATCGGGATCACCGGGAACCATGCCATCGAACTGATGTTTCCTGGAGAGAAAGAGACGATCAAAGATTATTTCGATGTGATTTTTGAGAGCAGAGGAAAACTTCATCTTGTAAAAGATCTGTTACCGACCGAGCTTATAAGAAATAAGCGATTCTATGAGATCAGTTATCGCTGGATCAAGGAGAGCAAAACAACCCCCGCCAGGATAATGGTGATCCTGACCGATGTGACAACAAAGCGAAAGTTGGAGAAGATGCTGGAGAAAGATGAACAGAGAAACCAGAAACTGGTCCGAGTCGCCGCCGATCGATATGGCTTCCTGCGGATTGTCAACAGGGAACGGCGTAGGGCTCTTGAATTGAGAAACAACATCAGGGAGGATCCTTCCCAACTCGATATCGATGAACTTCTGCGCTTCTTCCACACTATCAAAGGAACCACTTCGAGTTACGGATTCAGAAGAGTTGCCAGCATTGCCCATGAAACCGAATCGCTGCTTGAGAACAAAAAACTGCAGAAGGAAACCGAACCCGGTCCCTTGTCGCAATCCATCATTCAAAACCTGGAGAAGATTGAGCAGGTTTTTCAGGAAGAGCTGAGTGAGCTCGGGGATCTTATTCCAAAGGGATTACTGGCAGCAAGCGAGATGGAACATTATACCATTTCCGAAGAAAAGGTGATGGCGGTTGAGAAAGCGGTACAGAATGGTGCAAATAAGACTGAAAAGATCGTAGGATTATTGGACGAAATGAGAAAGCAGCCCCTCCGGGATATCATGGAGAAGATCGCTGCAGATGCCAGGGACTTGGCTTTTTTAATGGGTAAGCAGGTAGAAGTGAAGCTGGAAGGAAAAGAAATCCGGATAATTCACGCACCCTTTGGAAAGCTTTTTGAAAACCTTGTGCATCTTGTTCGGAATGCTGTCGATCATGGGATCGAAACACCGGCCGTCAGGGCAAAGAAAGGAAAACCGGAAACAGGTCAGCTCCTGTTTGGTGTTTCTTTAGAAAACGATCAGTTTCAAATAACCTTTCAAGACGACGGTCAGGGAATTGATATCGAAGATGTGAAAACCAAAGCGCTGGAAAAGGGACTGATTTCTGTTGATGAATCACAATCCATGGAAAAAGGAGATTTTCTAAATCTCATTTTCAAACCCGGATTCTCTACTTCAAAGCATTTGACAGAGATTTCCGGCCGCGGAATCGGTATGGACTCTGTCCTGAACTCAATAAGGGAACTGGGCGGAGAGATCACCACCGCTTCGGAGCGAGACAAGGGAACCACCTTCACGATCACCGTCCCCATCCCTTAAATCGGTGCCGCAAGCCATCGAGCCCAAAAACTCGGTTGCCTTAATTTCAGATAAACTCCACCTATCAGTGTTTCTGAATTGCATTATTACAAACTGCCGAAACTGAAGCAGAAAGCGAGATCCGGCTGTTCACTGGTATCGAAGCGCATTTTGAGAGATTGCAGGATAGACAACCCGCGTTGTTCAAGCATGGGGGTGTCGGCTTTGTTCAGCAGGAGAACCGATTTGCACCCGGGTTTCAATCCCTTGAACAGCCCGTTCGGTGAAACGATCAGTGAGATCAGGGTTTCTTCGCTGATGGGACTGTTAATGGGTTGTTCTGCGATGTCAGCCAGGATTTCCGGCCTGTGCACATTTTGTTCATCCAGGGAAAGACCAAGACAATCAAGTCCGATCACACCGACGAGGTGAGTGGACGTTTCAGGGACAACGGGTTCATTTTCACCTGGCGCTTTCAACGGCTTTTCCTTGGCACCATCAGCCTCAACCAGGACTACCTCAAATGCTGACTCAGATTGAATCCTGTCGATCTCTTCTGCTGTGTAACCGATAAGTTTGTTAATCCCTTTCAGTTCCGCGGAAGCAGCCACCAGGATATCAGATTTACATTTTCGTTGACCAGGGCGCAATCCATCGGCAGATCCAAGATAAAGAGAGATATTCTTCCTGTCTTCGTAATGGGGTGAATAGATTTTAGTCGTTGTGGTCACAAGAACGCTCAAACCCTTGTCCGTCAACTCGCGGGCTGCCTGGTACATGCTGGTTGTTTTTCCGCCGGCACCGACAAAGGCGATGAGGTCTCCTTTATGGACTGCCAGACGTTTTGAAATTTTATCCTGCATCTGCTATCGGGAGTATTATTTAGCCTTCGGATATGAGATTATCATAATCCTCCGGTGTATCGATATCCACGTGAATAGACCTGTCCTCAACATCTACATAATCGATATCGGAAGAATACTTTTCAAACAGGGCTCGTCCGCCGAGGTCCCCACTTAATCTGTTCAGTTCATTAAACAGGCTGCGGGCGATCAAAACCGGGTTTCCCCTTCTCCCTTCAAACCTGGGGATGACAATCGGTGATCTGTGCTGCCCAAAATGGTTTAGTATCCGGTTTATGAGTTCGGCTTTAAGCAAAGGCTGATCCCCCAGGATAAACAGGATACCGTCATGATGAGTGGGAACAGCGGCCAATCCGGCCCGGATCGAAGAACTTTGGCCGGTTTGATATGATCTGTTGATAACCGTCTCGGTCCCGGACAGATCAATGGCTCTGCAAATGTTCTCACGATCATGCCCCAAAACCACAACGGTTTTACTGAGGCCAGAAGCCTTCGCTGCATTTATGACATGGAGCAGCATCGGCTTTCCCCGGTAATCGAGCAACTGCTTGGTTCTTTTCATACGACTGCCGGAACCGGCTGCCAGAACGAGACCGGTGATTTTTGTTTGACGACTGGATTCCGAACTGTTTCTTTGGGTCATGAAGGCTATTCCGGTACTTTGAAATTATATTGAACTTTCCCAATGGTATTATCCCGTATATCCCGACAATTTCAAGTCAAAACGGGTGGGAGTTAGGTCGGAAAAGGAAATACAAAAGAATCGCCAGGGTTCCGTGAAACCATTACTGCTTCAATGATTAACCGAACAGAGAACCTTTCTCCGCAGGTGATACCCGCAATGTTTTGGCGTGCACTCTTTTTAGGAAAGCTTCAGTTTTACCTAAAAATGAACCATAATACCCTCAACCAGTCAAATCTCTAAAGTTTTTTCCCGGTTATCCGATAAAGAAAGCAGAATAGCTCTCTGTTAGTTTGTATAAAGGTATAACCTGATGTTTGATAGAAATATGGAAGCGAAAACAAAGTTAATTAAAAAACAGGTTGGTCTGAATATCATCCTGGTGCTCCTGGTCATGTCCGGGTTTAACAGCACAAAGGCACAGGTGGTGACCCCCTCCATGAATCCGACAACCCATGTTTCACAACCCGCGGCAGCAGGGTGGGTTACTATACCCAGCGTCGGGCTCAACTACTATGACCGTATCGGCAGCCGCAGCTACGAGGGAGAGAATATTTATGAATTCAGCGGTTCCGGTTATACCCTTGTCACCCATTTCAATATGGGGGAACGCATTTCCTTCAGTGCACACTACCTGGGCAATACCACGGATGTGGACAAAAGCACCTACTACCCGGGTGAAATCAATCTCGAAACAGCGGAATCCCAGGTCAATTTTTCCCTGAACCACGAAGGTTTCGCGGTCTTCGGGCTCGGAATACGCAACCGGGAAACAAAAGACTTCATCAGCGATTCCTATCCCGAGGAAAAGACCACTCGAAGCAGCACCTCACCAAGTATGAGTATCAAAATAGGAAGTGCTTTTTACTTCGGAGGGGGTGTAGAAATCGTGAAGGAGAGCAGTTCCTATGCGGTGAACAATCACTGGACCAATACCGTCTTCGGTCTGGCTCTCATGTCGGAGAAAAACGAGGGTTTTATGTACCGCGTCGAACTCTCTTCTCTCAATTCACCGGAAGCAAGCGCCACAGCAAAAAATGAGCTGGAGGAAAATGTTCACAATAAATCCACCACCAACCGGGTCAATCTTGAGGCCCAGTACAAAGGGCTTGTATTTGAGGCTTTTACCACGGATACGGTTGAAACCATAGGAAATGCCGATGCTACAACCGACACGGATGTTAACGAAATTCACACCGTAAACACTCAATTCGGTTTTCTCATCGCCCCCAGCCGCGGATTGGTATTGGGATTTCATTTCAGGTCCGATAAAACGGATTATATATTCAATGACACCCTGGACTCATTTCAAATTTCCCTGGCCTACAATTTTGGTGATTAGAAATCGCCATGGTGATTTGCCATGGCGTACCTCCCAATCTGCCGAAAATATTAAAGCCCGCAAAGTCTTCTCACTTATACCTCCCCCAAAATCCGGAACATAGCGAGTTCACACCAATTCATCCCGACAATAAACTTCTTGACAACTCCGGATAATTCTATTAGCCATCTTCATAAATCAAATGCAGGACTTGCGGAACCGTGAAACCGTATCAGCCCTCCGTTATGACGCCATATCGAAGTTCAGGCCGATGAGAACATCCGGAACAACAAACTGACAACACCCGGGAGAGTGATCTATGGACATGAAGAGAGAATACTTTGAGGATGTCAGGATTTTCACTTCGGGTGCCGTCCTCTTCTGGTTTGTTGTACTCATCATCGGGCTTGTGGCAATACCCCGGGTTCTGCCGAATTACTATGTCTACATGGCCAACTATATGGCCATCAATGTCATTGTCGCCATCGGCCTGAATCTGCTGGTGGGATTTACCGGGCAGATCTCTCTCGGGCATGCCGGTTTTTTTGCCATCGGCGCTTACGGCACGGTTGTTCTGATGTCATTGGCCGGATTCCCCTTTCTCCTGGCCCTGGCTGTGGCTGCACTGATTGCCGCTATTTTCGGATTCCTCATCGGATTCCCGGCCCTCAGACTTGAAGGCCCATATCTGACCATCGCCACCCTGGGATTTGGACTAACCATCACCTTGGTCATTGGAAAAATAGAACTTTTCGGCGGCAGAAACGGACTGCACACACCTCCCCTGACTGTTTTTGGATGGCACCTTGAATCGGACAAAGATTTCTATTATCTGCTGATTCCGATCACCGTTCTCCTGGCCTGGTTTGCCAGAAACCTGATTCGCACAAAAGTGGGCAGGGCCTTTGTCGCCATCAGGGATGCCGACGTGGCTGCCGAAACCATGGGGGTTAACCTCGCATACTATAAAACACTCTCATTCGCCGTCAGCGCTTTTTATACGGGTGTTGCCGGTGGACTTTACGCTTTTGTTTTAAGATTCATCGAACCTGAACTCTTCAGCCTGGTGATGTCTATCACGTTCCTGGCCTACATTGTGGTTGGAGGACTCGGCTCTATCATGGGCTCTATTACCGGGGCCTGCCTTATATCCTGGCTGGATCTGCAATTGCGTAATATCCTGAGCATCCCCTACCTGGGGGAATGGTTGAAATCCCTGTCTCAGAACTATTTTTCCATTACGGGTGTTTCCAATATTCAGTACATTGTTCTGGGGTTGATTATCATATTGATTATGATTTTTGAGCCCTTGGGACTTTACGGGATCTGGATACGAACCAAGAAGTATTGGATGACCTGGCCTTTTTGAGCCGAGTTAGACTTGATTGAATTTGATTAAAGCGGGCGAAATTGCACAGACTTTTTTAGCAGAATGAAAAAATCAGTTACAAACGATGAACAATATTATGGGATAAGGGAAGAGCATGCTTGATTTCTTCCAAATGATACTCAGCGGGATCGCAGTCGGCAGCTCTTATGCGTTAATGGCTCTGGCCATGGTGATTATCTACAAAACCTCCGAAGTGGTCAACTTCGCCCAGGGTGAGATGGCGCTGGCATCCTCCTATTTTACTTTTATGCTGCTGACTTCATATGGCTTTTCCTTTATTGCAGCCTTTATTTCGGCCTATCTGTTCGCCCTATTGCTGGGGGCAGTACTGGAATTTGCCATCCTTAGAAGAGCCAAGGAGCCCAACCTGCTGGGACTGATCATTATCACCATTGGAATGGAATTCATGTTGCTGGGATTTGTCTCTTGGAAGTTTGGCGCCGACCAACAGATTTTTCCCTTTCCCATCAGTCCCTATGACAGCATCAGCATCGGTGGGGCCTTTTTCAGCATGTTGGAGTTAATTTCCCTGGTCATCGCCATTTTCATCATGGTTCTGTTGTTTTTCTTCTTCCGGTATTCCAAGCTGGGAATGGCCATGAAGGCTACCCAGCAGAATCCCGTAGCCGCTCGCATCATGGGTATCCGAACCAAAAGAATCATGATGCTGACTTGGGGGATCTCCTCCATGGTAGGTTGTACAGCCGGGTTATTGATTTCCCCGATGCTGATGGAACCCTTTATGATGTGGGACTCAATGCTGAAGGGGTTTTCCTCGGCGGTACTGGGGGGCATGACGTCGCTCCCAGGGGCTGTTGCCGGTGCCTATATTCTGGGGATTATTGAAAACCTGTTTGGCGGATATGTATCGATCGAATTCAAGTCCGTTGTTGCTTTCGCCATTATTGTGCTGATTCTTTGCGTCAAGCCCAGCGGACTTTTTGCCAGACATTATGTCAAAAAACTATAGTTTAACTTAATACCGGGGTGCAAAAACGAAAGAGAGCAATTCTATGTTGAAGGGACGTATTTCAAATGATGCGCTGCCGGGATTAAACGACTAAACAAGACACTGTAGCTCAGGCCGAGCCTGCCGAACTAATTGTGGACCAACCGGACCCTTTTGCCGGGCACGGCCTGACCTACACTTTAAGATGCCAAGTCATTCCCATGAGGAATTGACCTATAGTATAACACAATATCCAATCCAATTGCAAGAAAAGCCGAAGTTTTTAACTTTTATTTAATGAAACTGCATGACATTTTTCTCAATCGAAAACCTCAGTATATCATTCGGTGGACTCAGGGCACTGGAAGACATTCAATTCGATCTGCAACAGGGGGAAATCTACTCCATCATCGGACCTAACGGGGCCGGTAAAACAACACTCTTCAATTGCATCAACGGAATTTACAGGCCGGACAGGGGTTCCATCCGATTTGAACACCGGGAACTGGTCGGCCTGAAACCGGATCGCATCGCCAAACTGGGAATTGCCAGAACCTTCCAGAATATTGAGCTGTTTAATAATATGAACTGCATGGAAAACATCATGCTCGGCCGACATATTTTCATCAAGACCGGAATCTTGCGGGGCGGCTTGATGTGGGGCAGGAAGTCCTTTGCAGGCAGGGAGGAATCCGCACATCGTCGGAAGGTGGAGGAGATTATAGATTTACTTGACCTCCAGGCAGCTCGCAACCAGTTGGTTGGCGGGCTCCCTTACGGAACTCAGAAATTGGTGGAACTGGGCCGTGCCCTGGCCTTGGAGCCGAAGCTTCTGTTGCTGGATGAACCCTGTGCGGGAATGAATTCCGAGGAAAAACAGGATATGATTTTCTGGATCAAAGACATCCAGGACGAGCTGGGCATCACGATCCTGCTCATCGAACACGATATGCAGATGGTGATGGATATCTCCGATCGAATCCTGGTGATCAATTTCGGCAAGACCATCACCGAAGGCACACCGGAACAGGTTCAAAAACATCCCGAAGTCCTTAAAGCCTATTTGGGGGAGGAAGAAGACATTGACCACGTTGCTTGAAATCAAAAATATCGAAACATACTATGACCTGATCTATGCCATTCGGGGAGCCTCACTATCGGTCGAAGCCGGAACCATCACCACTATCCTGGGTAACAATGGAGCCGGAAAGTCGACTATCCTTAAAACATTGATGGGATTGATCGAGGACCAGCCCGATAAGGGAACCATCGAATTCATGGGCAAGAGGATAGACGGCAAGGATACGGAAGATATTGTCCGCATGGGGATATCCTATGTTCCGGAAGGAAGGGAGGTGTTTGAAGAGTTGACCGTCAGGGAAAATCTGTCCATGGGAGCTTATACCAGAAAAGACCAGAAAGGTGTCAAAAATGATATGAAGCAGGTGCTGGCCTATTTCCCGATTCTGGCTGACCGGATTAACCAGTGGGCCGGTACGCTTTCAGGAGGAGAACAACAAATGCTGGCCATCGGCCGCGCCCTGATGAGCAGACCCCGGCTTCTTTGTCTGGACGAACCGTCCCTGGGGCTTTCTCCAATCCTGGTCAAGGAGATCTTTAAAATCATCAGAACGATCAAGGAAACCGGTGTTACCATTCTGCTGGTGGAGCAAAACGCCAGAATGGCCCTGGCCAACTCAGACTTCGGCCTGATACTGGAAAACGGTCGGTTTGTCATGAAGGGTAAATCATCGGATCTGCTGAAGGACAAGGATGTTCAGGAGTTTTACCTGGGTCAGAGATCGGAAGAGTCTGCAAAGGGTTACCAGCGATGGAAACGAAAAAAAGTGTGGAGATGATATGGTGAGTGACAATACCATACCCAAGATGTTTGCAGATACGGTTTCGCGCTCGAAACAGCAGGTTGCCATGCGTGTTAAAAAATTCGGGCTATGGCAGGATATTTCGTGGGAGGAGTATTACACAAGGGTTCGATATATCGGTTCAGCACTGGCATCCATGGGACTGGAGAGAGGTCAATCCGTATCCATCATCGGGGATAATTGTTGGGAATGGGTCACGGTGGATTTGGGGATTCAATGTGTCGGCGGAGTTGCCGTAGGGATTTATGCCACGAATGCGGCTCCACAGGTCGAATATGTCATCGACCACTCTGATTCGGTTTTCTTTTTCGTGGAAAACGAAGAGCAGTTGGACAAGTGGCTGCAGTTCAAGGAGCGGACTACCAAGCTGAAGAAAGTGATCGTCTGGGATCTGGAAGGATTAAGAGATTACAATGATCCCCAGGTCATGTCGTTTCAGACTCTGCTGAATTTCGGGGAAAAAGTCTGCCAGGCACAGCCCGGTCTTTTTGACGAGCGGATGCAACAGGTCACTCCGGATGACTCCTCCGTTTTGATCTACACCTCAGGCACTACCGGTCCTCCCAAGGGCGCTGTTCTGACGCATCGTAATATGTGCTGGATGGCCGATTCCATTCTCCAGGCTCTCCCCATGACGGAAAAGGATGAGGTGATGTCCTTCCTGCCCCTATGCCATATTTTTGAACAGCTCTTTTCGGTCATAGGACACGCCTACCGGGGATATATCGTAAATTTTATTGAAAGTCCCGATACGGTCACCCAGAATATGAGGGAGATTTCACCAACACTTGGATATGCAGTCCCCCGAATCTGGGAGAAGTACGCTTCCAGTATCCGCATTCGTATGTCGGATGCCGACTGGTTGAAGAAGCTGGTGTTCAATCTCTCACTTGCCGTCGGTAAAAAACGAGCCACGCTGAAAATGGGATTTAAACGAGTTCCTCTTTACCTGGAAATTCTCTATGGCCTGGCCTATTTCAGTGTCTTCAGGAAATTGAAAGAGCGCCTGGGTTTTGAACGCATGAGAGCGGCAGTTTCAGGCGCAGCTCCCATCTCCCGGGATGTGGTGCTTTTTTTTCAATCCATCGGCATCAATATGCTGGAAGGGTACGGTCAGACAGAGGGAACCGGAGTCGCCTGTGTCTGCAGACCGGACAATGTCAAATACGGAACGGTTGGACCCCCATTGCCGGGGCTGAAGGTCAAAATTGCCGATGATGGCGAAATCCTGGTCAAGTCCCCCTCGGTCTTTAAGGAGTATTATAAGAATCCCGAGGCGACCGCGGAAACGATTGTGGACGGCTGGCTGCACTCGGGTGATATCGGTGAACTGGATGAGGATGGTTTTCTTCGCATTACCGACCGCAAGAAAGATATTATTGTCACGGCAGGCGGAAAGAACATCACTCCCCAATACATCGAGAACAAACTCAAAGCCAGCACCTATATCAACGATGCTATTGTTATCGGTGACCAACGTAAATTCCTGTCCGTTCTGATCATGATTGACGAAGACACGGTGGTCAAATATGCCCAGGACAACAAGATACAGTTTTCCACTTACAGGGATCTTACCCAATCCGAACAGATCGGTGAATTGATCCGGGGAGAACTGGATGCCGTCAATAAAACGCTCTCCAGGGTGGAACAGCCCAAGAAATTCAGAATCCTGCCCAAGAAGCTTTATGTGGAAGATGGGGAAGTAACCCCAACCATGAAGGTCAAGCGTAGTTTTGTACATAAAGCCTTTTCAGATCTTATTGAATCCATGTATTAATGGATTTATCATAATATTCATCTTTTTTTCTTAGCTTAAGCACCATAACGTGGCTTGAAGAGAACAATCAGGTAATTCCTGGCAAGCATCCTGCAGTTTATTACAGTAGGATTTCGTAAGCCGATCGGTTGGCTTTCTGCTTCTTTAAAAACAAAACAGATTGCTGAAGACGACCCCGTCCATATTTTGTTTCAATGATCCGTTAATACAAAAAGACCAAAGTGCCCATGGTTTCATCCGACTGGTGGCCTGACTTTCTAAAGCATGCCAAGGCGATCAATAAAACCGAGCGACCCACTTCGGAGTTTTCCCGAAAACTGAATGACACCCTGAGACTGTTTCATCTGCTGGTGGACAAACCTGATGAGTTGCAAAACGTGGATCGGCAGGATATGAACTCCTGGCTGGTCAGTGCCGAGGAATTTGTCAAAGACGTCAAACAGCGGGAATTCGAAACCGGGAATCCCACCAAAAGGGCATTCTATATCAGTTTTCACAAATCTGTGACCCAGGGTTTGGAAACTGCAACCTCTCTGGTCTCGACCCTTGCTCCTGTTGTTAACAAGACGACAGACTCAAAAGAAGCGAATGGTCATCCGCCCTTACCCGGGCAGGATAAAACCATTCCGGAAAAACCGGTTGCTGCTTATGATGCCAGACGATACGGCAAAACCCTTACCGAGCTTAAACGTCGATACATCGAAATAATGGAGGCCAGGCATCAGGAAAAGAAGAAAAAGGGCTTGAAGGATACCACCGCCGATGAAGCCGACCGAT
This sequence comes from SAR324 cluster bacterium, assembly GCA_028282885.1. Taxonomy (GTDB): domain Bacteria; phylum SAR324; class SAR324; order XYD2-FULL-50-16; family XYD2-FULL-50-16; genus JAHJTV01. The sequence goes on from JANQGX010000038.1 coordinate 163,870, forward strand.
TAAATGGCTTCAGTCATATTGCCGCGCACTGGCTGAAGCATCTGCACGCACTGGAATTCGCACTGGATGTTCTGGAGAGAAATCTGAATCTGAACCATTATCCCCTGGACAAACAACCCCTGCCCCTGCAATTCAGACTGGAGCAGGATGTCTCTCCGCTGCTTTTCAGGCTGGTCAAGGCCAGCTATCGCAAACCCAACTCCGAAGATATTTCCATTCTGGATGTTATCAATGAGTGTTACAGCATTCCCATGTTCCTTAAGGAAGGGCAGCAGCTGGTGGATGATCCTGAAGTGATACGATTCCTGAGGTTGCATTCGGAGGAAAACAACCTGCTTCACTTCAGGCCCGACAGCCTGAGCCAGGTGGCCAAACAGATGTATCACATCCTGGTCAACACCATCAATCGCATCAAAACTGTTTTCGAAGCGGTGGTTAATGCCATCAATCAAACCCCGGTAACAGATCTTGAATTTGCCTTTGCTGATATCAACCCGGATGAATGCAGAACCCTGCTCAGAAAAAAGTTCCAGAGCCTGTTGCCTGTTATCAATGAAAGGCATTATCGCGAAGAAACCAAAAAACCGGATCGTGAGCAAAGTACGCGAACAAAAGAGACCGCAGAGGATTTCCACAGGGAGTTCCAACAGTTAAAAGAGGAACTGTTCGGCAACCTCAAAACAACCATGGCGACAGCATATTGGCTGAGAAAAATGCTGATTTCCAATTTGCGCACTAACTTCTCCCTGGAAAAAAAGCAAAAATCTGAAAAACCGACGGATGAAAAACAATCGGCGGAACCGGAAATGGATCTCTCCCATCATCTGGTGGTGGGAACCAGTATCACTATTGGTGATGAAGATATTGCTACTTTTTATATTAATCCGGATGATATCACCACCAGTGAAATGAGCCTGCAGCGTGTGGATCGAACGGACAAATGGATTGCTGTCCGGAAAAGTGAAAAAACCCATCGACTCCTCAAGAAAGATTTTTTCGGTGTCATCAAAAATTTTCTGGATAAGGACCTCAACCCTGCCCTGGAAGAATACGGATTCCATAAGGTGGATCTGAACGGTCAACTGTTACCGGAAATCCATGAGCGACTGGCCGATGAAGCCCGCATCGAAGCGATACGTTCGGCTGTCCTGGGAACGATAATCACCAATCTTGAGGAGTTTAAGGAGAGTACCGAGTTTCACCACACCCTGAAGCGTTACTTCAAAAAACCCGACTATGATAACGTTCACTACCCTGCCAGTGAAAAACTTGCCCTGGTCGCCAAGGGTTTGATGCATAGCAAAACATCCATCCTGCAAATGAAGTATCGAAGGGTGCTAAGAGTGCGCAAGGAGATCGATGAACACCTCAGACAACTGGTACATGCCCTGGAAAACGAACCCATGTCAAGACAGCAGGCCGAAGACTTCCAGGCGGATCAACAACACACCAAATCCCTTGTTGGAGTCTTGAAAAAGGTCCAGCAGATCATGATCTACGCCAGACCTTCCCTGGTCGATGTTAAGCTTGAAGCGGAGAGCGATGCGGATTTTGTAGTCAAGGCTTGATCGATGTTCAACAGGACACTTTCCTGAAAATCAACCGGTAAAAGAGACCCGGAACCGCAACCAAAGAACTTCAACAATAAATCATCGGGTACCGGATATGAAAAACTACTCGCAGACTTCCCTTTATCGACACTCCGGGGCCCAATCAAAAGGTAATCTCATTGATGTCGTTCCCTTCGATTGTCGATTCTATTTGGACGGATTGTGTTGCCGGAAAGATGATTGTTGTCAATAGTCCTTTGCCTGGTCTGTTTTCGGCCCAGATTCTGCCTTGATGCTCACGCACGATTTGGCTGCAAATGGCCAGCCCGATTCCTTTACCGCCGGATCCATCATCGGTTCTGCTGCTCTGTGTGAATTTTTCAAATATCATTTCCAGTTCATTCTCGGGGACACCGACGCTTTCGTCCTGAACTTCAATGATGATCTCTTCTCCCTCACCGGATTGGCCCGTCCTTTGAGAACGAAGAACCATCCTGACTTCCGAGTTTCCAGGTGAAAACTTGATCGAGTTTTCCAGAATGTGTTTCAATGCTTTTTTTATCAGGCTGACATCGCATTCCATGCTGACCATACCTTCCGGCTTTTCAAAAACAAGATTGATATTTTTCTCCCGAAGGAGCTCCTTCAGGTCTTCCCTGAAGGTATCCAGAGCCTTGTTCAGATTGCTTAGCCTGAAATAATACTTAACCTCCCCGCTTTCCAGGGTGGAAAGGTCAAACAGGTTAAGAATAAAGGAAAACAGTTTTTTGCTGGCATTGTTAATATCGAGAAAATAGTCCGCCATCTTCTCAATCAGGGGATCGACCTTTTTTTTCAGGGATTTCGCCGCTTTGTCAAAACCGATTTCGGAAAGACTGTTAATTTGATGGATGGGTGTTCTAAACTCATGACTCATGTTCTGGAGAAAAATATCCTTCAGCTTGTTGGCAACCTCCGCTTTCTCCAATGCATTTCTGAGCTCATTCGTCCGCAGTTTAACCGATTCTTCCAGATGTTCGCTGTAGATCTCGAGGTTTTCTTTTAGCCGGTACAAATCCGAAACATCGGTTTGGTAACAGATCAACCCCTTGTCAGGATCATCACCGAGTTTTACTGCAGTGAGTTCCAGCCACTGCTCAACATCTTCATCAGTCTCCATGCGGTACACACATTTACCTGTCGAACCGCCCGATTTTTGAACAGACTCCAGGTATTCCCCAACTCTTTCCCGATCCTCTTCCATGACGAAATCCAGAAAACCCCGCTTCACCAAATCTCTTTTCGGTCTATTGTAGATTCTGGCCGTCTCTTCGTTCGGATGCAGAACAACGCCATTCAGAACTTCAAAAACAGCTATTGGAGCCAAATTAAGTGCCAGGTCCGATCTGCTCTTTGGCCCCAAGACTTCCTCTGATGTGCTCTGATCGGTTTCACCAATACCCAAATCCTGAAGCCTATTTTTGAGTAGTTGAATTTCCTTTAAAATGTCGGCACGTGATACGTCTCGCCCCATCGGTTTCATGCTCCTGTTGGATAGAATTTGAACTATACACTCTCATCCTACCCGAAAACAAAACTTTGCACAAGAGAACTGAAAAATAGAAGCTTTTTGCCGAATCGGTAAGAAAGGATTGCGTGGTTGTTGATCAGGTGAACAGTATAAACTGAAGATTTGGGAGGGGAGTGACTACTCCCCTTTCGCTTTCTAATAGCTCATGTAAACCACGCGTGTCTGGAGATACTCTTCCATACCGTGCTTCCCATCATCACCGCCGATTCCGGATTGTTTCCAACCTGCATGAAATCCCTGGTAAGCCTCGCTCTGTCTGCGGTTGATGTAAAGTTCGCCTGCCTGAATTTCATTGCTGAATTTAAGAGCAGTGTGATAGCTGCTGGTGTAAAGATTTGAGGTTAAGCCAAACTGACAGTCGTTTGCCAGTGCCAGGGCATCATCCACTGTGTCGAACACCATGATGGGTAGGACAGGACCGAAGATCTCCTCATGCATGATATCCATGGAGTGATCACAGTCTGCAAGGACGGTTGGCGGGTAAAAGGCGCCCTCCATTTGTGGAACTTCCCCGCCAAGCAACAATGTAGCCCCTTGTCCCACCGCATTTAACACCATATTGTGCACTGTCTCCACAGCATCACGATTGATCATGCAACCCATGTTGGCTTCCGGATTTTTGACACCATCGCCCCAGGTGACCTCATTCATCGCCACCTTGATCTTTTCCATGAAAGCTTCGGCAACCCCACTTTGTACATATACGCGTTCGGTACAACTGCAAACCTGACCGGCATTGGAAATTCTGGCGGCCGTGATGGCAGCTATAGCGGCATCCAGATCTGCATCGTTCATCACAATCGCAGGAGCTTTTCCTCCCAGTTCCAGGGAAACCTTGGTCACGTTGGTTGCACAGGAGGTCATGATTTTCTGGCCAGTGGGAACACTGCCGGTGACTGTTACGAAACCGACATCAGGATCTTCGGACAGTCCTTTCCCAGTAACAGACCCCTTACCGGTAATGATATTAACCACACCTTTGGGAAAATCAATCTCGTTCAGAATCGTTGCAAGAATCAGGGCAGAGCAAGGGGTGTCGGTGCTGGGTTTCAGGATGACCGTGTTTCCGGTAATCAGTGCCGGCCCCAATTTACGGGCTAGAACATAAAACGGAAAATTCCAGGGCAGAATACAGGCTACCACCCCGATGGGTTCCTTATAGAGAAAGATATTCTCGTTTTCATCATCGCTGGGGATAACCTCCCCTTCAATTCTCCTCGCCCATTCCGCATGATATTCCAGGAGTTCAGCTCCACAAAGAACTTCACCGGTTGCCTGTTTTAATGGCTTTCCCTGTTCGCGTGAGATGGTCAGGGCCAGAAGATCCACTTTATCGTTGATAGCTGCGGCCAGTTTTTTCATAATAAGACCCCGTTCAAAAGCAGGTGTTTTGCGCCAACCCGGCTGCGCAGCCTTGCAGGATTGAACAGCACGCTTAACATCCTCTGCTGTGCAGGCAGGGACCTTGCCTACCAGTGAATTATCAGCAGGATTGTATACTTCGATTACCTCACCGGAGGTGGCATCTTCAAATTGACCGTCAATAAAAACCTGATAATCAGTTGCATCATTAGACATAGGTATTCTCCTGTATGGGTGAAAATTTTGATTTTGATCGAGGCAATGAAACGGATCCCTGAAAATCCCGGCCTGGGCTCTTGTCTGCTGTTCGAGGAGGAGTGTCGAACGGGAGGGTCAATCGCCGGGATTTTCAAGGAACCGATATGATCTCTGCCCGATTGATTTTGAGAGCTGTCATCTGCGATAATAGAGTTATTCTTCGATTCGTGGCATCTTTTGTCCATTCTTATAGACAGATTTTATCCTGTTTCGATCCCGTAGAATGGCAATCTCATCCAAGGGATTCCCATCCACCAGGATGAGATCGGCCAGTTTTCCTTTTTCTATGGTGCCGATTTTTTTCCCAACCCCCAGAATTCTGGCGTTTATCTTGGTAGCGGAAACAATTACGTCCATAACAGGACGACCCGAATTCACCTGGTGTTCCAGTTCGATGGCATTTCTGCCCATGGGGCTCAAGGCATCGCTCAGATAATCTGATCCACAACCGATGGGAATTCCCGCCTTCCAGGATTTTTCAAAAGTCTCTTTTTTGATCTCAATCACTATTTTGGCCTTGGCAACATATTCTGCCGGGATTCCATCCCCGGGTGTTGATGCTGCAAGGGCCCTTCCCATGGAAAGGGTGGGAACCAGCATGGTTCCATGTTGAACCATCATTTCAATGGCTTCGTCATCGGCAATAGATCCGTGTTCGATAATGTCTACTCCGGCCTTGATGGCGTTTTTGATTCCCAATGCACCCTGGGAATGCGATGAAGCCATCACACCACCGGCATTGGCCGCATCGGTGATAGCTTTTATCTCTTCAACGGAGTATTGGGACATAAACGGCGAATCTCTCTCGGAAAGGACACCGCCAGTGGTGCAAAGTTTTATGAAATCCGCCCCTTTTCTCAACTGCTTTCTGGCTGCCCGACGACATTGATCAATACCGTCAGCTATCTCAACCAGTCCGCGTTCCCGAACCCAATCTTCAGGCAATGAGTGAAAAGGATCCCCATGTCCCGCTGTCTGACAAATCATGGTCCCGCAGGCAAAGATCCTGGGCCCCGGAATGGCCCCCTCTTCTACGGAAGCCTTGAGATGAATCGCATTCAGATCTCCGCAATCCCTTACAGATGTATAACCCTGATCCAACAACCTCAATAAATCCGAGGCGGATCTCAACAGACGGACTTCCGGGGAGATAACCATCAGCTCTTTGGGATCATTAGTCCTCAATCCCTGTAAATGGATATGTGAGTCGATCAGGCCGGGCATCAGGGTAAGGCCTGTGGCGTCGGTGATTTCCGCATCCTCTGGCCTGAACTCGGGATCTTTCCTACCCGCATAGGTAATTGTATCTCCCTCCACCACCACCATGGCATCGGGTACAGGTTCCCCTCCATTCCCATCGATCAGGTAAACGCCGGAGAATATCTTTATAGACTTATTATCCGTCATGATTTCCATCCTTCAGATAACAATCGTGGCAAGCCACCCAGTGGTTGGGGGCAATTTCTTTCAGTGTCGGGACTTCGGCCTTACAGACGTCTGTCGCATCCGGACAACGTGGGTGAAAGTGACATCCTGTTGGAGGATTAAGGGGTGAAGGGATTTCACCCGAAACCGGCTCATAATCCATCGCGCGTTTGTCCAGCCTGGGGATCTCGTTCAGAAGCGCTTTTGTATAAGGGTGAACCGCCGCGTCAAACAGGGTTTCAGTTGTTGCACTCTCAACCAGCCGTCCGAGATACATCACCATCACCCGGTCGCTGATATGCTCAACGACACCGATGTCATGGCTGATGAAGAGATAGGTTAACTTCAGTTCATCCCGGAGTGCCATAAACAGGTTGAGAATCTGCGCCTGTATGGAAACATCCAAGCCGGAAACGGATTCGTCACAGACAATGAGATGCGGATTTACCGCCAGGGCCCTGGCTATTCCGATGCGTTGTCGTTGCCCACCGGAAAACTGGTGAGGATATCGTCTGCGAAAAGAGGGGTCCAGACCGCATCGTTTCATTAGATCTTCAATAAAACTACCGTACTCCGACTTTGAAACCAGTTTGTGCACCCTCGGTGCTTCACCGATAATCGATTCCACTCTCATGCGGGGATTCAGGGATGACAAGGGATCCTGGAATATCATCTGGATCTTGAGGGAGGCATTTTTGGCATCCCCGGGTTTCATTCTGGCGATATCCTTTCCTTGGTAACAGATTTCACCGCTAGTGGGTTGGGTGATGGCTGCCACCATCCTGCCGAGAGTCGATTTCCCACAACCCGATTCTCCCACCAGTCCAACCACTTCCCCCTGGTTGATCACAAAACTTACCTGATCCACGGCATGAACCACCTCTTCATGTATATCAACACCGACTTTAGAGGCGATTTTGGCGGCAAAATCAATTCGTTTTATGAACCGCTTAGATACATTTTTGATTTCGATTAAGGGTTGTTGATCCTTCATGCCGTTCGGTTCTCTGGTGATGGTAAATAGGGATGAAAACAGCAAACCTTGTGTCCTTCCACCGGTTCCGTAATCGGTGGAACCTTGCTACAAGCTTCATCCGCACGACTGCAACGCAGCCTGAACGCACAACCTTCCGGGAGATTCAGGAGTGACGGAGTCATGCCGGGAATCTGTTTAAGAGGTTTCCCCCGGTGGTTATTCCCGGGAACCGAATCGATCAGTCCGACTGTATAAGGATGGAGGGGACGATCGATCACATCGCCTGTAACTCCTTCTTCAACGATTTTCCCCGCATACATGACATGAACCTGGTCCGCCAGACCTGCCACCACCGTTAGATCGTGTGTTATCCAGATCATGGCCGTATTGTTCTCCCGACACAGTTTCTGAACTTCGTGTAAGATTTGTGCCTGGATGGTAACATCCAATGCCGTTGTCGGCTCATCTGCGATAATAAGATCGGGCTTGTTCAGCAGGGCAATGGCGATGGCAACACGCTGGCGCATCCCGCCGGAAAACTGGTGGGGATAGGCTTTGAGACGTTTTTCAGGCTCCGGGATACCTACCTGCTGCAGAGCTTCAACACATCTGCTAAAAGCTGATTTGCGATCAATGGACCTGTCATGTGCCCGGATAGCTTCAATCATCTGCAAATCGATACGAAGAACCGGGTTAAGCGTCATCATCGGGTCCTGGAAGATCATGCTGATACCGTTTCCCCTTAAATCCCGAAGTTCCTTGTCGTTGAGCTTTCGTAGATCTTTGCCCTTGAACAGGAGATTCCCTTCGGTAATACGACCCGGATGATCCACCAATCCCAGAATGGAAAAGCCCGTGACCGATTTTCCGGAACCGGACTCTCCAACCAGACCAAGGATTTTGCCCGGTTGAATCGACAGGCTGACTCCGTCTACAGCCCTGGCGACACCATCGCGGGTATAGAAATAGGTTTTCAGCCCTTTGACATCGAGAATGGACTCCTCCCTAGTCATTTTCTTAACCTCGGATTCATAATCTCCCGCAACTGGTCGGCAACAAGATTGATACTGGTTATAGTGATCAAAAGGGCAATCCCGGGAAAGAAGCTGATCCAGTATTTGCCGCTTAGCATATACTCATACCCGTTGGAAATCAGCAATCCCAGGGAAGGCTCGGTAATGGGAAGTCCGATTCCGAGGAAGGAAAGGGTTGCTTCCAACGCAATCGCATTAGCCACCTCCACGGTTCCCACAACGATCAGGGGTGGCAGACAGTTCGGCAGGAGATGCTTCAAAAGAATCCTCCAGGTCCCCAATGCAAGGCAATCAGCCGCCTCAATATACTCCTTGCGGCTTTCCACCAAAGCGGAAGAACGAACGGTTCTGGCGAAGTACACCCATTGGGACGCCACCAAAGCAATGACAACCTTATCAACCCCGCGTCCCAAAATAGCCAGGAGTATTAAAGCGATTAAAATTGCGGGAAATCCGAGCTGGATATCAACAATCCTCATAATGACCGAGTCGATCCTGCCTCCGAAATAACCGGAGATCAAACCAACCGTGAGCCCGATGATCAAAGCGGCCAAACCGCTCATCACCCCGACACCCAGGCTGATCCTCAGGCCGTAAAAGATGGCGCTCAGCATATCCCGTCCCTGGTCATCGGTACCGAGAACATAGATCGCACCGTCCGGACTTTTTTCACCAGGAGGCAGCCGACCATCCATGAAATCGATCTGTGCCAGGTCATACGGATTTTGGGGAGAGATATAAGGCGCCAGGACGGCTATCATAATTACCAGAACCAGGACAATGAAGCCGATAACCGCGAGTTTACTTTCACAAAAATTGGCGACAAAACGGGCTGCGGGAGATTGTGCTCCCACGGGCTGTTTGCCGTTTTCGGGTTGTCTGTTCTGTTTCATTCTTTTTTCTCCCCGAGTCTAACCCTGGGATCAAGCAGGGAGTAAAGAATATCAACCACCATGTTGACCAGGATGAATATGGTGACCGTCACCAGCAGGTAAGCGACGATTACAGGTCGATCGAGAAGATTGATCGAATCGATGATCAGTTTCCCCATTCCCGGCCAGGCAAAAACGGTCTCCGTAACCACGGCAAATGCGATGATGGCACCGAATTCAAGCCCCAGGACAGTGACAATGGGAATCAGGATGTTCTTCATCACATGCAGAAAGATCACCCTGCGGGTTGAAAGCCCCTTTGCCCTGGCAAATTTCACAAAATCCAGCGGCAGGGTCTCCTGCATACCGGCCCGCGTCAATCTTATTACCAGGGAAAGTGAGAAGAGTGAGAGATTAATCGCCGGTAACAGAATGTGTTTCAACCCATCCGGGGTAAAAATACTGAACTCGATCCCCAGCAGGGCAACCGTTTCCCCTCTTCCCATGGTAGGAAGCCATCCCAGTTTTACACTGAAGAACATCACCAGCATTATCCCCACCCAAAAACTGGGCAGACTGAATCCGAGGATAGAGCCGGCCATGATCCCACGTCCCGCAAATGAATCGGGTCGCAGCCCTGCCCACATGCCGAGGGGTATCCCCAGAATGATGGTGATGCAGATCGCGACAAAAGCCAGTTCAAAAGTCGCGGGCAACCGCTGCAGGATGAGCTTGATGGCAGAAATGTTGTGGATAAACGAATTGCCGAAATCACCTTTCAAGGCTGATTTCAAAAAGGTTGCGTATTGAATATGTAAAGGCTGATCCAATCCCAGATCACGGGTGATTTTAGCGACCTCTTCCTGTGTCGCCCTGGGATCAACCAATAGCTTCACCGGATTTCCCAATGTGTAGACTCCGATGAAGACTATTAAGGACACCAGAAAAAGCACCAAAATGCTCTGGGTAAATCTTCTGATCAGAAAAACGGTCATTAGCCTAGTCCTTCATTGCGGTGAAAATATAGGGAGACCGATTCTCACCAAGGTCTCCCTTTTCGCCGGTACTAATCTTTTACCGCGTTCATTGCCAGGGTTGATTCATCCGCCCTTGGTGTGAACTTGATACCCCTGCGAGCCGCAGCGATGGTATACTGGGTATGCAGTGGAATCAGTGCAAAATCCTCCATTGCAATTTTTGAAGCCTGTTGTTCCATCTGATCCCGTTTTTTGGCATCAACCGTTACCAGGGCTTTTTCAATGAGGCGATCAAACGCAGGATTACCATAACCACCTGCATTATACTGACCCATTCCTTTCTCCTTGGAGTAGGTGTGCATCAGGCCAACCAATCCGTCGGATTCCAGTGGAGAGTTTCCCCATCCCAACAGACCGAATGCCAGTTCTGTCCCCGGGGGGCCCAGTTTGGGAAAGAACACGGCCTTGGGCATGGTATCAACCTTCACTTTGAGTCCGATTCTGGACAGCATTTGACCGACTGCCTGACAGATTTTGGCATCATTTACATAGCGATCGTTAGGTCCGTGAACTGTGATACCAAATCCATTGGGATAACCGGCCTTTGCCAGCAGTTGCTTGGCGAACTTCGGATCGTATTCGGGGTTTTTCAAATCGTCGTTATATCCAAACCAGCCGCTTGGAATCGTCTGTGATTCGGCTGTAGCCAATCCGTCCATTACCCTTGATACGATGGCATCCCGATTGATACCGGCAGAAATTGCATATCGAACCAGGGGATTTCTCAGCGGGTTTTCCGGTAACGGATTTCCCTTGAGATCTGTCAGGTAAGGGGATGTATCAGCTTCGACGTTCACAAAGAGATAGATAATACGATCGGATGATCTCTTGAATACCTTCAGGTTACTTCGTTTTTCCAGGGCTGCAACCTGTACCGGGGGAACAAAGTCGATCAGATCAACATCGCCACCCATTAAAGCGGCCACACGGGCTGCGTCATCGCTGATGATTTTAAAGGTGAGATTCTTCCAAACCGGTTTCTCGCCCCAATACCCGTTATATCTTTGAAGAATCAGACGATCACCAGATACATACTTTACAAACTTATACGGACCTGTTCCGATGGTGGCCTTTCCCGAATTAAAACCTGCCGTGGATGCACCCTTTGCCGCCTTTTCGGACACAATAATCACCTCCGAAAGATTCTTAGGCAGGAAAGGATTGATCTCCTTGGTCTTAAATTGAATCGTGTAATCATTAACCACCTTGGTACTTTTGATGGAGCGAATAACACCGGTAAAAGGATTGGGACTGTTGGGAACTTCCGGGATACGCTTGATGGAAAACAGCACATCTTTGGCGGTAAAAGGGCTACCATCATGGAATTTCACGCCCTTGCGCAGTTTAAATTCCCAGGTGGTATCGTCCAATGCTTTCCAGGATGTGGCCAGACCGGGTTTCAGGTTGGAGTTTTCGTCCGACTGAACCAGCACGCCGAAAATGTGCCTGGCATAAGCCAGGTTTGTTGATAGATATGAGAAATGGGGATCAATGGCCGGTTCTGCCCTGGCCCCGATCACAAGATCTTCTGCCGAAGCGTTGGCAAAGGTAAAAACCATCGCCAACAAGATTCCGAGTTGCACAATTCTTCTTTGCATGTCACCTCCTTATTTTTAACTGTTAGGATAATCCTCTGTTTCCGCAAAAAAAGGAAAGGGGCTATCTTAAAGCATGGGTCGCCCCGGTTCGAAGTGAAACAGCCACTCCGATTACCGATGGCGCAGAATTCGGATCGAAATTCCTTTACGACCCCGGGAAGAAAACCGTCTACACACGGAATTATAACATTTCCAGGTATATCTCCTTCACTTCCTCCACATTGCAAACATGGGGGTGTGATTCAAGGCAACCAGCCATATACCCGGTTGCATCGCCGGCAAGCTTATCCAGATCCTCCTCTTTAACACCAAAATCCCGGAGTCTCAGGTTAATGCCGGTCTCTTCGATCAACTCCCCGATAGCAATGACACCGCATTTCGCCGCTGCCTTGGGGCTCATATTATAGACACTGACGCCGAGGGCTTCGGCGATATTTCTGAATTTGGGAAAATTCAACATCCAGGTTCTCTTCATCACCGGTAACAGCCCCATCACAATCGCTTCGCCATGGCCGATATTATACCAGCCACCCAGTGGGTGGGCCAACGCATGAACCAGCGTTACCCCGCTGACAGCGATGGCTGCTCCTGCCAGTGCAGCTCCCCATGCCATCCCTGATCGGGCCTCCGGATTTGCGCCATCGTGAACGGCTGCAGGCAGGTGAAGACCAATCTGCCGAATAGCTTCCAGGGCCAGCATATCGGAATAGGCGCTTGCATCAACGCTGATGTATGCTTCAAGCGCATGGGATAGGGCGTCCAGCCCGGTAGTTGCAGTCAGATTTGACGGAATGGTGACCATTAGCTTCGGATCGATCAGGGCCATTTTCGGATAGAGAGATTCGCTGTACAATCCCCGTTTGACATTGGTTTCAGGATTCACCAGCACCGACACTGCCGTCATTTCAGCCCCGGTACCGGAAGTTGTCGGAATCGCAATCATGGGAAGCGCCTTGGCGGTGATCTCTCCGACCGGTCTGCCCGGTTCGTTAACATAATGCCAAACATTCCCTTCATGGGTAAGAGCAACGGCGACGGCCTTGGCAAAATCAATGGAACTGCCGCCTCCAACACCGATGATAAACTCAATATTGAGGTCTTTATATGTCTCAGCCGCCTGATCGACCAGTGAGCAGCGGGGATTGGGTTCCACCTCTGAAAAAGTATATGAGACAATCCCCGCTGCGGAGAGAGCTTCCTCGATTTTTCTGGCCAAACCGCTTTCGGCAAGAAATCGGTCGATAATCACCACAGCCGCTTTTCCGTACTGCCTGGTCTGTTCTCCGACAGTCTTGAGAGAACCGCTGCCAAAGACGATTCTGGTGGGAAGATAAGCCTCGAAACCGGTCATAGTATTCTCCTTGAGTTAAGATCCTTTAAACTTCCACAATCGACTCAATCTCAACCAACGCTCCTTTAGGTAAAGCAGCAACCTGGATGGTGGAACGGGCCGGTGGGTCGGTTTTGAAATAGCTGCCGTAGATCTCATTAACAGTCCCGAATTGATTGAGATCGACCAGAAAAATGGTGGTTTTGACCACATTTTCCATGGATAGTTGCAGGCTTTTCAGTATTGCCTGAATATTGTCCATCACGTGCCTGGTCTGTTCCTCGATTCCACCTTCAACCATTTCGCCGGTTTTCGGGAGGAGCGGTATCTGTCCCGAAAGGTAGATGGTTTTTCCAACTTTCACGCCCTGTGAATAGGGGCCGATTGCTGCAGGTGCCTGATCTGTGCTGATGATTGTTTTATTCATTTTGTAATCCTTGCTTGGGTTCATTATTGATGACGGTGTCATCTTTTCATGCGGAAACCGGTACTGTGCCCAATCCGACTAATCTGAAATAACTGGTAAACTCGTTTTAGCGGTCAATACACGGTTTCAGATAACCGGTCCCACCGTGTAGATATCCATGGAGCGGGTATAACCCGAAATCTCAGCCTTGGTCTTTTTCCCTGATGCAATCGCGAGCAACTCATCCATGATATCTCGACCGTAGTCATTCAATGACTTCCTGCCATCGATTACACCGCTGAGGCAAAGATCCATATGATCCTGAAGATGATGCCAGGTGTTCTCATTGGCTGTAATTTTTAATACCGGAACAAAGGGAAATCCCTGGGGCGCTCCTTTTCCGGTTGTAAATGCGATAATATTGCACCCCGCTGCTGCCAATCCGGTGAGGATTTCCGGTTCTCTGCCCGGGGAATCCATCACCACAAGTCCCTTTACCTCGGGTTGCTCTCCATATTTGTATACGGCATTTACAGGAGCTGTTCCTGCCTTGGCTATGGCTCCCAGGGATTTCTCTTCGATTGTTGTCAGACCGCCCTTAATATTGCCGCCGGTGGGTTGTCCCCCACGAATATCACAACCGGTCGATTTGGCCCGATTCTCCATCTGTTTCACCAGCTCCAGAATCTGGTTTCCGATTTCTTCCGTACGTGCCTGCCTGGCGATAATGTGTTCGGCACCGATAAATTCGGTGACCTCTCCCAGGACCGATGTTCCGCCCAGTTTCACAATCTCATCGGAAGCGATTCCCAGGGCGGGATTGGCAAACAGACCGGATGTCGTATCTGAACTGCCACACTTAAGTCCCAGGATTAACTCCGATGCGGGAAAGCTCTCCCGTTTTGTCAGTGAGACTTCATGGACCATCTCCTGGGCTTTCAGGCAACCTTCCGCAATTGCCTTTGCCGCACCACCAATATCCTGTATTACGATCGATGCCACACGTTTACCTGAAGCTTCGATCCCGGCTTTGACTTCCTCCACCACAACACTCTCACATCCAAGACTGATCAGGAGCACCGAGGCAAGATTGGGATTTTTACCCAAACCAATCAGCGTTTCAGTCACCTGCTGTATGTCTATCGGTGTCTGGCAACAACCCTGCTGGTGAATAAACGACACGGTCCCATTAACACTCTCGGCAATGGATTCGGTAACTTCATTAGCGCAGACAACCGTTGAGAGGATTCCCACATAATTACGGGTGCCAACCTTTCCATCTGTTCTGCGATATCCCTGAAAAACCATGGTATTTCCGTTTGCTGTTATGAACGACTGTTAGTCCAGATCGCCCCTGCCGCGAAGACTTTCAACATTGTGTACATGAACCGTGTAACCCGGTTCGATCGTTTTCGTGGCTCTTCCGATTACTTCGTTATATTTAATAATATTGTCACCCTTCTCAATGTGGCGAAGTGCGATTTTATGACCGTACCGAATTGGTTCCGCTACCCTGAATTCGACAATGTCCTCTCCTTTTCTGATTTGAAAGGAGCTTTTCCCTTCAAGATCAGCGAGAACAGTTGCCACATTGTCTTCATTTGATAAAATAATCGCCTCAATTTTCATGATCTCTCCTGTCATCCGCTGTTCAGGATTTAAGGGGTAATTGCTTTAGCGCCGTCTCCATGCGATCAAATGCCTCTTTCAGAACTGATTTGGAGGTCCCGACATTAATACGAACATGACCTTCGCCCGGTGGTCCGAATATTGATCCGCTGTGGACGGCTATCCGTGCTTCTTTTAACAGAAAGTCGGTCATCTCATCACTGCCCAGGTTATAGCCGGCCAGATTCGGAAACAGAAACGGGGTTGCTTCCGGAATCGGACACCAGACGGATGGCATGTCGGCTAATCTCCGGAGACCGTATTGGTGCATCTCGTCAATGTGTTGTCGAAGCTGCGGAAGCCAATCCGGACAATTCGTCAATGCCGCTTTGGCGGCGGCCTGGGCAGTGGTATCCGTATGAACTATGATGTCGTGGATCTGTTCTTTCATCAGCTTCATTCGTTTTCCCCGGTTAACCATGTAGGCGATGCGATAACCGGGAATCCCGAAAGCCTTGCTAAATCCGAAAGAGGTGATTGTTCGTTCCATCATTTCCGGGGAGAGAGATGCGATACTGATATGTTTACCCTCGATAATCATATCCTCATAAAGCTCATCACTAAAGATCATCAAATCGTTCTCAAGAGCAATCTCGGCGATGGTTTCCAGCTCGGTTTTGGTAAAAACCCGACCACAGGGGTTGTGAGGATTGCATATCATCAACAGACGGGTTCGGGGAGTCACCAGGGATTTCAGCAGATCAAAATCGAGACCGCACCTGTTTTCATAATCAACCGGAAAATAAACCGGCGTTGCCCCTGCATTGAAAGTGTTCAACATAAAAGGCTGATAAGCGGGTGCCGGGCAGATTATGACCTCATCCCCGGGCTTGAGAATACTGTAGCAGGTGATAAAGATCGAAAACATGGTTCCCGGAATCATATGAACATCATCATAATCCGCGGGTATTCCGTTTACCCGGTTCAGTTTCTCACAGATGACATCCAGAACATCCGGGTCGCCGGCATGCATACCATAGGGAGTACGATCCTCATTGATAACGTTTATTACGGCTTCCTTGATCTCATTAGGGGGAGGAAAATCGATATCCGCTACTGACAGAGCAATGACATCCTCGTCCCACCTGCCCCATTTCAATGCGGATCGCTTTCTTAAAAACGAATGGTCTACCTTGTCAAACAGTCCCACAATACCTTTTATTGCTATAATTTAAATTGATGCTTTGATTCTGCATGTTAAGATGATTTTTAATTATTTTGATCGCCATGATCGATCCGTTATTGAACGGATTGGAAACCGAAAAGAAGAGGTCGATGACCGCCCAATGAGTTCAATAACTGACCGATTACGGATACATGCAGATGTTGGTTTGATATTACTTTTTACTATGTACCGAATCCCTGGTTATGCGACTCTCTACGTTGTTCAGATGCCGGAACAGGGAATCGACAGCCTTCTCCTTATCATCATCAATAATGGCCTGGATAATCTCCTCATGCTCAGGCAGGGTTGCCCCCATATCTTCTTCCGATGCGAATGTGTCGCGAATCCTGAGAAGTTTCAAAGAGTTTTTCATGTTCTCATAAACCGCGGCCAGCTTCTGATTCTCGGATGATAGAATGATAAAGGAATGAAACTCATCATCCACCGCAAGATAGGGTTCAACAGATCCTTCATCGACCAGATGCTTGTGTGCTTTTTTGAACTCCTTCCGGAACTTTCGGATTTCTTTTCGGTTCATGTTGGCAAATCCTCTCCGCAGAGCATGAATCTCCAGAGCAAGCCTCAGGTCAGCCAGATCCTTAAGCTCATCAGCCTCCAATACAGTGACAAAGAAACCCTTGCGGGGAACATGCTTGACAATATTTTCCTGCTCCAGAGCTTTCAACGCTTCTCTGATCGGCGTCTTGCTGATCTTCCAATCCTGGCTCAGCTTATCAATATTGATCTTCTCCCCAACTTTAAAAACCGCGTTGCTGAAAATAGCTTTTCGCAACTGGTCATAAACCTGTGTAACAATATCCAGGTTGATAATTTGGGCTTCAAATCCCATGAATGCTCCTTTTATGAATGCCTTGCTGTCGGTTTTTGAAACAGATTCGGATAAATCGGATCTGATATCTCGTATATGGTCGATTATTAATTCTTTGTCAACAGCAATTTTTCAATTCGGCAAAAGATTCGAGTAGTAACTCCTACTGCCCTTATCGGAGCACCTTTCCCCTTTCTCTTTCCGGCCAGATGAAATATATTCGCAAAAAGGTAAATTCAATTTGGGGAATGACATGACTGATCAGAAACTGGTTAAAGAGCTGTTTAGTGCTTATCCCGTATTATCGGAAATCAACCTGGAATCCGTTGGAGATGCTCTCTCCAAATCAGAGGTGGTCACTCTCGAAGCAGGCAAACCTGTTTTCGATGAGCTGCAACCCTGTGGGTTTTTCCCTTTCATTCTGAGCGGCAGGATCCGTGTTTACAAACAGTCAGTTCAAGGAAGGGAATTGTCGCTGTACAGTGTTTCAAGGGGAGACGTGTGCGTTGTCACAGCCGGTTGTCTGCTTGGGGATGAGCCTTACAATGCATCAGGGATGGTGATGGAGGACAGTACCCTGTTGATGGTTCCTGCCGCTGCCTTTGATAAGCTCTTAGCTACAAAAGAGTTTCGGGAGTTTGTCTTTTCATTGATTTCGGAAAGGATACTGGGCCTGATGCAATTGGTTGAGGAGGTCTCCTTCCACAAGTTGGACAAACGTCTGGCTTCACTCCTGCTCAGACGAGGCAGTCGTTTGGAGGTCTCTCACCAGGAGTTGGCGGACGAGCTGGGTACGGTTCGGGAAATGGTGACCAGATTATTAAATGGTTTTTCCGAAACCGGTCTTATTGCATTGGGGCGTGGACGCATTGAGATAATTGATAAATCGGCGTTAAAACGGTTGGTTGACAGTTAGTCAAAACCGAGATTAGCAGCTAAAACATACCCGGCATAACCTGAGCAACGCTACTGCCTTATCTGAGCCTGCCCGCCTGTTTACCGCAAGTTGAATACTGCTTTTCAATCATTGTTTTGTTGAATCCGGAGTCAGAGTTGTATCAAAGCCCGACCGGGCGGAAGAGAAGTCGCTGGAGATCAAACGTAACTTAAGTCACATACTCGCTGCCTTTAAGTTGATATAAAGAGAAACAGTTTTTGATCAGCAACATTTGGGACGTTCGATCACCTCGGTTGCTCAGGCAATAACGACAGTTGAAATTGTGATCGAAAAGAACCGGGAATACTGCTGTAACCATCATAACGATAGCATTGAAAAGGAGAACAGATTGGAAAACACAAATCAGGAATTTTATGTCAGAACGGCCGGGACTGATGAATTGAAGCAGGTTGGCGAGTTATTGGTTAATGTATATTCCGGCTTGGACGGCTTTCCGAAAGAAGCGGAACAGCCTCAATATTATGATATGCTGAGAAATGTTGGAGACCTGGTAAAAACATCGAATGCAGAGATTCTGGTGGCGGTTTCAGCCGGGGGAAGCATAGCGGGTGCCGTCGTATACTTCAACGATATGAAGAACTATGGCTCCGGTGGGTCCGCAACACAGGAGAAGCATACCTGTGGGTTTCGTCTGTTGGCAGTGGATCCGAAGAGAAGGGGACGTGGCTTGGGCAAGCTGTTGTCCAACGCATGCATCAAAAAGGGCAGGAAAGATCCTCAAATCCGACAGGTCATCATCCATTCTACAAAAGCGATGAAAACAGCCTGGGGAATGTATGAAAAAATCGGTTTCGAGCGTTCGCAAGATCTGGATTTCATGCAGGGCGAGCTCCCGGTTTTCGGATTTCGTTTAAAATTGGAATGACCATCGATTTTGAGTAAGAATATTAAACGTCAATCTATTCCAGGAACCATTCGTCTGAACAAATCATACAGAGATTTGGGCAAATATGAGACCTTGCACAAGAAGCTAAATCACTGTAACAGATGGTTATGGCTAATATCATCTATCAGAATTACGAGAGACATCACGAGCGGGCAGTCGTCGATATTTGCCACAAAACGGGTTACATGGGGGAGGATTGTACCGGGAGATTCGATGATGTTACACTGTTCGGCTACCTGTTCTGCACCTATTACCTGCGTTATGAACCGGATAATTGTTTTGTCGCCATCGATAAAGGCAGTGAAAAGGTCGTTGGGTACATCATCGGAACCCTGGATGCGGGGGGTTATCCCAAAGCTTTCTCAAGGAAAATGAAGTGGCGAATTGTGGCGCGCATGGTTTTTCTCACTTCCTGGAGGCACCCAAGGGATTTCAGACAGGTGCTTGACTGGAACAAACACGACTCTTCAGAAGAGAGTCATCTTCCGGACGACAAGTTCAAGGCTCACCTGCATATAAATATACTCCCCGGTTACCAGAGACACGGCATCGGAAAAAAGCTGATCGAGCTGTTTGAAAACAGGTTGCGTTCGCAAAATATCGGCGGTGTTTACCTGGGAACTTCAAATCATAACACAAAGGCTTTGGGATTTTATGAAAAGAACGGTTTTAAACTCCATATGGAAAAACCGGATCAATTCTGGAGAGGCGTTACCGATTATAAAAGTATGGTCTTTACCAAGGAAATCAAATAACGATTGGAAGGAAACAGGGTATGAATCAACTCAAAAGGCGTGAATTTCTGAAATACACAACAGCTTCAGCAGCAACTGCAGTTGCAGGCCTCACTCCTCTTGCAGGGTGTAGCAAGCAACAGTATTCTCAGAATCCCGATCTGCCCAATATTCTGTTCATCACGGCAGACAACCTGGGATGGAAGGATTTGAGCTGTTATGGCAATGAATATGTTCCAACACCCAATATCGACGGGTTGGCCAGAGATGGTGTAAAATTCACGAACGCCTTCTGCGTCTCTTCAAGCTGTGCTCCCAGCAGGGCAAGTTTTATCACAGGACAGTATCCGCATACACACGGGGTGACAGCCCTGACACATCTTCAAAAAACCAAGGCGCTTTCACCTTTTCATAACACCTTACCGAAGATGCTCAGGGAAAAAGGATATAACACCGCAATTGAAGGGAAATGGCATGTCTCTCCCTACCTGCCGACCTCTTTCTACGGTTACAACGAGAGGCTCAGCAGCTTTATGCCGGAAGGGCATCTCATTAAGGACACCAAAAAAACCATCGAGTTTTTAAAACGCAATAAAGACAACCGGTTTTTCCTGCAGGTCAACTACAAGAACAGTCATCGTGATGTTTACGGTGAATACCACTACAACCCGGAATTCATGGTTGATCCGGACAAGATCAGGATTCCTGATTACATGGCATTACCGGATTGGCCGGAGATCAGGGAGGATGTTGCCAGGTACTTCAGCCAGAACCTCGGTATGGAGAAGATGGTAGGGGAGTTATTGAATACCCTGGATGAGCTGGGCATCGCAGACAACACGCTGGTGATGTTTGTCAGCGACAATGGACCGCATTATCCCGGGATGATATCAACCTTGTACGACCGAGGGACCGCAGTTCCGCTAATCGTCAGGTGGCCCGAGAAGATCAAACCGGGCACGGAAGTGGAGCATCTGGTCAACACCATTGATATCATGCCAACCCTGCTGGAAGCCGCAGGAATCTCAATTCCGGAACAGATCGAAGGCCTTTCCTTTCTGAATATGACTCAAGACCGGAATGCCGATCCCAGTCGAACTGAAGTGTTCACTGAGATGACGGACCATGTCCGGCATATCCCCTGCCGTGCGGTCCGAAACAAAAAGTGGAAATACATTAAGAACTACTCGGACAATCCCTTCGGCCTGGACATGAACAACCACGACGACTGGGCGCACAGGATGTGTGAATTACCGAACCACCCCTGGAAAAGACCGCGCCTTCCCGAAGAACTCTACGATATCGTCAATGATCCGAATGAGGCAAACAACCTGGCAGAAAATCCGGGATTTAAAAAACCCCTGGCTGAAATGCGAGCTCTGTTAAAACAGCATATGATTGCAACGGCAGATCCCTACCTGGGAAAACCCTTTACCAGGGATTTCAACCCGGAAGATTACAAAAAAGTGGAGCCGGGAACGAAGTACTGGTAGGCAAATATACTCGCCAGGGAGGGCAATGCTTCCAACCAGCTATCCAATTGTGGAACGGCTATTCCTTCTCACATTACCAGATCCAGGCAGCAACCTCACAATTCGATTTGGGAGAACACGAAATGGGTCCGGGGCCAAAAGCAAACATCGGGATAGAAACTTCGTGCAATGATCCGTTTAAATGTCGGTAAGATTTCAACATCCTGTCCGGTTACCACGCTACAAACGGCTGCCATACCGTTTTCTCGTCCGTTTTACGGAATAATAAAGCTTTTCTTCGCAATGTTGGCTCCTTTCTCTGCTCATCGCTTTTCCACCTTACTCAAAAAAACATCCCCGCCTTTTCTCGTTTGATCCCGGTTTGTTCAACGAATACTGTAATTCGTATCAGTCATTGGATCCAAACATCCAATTTAACAAGAACTGCAACTTCAATTTGTCACTACAGCCCTGACCCTTGTGAATCCAAAACCAGGTAGTGGCAGCGGTGGTCTTCACTTTTAATCTATAGAATTATGGAACAATCGCTACTCGTATTGATTTGCCCGATCTGGCAAAGGCTAAACCTTCCCGGATGTTTTCCAGGTTTACCCGATGCTGAATCAGACTTGCGAAGGGAAAGATCTCCCTGGTTTGGCTTAAAAACGATATCCCCGAAAGAAGATGCCGGGTATCGTAGTTGTGGATTCCTTTGATGGTCAGCATTCTAAAAATGATATCTGATACGTCGTAACTAAAATCGGCTCCCGGAAAAACATTGCCGAATTGCACATAGCGTCCTCCAATCCTCAAACTTTTCAATCCCATAGAGATAATATCCGCAACACCGGCTGTTTCAAAAGCTGCGTCAACACCCAACCCGTTTGTCTTTTCTCGCACCGCTTCGATACCTTCGGTGTTGCTCATGTCCCGGGTGTTGATTGTGTCTGTCGCACCAAACGCTTCTATGAATTCGAGTCGTTGCGAATTGATATCCGTTGCAATTATTCGATTACATCCGTAGTGCTTTGCCAGAGCTGCGGCATAAATACCCAGGGCACCTGCTCCCTGGATGAGCACATTTTCAAAAGGTTTAAGCTCCACTGCTTCAAATCCGGCTATAACTGTTGCGAGAGCGCAATTTGCAGGTGCCGCTTCTTCATCCGATAGGTTATCGGGAATTTTAATAACGCATGTTCCGGGTGAGATGTAGCAATACTCGGCAAAACCACCTGAAAAGTGGGGTTTTTCATCACAGGAGTCGTGACCATATTTTTTCAAGTAGAGGCACTTCATGGGCAGTTGCAGGCCTTTGCAGAAATAGCATTTACCGCAATTATCAATCACGGTCCACGATACGCGATCTCCAACCTTTATGTGTTGATTCCACGAGTCGGTTCGCACACCTTCTCCCAGTTCAACAACTTCACCAATGATCTCATGCCCAAGGATTATTGGTGTGGGGCTTTTTCGATGACCAAGCCAGGTATGAAGATCCGATCCGCATATGGTACAACATTTAATTTTTACCAGCATGGCGCCTTTTTCCACATTTGGAAGAGGATATTCCCTTATTTCAAGATCAGTATTGGGAGCTGTCATAACAGCGGCTTTCCCCAGTTTTTCCATTTTTCTTCTCCTTTTTCGACCTAGTTTCCTCCATTTCTGCCGTTACCAGCCACTTTTCCCCTCACCCAAACAGACACAACCTCGCTGACGACCACCAACATTATTATCGATATAAGAATAGCTGCCACACGTTGGGTTTCCAGGCTTTGTGTTGCCCGCCTCAAGTGCCATCCCATACCGCCCGCACCAAAATAGCCGACAACTGTCGCTGCCCTGAAGGCCACATCCCAGGTATATATAGAGATACCGGCCCATGCGACCTTTACCTGCGGAAAAATCGCATAATATAACACCTGGATTTCATTCCCACCGGTGGCGCGAATCGCCTCCACCTGACCGATGTCGATTGCATCCACCTCTTCTGTAAACAGTTTCCCGGCAAACCCGATACAAAAAAGAGTCAAGGCCAATACCCCCGGCAGCATTCCAAAACCCAATATGGTGACAAAAATGATTGTCCAAATCATTTCGTGAATGGACCGGCAGCCCATTATGATAAGTTTGGCGATAGGATAGCCAATTCTTCTACTTGGACTCATTCTAAACGAAGCCAGCCATGCCAACGGAATTGAAAGCAGAATTCCAAATAATGCCCCTAAGTATGCCATTTGAACGGTCTCAATGATGGAATCGATATAACCGCCATCCTGAATATATTCAAATTCAACGGGGAGATATCGGTTGGATATCAGGCTGCCCATGCGCTCAAACAGATCAGCGAACCGCTCGAGGTGGATATTCAGAAAATCAATCGAATATCCCAAAAAAACTGCAATTATCAAATAAATCCCATAACGAATCAGCGTCCCGGGGAATTTATACCGGCTCCATTTCAATGTGCCTTCCGAACCGGAAGTTATAACTTGTTGGTCACTCATACCAGAATTCCGTTTTCTGAAAGGTTAACGTTTAGATAATCGCTTTTCGTGCGTAATAGGACACGACTTCACCAATTCCCACCAATACCAGGACTGCTATCACAACCGTAGTTACTCCGGCATAATTATACATAACCAGTTGTCGATGCAGTGTCAGTCCAAGACCTCCTGCGCCTACAAGACCCATAATTGCGGAACGTCGAATATTGATATCCCACTGAAAAATGATGTTTCCGATATAAACAGGTAGAACCTGGGGAATAATCCCGAACAAAATAACCTGAAATCGATTTCCTCCAACCGCCCTTATGGCCTCTATCGGACCGATGTCGATATCCTCAACCGCTTCCGCCGTAATCTTGGACATGAAACCGATCGAGCGCATACTCAGGGCCAGTATTCCGGGAAAAGCACCTAAACCGACGGTCGAAACAAAAAGCAACGCCCAGACTATTTCATGCACGGAGCGACTCAGTGTCATCACGGCCCGGCCGATAACAAAGGTGATTGGAAAAAAGGGCGTTATATTTTTTGCGGAAAACCAAATTACAGGCAAGGCGACAATTACCCCCAGCAGGGTTCCCAAACATGCCATCATAAAGGTTTCAACGGTTGGAATAAAAAGCTGGGTAATCAGATTGGTGTCAATACCCACGAATCGCCGGACTGATTTGAAAATCTGTGCAAGACTGCCGATTCGATCCCAGTCCGTATCTACGATTATTGTACTCTGGATACTAACAATCACTATCAGGCCGGCCAATGCATAGATGAAATTCTGAACAAGACGATTCTTTTTTCGCCGATTTACCAAATCGTCTGCTTTCTTCCTTAAAATTGCTGTGGTCATGGTTGGTTTTCGAATGGTGATTTTGTTCAAGCGGCACGCCCGCGGATGAATTACTATCTTTGAAGCTGGGCGTAATTTGTCATCCGGATTCAGCAAGATTGTTATTTGTTAAAGGACCTCCATTTCATAAATTCGTTCCAAGTCCGATTTTTTTACCTCACTGGTGGGGCCATCGAACTCCTTTACGCCATCTTGTATCCCGATCAATCGATTTGAGAACTCCAAAGCATGCTCAACATGATGGATGTTACACAAAACAGGAACACCAACTTCCTTTGACAAGGTCCGAATGATCCCCATTACTTCCTTTCCGATCTTGGGATCAAGACTGGAAGTAGGTTCATCCAGTAGGAGAAGTTTGGGTTTTTGAATCAGTGCCCTGGCGATTCCGACTCGTTGACGCTGACCGCCGCTTAATTGATCTGCTCGTTTATCCACATGATCAATAAGACCTACCTTATTCAACAATTCCAATGCATCCTGAATATCTGATTTCAGATACAGTCTAAACAGGCTTTTTATAGAGCTGACATATCCCAATCTCCCGGACAATACATTATCAATCACCGACATTCGCTCAACCAGGTTAAACTCCTGAAATATCATCCCCATATCTCGCCGGGCGTGCCGTAGCTCTTTTCTTCCCAGCTTTGTGACATTTTTATTGTTAAGAAAAACCTCACCCGAGGTGGGTTCCACCAATCGATTTATACAACGAATCAAAGAGGATTTTCCCGCTCCACTGGGCCCGATAATGGCAAAGAAATCGTTGGGTTGCACACTGAAGCTGATACCTTTCAGTATTTCCGGACCAAATGCATTATATTTCAGTTTGAGGTTTTTCACTTCTAATGTAGCTGACATGTTTGAGCTCACGGTTTAATGGTTTCCAATGATCTGCCCGGTATATTCCCTCGGATACCGGGCCAACCGACTTAAGTTTTGAAAATAAAAGCAGCAATCTGCCCTATCTCTGTTTCATAAACCACCTGCTACTTCTTTTTCTTTCGGGCCTTTTTGGCTACGTCGAGATCTCTGATGATATCGTAATCAGCAAAAGCCATAGGAATAAACCTGTTGGAATTTATATTGTTTAGAAAGGCTGAAGCAGTTGGTTCCGAGTGCAGGGTTAAAAATGCCCTTGAGATTTGGTTTTTGATTTCACCACACAAAGTCCCCCTGTATGTGAATGGGTCCTGGGGTATTGCCGGGGAAGACCAGAGATAATTAAAGTCGGCCTTCTCGACCAGTCCCCTGTCTATGACATTGTCAAACCGATGGCTCGCAACAAAGGCCACGTCAACTTTACCTTCATGCACCGCCAGGGTTGAAAGGTCGTGGCCGCCGGTATAAACAACTTTCTTAAAGTACTCCTCCAAATCCATATTGATAACTTTGGTGAAGACAACCCTGGGGACCAGGTTCCCCGATGTACTGGCTGGATCTGTCAGCCCGACAATCGAGCCTTTTAACGAATCGATGCTGGTAAAACGTGAGCCTTTTTTACTGATGAGAACCGCTTTGTAGCCAGGCCCTTCCTCTTGAAGATGTCCCGGTTTTTTTGCGTAAGTTGCGAACACCTGTATGTTTTTATCGCGATTGTTAGCCAGAACATATGAATAAGGCCCCATGACTGCAATATCGACCCATCCGCCCAGCATAGCTTCAACAACCGTTGAATAGGATGTCGGCATATAAAACTCGATCTTTTTACCGGTTGTCTTCTTCAAGTGCTTAATAACAGGCTGATACAAGGTCAATTCCTGAATCGTCTCCTCCGTTGGAATTATGGAAAAGGTTAAAGTGTCCGGATTCTCACATTTCCCTGCGTAAGCGGTGGAAGCTGACGAAAAAACAAACAGAACTCCAAAAAAGAGAGTCCAAAACGAGGTTATTATGCCTGCACAGTAGTTAAAAATCTGTTTTTTCATTTTTCGATCTCCATCTTAATGGTTGCTAAAAACTGCTTTTGAGAAACGGGCTTTCAGGACGGAATTCAAGCGACCACTTAAGACCCTCTACTGATCAAGGTGCACAATGGATAAAACCCCACCTTTGAGTAATCCAGGAAATTTTATTTTGAGGATCGGCTTTGTCCTGAGCGAAATATTCTCAATTTAGTTTTGAAATGCAAGAAAACAATCCGTTAAAAACATGGCAAGCAACTGCTCATTTGGAAATGGAAGCTTGTTGTGCGACTAATGGGGGATGAGGAAATACGGTCGTATTACCGGGACAAGATGTTGACGTTCAAACAACGATAAAACGGCCCTTTTTTTCCTGATAAGGGTATCTTGAAGCTGTCTTGCGACTATTTGCCCGTTTTTCTGTTGGCCCTGAAAGAATCTAATTTCGACGTCAGATTGAAAAACTCAACCTGTTTTGAAATGCGGATTGGGATGACTCAAGCTCAAAGGCTCAATTAACAGCTCTTTCTAGCGTGTCTGTTATCCATTGATTAAGACTTTTACTCTGGGATGCTGCAGTAACAGCAATCATTCCATGCAATTCAGGTGATATTCGTAAGTTGAATTTACCTGAATATGGTTTTTTAGGATCAACTCCCTTTTCTTTACAAAACTTGAAGTATTCCTCCATTGTGTTTGCGAACTCTACTTCGAGCTCGTCCACTGATTTCCCATAAAATGTATTTGGTGTGGCATTGACCACAGTCCCACAAAACATTTTGATTTCAGGATCAAACTCAATCTTTGCAATATATCCTTTATATTCCATAGTGTTCATGGTTTTACTCCACAATCGATCAAAAATTTCCTAAGGGATGCTACTGCACCTTTATCCATACTTGGTGAAGGATGAGGTTTGTGTTGTATTACAACATTCCCATATAGAAAGATTCCAACTCATGATCCTTCACGTGATTCATCAACTTCGGCTCCTAAAGCTTTTAACATAGATACTACATCAGCCCACTTGATGTTCCCGCTTATGGGGTGTGTGAAAACAGCTTCAAGGGTCTTTTGATGTTTTCTTTTCATATATTAATGGTACTAAAATATGGTACTAACAGCAACGAGTATTTTGCTATCAAATGGAAAGATCCCAACGCAGGCATAACCGGCCTTGATCGCAGAGCGGTGCGACCGGCATGGTCATTAACTAGTTGGTGAAAATCCAACCATAGCCCAGAAAGGAGGGAATGTGTAGACGAAAGCAAGGGTGTCCGAAGAAACCCTGTTGTGCTGCCCAAATGAAGGGAAACCACGGCATAACAGAGCCAATGAGGGATCTGAAGGAAGCTCTAGCCAAAATCGCCATCCGAACTCGGTGTGAATCTCTGGAAGGCCTATAAGAGAGGGCGAGATACCCGCATTTATCGAAACCCGATATCCTTTACGTAACGCTTATGAGTATGGGAGATAGGTGGGTGAGAAAACAGCTAATGACCTTACCCGGTGAAGAGGCCGTCTGTACCGGAACCGTTGTAATTACGACAACGAGAGTTCCTAAGCGAAGCAGAGATGTGGGGCTATGGGCAGAGGGTTCTTGGCTGCGAGTCTCGCCAATTCAGTAGATGAAGCCATAGTAGTCGTAAAGCTACTGGCCGATGAGGATGCGGTGACGTATCTGAGGAGAAAACCAGTAGAAAGCTGCATGGAGGCAGAGGCGAAGGGTGGAACATGGGACCGAGTTTTCAAATTTCAAAATAACTGGTGTTGTGAGATCAGCCAAGACGGAGCTGTCTGTGGACAGGGACGTATTCCTTTAAGTTGATACAGAGAGTGCAGATCGTCGAACAATACCACAAATGAAAGTGACATGAAAGATGAACAACTGACAACTGACCAACGAAGCCTGTACGACCAGCTGTGCTGCAAGTACGTGCTGGAGCGGTGCGTATTCCGGTGACATTTACCACCTAATCCGGAGATTTGGTTACCACTCAAGCCGATTTTGATTACCATCGATTCCGGTTTTTTCTTACCACTTTTT
>JANQGX010000073.1 GCA_028282885.1 SAR324 cluster bacterium
ATGAAGCCAGCGAGTACAGTCAGCAACGAGAACAGGGAGGACGCAAGATCATCAAATGGTCCGAAGTGCGCATGATGTTGGCAACGTTGGCCTACAAACTCAAGGTGTCGGAAATGTCTATCTCTCAAGCCTGTCGTGATTTACAGGAGAAAAGCCCTGTCTGGCAGAACAGTTCAAACGCTGCTGCCATTTTCTCACTGGATCTGGCCCGGGAATTCACTTCGGATGGCATCCAACTCCTGGGAGGTTATGGTTATACCAAAGATTATGCACAGGAAAAAAGGTTTCGGGATGCACAACAAATGCAGGCGGTTCTGGGAATGGCCCCCCTCAAGAAACTGGACTATATCAGCAGGGTGATTTGACGAAACAAACAGGGGCACGTAACAATAGATCTATCCTGTTACGTAACCCTTGTATTTGCTTCAGTAAACCTGATAGACGCTTTCTCTATTTGCTTACACGGTTTTGTAGGTATTTTTATCCGGATAGAGCATTCTGAAGAAAAACCTGGGAACGCCATGATAGTAGGAAGGCGATAACCTGGTAACTACGGAGATCAGCCTTGAATCCGGACCGATCAGGATCCGTCTCTTATTCCCTTTTATTCCTTTCAACAGGATTTTAGCCGCTTTCTGGGGAGACATGAACTGGGTCAGCTTGGCAAACAGGTTTACCATCTCCTCCCTCTGTTCACAATTGAACGACTTTTTGAATCGGGCGTTTTTTGCTATGTTCGTTGTCACTCCGCCTGGATGAACACAGGATACCCGCACGTTACTTCCCTTCAACTCTGCGATCAGGGTTTCGGTGAACCCGCGAACGGCAAATTTGGCAGAGCAGTAGACCGCCTGAGAGGAAACCCCGGCCAACCCGAAAATACTGGAGAGATTAACAATATGCGCTTCATCTTCTTTTAGCAGGTAAGGCAGGAAAAACTTACAACCGTAAACTACCCCCCAGAAGTTTATCCCCATCAACCATTCGAAATCCTTAAGATCACCATTGAGAACGGTATCGGTAACAGCAACGCCTGCATTGTTAACCAGAAGATGAACATGCTGATGAATTTCGATGACATCACGAGGAAACTGCTCCATAGCGGCCCGATCTGAAACATCCAGCAGATGCATGGAGACTTTCCCTCCAATCTTTTCAACTTCGTTATAGGTTGCCTTCAGCCCCTCTTCGTTAATATCCGCTATCGCCAGATCTGCACCCTCTTTGGCAAGCAAAATACTCAGTTCCCTGCCGATCCCGGAAGCAACACCGGTTACAACTGCCACCCGATTCTTAAGCTGTTTCATGTTCTCTCCTCTTTTTTATTTATATCACCCTGCGATATTGTGACAAATAGACTGACTAAAAAACTGATCCTGAAAAAGATAAATGTCAATACCCATTCATTTGATTCAAAAAACCGGAGCCCGTTTTCCTAAATCCGCTCCAAAATATGAATCGACATCGCCGCCTCTTCGAAGCCCAGGGTCCCTCCGCCATTTTCAGCCAGGGCCAACCGGCAACTCTCCACCTGCCTGTTTCCCGCCTCGTGACGTAATTGGGTTACCAGTTCATGGACCTGTCCAAGCCCCGAAGCTCCGATGGGATGCCCCCTGGATTCGAGTCCGCCGGACGTGTTAATCGGGAGTTTGCCTCCCAGTCGTGTCGCACCGGACTCCGCAAAAACACCTCCTTCACCGAACTCGCAAAATCCCAAGGCTTCGGTTTGATGCAATTCACCGAAAGAGGTTGCATCATGTACTTCCGCCAGATCAATATCCCCGGGACCGCACCCAGACATTTCATAAGCCTTGCCGGATAAGTGGACCGCAATATCATTCCTGTCATCCTCCGCCTCTCTCAGCGTACCGGAACCAAGAACGGAAGCCCTTATTCTGATTGGTCGGGCACCGGACAACCGTTTCAGGTAATCCCCCGAGCATAAAATCGCGGCTGCGGCACCGTCACCGATAGGAGCGCACATCGGGACGGTGAGCGGCCAACTCACGCTTCTCGCAGCCAGGATTTCGTCCATGCTCATCTCATTCTGAAACTGGGCATAGGGATTGAGAGACGAATGAAAGTGGTTTTTTGAGGATATCAGGGCAAGCTGCTCCCTGGTTGTACCGTAGGTTGCCATATGCCAGCGGCAGCCGGCGGAATAGACGTCCAGAAAAGGGCTTCTATCCTTACCGGCACCATCCCTGGCTTCTTCGGGAATCGCGAGGTCGATTCCACTCAGCAGATCCATCCACGCCTGCATCTGATCATCCAGCTTCTCCACATCCATCCCTCCCCAGAAACTCTGGAAAACCTTGATTTTGTCTTCATGATAGATTTTCTCAGCTCCCAGGGCCGCACAACATTCATGATGCCCCGATGCGACCGTCAACCAGGCATGATGTAATGCGGTTCCGCCGCTGGCACAGGCATTTTCGACATTGGTCACCGGTATACTGCCGATCCCCATATCACGCATGATCACCTGCCCCTTGATACTGTGTTGACCATCGAAAAAACCCCAGTTCGAGTTGGAGAAATAGACGGCATCGATTGCATCCCGGGAGAGAACACCGTCGTCCAGGGCATGAGTTAAAGCTTCCGCAGCCAGGCATCTGACAGAACGATCCAGGTATTTACCAAAACGAATCATGCCAACGCCTACGATATAGACATCTCTCATTGGCTTCGCTCCCTATTCGTAAGTTTTTTCAAAGGTTTGCCCCTTATAGTGACTGCGTTCCAGGCTCCCGGCATCCACCCAGATGATCTCGGGCTTGATTTTCAACCGTTTGCTCATACTATCGGCAATTTCACCGGCCAATTCAGGCAGGGCCTTTTCCGGGAAATCGTCCCCTGCCTCGATCTTTATTTTCAGCGGCGGTACCACCCTGGGAGGACGTTCATCCAGCACAATCCTGAATTCACCTGTCACCTTGGGGATAAAATCATTAATAACACCCTTGATATTGGCCGGATAGACCATAACGCCCTTCACCTTCAACATGTCGTCGGAGCGCCCCACCACCTTGTACCTGAATCCGCTGCGACCGCAGGGGCAGGGCTCGGTGAACACCTGGTGAATATCCCCCATGCTCTGGCGAAGCATCACCCAACCGTCTCCTTCCAGGGATGTGGTCACAGCTTCCCCTTCGGCTCCATCTGTTAAGGGAATGGGTTCCTTGGTCTCGGGATCCACCAGCTCGTAATAAACCAGATCATCCCCAAGCCAGTGCATCCCCTGGTATTCATCATGATCGCAGGAGAATCCGAAACCTGCACCGGCGTCAAAAATCCTGCAACCATAGGCCTTTTCCAGTTTTGCCTTGACTTCGGGGATCCCGGCTCCCGGCTCACCTCCGCAGAACAGGGCTTTGAAACCTAAATCACCCACTTCCTTGCCCAGAACTTTCGGAGCCTGCTCGATCAGGTACTCGGCAAGGGATGGGGTCCCTGCATAGACGGTTCCTCTCAATAACGCCTGAATCATCAGAATCCGCTCACTCTTGGCCTCCGCCCCCACAGGCAAAACAGTAACCCCCATACGCTGCATTCCCAGCATGGTCGGGATTCCCGCAATGACCATGGAGAGCGCAAAGCAATAGAGGATACGATCGCTGGCTCGAATTCCCGCCCTCCAGGCACCTCTTAACAGCACCTCACCCCAGATCTCGTTGATATCAAAATTCGTCAGCGGATAGGGAGTAGGTACACCGGTGGTTCCGGTTGTGGTGGCAACCCAGTCCAGATCATCCACATCCACCGGAATTATCTTCTGGACGGCCGTCAGGATATCTCCTCCCGATTCGGCCACCAGTTCCCTGAGAGATGCCTTGTCGAATAACCCGATCTTATCTTTCAGCTCATCAAACCCGCTCAATGTCCCGGGCTGCAAACCATGTTTCTTGAACATCGCGGCATAAAACGGCGCCCCGTTCTGCAAACGCTGGAGCATTTTTTTCAGCTTTTCAAGCTGGATTTTTTCTATCTCCGGCGTGTTGAACAGGGGCTCTATCATCATATTCCAGTAGGGTCTCTCCTCGGTCATCTCATTCTCCTAAAAAGTACACAAGTAACATCCGTTAAACCGTCCGATTTTCAGTTTCAACTCCATTTGTCACTTTTCTTTACCAGACCGGTTTACAACTTTCCGATTGTCCGTTAACGTAAATCCGCAAATGATATCTCTGCAAGAGGAGTTCCAGTGATAGATTTTTATAATTTTTACTTTATTTACAACTAATTAGAACCAGAACAAAACACTAACTGGAACCAAATCAACGACCAAATATGGTCAGCAGGCGCCCAAATATAATCTCGTAGGATTTTCTAACGATTCCGATGTCCGAACAATCTGGAGGATAGAGATGACCGTCGATTTCTCAACGCTTAGCAAGGAACAAAAGGATTTTCTGGCGCTTTTCAGGTTATTCGGAGAACCAGTTTCAATTTTTTCCGCAGGCGCCTTATCGCCAATACTGCCCGGCCCCTTTCTTGAACTGGTATCCGGGGGGGAGAAAGGGAGATGGTTGGTTACAACGGCCGAAGATGAATACAGCCTGTCTCCCGATCTGCCGGATTCCATCATCGCAAGACTTGATGCTATCAATTCGGCAGACCGGATAAAGCAGCTCATCGGCAATGTTGAGTCCGGTAAACTGATCAACAGCCTGAGCCCGGGAAAGGTAATCAGATTATTGGAATCCATTTACCGGGAGGGAAGCCCAATCAAGGAGCTTCTGGAGTTTGCTCGTTCGGCAGCGCTTCACAGGAACCATCCCGCTGCCATGGATTACCTGACTCATGCTTTGAATCTGCTATCCAAGCAAGACCCGGAACCCGAGCGGGATCGACGTCTTGTTTCCACCAGCCTGGAATTGTCCAACCTGCACTACACCATGGGCAAGGGACAGGAGAATCTCTCCAACTTCCTGTTTCAGGCTTCGGAAGCTGCCAAGCGGATCGGGGATAAACGATCATTTTGCCTGATGAATCTTCATATCGGCAGGCTTCTGCATGTTTCCGGCCAACATGCTGAAGCACTGACCATGCTCTCATCCGGTTTAAAAGAAGCTGAAGTATTGGGTGACGAGGATATCCGGGCTAAAACCTCGGTATTCTCCGGTCTATACTACTATATCCAAGGTCGTTTTCGCGAAGCCCTGCCTCATTTTCAGAAGAGCATTCAACTGTATCAGTCGGCAGAGAGCGGATTGGTTGAGAATCCCTCAGCCCCGGTATTTCTGGGCTACAGCGCTGCATATCTTGGTCATTTTGCCGAATCCATCGGCAGCCTGGATGCCAACTGGAAGCTTGCCGTACAACGTGAAGACATGGGACTTGCCACCATAATCAGATCGGTTCTGGGGACCATCCTGGTGATGGTAGGGAAGGAGAGAGCGGCGAAAGAACACCTTGACGGTGCCCTGCAGGATGCCAAAAGGTCAAAAAACCTCCTGGCTACCTATCTTGCTGAAGGCGGGCACGCGGTTCGGTTGTTTCTGAAAGGGGATTTGAAAGCCAGCTATCAAATCGCCAGTAAAACCATCAGCAAGGGTACAGAATCCGGATTTGTAAGGCAATATACCTCCCCCTGGATTCTGGAGATGTTTTTCGAGTATCATCGTAACGGTTATCAAATCCCCGGTTTCGGTTTCAAACAAGAGCTCTCACGAGTGATGCGGGGTTCCAACATTCATTTAAAAGGGGTGGGATTCAGGTTGCATGCATTATCATCCGCCAACGTCTCCGGACAGACAAAAACAGAAGAAGATCTGAATGAAAGTTTAAAACTGCTTGAAGAATCCGGTGACAGGATACAACTGGAAAAAACGCGCCTGGCCATCGCTCGTTTGAAAAAGGAGAACAAAAAACTCAAAGAAGCCTCCGAGTTGACGCAAAGGGTTGCCGAGGCATTTACGGAGTTGAATTATCCTTATTTTCCCGATGATCTGAAAACCCTGCTTCCCAAAGGATTTCTCAATTACCGGCCATTGGAAACAGACGACTCCTTCCTGAATAAATCCCTGGAAATGGTCAATTTCCTTTCTACCGCAGGAGGAACCAAAGAGACGCTCCTGCGGCTGGTCAGGTCGATCCTTCACCTTACCCGCACGGAAAACGGTGGTCTGTTTTGGTCTTCCGAAATAAAAAACGGGGATATCTTTCTGCGCGCAGGCGTCAATCTTTCCGAAGAAGAGATTAACACTGCCGGATTCAAGCAGCGACTCGAACTGATCAAATCCAGTTTCAGATCGGGAAAATCCCTGGGCCATTTTCAGCAGACAGCCACCGGAAAAAGCTTGTATCACGTTATCTGCCTGCCGGTTACCATCAAAAATGAAACCAGGGGTGTTTTCGCCTTTACCAGCTCTTATCTGTCA
Organism: SAR324 cluster bacterium; assembly: GCA_028282885.1. GTDB lineage: Bacteria > SAR324 > SAR324 > XYD2-FULL-50-16 > XYD2-FULL-50-16 > JAHJTV01. The sequence continues at coordinate 6,384 of JANQGX010000073.1, forward strand.
GATAGTTTTCACGACCCGGGAACAGAGCTTCTTGACAAGATGGCGGCCTATTTCAGCGCCTGTATTAAACGAATACTTGAATTCGGTGAGTTACGTGGCGAGAGAAATTTACTGGCTTCGGAAAAATCGCTTCGAACCGAACAATTCAACAGGGAGGAGATTCTTGCAGAAAGCCCCGTCATGATCGAAATTCTTGAACGCACCGATCAGGTTGCACAATCGGACTCCACAGTTCTGATCCTGGGTGAATCAGGAGTGGGCAAGGAACTGCTGGCTCGACGATTACACAAACTAAGTCAGCGTAGCTCCAGTCCGTATATCGTGGTGGATATTACCGGTATTCCGGAAAACCTGCTGGAAAGCGAACTGTTCGGCCACGAAAAAGGTGCTTTCACGGGTGCGGATAAGCAGAAACAGGGGCGACTGGAACTCGCTAACCGGGGAACGCTTTTTATCGATGAGATTGGTGAGATATCCAAATCGATACAGGTTAAACTGTTAAGAGCCCTGCAGGAAAAGACCTTTGTGCGCGTCGGCGGCACCCGAACCATCACTTCCGATTTCCGCCTGATTACGGCAACCAACAGGGATCTGGAAGAAGAAGTACTCACCGGACAGTTTCGTGAGGATCTCTATTACCGTCTCAATGTATTACCGATTGTTCTGCCCCCTCTCAGGGAACGGGATGGTGATATTCTGCTCCTGGCCCGTTATTTCTGGAATCAGTATCTCAGAAAATACAATCGGGAGAACATTCAGCTCACCGCCAAAGATGAAAAAAAACTGAGGACCTATGACTGGCCGGGCAATATCAGGGAGCTGAAAAATGTAATAGAACGGGCAGCGATTCTCTCCTCAGACCAGAATATGGAGATCATTCTCCCTCCCAGGAACAAACTGCGGGCTAATCACCCCTTTGCTGATAATCCCAGCCTAAATGAAGTTCAAAGACGCTATATCCGTTTTGTCCTGGAAAAGACCAACGGCAAAATAAGCGGAGCCGGGGGCGCCACCGAACTACTGGGAATCAAAAGGCAAACACTTTATGCCAGAATGAAAAAGCTCGGATTGAGATAGTTGTAACTGAGGATAGTTTTTCCCTTGCCGAAAGGGAGTTTATTCACTGTCAAAAGCATACAAGGCATCGGGCAGGACTTCGGTTACAACGTGTCCTGCAGCGGGGAGCCCCAATAGAATGGCGCTGATGACCTCCTCCCTGGAAGCGCCAGCCTGTTTTGCCATTTTTACATGAAAGGGAATCCCGTTGTTTCGTCTCAAAACCGCCAATACCGACAAATAAGCCAGGTTTTTGGTTTTCGCATCGAGCACGCAAGCGGTTCCCAGATCCTGCACCAGCTTGGACCAGGCTTCCGAGTGGCTCGGAGCTTCTTCCTTGAAGGCGAGGAAAGCGTTACTGATCAATTTGTTTTCGTCATCCATAAAGTTTCCCTTTGATTAAGTGGTTTCAATATGACCTGGATTTGACAATCCGTGTTAAGCCTGACTGTCTTTATCCAGCATGCTACGGATAGATTTTTCTATTTGGCCCGCACAGTATAGATTACCGCTCTTTTGTCTTTGTCGTTTAACGAAGTCCCGGATCTGTGGGCGATCACCTATTCTCCGACAGAGTGAAAACAGTTTCGGAGCGTGCTTTTCAAAATCGACACTCAGTTCAGGAAGACAGCGAGTCATGGTTCCCCAAAGACCGAAGACGATGATATCCGCAACACTGATCCTTTCACCACCAAGAAAATAGGCGCCATCCTTGTTCAATCCGAACTGCTTCCCGGTCTCTTCAAAGATCTCAAACCAGCGTTTCAGTCGATTGGTTCTAAACGCTTTCCATTTATCATACTCCCACATCATCGAACCGTTCAGATTGGTGATCTCGGCCAGGACATCATTGCTATCCAGAATCAGTTTAAGGCAGACAGCGGATTGATAAGGATCTTTTGGCAGATAATCCAGTTTTTCTGCAAGATACATCAAGATGGTCGGCATCTGGTTGAGAAAAACTCCGTTGTCGTAATCCTTCAGAAAGGGAGGCGCCATTGAGGGAAGCGGTTGCTCTCCGACGGACATGGATTTTAGCTCGACTATCTCTTCGGATGTCCCTTCTTCATATTTCATAGCCGCGTCTTCAAGCAGGAGACGAATAAAATCACCACGAAACGGGATCGCCCAATAGTATAGTTTATAGTCCACTTTCAACCTCCGTTAATGAGTTAATGAAAGGATACTTGGTGTCTCACCCCTCGTATTAAGCAGAGTTCACCAAATTTAGCTGTTTACTCAAGCCAGCGGATTTTCTCCACCATTTTCCATCTCTCCTCGGGATCCAGCTTTTTATTTCGATGATAGGTCAGTGCCATTGCAATGCACTGCTTCAGCTCCATCTGTGGGATTACATCATCCGGACCGAAATCGATGCTCCTGTTCGCTCCGTAGTTGAAAGTCTTTGGAAATCTCTCTCTAAATGCGGGAACCAGGTTTGCGGTGCATTTGAAGAATATCGAATATGTCTCTTTTTGTGCAGGTTTCCAGGCAATCCGTATAGTGCTACCACTCTTTGATACTGGCGTCAGGTAACTCGGCTCTCCCCACTTGAGCGTCTCTTCCAACTCACCGATATCTCCTATGGAAGCGGCAGTATCAAAGATCAGTTGCCTGAGGAATATCAGTTTTGACCTGAATTTACGGGGATATGCGTTGAACACTGCTTCAACCCGGGGGCTTATGGGGATTTTGGAATTCTCAGCCATAGTTCATCTTAATCACTCATCGGAAATCGCATCCGAAAGCAGGCATAAATGTTCATTTGTCGCTTTGTAGGTTTCCCAGGTCCAGCTAATCATAGGACCGCTCAATCTTGTTGATCCTGTTAATGTGTCGACCACCTTCAAATTCGGCATCCAACCATTCATCAATCATCTGCTTGGCGGTTTCAAGATCGACCATTCTTTGACCGATGGAAATCATGTTGGCATTGTTATGTAACTTGGCCAGCCTTGCCGATTCCGGGTTCCAGCATACGGCACACCGGACACCTGTTACTTTATTGGCTGCAATGGCTTCACCGTTTCCGCTGCCACCGAGAACGATACCGGCATCAGATTTCTTAATTGAAACCGAAATGGCTGCGGGTTTGATGAAATCAGGATAGTCAACGGATTTGTCTGAATCGGTCCCGTAATCAACCAACTGATGTCCTTTGGCTTCCAGATATTTTACCAGTTCAGTCTTGTACTCATAACCGGCATGATCACTTGCAATAGAAATCTTCATCATTAATTATATCGAATCATATGTTTGGAATCCAGCGAAACCGCAAGATCTGCGGATGCTGTTGGTATCTGATGCCATGCGAGGCGCATTTCCGTTGAAACCGCTTCCCATAGATCACTACCAGACCAGGGGAAGGAGCCTGTTTTTGCTTTTGGCATATTCAGTGTACCCCCGGATTTTAACCAGAGTTTTCTCTTCAATAAAAATTCTGAGGAGGATGGCAGGTAAAAGAAGCAGCAGGAATAATCCTGTTGTAACCCAATTCAGGAAAAACAGTAAAACACCCCCATTAGCGACGATCATCCCGGCGTATGCCGGGTGTCTGATGATACCATACGGTCCCCTCTGAACAATCCGGTGTTCTTCGACCTGCCTGACAATATGGGAATAGTACTGTCCCAGGGTCCATATAGACCAGAGCCTGAAACCGACGCCGCTTACGAATACCAACAAACCGATGACATGAAACCAGGAAAAAGCAGACCAACAGGATTTAAACCAAAGTGCCGAAAGCAGGGTCAGCCCCTGTCCCAAGGCATAGAGTTCACAGGTTCCGTAATCCGATGTATTCCGTACCTGTTTCAATTCCCGCCTGGTGAACACGATCTCGGCAACCATCCATGCCAAATACAAGACCACAAACAGGATATCCAGGTTCAACGGGTATTCGGACCAAACGTTCAGATCTGGATTGATGGCCCTGAGGAAAGAAAAGACAACAATCGAGATGATCAGGACAGAAGCAAAAACCAGTGGTTTAAAGTTTTTCATATGCAAGTTTCCTCATACTATTCGAAATTATCCCCTCTGTGGCAATAGATCTTAACATGGTGAATCAGGTCCGTCTGTTCGAAAAGAGTTTCTGAAGATAGCTCATCTCCGCCCCAATCGTCACTATTCATAGCAAACCATCCATTGGTTCTCAAACTAAAGGGAATTCCAGGCAGGAAAGCGATAATACCCGGTAAATCTCACCTTTGATGTTTCATCATCCCCAATTGCCGTATTGAAGGCAAATGAAAACCGGCGGGTTCCGGTTGATTTTGATTATGGTTTTAGAAAGGTAAACAAGAACGAAGAGTGAAGTTAGTGATCTTTCTCTAAAACCTGAATTTCTAATGAGAACATGGTAAAGCAATAAACATTACCTGATCGGGAGTAACTCAATGCTGTATTTTGGAGGAGGTGAATATCTGGTTTACAGCCCTTTCTTCAATCTGGATAGAGATCTCTCTGAAAGGTCGTTGAGTCTGAAAGTAATTCTGTTTTGTTTAACTCCCACGATGGTAGGAAAAACAGCCTTGATCCCGAATTTTCTGGCAATTACTCCCAGGGAGTCATGATAAAAATACTTTGTTGGAACATTACGGGATTCGGCAAATGCTCGAATTCGGTTTGTGGTATCTTCTGAAACAGGATCGATGAATAACAAACCGACTCCGGGATATTTCTTTGATATTAGTTCATACAATTGTGGGATCTCTTTTTTGCAGGGGATACAATCCACAAAGAAGAAACTGATAACATAGGGTGTCTTTTGATTGCTACTTCTGAATTGTTGACCTTCCAGATTGCTGATCCAGAAGTTTGGTGCGATTTCACCTGCAAGAGCATTGTTGAAGTGATGAGCCTGAATAATAACGAACAGCAAGAAAACGGTGATAATTCTAAAGAGACTCTTCATAGGACTTAGGAAACAATTTAAGTTAGGGAGCTCTGAAGCGGACACAGCAACATGTCACATAAAAAAACTTCTGATATAGGCCGCAACGTCTGTCTTTGAATAACGGGTGATGAGTTTATTGACCACCGCCTCATATTTCAGTGATTTGAATTCACTTCGATCCGGCCATTCCCTGACAGGGAGTTTTTGCTCTTTCAGCCTGAAGATCGAGCCGGTAACTACCTCATTACCCTTTTTCTCGAAGGCTTGGATCCTCGTCTTTATGGAAAGCAGTGCCTTCCAGGTCAGGGTTTGATTTGGAATCAGTTCCACATCGATGCTGATCAGTAGCCCTTTGTGCACCTTAAACACTTCCATTTTCTGTCTCATCTGTTTCCGAGGTTGATCCCTGGAGATAAAAACAGGTTTGGACAAGGTTCTAAATCCGTTTCTTTGGAGGGCTTCCACCATTTCATCAAAAACCACCCCGATGGCTTTTTTATTGTGAGTTTGAAAATCCTCATTGGAACTCTCAAGGAAGGCAAGCATCACCGGATCACTATCAATGGGTCCTCCCAATGATTGCCTAATGAAAAAGAACTCTCCCCCCTGATCGCGCTGGTTTTTTAAAGGTCTCACGTCTGGTGTTTGAGGAATCCCCAGGGAGGTTGTATCAGCAGAGACATAGTCGATCAAAAGATTTCCAAGAACATCAGCACTCATATATTTTTTCTGGTTGGCCTTGAGCTGTGCAATCAAGTGATAAGCGAAAATGGAATGACCGCCCCATTGCGGTCCTCCGTCGCTAACCGGTTCATTCCCACCGGAACTGATCCCTTGGGTGCTGTTCAGCAACATCTTTTCCCTAACATAGTCACTGATGATTTCCTGTTTTCTTAGCTTTTTGACCTTTTTCAATCCTCTTAATTCGCTCCTGCTTCTGGTCAGGAGGTTTCCGCTAAAACAGGAATCGGATATCAGCAGTTTGTGTTTAGCCTTGATGATTCTCAAGCGGGTCAATATCTCTTCGTTGGATATGTAGTCAAAATCCTCCTCGGCTCGTACCGGGACCCACCATCCAAGACTGTTTTCATCAAACTCTCCATGGCCGCCATAATAAATCAGTAAGTTGTCATTAGCTTCCGACAGTGCTGCCATCCGTGAAAAACCGCCAAGGATATCCTTCCTTGCGGCATCCCTGAGCAGGATAATGTTTTCCGGTTTGTAACCGTAGTGAAGCTGCAGAACATCGGAAAGCACTTCGATATCCCGAATGGCTGTTTTCAGGTTCGGCCATTTCTTACTCTGGTAATTGTTATTACCAATCAGAATAGCCCTGTTTTCTCCCAGTACAAGTTCATCGGTTGCGGTTTCTGCTGAAAGGTTGAAGGTTCCTGCTGCTAATCCAAGTACCAATATGAATCCAAATAATCTGAACCACTTATTATTATACGTTTTGGTTTCCATTTCTTTTAATCGGTTACTGTCTGGAAGTTGACACTACTTTTCCAGGAACATGATCTCTCCGTTCCAATCGCTTTCGGTTCCGGAAAGTCTCATGGTTTCAGCCTGATTTTGCATAAACGCTGATGGTGCATCACCATAATCTGCAGAGCACTGCATGAATAACTCCCTGGCCGTGGTAAAGTCACTATTATAAAAGGCTTGCAGTCCTCGGTGATACAAGCCGTACTGATCTCTGTTCTGTTCTGTCAGCAACTCATCTCTTTTTGCAATAAGTTCAAATATCCTGACCGGTTGTGTCTTGCCTTTAACAATAATCTTTCCCAGTTCCCTGGTCAGGAACTGATTGTTGGTCAGATCAAGTGTATTCTGGCTGATGATGATGCCGGTGTTAAAGAACTTGTTCACGCCTTCCAGTCTTGATGCCAGATTTACCGAATCTCCAATGGCAGTATAGTCCATTCTTTGCTCGGAGCCGATGTTCCCGACGATCGCACTCCCGGTATTAATACCGATTCTAACTTTGAGACTGGGAAGCTGGTTTTTATTCAAATCCCTATTCAAGGCCTTCATTCGCTGTTGCATATTCAGGGCTGTATCGCAGGCATTGACTGCATGATCATCTGTTTCAAGTGGCGCGCCATAAATGGCCATGATGGCATCCCCTTCATATTTGTCGAGCGTTCCCGACTGCTCAAAGACCGTTTCTGTCATCTTGCCCAGGTACTCATTCAGCATCTCTACCAACGCATGCGGGGTTAGTTTTTCCGACAGGCTGGTAAACCCCTGCAGATCTGAAAAAAGAGTTGTAATCTGTTTCTCCTCTCCTCCCATATCGGGTAGTTTTTTCTGCTGCAACAAGAGGTCCACCAGTACCGGCGAAAGGTATCGTTTAAACGTTCTTTGCAGGAATCGGGATTGTCTCTGGGTAACATAGTTTTTGGTGATCTCCGCTGATATAAAGAGAAGGACCAGACCTGTCAATGGCATAAAGACGGGTATGACAAGCCCCCCGGATATGAACAGAAAAACCGAAAGCATTGCCCACATCAGACAGGCAAGCAGCAAAGCGGCAATCGAATATCGAGATTTTGTCAGCAAAAAAAGTATAGTGACGATGGCAAACATGGAGAACAAAACCAGCATTCTGGCAAATGGGCCAAATTGATTGAGATAGTTACCGGTTAACAGCATATCCAGGGCAATGGCATGCAGTTCGACTCCGAAGGCCGTCTGATAATCATTTGAGGGCATACTGAAAGGAGTCAGAAATGTATCTCCCAGGTCCCCAATACCGGAACCGATCATTACGATTTTGCCCCTGATAAACTCCCCGGGGAGATTCATCAGTTCTTCAGGCGAAAAAACCGGAAACAGCGGTTGCGATGATGAAAGCAGACTGGGTTCTTCCGAGTAGTTCAAAACAAGCCTTTTCAAACCATCCAGTCGTATTTGACCCGGGATTTGATTCAAACTTGATCCGTTGAAATTCGCGTATAGTTGCCCCACGAATGAGTTCTGGCCGCGATACGGCAGAATGGTAATCCATCTGGCGATTTCCCTGGGGCCAGTTCCAACCTCGGAATACCCCACAAATGAATGCTCACTGAACCTGGGCAAGACCGGACCATATCCCTGCGCGGTTTTTTTATCGGTCTGCAAATCAGGAGGTTTTTCGATCAATACAACCGACTTACCGGAATTCTGTAGTGCCTTCTCCAATGCCTGATCATGTGAGTCCATGGTTTCCATGTCGAGGAGAAAATCGAGGCCAATCACTTTCGCTTTTTTGCTGACCAGGGAAGTAACAAGTTCGGCGAGCAGTTTTCTTGGTGTTGGGGAGCGATAGCCATAATCCAATACCGATTTTTCATCCAACAGACAGATGATAATCGGTGAGTTCGGTTTCTCCTGCTCTCCCCTCAATCGAAATCTTAGGTCGATACTGCGAAATTCGAAGGCTTCCAGCAGGTTGATAACAGGTTTCCAGGAGAACAACAGCGAAAGAAGAGCAGCAAGGAGTATTCCGATAACTGCGATTTTTACTTTTATCATGACAAAGGGTTGTCGGTTATGGCTCTGATTATTGAGTTCACTCTGGCCTGACACCCATGAGAACAGCCAATAAAAGCTTTCACGGCCGTTGAGCCAAGGAGCCGGAAAACCAGGGATCGGTTTTGCCGTCTCCCCAAATGACTTGGCCTTATCATTGAGTGTTGTATTCCTGAATCCATTGAGCTGGACAAAATGAAGGCAGAAGTTCACCGAAATCAGGATCCGATCCTTGGATTCCGTAATGGTTGGTCAGTTTTTTCTTTGCAGCATCCAGTTCTCGGTTGCTGACAGGGGCGAAACACGACCAGCTCCATAGCAATTGTCTTTTTTGATTCCTGTCGAATTTCTCCCAATCTTTTGGATAAAACATCCCCTTCCTGCCGGCTGGTACAAACGATGCAAAATGGGGAACTCCGGATATAAAGATCACACCGGCTGATTCATTTGGAAAAAGCTGTTCAATTCCTGCTGTCAAGGGACTAATACGAAAAAAATAGACATAGCTGCTTTTTTGAGTATGATAGTGGATTTTGAACCTGTCACCTGATTGAATGGTGTTTTTTCCCTTACCGATTATCTGCTTGCCTTTCCCGGTTTTGATAAATGCAGCCCATTTGGGTTTCACTTGGATGGCAAATTCATTGCTTGCCTGATCAATGCACCAGTTTACCAGGTTTTTGTAACCGATGTTTTTGTGATAGGTTTCGCTAAGTTTTTGGAAAAGTGCCGCCGTTTTGGAGATCTCACCACATTGTGCATAATCTCCTGCAACCAGGAACAGTCTTTCTATTTCTAGACTTGACAGCCTCTTCGAAAGCATCAATTCAATCCAGGTTTCATTCAGCGGACATCCCTTTTCGTCTTTTCCTCTTGCTCCTCCGATTCTGGTTCTTATCCTTTCAATAAACAGATCACTGAGAACAGCGAAGAACCCCCTTTTTTCCTTCTTTCCCAGACCGGGTTGATAAACGACCCTGCTGTTTTCAGATATTCTGAACATGGATCCATCGGGATTTAAGATTCCTGCGATACCTCCTTTGCCGGTTTTGACATCCGTTCCAAACGTAATCATCTGGCCTGGTTTCATTGGATGCCATTTGTTTTTCCCGGGCGAAATCCAGACATCTCCGTTGAGTGTGATAACCGTACCGGTATTGGTTGTGGCAAGAGTCTCAAGAGAAACGAAAACAGTCAGAAGCAAGACAGCAATCATCCGCATAATGAATCTCATCTTTTTTCCTTTTTGATACAGATTGAATAACCTTTTCACCTGGGTATTGTTGTGATCATGACAGAGGTCCTGGCGCTTTCTCCTTCGATTTCACCTCGCGGAAAAAGGTCTTTAAGTAATTCGTCAAAACCCTTTTTGTACTCCCTGAATCGGCTTTCACCCACTTCACCAGGGAAAGGCAGATTTTTCTTCGAAACAATGGCAACTATCTCCTCGAATCCAAAAGGTTCTGATACCTCAAATTCAAAACCAAGCGAGGAATCGGGAATTGAATAGATTCGGTTTGGCTCCAGTTTCCCCTCACCTCCCTCCACATCAGGATATAGCTCCAGAATAGTTCCGTCCGCCTGCTGATAATAGATTCGAGCATACCATGGGTGATTGAATGAAAAAAACACGTTAAATGATTCACCGTCGTAATAGATGGCTTCTTCGCCCCGGTTTGTTTTCAATGAGATATCCAGGGATGTCGATAAGACAGGTGCTGAACCAGCTTCCGATGGTGGCGCTTGGTGACTGATTGTACTGTTGTCGACATGACCGGGTTGAAGGCCTACGGAACTCGGAATAAGGTCAGTGGGAATTTCAATCATCGTGCTGGCCTTCAATTGTTGCTCTGGTGTATAAAGCCATGCATGAAGTTTAATGACCTTATCTCTTATGTCCCAATACTGGCCTTTCAGGTAATAATCGCAACCCAACTGCAGGGTGATTTCGTCGACCGATGTGGAGACCAGCTTTATTCCCCTTGAATTGGTTGTTCCGACTATCGACTTTGTCTCTGTATACCCAATAACCGAAAAACCGGGATGTCGTGAAAGATTTGATATAAAACGATCAGTCAGATACCTCCCTGCCGGGCTTCCAAGCCTGGTATCTCTATAGGTGAAGTCGTGCACAGCTAGACCCGTATGGTCCCGCGATCCCAATTGGCTTGTTAATCGCTCAACAAGCAATTCAAGACGAGCTTCAATAGAATCCGCAGTTTTGCCTGTTACGGAAGAGTTTCCTGATAAACCGGTGCCACCCTTTGCAACGGCAAGCGGTGAACAGAAAAAAAGCAGCGACAGGATGCAACATAATCCCAATATAATGGAACTTAGTTCTTTGCCTATGGAACCTTGGGTGACTTCGGCCACGTGTTCGGACTTAAATAAAAAACCGTCTTTTCTCATTTGATCCGTCGTATCAAAAACAGTTTTGGGAAACTTGGTATGGGGGAAAACAATACCAACAGACTAACCATATCATCAAACGCAGTTAATAAAATGAAAACAATTTGGTGCTAACTGAACCATCCGATTCGAACCCAATGAAATCCGGATAAGAAAAATCAAGTGCTGTTATGTTTATGCGCTTCCGTTCAAGAGGAGTATTATACGGAGAATAAATATTATCAATGGTTTCTATCAAGGTGCAAAGTGATTTTCCGCCGGGAAGCATTATAACCTGTTCCCATTTCGATTACCCGGGATTTCCTGCAGGATTACAATCCGTCGCCTACCAAGGGTGCAACAGACCACTCTGCAGCAAACGGGTTGCCAAAAAACAGAATACCGCGAGTGGGAAGCGAAATCTGCGGATTTTAACGAGTATTTGCCCCTTGTTTTACTACGATAATGAGACATGGTGATTCCGGTTTGATTTCTTTAATCGCTGAAAGACCGCTCCTGATCGCTAGGAAGATACTGTTGCTGGTTGACCCCTTTTCGCAAATGCGAAAGAACATAAATAACAGAGAATTACATGGATCAAGGTTGGTAATTATAAAATCTGATATTTAAGTTTCCCCTCTAATATGCTAGAAACTATTATTTCAATAAAATAAAGAATACATCTGTTTTAGAAATTTCGAACATCGTAATGGCTTTTGTCTGGTTAATGTGAGGTTTTGAGTAGAGATAACGTCCCCCTCCCTTGTGATTTCTACCCCCGAAAAGCCCTGCAGATAAACACTCATTATCCGATGGTTCAGCACTTCCGGTTATGCAAATGCGCGTTTTTATCAGTCAACTTGTTCTGCTTATGTTGCTCTCGTTAATACCTGTCAGCATCACTGCCCAGGTCGGGGGGAAACAGGAAGCCGGTGTATCGCCCGCAACCTCAGTGGGAAACGTGTCCCAGGCTGTACACTCCATTGTATCCAACAGGTTTGAAAGTTTACTGTCCAAGTCTTATCGCCTGGTTTCCCGGGAGCAATACAAGAAGGCCGAGGATCAGGTTTTCGCATCCCTTGATATCGAACAGTGTACCGAAGCCTATTGTATTCGCAAAATCCAGGAAATTCTGCAAGTCGAGCGCCTGTTCTTTTTAAGTATTTCCCAAGAGGAAAAACTCATACAATTAAATATCACACTCGTCAAAAACGAAGACAGGCTGATTGAGGAGTCCGTCTGTGACGATTGCTCCATTCCCCGGATCTATGAGCAGCTTGGCGAACTGGTGGAAAAAATCGTAAATAGCGACTTGGGATCCGCCGGAAATCAATTGGCAGTTAAAAGAACAGGAAAAATTCTGATTTCTTCGGATCCTACCGATGCGAATATTATCCTGGACGGAAACAGAATCCCATTCACGACCGAAACTCTGCTGGAAGGTATTTCTGCCGGTCAGCATACCATCACTGTTTTCAAGGACAAGGTCGGGGCATCAAGGACCTTTCAACTGATGCCTGACGAGATCAAAGAAATTGGCCTGACGCTTTCGGAGTTCATAAAAGTACGAATCAACTCAGATCCAATCAGGGCCGATGTGTATATCGACGGGCGAAAAGCCGATCAACAGACTCCTGTCACAGTTGAAATGGAGAGCGGCTGGCACCAGATCGAATTCCGACATTCGGATTTTCCAACGGTCATCGAACATTTTCTGGCGGATCACTCAAGAATTAATCTGCTTGAAACCAATCTGCAAAAGAAGTCGGTGAGGGTGACCCTGGAAATGAAACCGGCCGATTCACTGTTGTCGGTTAACGGCAACCAGGTTGGTGAACCGGAGAAGGAAGGGTTTGAAGCCATGACAGACACCAGGACGATTACGTTTTCGATGCCCCCGGGGACCCACAAAATCAAACTGTCGCATCCACAGGCGACTGGCCCGATTGAAAAAAACATCACGCTGGTTGCCGGTAATGAACAGTTCCAGGACACCATGGAGTTGCAGCTTAAGAGAAGCTATGTTGACGATCTAATCTACCTGGATGATATGTCAGGTTGGAGGTGGAAATACCGACTATCGGGTATTGGGACGCTCCTCTTCGCCGCTTATGCTTATTCCGAGTATCAGAATGCAGTAAAAGCAAACGAAGAATACAATTCCGCATATGATCAAATGATGGCTGCTCCCTCTGCCCGGGAGTCTGAAACTTATGCCCAAAAAACCGATGAATACCGGGATAAGATAGAAACCCATAACAAAACATCGCAAACAGCGGCAATTGTTTCCCTTTGCCTGTTTGGCCTGACAACCTTGATCTGGCTGGACGAACCGGAAAAGCCGCAAACGATTTCCGTTATACCGTATTGGACACCCGCAGGCAAAATGGGACTGACGCATACCACGGTCTTTTAAGTCAACCTCAAAGCCTCCTCGTGACTAAATGATGACATTCGACATGATACCTGCCCCAGTGAAAACGATAAGTTATTTTCTCTCTTTTGTTCTGATACTGACCGTCGTACCTGCCTGCAAGGTTGACGTGCCGGAAAGTGGATTTGACAGTTACAAGGATACAACAAGTCCTACTGTTGTTTCGGTCAGTCCGGCAGACGGCTCGACAGGTGTCGATCTTAATCCGGACGGATTTGTTTCAATCACCTTCTCCGAGGAAATGGACGAATCAAGCCTGAACTCAGTAACATTCGGGATCAGCGATGAAAACACAGATCTTTCCGGTACTTATGATTGTTTCGAAACCACCTGTACATTCTCTTCTTCTGATATTCTGCACTATTCCGAGACCTACACGGTAACACTGTCCACAGGAATAAAAGATGCCGGTGGAGTCGACCTTGACCAGGCGTATACCTGGAGCTTTGAGACCAACTCCCTGGCAGCTTCTGTCAGTCCGACAGACGGGTCAACAGACGTAGCTCCCATACCAACGGAATTTGTTTCGGTTACTTTTCCCGCCCAAATGGATGAATCCAGTCTGACGACCCAAACATTCACTATTAATGATGGAGACAATGATCTCTCCGGTACCTACAGTTGTGCAGGTTCGACCTGTTCGTTCACATCAACAGACAGCCTGCACTATAACGATACCTACACCGTGAGTCTGTCCCCTGACATTAAGGATGCGGCTGGCTCGGAGTTCAACCAGGCCTACACCTGGAGCTTCAACACCGGTTCGTTCATTAGCTCCACCATACCGGCTGATGGGTCGACCGATGTTCCCATAGAATCGATTGAAATCACAATCAATGCCTTTGAGGTTGTGAATTCCACGACGGCAACTACTGCCAACATAAGCCTGATGGAAGGAGAGAATACAATTTCAGGGTCGGTATCCAGCAACGACAATGTTATCACTTTTGCACCATCCACCACCTTAAAAACGAATTCGCTTCATACGGTCACTATTTCAGCCGATGTAACAGATATCAATAATTCCCGCATGGTTCAGGACTATAGTTGGAGCTTTACAACAGGTGGCGCCTTCACGGCGACCGCCGGCACATTACAAACTGCAAAAAATCTGTCCAGATCCATGGTATTATCGACCAACCTGAACAATACCAGTGGCATCAGCTATTCCATAACTGCAGGTCCCTCCCACGGAAGCGCAAGTATTTCAGGGGATTCTGTTCTGTATAGCCCATCTGCCGATTATACGGGATCTGATCAGTTTTCCTATCAGGCCAATAATGGCGTTGAAGACTCAACATCTGCCAGTATTACCGTCACTGTTAATCCGTGGTTGCCGGACACGGGGCAGACAACCCTTTTTTCGGGTAACAATGATGTTACCGGAGAGGATGGCGATTATAATTTTAATTCTCCATCCTATACTGACAATTCAAATGGAACCGTGACGGATAACATCACCGGGCTGATCTGGCAGCAATCCGATGATGACACAACACGAAACTGGTCGGATGCCGTGGAATACTGTGATAACCTGAGCCTGGGAAGTACCGGCGGTTGGCGTCTACCGACCGTTGACGAGTTGGATGGAATCCTTATCCTTGAAGTAGACAAAGATGAACCCACTATCAATACTGTTTTTTCCGGTACCGAACTCTTGAAGTACTGGACTTCCACCACACATGCAGTTATTTCGGGATCGGCATGGGTTGTGGAATTTAAAGTAGGTACAGTGAATTATGAGGACAAAACAAACAGTCATTATACCCGCTGTGTTCGAAGTGGAAACTAATGGAAAAGAAAATCACTCCTTCAGACATGCTTAAAGAATCAATGTCAATAACTGTCATCATCAACCAAGCAGACGATGGATGGTTGAATTCAATCAATGCATTTATGAAGAAAACTTGCAAGAGTTTACTGATCGGTATCCTTGTCTCTCTTTTTTCCAGCGGTTTTACGACAGCTTCCGACCTGGAAGATAACGGAGATGGCACCGTGACGGACTTTGAAACCGGCTTAATCTGGCAACAGGGGGAGAGCAGTGAGAGTGATATAGCAGGGGGAGCATCAACCGTGGAATGGGAGAATGCCATTTTATATTGTGAAGATCTTGAGCTGGCCGGTTATACTGATTGGCGGCTGCCCAACCACAAGGAGTTGAGATCCCTGGTCGATTACGAAAGGTACAATCCGACCCTGGATACGACCTTTTTCCCAACCGCGGGCGCCTATAATTACTGGACCTCCACTACCTGTAAGACGTATGATAATGATGGGTATGAGGTTACAGCCAATGCCTGGGCGGTTAATTTCCAAACCGGCCAAGTTGATGGTTCCTACAAAAGTATATCCGGTGTTATTCCCAGGGCTCGTTGCGTTCGTGGAGGACTTTAAAAGGGGATGCAGTCAGACCCGATAAATCAGACATCTTCGACTCCTAAAAGGGAGATGGCGATTTTTAAGATCTCCTCAAGTGCTGATTGATGGTTGACGCCGGACTCATCTACAACAATCTGGAAATCGTAAGAATCCACAACGGCAACTACTGCCCGAGCCACAATTTGTGGATCCAGATCCGGCTTGAATCTACCGATACTAACACCTGTGTTGATGACTGATCGAAAAAGCCTGGTAATAACGGCGCTTAAAGCGGCTGATTATCATATTATCGATATTATCGGGTCGGACCGGTGATTTGTTGGTTAAGTGTCTGTAAATCTATATTATTTAATTCATATTAGGAGGAAAACAAGGCTTATAACGCCCTTTTTAGTAGGAAATTCGTACGTTTAAGGGGTCTGTCTAGCCCGACTGATTCTTGAGATTCTTTCAATGTTTCTTAAACCTGACTTATTAACCTTAAAAAGATGGGTTTACGCCCAAAAAACAGATGCTTATTGTATCTTATCGATTGATTTAAAAGAAGTAATGCCTGGTCGGACCCGAAAGGTTGAAAGGTTAGAAACTTTAATTTAAAGGCTTTATCCAATTGGTGCAGCTCCGGGACATGCTGCTTACATAGAAACAATGTGTACCCCTTGAAAAACTGGTGATCCCCCGCCACCACATAACCGGTTTCCAATTCAGCTATGAAATGGGGATTCTCTCCATTTCTGATTTGATCTATCCGATCACAGACTAAACAATCAGCCATTTGGACTACCATATTGCTCTGTTTACATTCTGACCCCAATGAGGCCTTACAAAAAACTCAGTAGGGTTTGCGACTCCACCGAAATCATCAATCGGACAATTGTTACCCTGCTCATTGATGCAACTTTTTCCTCTTATCAACCCATAATCCTTACAGACAATGAACAGACCTTGAACAACAGCAATTACTCAACAATTTTGGACAACCAATCAGGAACTCTGAACTTGCTCACGACTTGAAGTTTTGAGCCCGGCCAATTCGGATAGGGCTTGATATCCAAAATCGGTGTTCCGTTATATGCGTCCAGTCCTTTCACCGTGAGCCTGTTTTGTTTGTAATCCAGAATCTCAACAAGGCTTAGACCAATATGATTGGGATTAACCGGCGCACGGGTGGCAAACACGCCAACATCCGGCATATCAGGATTATCGGAAAATGGCGCGTTTAAAGACGATTTAGTCATTTGGTGCATCCAGAAAATCACATAGACATGGGAAAACTCATCTATTCCTTTGAGTCCATCGGCATATTCCGGTTTGATCACAAGTTCTGCCATCAGATTGTGATTTTTTATCTCCTCGTTTGATAATTCCTCTCTCTTCACATATCCGATAGACGATAATTCGATTTTATCCATGATTTGTTTAGGGTTTAGACAGCCACTACATCCACAATGATTTTGCAACACCGGTCCGGTCGGTATTGAGTCTCTGGTCGTGATCAGGAATTGATCTGCAATGAGTTAAGGCTTCTTTCTATGTCTCGGATTGATCTTACGTGAACCGCATTGATCCCTATATTTTTTGCCCCGTTGATGTTTTCAATTGAATCGTCATAGAAAATCATCTCGTTGAGCTTTATACCCATCAAATCTGCGACCAGTTGATAAGCTTCGGGCTCCGGTTTTCGTTTTCCGATATCCGAAGAGTCAAAGATGGTTCGGAAAACGGAAAGGGTTTTTGCAAATTTAACAGACCACACTTTTTGGTGGGTTTGGTTTGAATTTGTGAAGACATAGAGCGGAATCCGACCCGATATTTGGTTCAATAGATCCGAAATCCCCGGAATTTCACCTTTAAATATGGCATTCCACCCCTCTTCTAATTGGGCATCAGAAAGATCGAGTTTAAGACTTTTCCTGAGTGATCTGAAATATTCCCCGGCTGAAATCTCACCCCGTTCATGGGCCTTATAATGATGATCAAATTTAAAGTTTGATTTGATCTCCTGAATATCGCTATTTGATGCTTCGGCCCACTTGGAAAACACCAGATCAAAATCGATATCGATAACAACCCCGCCCAGATCGAACAGAAGGGCCTTAATCGGATGCTTTAAACTATTTTTCATTTGAAACTCAGTGCTGAAAATCTAATATTATCAACAATTTTTACGAAATCCATAGCAAACCATCCATTGATTCTCAAACCTAAGGGATTTGCAAATAGGAAAGCGACAATACCCGGTAAATCTCACCTTTGATGTTTCATCATCCCCAACTACAGTGATGACCGGCCCTGCTTTTGACTCAATAGCCAATAACTGTTTTAATACAGAAAATATTTTTTTCACTCAATATGGTGGGGTGGAATATGCGTCATTTACCAAGGACTGGAACCGGCTGGAACAAAATGATCGAGATCACCGGATTCAGGATTCGTTCAGAAGAGTACGTCAATCCATCCAACCGGAAATCTCATGCTTTCTGTTCGTATGTGAAATCCGGTTGAACAGCCTGATAAGTCTTTACATTGTTTGGAGGAAAGCTGCCGGACAAAGACTATACAGCGACCGGTTATTTCAGCAAGATGATATCGCTGCATTCTCCCAGGACATATTGAACAGCGATCTCTTGTTGACGGTCGTAAACAAAATAGCTGTCTGAAAACCTTTTGTACCGACCCAGGATTTCTTCAATCGAGGAACGGCTGGAACCGATTCCGAATTGATTGTCAATTCGGGGACTTTTTACGGAAAAAAGCCGGATTGTTTCCACCACACCGTTCTCAATGGTCAATTTTGCTCCCAGTCGATCATATGTCCACAGCTCCTGGGCGCTTGGCCCCATATCGGTGGTGTCAGGTTTTCCCCAGGTGTCAATCACTTTTTTCAAACCATCGGTTACCTTAATACCATTGACCTGAAAGTATTTTTTTTCAGGTTGAGTGATTTCGATCTGGTGGATATCTGCCAAAAACCGAGCCCAGGTGGATCGCGACTCATAACGGGTCAGGTAATCATAAGCGAGGGTTTTGGATTTCTCCATGTCCCATTCCAGCATATAAAACATCGACAGGTTGAGCAGAGGCGTAAAATAACTGAAGACAAAGGTTTTATCAACACTCTGCACCATGGAGATATGTTTTTTCATCCTTTTCAGGGTTTCTCCCGCAAACGGCGACATCTGGGCATGTGACAGCAGTTTGGAATACTCCTTGTCAAACTGGACAGCCAGCATAAGGAGTATCTCTTCTGATTTCTTTTTGTCTCCTGCCAAGTATAAAACCATGGCTTCATTTGAAATAAAGTCAGGATGTCCGCTTTCCCTGGAGGCGCTGTGGGCCAGACTTTTGGCAAATTCTGTTTCATTTTTCTTGGGTGAATAGGCCAGCAGCAAGGCAAAGTTCGAGTTGAAACTGTGGTCTGCTGCCTCCTGCCAGGTTTTCAGGTAGAGTTGTTTTGCCTTGTAGTAGATTTTTTTATCCCCGGGGATGGTTTTCTTGGTTGACCGTCGTTCCGCCTCTTTTTTAAGCACCATATCGTCTCTGAAGCCGGCAGTGGTTATGATTCCTTTCATTTTCTGCTCTCTAACCGGTACGGTGGCAAGCCAGAGTTTGTGATAGGCGATGGTATTAGCTTTCCGCAGAAAAATATTCTCCGGATACTGTTTTAACGCGGAATCCAGAATGTCGATTGCAACCTGAAGGTCTTTTCCCAACTGGATGTACTCAAAAGCCTGTTCCAATTTAGCTGCCATTTTGTGAAATTCGGTTCCTTCTGCATTCAAAGCTGCCACACGCTTATGCGGCGAAGGGTGGGTTGAAAAGTAGCTGGCCAGAGAACTGCCTCCCCCCGCACTTAATGACTTTTGATGAAAAACGTTCATCATGCTCAGAACGCCAATCATACGTTCGGCAGGATAACCCGCTTTCTGCAGAAGATAATAACCGGTCATATCGGCTTCGAATTCATTCTTTTGTGAGAATTTCATCATCGAGTAGTCGAAATCTCCCCCTGCTGACCCACCTTGCGCTTTCCACAATCGCAAAAAGTACTTGTATGAATGTCGGTTGATATAGTGTCCTAGCTCGTGCGCAATTACCGGCGCAATCATAACCGCTCTCAGCTCATCCCTTTTTTCCTGTGGCAGCGAAGACAAGGGAGCTTCTATCTCCCGCTCCAATTGTTCATCCATGAACTCGAGAGTTCCTGAATTGACAACGATTTTACCGTTGGGGTAACAGGCGGCATTGAAACTACTGTCGTCGACGACCCGATAAATGGGTTTGTAATTTGTTTCACCGGAGTATCGGCTGAGTTTGCTGAAAACCATTTCCAGCGGCTTTTTCCATTCTCCCGGGTCAATGCTCCTGGAAGAGCTGTGTTGCTCAAACCAGAAATCACTCTGGCGGTTCAGATAAAGCCAGACGTCCCGATCTGTTTTAAGATCAGCCGCCATCAATTGATTATAAGTACAAAGAACCAGTAGAAGCCATAAACTTGATTTAATTGTCCGAAGTTTCATCATTTTTATCTACCTGAGTATTAATTTAATGCCTTAATTTCAGAAAGTTGGGTCCTTTCCTGCTGTACTTCCAGGAGTAAAATAGTTAAGTTGAGTCTAAATGGTAACTTGTGAACAAGAAAACTACAAATATAATATTCCCGGATTAGGTGTAATAACAGATAATAAGACAATCACAATGGTATTTTCAATAAGGATTCATCAAAATTTTCATC
The DNA here is from genome assembly GCA_028282885.1 of SAR324 cluster bacterium. Lineage (GTDB taxonomy): Bacteria > SAR324 > SAR324 > XYD2-FULL-50-16 > XYD2-FULL-50-16 > JAHJTV01. The sequence continues at coordinate 26,790 of JANQGX010000073.1, forward strand.
TCCCGATTATGTCGTTTATTCGCCACATCGCTTTTTTATTTGCCGTATTGATCTTTTTTTATCACCCGCAGTCGTGTTTTGCGGACAATGTATCTGCAGATGAATCCCCTCGCCCGGAAGCTGAAGCAGTTGCCAACGAGTTAGCCCTGGAACAAAACCGGATCGGATTCAGTTTCTGGAAAAAACACGATTTTCTGACCGCTCTCAACCATTTCAAAAAAGCTGTTCAACTTGACCCGGACAATCATTACTACCATGCCAATGCCGGATATGCTGCCTTACAGGCAAAACAAACCGAAGAAGCAGCACGCTGGTTTAAGTCGGCTGTAACTTTTGCCGTGAAAGAGAAGGCTTACCAAAAAACAAACGAATACAATAGTCGAATTTATGAGTTGTACGCCCGGGAATCGGATCTGGCTACCCAACAATTCCTTGCAGCCTGTCGATTTACAAATAGCCCTGAAGAGAGATTGATATTGGAAACATTTAACCAGCTTTATCAGGAGCAAGGCACCCTGCGTAGCAGGGGACAATACAAGGAGGCATTATCTGTCGCGGAGCGGCTGATAACAATGCTCGGAGAGAAGTTTGGGGAGAAGCATCCTTACACTATTGTACAGTTAAACGCCAAGGGATCGATTCTGGAAGACTTGGGTCGTTACGATGAGGCGGAAGTTCTTTATAACAAGAGTATTCGTCTTTATGGGGATGTTATTGGGATGCAACATCCCTATACTTTGACTTCGATTAACAACCTGGCTGTGCTTTTTCAGAACAAGGGGCGTTACCAGGAATCTATAGTGTTGTTACGGCAAGTAGTTGACACACGACTAAAAATCTCGAAAGCTCATCACCCCTTCACACTTTCCGCGCAACATAACCTGGCAGTTGCCTTGAAAAAAGCGGGTAAATTCTCAGAGGCGGAACCTCTGTTTCAGGAAGTCATTACCAACAAAAAATCAGTTTTTGGTCATCTACATCCGGAAACACTATCTACCCAAAGCGAGCTGGCATCATTGCTGAAAAGCAGGGGAAGATACAAGGAAGCGAAAAAGATCTATCTTGAAACCGTAAACTTAAGAGAAGCTGTCCTAGGAGGAGAGCATCCTTCAACCCTGTCCTCCATGAACGGTCTGGCCGTGTTGTACTCCACTGCAGGAGATTATCAGATGGCCGAATCACTCTATCAAAAGACATTGAGTATTCGAACCAGAACCCTGGGTGAGACACATCCGGATACTTTGGTCTCTATCGGTAACCTGGGAGATCTGTATATGCAACAAGCCAGGTATGGAAAAGCGGAAGAGCTTTTCAACCATGCTTTGCAGTCCTTCAAAAAGACATTGGGAGGCCAGCATCCCCTAACACTGAAAATTGAATATCAGATCGGTATCCTGCTCAGCACCAAAGCCCAATATAAAAAAGCGGAAGAGAAAATCCAAACCGTATTTGAGATCCGCAGATCAACCTTGGGGCCGGATCACACGGACACTTTGGAAGCCATGAACTGCCTGGCTGCCATTTACCAGCAGCAGGGCTTGTATCATGCTGCCGAGCCTTTGTTAATCGATGTTTACAACTCCAGAAAACATCTTCTGGGTCTATTACATTCCGATACCATTAGCTCCCTGAACAATCTGTCAGCTAATTATCATTTCAAGGGAGGGTATAGTAAAGCGGAAGGGTTGTATCAGGAAGGCATTGAGCAAAACCGAAAAGTCTTTGGAGATGTCCATCCGGCGACGCTGACCCTGATGGGAAATCTGGCAGTCATGTACCATTCGCAAGGCCGATTCGACAAGGCGGAACCGCTCATGCACCAGGTGTTGGAATCCCGGAAAAATGTTTTGGGAGAAACACACCCTGATACACTCCGAACAATGCAACAAATGGCAGATCTATATGAAAGCCAGGGAAGATTCGAGAAGGCGGAAGGATTGTCCTGGAAAACGCTGGACTCAAAGATATCGGTGTTGGGCAAAACCCATCCCTCAACCCTGATTTCGTATGGGAACCTTGGAATCCTCTATCTGAAATCTAACAAGTACCGTGAGGCCGAACCCCTTCTTACGGCTGCATTAACCGGAAGTCTTGAAGTGCTGGGGGAAAAACATCCTGAAACTCTCGTGGCTGTTAACAATTATACAGTCTTGCTTCTTCATCTCAAGGAACATGAAAAGGCAAGGGATTGGCTTCAGAAGGCTGCCCGAATATCAGAGGAGACTTTGGGGGCAACTCACCCCAAGACCATCTTTTTTACCAACAACCTGGCAAAATGTTATGAACGCCTGCAGAAGCTCGATGCTGCCGAACAGAATTACCATAAAGCGTTAACCCTGGCTGAACTTTACCTGGGGGAATCGCACCCGATGAGCCTCAGAATTCTGGATAATCTGGCGATGCTTTCAATTCTGCAAGGCAATCCGGAAGAATCCGGTGTGCTATGGAGCCAACATCTAACCCGTTCCAATCGTTTTCTGGAATGGATGCTCTGGGGAGCCGGTGAAGAAACGCGCCAATCGTATATTCATCAACAAAGAGACAGTCGTAACAAATATCTTACCTATTACCTGCAAACCAATTCTCCTGACTCACTGGTAGAAGCCCTGCGTTTTTCTCTGACACGAAAAGGGCTCTTGTTAAAAATCTCATCTGAAATCAAATCGTTATCCAGGGCCAGCACCAATCCGGAAATCAGGAGTATAGTCCAAAAATTACAATCAAAAAAACAGACCTATGTTAACGAAAATCTTGCCGGGCCAAGAGATGCTTCACCGGAAGAGTATAACAAAAAACTGGCGGAACTGACGGAGGAGATCAATCGCCTGGAAGCTCAATTGGGTGCGCAAGTACAGGGATACAAAAAATCGATTCGGGCCGTATCTCCGGGCGATCTCTTGACGCACCTGAAACCCGATCAGGTATTGGTGGATTTTCTGGCCTTTGAAGAAGTTGATCTGGTTAAGAGAATCCAAAAGGGGGAAAAGCTAATAGCGTTAATTGTTGATCCAATCGGAGATCATCCGATAACTCTTGTTTCCCTGGGAAAACTGGATACTATCCGCTCTCTTACTGAATCCTTTCGGCAAAAAATCAGCAATTTCGAGGAGTATGATTTCGAAGAGGTAAGAGAGGACGGACGTAAACTCTACCAGATTCTATGGCAGCCACTTGAAAACCATCTCGAGGAAAAACAGGAAATCTTTGTTGTCCCCGACAACGTACTGCATCTCTTGCCTTTCGCTGCTCTTGTGAGGCCTGATAATACCTATCTGATAGAGAATAGCAACCTGATTTTGCTATCTTCGGCCCGGGATATTGTCATTCCCCATTCTTTGGGTGAATACAAGGGAAACATTATCTTCTCGTCTCCCTACTATGATAGAACCCAGGCCCGGGATTACAAGGCCGTGAGAAAAGTGACTTCTTCCAGAAATCTTGATTTGAGCGATCTCTATTTCTCTCCATTACCGGGAACTGCCTTGGAGGGTCACCAAATCAAGAAACTGATGGAGCAATTCGGCAGTGAATCAAAACTGTATAGTTATGAAACAGCCACAGAACAGAATATGAAGCAGGTCGATTCCCCAAGAGTACTCCACATCGCCACCCATGGTTTTTTCCTTTCCGAAGAAGATCCTGATGATGACATGGAAGAGCTTGATATAGGTCTTATGAATGAAGACGTTTTTTCCTCATTAGCTGAAAGCGGTATCAAGCCGGATACTCTGCAGGATAACAGCCTTCCCGTTGTTAATAATCCTCTTCTGAGAGCCGGACTGGCCCTGACAGGAGCTAATGAGGGGGTACAGGGAGTCAGGCAGAAGGACAACTCCGACGGCATTTTAACCGCCATTGAAGCGTTGAGTCTGGATCTTGATAACACCCAGTTGGTGGTTCTCTCTGCCTGTGAGACAGGGATTGGTGAAATCCAGTCCGGGCAGGGGGTTTACGGCCTTCGTCGGGCTTTTCAGGAAGCAGGAGCCAGTTCTGTTTTATCCACCCTTTGGACAATCAGTGATAAGGGAACCCAGGTCTTGATGAATCGATTTTACAACCTGTTATTCAGCGGATACTCGCCTCAGAAGGCTTTAAGGGAGATTCAAATCGGGTCTATCAGAGATGAGGAATGGTCGCATCCTTATTACTGGGCTCCGTTCGTGATGGTCGGTAAAAACTGACGGGATAGCAATCACACGATTAACCTGGTTTGCTTATTTGATTACCTTTTATCAAGGGATGATCCGTTATGATCCCCTGTCAGATTTCACTATTGGTATAAACGGCTTCTTCTGAAGGTAGCGGCGAATCTCCTGAGGTTCCATCACCGCTGTACCTTCACGACCCACCACGAATCCCACTCCTCATCATTCCAGTGGTTCAGGTATTTCAAAATCTCTTTGATTGGCACACTTCCCTTATATGCTGAGTAATGGCTTTGATAAACTCCTCCACAGAATAGACCACGAAGCTCTTTCGATATTTCCCCTTTTCCAAGCGGGAACGATACAAGATTTTACCGACCTTCTCGATTGTTTTTAACGATATCCGGTAATCCATGATTATTTAAGTTGACTTTTTCAGCAAACACGTTTACTAAGTAATTATATTCACTGAAATCAAAAAAAGAGATGCAAATGCAACCGGAACAACCTGCCATCAGCCTTAGAGAAAGGCAAAAAGCTGAAACCTATGCCATTATTTTTGATAGCGCGAAAGCTCTGTTTGAAGAACTCGGATTCGAAAAAACGACCTTAAAAAAAATCGGCGAGAAAGTCGGAGTTACACCCGGGGCGATCTTCAAGCATTTTGAGAACAAATCAGCTCTGCTTGCAGCCGCGTTATTTAAAGATATTGAAGATATACAAAACAGAGCTTTCGACGAAATACCCCAAAATGAAACTGTTCAAGACCAATTTCTTTTTTTAGCCCGAAGATTCATTCAGTATTACAGAGGGAGACCCAAACTATCGAAAATCCTGGTTCAACATAGTTTGTTTATTGAGGGCGAGTGGGCAGCCAGATTTAATGAGCAAACCATAAGATTAATCGATAAAATTTCTCAATTGGTTCAGCAGGCGAAAGACCAAAAAAACATAAAAAACGATGTGGATCCAAAAACCTTGGCTTCCGCCCTGTTTTCCCACTATCTCTTTGTATTAGTCATTTGTGTTAAGGAGGATCTTTCATCTGATATCGCGATAGAAACACTTAAATCTTTCATCGGTTTTACCATTAACGGCGCAAGCGTAAAAAACTAGGAGGTCCATGTGAATGTTAAAGACATGTGTAATTATGGCAAGGGGATAGTTGAATCTCTCTCAACACCGGAATACAAGCAAATCGAAAGACGAATGACCGTCCCCGTTTTATCGGTCTTGTTGAAAGAAGTTGGCCTGGTTGGTTTGATCAGGTTGTTTTGGAATTGGCGAAATGAGATCCGGAAAATCAGGTCTTACAACTGGACACATATTGAAAAAAAAGGAGCTTCAAAAGGCGTGGTCGAATCTACTTTTCAACTGGTAGCTTTAATGAAAACGCTTGATGAGGCGCTTGGTATCAATAAAGCAAAAGGTGTGATCACTGAAATATATGAGAAAACGGAAGAAACTCTCAAAAAGAAAAACTCCGCTGTAAATTTGTTCATGTATCCCATCAAAGAACTCGAAAAATGTGAGGATCGATTTGCCAGTTTTAAAGAATACACCAAAGGGATGGAAGAAGCCGGAATAAAGGAAAAACTGCATGAAGCCACAATTTTGGAGGATTCAAAGGATACCCTGGCCTTTAATGTCAATTATTGTGTCGTACATGAAGTGGCGAAAGAATATGGTAATGCCGACTGGAGTTTTCCCTGGTGTGAGTTGGACGAAGTTGTATACGCCAATATGAGCGCGCAAATGGGATTTAATTACAGTCGATCGGGCAATTTGCCATCCGGAGCTTCAAAATGTGATTTCAGATTCAGTCGAAATTAAACTGAGATTTTAATGCCTGAACCCGGCACTTGCAGTTAGGTTATTTTCTGTTCCACACCCTGTTCAGATGTTATGGATGTGTTCACGGGCAAACTGATCCTTTTCAAGCCATCATAATTTTCAAGAACGTATTCATCAGCAGGAAAGGCCATTTCCGGAAGGCGGTCATTATAAGAAAACCATCGCAACTCATCCAAATCATCGCCAGGACGAGGAACACCTTCGACAACCCTGGCGACCAGAGTTACCACCAATGTATGAAGTTCCGGAGAGTGAAAAATTGATGACACGTTTAAGATTGATTGAATTTCGATTTCGAGATTGGTCTCCTCTTTAACTTCCCGTATCGCAGATGTAAGAAAATCCTCGTCATATTCGATAAAGCCACCCGGCAGGCACCATTTGCCGGATTGAAAGCTTCCTTCGGCACGTTTCCCGAGCAGAATTTTATCCCGATCTTGAATAATGACCACAACACCGGGATAAGGATTTTTATAGTAAACAAACCCGCAGGCAGGGCAAACCGGTCTGTCGCGACCTCCCTGAAATGCCTGTTCGCATTTGGTTCCGCAGGCAGGACAATAATTCAAGTTCTGCAGGCCGTCATTTCCGTGCCAATCGTAAGATTTCCATACATGTCTTCGTTTTATTTCCATCAATCGTCTCAAGTAGGCTGGCTCGTTTCAAATTTCGTGACACAAGTCCATATGCTACAATGGCAGCTTTATAGCTTTGATGCAGATAAATACGGGGAATTTTGTCAATCTTTGATATCTTTCCGGATCTTCCTCCTTGAATTCCTCGGTTGGTTTGGGTTCAACCATCTTTTGAATGACAAATCCACTATCACTTAACGCCTCCGTTATTGCTCCAAGACTGTGATAGTAGCTCGGCATTCTCACAGGCTCACCAAAGCCTTTCCAATCGCAACTCACCTCTTGAGTCTCAAAATAGTTTTGAATTTTGAAATACCAATATGAGAAAAAAGGATGTTCAGTCGAAAATAGAAACCATCCGGCCGGTCTTAGGATTCTTGAAAACTCTGTAAACAGTTTTTTATGATCCCTGATGTATGTCACTGCCAGGGGGCTCAGGACACCATCAAATGTACTGTCAGCAAAGAATGTCAACGGCTCTTCCAGGTTGGCATGATAAAAAACTGCTTTATCAGATGTTCTTCGGCGGGCATGGGAGATCATTTTTTCATTTGCATCAATACCAATTGCTTTTGCACCATGATTCAGCAACCACTCTGTATAAACACCGGGGCCACATCCGGCGTCCAATATCGACTTACCTGCAACATTATCGATTAGAGATAGCGTTGTCGGCCTTTCGTAATAAGCATTATGAGGCTTTGTCTCGATTATTGATGCGTAAACATCAGCAATTTGGTCGTAAGCATCTTGAGGCAGAGATTTTCTAATACCCATTTTATCCTTTCAATTGAGAATATTTCTAAATACCAATCAGAGTTCCGGGGATATTCATATAGATTGCGGTGGGATTTGCGAATCTATTGCTTTTGATATGTACAATAAAAATCCATGACTTATCTAATCTATAATTCTGTATTTTAACAGCGTCCAGATAGCTTCTATACCGTCATACCATTTGATTTTCTTCCCCTCTTCAACAGATCGACCTCTGTAGCTTATTGGAACTTCTACGATTTCAAACCCCTGCTTCAATACTTTAGCTGTAACTTCCGGGCAAAACTCAAATCGCTTTGACTTTAAGTTTATCTGGTTTAATACATCTGTTTTGAACATTTTATAGGCTGTTGCCTCGTCAGTGATGTCCGAACCAAAAAGTGTATTAGTCATTACTCGCAGGAATACATTGATAAACCAGTTCTTATACGCCATCCCATCGAGTTTACCGGATTTGTTTAAAAACCTTGAACCAAACACCACCTGTGCCCCTTGGTTTATTATCGGATCCAGTAAAACAGGGTAATCATTTGGATCATATTCCAAGTCGGCATCTTGGATTAGAACAACATCTCCCGTAACGTAGGTTAGACCGATTCTTGTTGCCGTCCCTTTACCAAAGTTTAGCCTCGACTGATGAACAATTATGGTTTTGTCGTTTTTATATTTTTCAAGTTTTTGTGTAGTCCCATCTACGGAACCATCATCAACCAGGATCTTTTCCACACTGGAAATTGCTGAAGGAAGATTAACCGCATTGATACGCTTTATAACTTCATCAATGTTGTTGAATTCATTATAGATTGGAATGATAATTGATAGCTTCAAAATTGAATCCTTTTGTTTTCTTTAAAGATAGCTCGCCGACTCTTTACGGAATTGATTCTTTTGTTATCTTTTTAAGGCAGCAACATCCGAAATCCTCAGCAATACCACAGAAACTGCGTATTTGCTTGTTATACCCTCCGGGTCCATCTGACAAAGTGACAATTGTTGTCCAGTTCCTTTTTAAAAACCCTTTCTTTTTCGGGGCTTGAATTAACAATAAACCGATTCTCGCAGAGTTTTAAAAATGGTAAATCTGCCAGACTGTCACTGTAGCCGGAGTGCCAATCCTTGGTATCAACATTTCTTAACCGGGCCATGTTTACCTTGTTTTGTGAGTAACAATGGTCAACCATTTTTAGCGAACCGTGTCGAACAACCTGCTTACTGCCGACCACTTGGCATTTTCTTACTCCAATATGACGCAAGACCCCCATCAGTAACCATTGCGGACAACCACTAATTATCAGGACTTTTCGTCCCTGGTTGATGTGATTGGCTATCGTTTTCATTGCTTCTCCAAAAACGAAACAGTTGCCATTGGAAAAAAAATGATTGAGAAAGTCTCGTCGAAGTCCAAAAATATTTCTTTTTTGGAATGACAAAGCAATAAGACTCATTAAGTTGATGGCAAAAAGCCTGGTTGACTTTATGTAAAACAATCCAATCACAAAAGGTAAAATCACATATGTAACTAGTGTTTTGAGCCGTGATTGCCTGATAAGCCAAACCAGTAACTCTACGTATGAGTCTTTTGATATGATTGTTTTATCAAAATCAAAAACGACGGTTTCTCGCATGATTGTCTTTTTACAGTGTAATGTCGCGAATAGGTCATCAATTTAGGGGTGTGGAAAAGCTTTGACAGGTTTTAGTTTTAATGAGCAACCTATTAAGTGTATCTTTTGATAATGCTCATCAGTTCCGATGTGCTTGAAGCGACAATGTCGGGTTGTTCCTGCCAATCATTGGGACTGGCTCCACTATAGGCTACGGCTACCGAAATAACTTTCGATTCCTTTCCCAGTTCGCCTTCAATATTTCTTGAAAATTTCACATCTGCTTCATGATCTCCGATATACATGAATACTTTTTTTGTCAGTTCACCAAGCATTCTGCCCAGGCATTTCATCCCGCCAAATGGATGGGGTTTCTGATGATGGCCCGGTACGTCTTCATAACCGACTATCGATGATGCAAACGGCTCAAAAACCTTATGCTCTTTGAGTACTTTTCTGATGCTGGCTTGCGAATTTTGAGAGCAAATACCCTGTGGTATATGAGATGAATGTTTGATAACTGCTTCGATACCCGGGAAGAGCTTAACTTCAGTTTGATTATTTTCCTGATGCGTTGCCCATAAAGGCCCTGCCTCCAGCATTTCGCTTTCTGTCATACCATAGTAATCCGTATAAAGCTCTTGCCAGTTTTTAGCTGCATGATTGGCTTCATGATACGCGGCCTCGCTCTTTAGACATTGAGGTAGATTCGACCCCGTCAAATGCGGAGCGACGATTGATAAAATCTCTTTTGTTATACTTATGTTTTTAGGAACTGAATTTGCCATTGTCCCATCATAATCCCACATAATTGCATCCAGCTTCATGATCATACTCCACTTTTTAATAATTCAGGATGGATGTTCGGTTCTTTCCAAGGTTATGGTTTCCATTTGGTATCTGTCTTTTTTGGTCAAACGGCAAGCTCAGTTGCTGCGATGAGTCGTCCGGCGAAGCCCTCTACATGGCAACACGCCTTTCTATCAGGTTAAGTCAATCCAATACCTAAGCTTCGGAATATTTACCTCCGGTTGCGCCACAGAATTTTTTAAAATCCCGCCATTTTTTTCAATTACCCTAATTGAAGCGAGATTATTCTCATCGGTAGTGACCAAGGCCTTCTGAAGTCCAAAACTCTTGACCTCCAGGAGGGATTGTCTGAGTATTTCTTTTGCGTATCCACGGTTGCGGTGTTTTGGAACCACACCATATCCAATGTGGCCGCCATATGTTTCAAGATAATAGTTTAAGGAGTGTCTGATCGATACCCTGCCAACGATCTCACTCTCTACGATTGCAACCAAAAAAGTGTTTGGAACCCAGCCATACGGCAGATCTTTACCTTGATGCCAGTTCTTTAACTTTTGTACATACGCCGTAAAGGGTTGGGATTCATCGTATTCAAACGCGAATTCCCAAACAGGCTGGATTTGCCTGAATTCACTGACAGCCCGATTGAACGCTGCTTCATCATTTTCGTTTAACATTCTAAGTTTTAAGCCCACTGGTACCCTTGATTTGCCAGCCATATCCACTCTTTCCGTTACTGCCGAACACAGTCGTTGTTGATTGTAATGCGATCTACATTGCCCAACCTTCTCCGTTTGGGCCACAAGTCAGGACTTGGGGACCATGTGCAGTAATTGCGACCGTATGCTCAAAATGAGCACTGGGACTTCCATCAGTTGTTACAATTGTCCAATGATCACTTAATAGTCTATTTTCCGCACAACCCAAGGTAATCATTGGCTCGATGGCAAAAACAGCACCTTGCGGGAATCGAAAATCCTCTAAATCCCTGTCATAATAGTTTGGAATTTGGGGATGTTCCCAAAGTGATCTACCGATGCCGTGACCCACTAAATTTTTAACAACCGAAAAATTGGCTGACTCCGCTTTATGTTGCATCTTCCTGGCTATATGACTCCATTTTGTTTTTTTAGATAGCGCATTGATGGCATATCTTAATATGTCTTCTGTTTTATGCAGCAATCTCATTTTCTCTTCAGGCACGTGACCTACCGGCCAGGTCACAGCGGCGTCGGCGCACCATTCACCCAGTTTTACACCTATGTCAATACTAACTATATCCCCATTTCTCAATTTTCGGGTCGAAGGGATTCCGTGAACTATCTCTTCATTGATCGAAATACAAGCTGATGCCGGATATGGCACTCGTCCTGGAACGCCCTTGAACAGAGGTTTGGCATTTTTGGAAGCGATAAACTCTTCGACAACAGCATCGATTTCCCTGGTCATTCTGCCCGGAAATACCAGTTCTTTTGCTTTTTGATGAGCTTGCCATAATACCAATCCGGCCTTTCTCATCATACCTATTTCCTTGTCTGTTTTTATTGTCATTTTTCCTCACTTTGCCAGCATCGCTGATATTAAAGGTCGTGCTTTTTGTTCCCGGGGTTTTCAACATATATCAGAAATTTCAACACCGGAAGCAATGCTCCATGAGATGACTTCAGCTTGAAATTTCATGTTTCTCTTTGAATACATTAGGGTTTTGATCATTTAGAAAACTGGCATAGTCCAAACTCTGACTCTATCTCAAATTGACCATCGCGCTTATCGTTTCCCTGATTCATCCGATGCTGTTCCATTTATCCAGTGCAAAATAAAGTTCAACCGGGCCTTTAATATAGCTTACAAGGTGTCCGCTGGGTTTTTGTTAGAAAGCGAACCAGATAGCAAGTCCATTACTACGGGTTCATGAACCAGCATAATGTTGTCCAACGAATCGTTTGGTAATTCATAAGTAATCACCGGCAGTCCGTTTTCCTTTCCCCATGTTCCGAGAGACCCTGGCGTCTCAATATCCCATTCCAATAGATGTGGAAGTTCGGTGCGACTTGACAACCAGCGGCCTATATCGGTGTCCGCCGGATCATCGATGCAGGCGGCAGGCGAATGTATTGAAACGATAAACTTTGGCTTTAACTCCGAAATAAGATTCAGAATTGCCCGGGTTTCAGGTTCCGATGATGGCGCCTTTCCGGGACGGATCATCACGCTTTGTTCACGATCGCGCCACTTCCATTTATAGGCAAGAGGTTTAGCGGTCCAATCCGAAGTCGGGAAATTCCTGTTTAAATCGACATTTTCAAAGTTCCCTCGCGTACCGCGTAATGTGCCATCAGGGTTGGCTGACAGCACTACGGCACAACTTAAGGCTTCCGGTTTAAGCGATCGTAGCGAGTTGGAAAGGAGTTTTATTGTATCAGGTTCTCCTCCACCGTGAACTCCACCTATTACAATAACTTCAACCGTTGTCTGGTCCAATGGCAACCAAACTTCGAGTGGAATACCCATATGCGAATAACCGAATATCGCCGGCTCGGTTTCAAAATATCCCCGATTTGGTATGTCTCTCAACATTTGTTTTTTCTTTGTCTTGATTTTAACCGGATTGAAGCTGCGATGAACGTCTTTTAAACATGAGACAGACCGTTTTTGTTTAATCCTTGGGTTGCGGTCTTAAGACTGTCGATATGATCATCAGAGTAAAAAATGTCCTTTTGCTTTTTCAAAGTTCGATTCCGGAGGATCAAGAACCTTGTATGCTTTTTTCAGGTTTTTCTCTGATTTGAGTTTTAAGGTATAGAGCTTGGTATGCCCGATTAACATTGCAACTCCAGGCCCTCCAAACGCGATATCAAGAAAATCAATCATGCTATCCTTGTTGTTGAACACCCGACATCAGCGACGCTGTGTAACAGCTCCCGACTGCAAATGCTTATTCTAAGCTTTGCCCGGTGGATCCCACGAGTCCGGAGGCAGTTCCTCGAATTGTGGAAGATTATCTTTTATTTCATGCCATACCGCCTTGGATGCTGCGAAGATGTGAAACTCCGGCTTGATACCGGGATCTCCTTCAACCGTACCCAGGGTGATCGAGGTAAATTTGCCTTTGTCGGATGCAGCAAGTGTGGAACCACACTCGCTGCAAAAGCACCATCCGGCACCTGAAGGTGTCTCATAGACTTTTACAAGCTCTTCTCCTGAAATCCATCTGAAATCATCAGGATCAAATCTCGCATAGGTGGAGTATGCCGCGCCATGTTGTCGCCTGCACATGGAACAATGACAGTTACTCGCATCAAAAAGTGCCCCCGTGATCTCATAGCGAACACCGCCGCATAAACATCCACCTTTAATTACCATCTTGATTTCTCCTGTATGCATCCCAATTGCGGGCTTAACCAACCGCTGTAGTGGGATTGAGTTGGGAAGAGTGAAACCGGTTTTAGACAAATATCAGGCTTATGCAGACCGGTCGAGAAAGCCCCGGCAGCTTAGCCTTAATGCAGTTTAATTTTGAAAATCAAGGCCTGTTGCCGGAACCGGGAAATCAATCATAAAGCTTGTTTTTATGTTCTTCCCAATTGTTGAATCTTTCCCTTCGATTCTTCCGAAAATTGGTAACTTCAAGGCGGATCCCATCCGGATCGACAAAAAACACTGCATAGTAATCCGGAGAATACTCAGGGTAAAATTTGGGTTGATCATAATTGATGTTTAGCTCTTTAAGTCCATCAGCAACCGCATTGACATCTTCAACACTATCGACTCGAAAACAAAAATGGTGCAAACCGGGCGAATACGAGTCAAATTTCTTGTGCTTACTTCTGGCTGGTCGTATCGAAAACCCGTAATGCCGATTGAAATAGTGAATATGAGGATCACCGCCAATTGGAGCTTTGGCTTTCACAAAACCAAGCAATGACATGACTTTGTCATAAAAAGCTTCTGCTATTTCGAGATCGCTTACGGTGATATAAATATGGTCAATACCTATTACGTCGACTGACAATGTCCACTCCTTTCAAAGAATGTAAAAAAAACCATAGAAGAAAAAAGTTCATTCTGATTATCCTTCAAATATTTATAACATTAGAGCCAGTGGGGTGTGATTGCAGCCGACTGAAGCTACTCGCCGGATTTCATTTGCTTACCCAACCCTCTGAAAACAAACGAGAGCCATATGCTTTCGTAATTTCTTCAGGTGAAGCATTACACCCGCTAAACTGAAGCGCCACTTTTTTGCCTTTCAGCACGTTTGCCAGTTTAATTGCCGCCATAATGGCAGAGGCACCTGCACCTTCAAGGTAATTGTGAGTGTAATACGCGGCCAATGCAATCCCTTCATAGATTTCCTCCTCGGACAAGACAACAAAATCCTTCAAATTATCTTTATATATTGCGAATGGAACTTCATATGCAACCCCGGTAGCAAACCCACCGGCAAAAGTCGTATTCGCCGAAGAAATAATGCTGCCTGCCTTCCATGAGTCGAATGCGGCACTTGAGGATCTGGCTTGTACCGCATATATTTGAATATCAGGATTTATGGTTTTTAGAACCGTGATGGCCGCAGCAGCTTCACTACCCGCACCAATCGGTAAAACAACAGCATCCAAATCAGGTACTGCGTTAATAATTTCAATAAACTCCGTACCGACTCCGTTAATCAAGTGCGGCTCATTGGCAGGATGAGCATAGTACAAATTGTGTTTATCTGATAATTCGGTAACAACATTGGAGGCTTCTTCAAATGTTTTTCCTGCTTCAATCAATGTTGCTCCTGTTGATTTTATACTCCTGTTTTTTACCGGGCTGTTGTTTTCAGGGACGACAACCGTCGCACTGATGCCCAGCCATGCTGCCGATTGGGCAATAGAAAGCCCATGATTTCCGGTTGAAAACGTAATCACGCCCTCAACGCCTGACCCTTTTAAATGATGCATCAGATTAACTCCACCGCGCACCTTAAAAGAACCGGTGGGATTATGATTTTCGTGTTTTACATAAATCTCGGCATCCATTAACGAAGACAGATTCTCGTATCGGGTGAGGTGTGTTGGAATCAGGTAATTGTACACCACACTTTGTGCTTTGAGAGCCTCTGTGCATGAAATTGGGTAGATTTTGTGGTCAACCATCTTTATTTTTCACTTTTATATATTTAACAATGACTTAGCCCTTCGTCACCGGGAGATAGCTTACGAGACGGTGATGCTGGTGACTCGGAACCCGTATTCGCCGAGTGCGCTATGCGGTCGAGTAGATATATTAATTTATGGCCTTTTTCGGTTTTGACAGCAAAGAGAAAGGTATTGCCAAAGGTCCAAACAGCGCTCCCATTACAGCCCAAAAAAGAGTGTTTGCTCCTCGCCTTTTTGCAATTGAGTGACAAATTATCACACCGGATAATGTAAATAATGCAATAAACGCAATTTCCATGTTCATCTCCTCCTACGGTGCCACCGACATTGCATAGAACTCTGATTATACTTCATTGGAACCAGCTCTTCCAATGCCGAGTTCTTCGGGATCTGTTTCCGTTCGCTTCTGTTTTATTGATATCCTTTTATAGTTTCAGCACAAATCGATAGCCATCCTTCTCGTACCCGAGATACTCATAGAAGGAATGTGCCTGCTTTCGAGCCTTTCCGCTTGATAACACTAACTTATGACCTCCCAATTGCCGGGCAGTATCGGCTGCAAACTGCATCATCTCTCGTCCGACTCCCTGTCCTTGAACATCATTTTTTACTACAACGTCCTCCACAACGACCGATCTTCCGCCATTGTGGGTAAGACTTCGGACGACGACTAAATCACAATCTCCTGTTCCAGCCCTTGGGCGGATTCGATGACCATTTTCATGTCACGTTCCCCGATATGAGCATTGTAAATCTTCCTTTCCTCATTAAGCTGTTTTACAGTTGTATACAATTCCTTATAATCTGCTTTTGCCACTTTTTCTGTGGTATCATAACCGGATTCAAACAATACATATGCAAATGTATGATTCACCCATCTTATTCTGGAAAGATCCGTTAACTTCGCAAGTTTCAACAGTTCATCCTGCTTGATCCCCGTTTTCTTTGAGAAATCGATTCTTTTTTCCGGCGTCAAAATCAGATCATACAGTTTCAGTGTATTTTTGATCCCCGATTTCTCAAGCGTTTGGGCAATATCATCAGAAACACAGGAAAAATCCTTTATTCTATTTGGTTTTTGCCGATACCCACTGACGACTCTTTTCAGGACTTCCAAGTATTTCAGCGGCAAACCGCTTTGATCAGAAAATTCCTGGATTTTCGTTTTATCTTTGAGTGTTGTCAACAATTCATCAAGATTACTTATCTTGTGTTTTTTAATGATGTCCAAGTTTTTATCAATATCTTCCTCCAACACCTTCCAACTCGGAATCAACTCCGTCGTTTTCAATATTTCTTTATACCTATCAATACTTATACTCTTTAAATCTATATAATATCCCATTTTAACCGCTCCTTGACAGTAGGTTGATTTTTAATGAAATGATAAGTATTGCACTCATCTTTGACATCATTATGTCAGGTTCAGGATTGAATTAAACTCTGCCATTGTCCTGCTCATTTTCACAAACTCCTTTGTGCTTGTAATACCTGCAATGAGATTCCGTTCGAGATCAATGATTATCCGGACCGCGTTAATATGTCTCGATTCCCCATTCAATCATTCTGAAACAAGTATTGATGTAACAAACAGATAACAAAGCGACAACCGACATCAATTAGGGCTGAGGAAATGAAACCAATGAGTTGAATGTGCCATTAGCGCAGATTTTAAAATAACTAAGCGTGTTGTGCAATTGAGTAGATATGCTCATCAGCCCTCAATTTACGGTCGGAAGCTAAAAAATCTTGGGGAAAATGCGCCCTGTCGTATTCATATACTGCCTGTATTCATCATCAAACACATCAAGCATCGCCTGCTCTTCACGGGGAATGCGAAACACCAGGAGTGTAGACATCAGAAACAAAGCCAGTGATCCGGCGAGAACGTTTGGCAGCAGCAAGGCCTGCCCCATACCCCACAATACATGCGCTGTGTACATCGGATGACGAATCATACTATATACTCCCGCCCTGACCAGCTTATGACTGTCGTCCGGATTTACAGTTGGTGACCACAAACGACCGAGGTTGATATGTGAGAGATGTAACATAGCGATACCGGTCAGGAAAAGGATTGTTCCCAATATACCCCTGATAAACGGCATTCCCAATGGCAGATCTGCAAAATCAAGAAAATCGGTGAACATATAGAGCGGTGGGAGCACACCCGCTGCCAAGCCCCAAGAGACCATCATCACGATTTCGATTACAGGTGTTTCCTTCAACTTTCTTTCACGTCCCGATTTCCTTTCATGGATCTTTCGTAACACGATCACCATAACCAACATTACGATATATGCCCAGTTTAAAACCTGCTGATTCATACCATGTCTATTAATTAAACGGCAGCATAACAAGGATCTTTCAGGTCGCGAAGCAGCACAAGAAATGTCCGAGTTTATACATTCGTTAAACGTTTGGGGAAAACTGACTTATCATCCCTTCACATATATCCCAAAGCTTTTCTTCATGTTCGATATTTCGAAATTCACACCCAATCTCTCTTCTTTGCTCAAAAAATTTACCGTTTATATATTCGACCTCCGGATTGGATGAAAGCCATACAGCAGTATCTGCGCCTTGTGCAGGGTTGGTTCCGCCTCTTTGTTTGAGCATATTCTGTGTCTCCGGCGACATTTTGCTGAATAAGTTGCTGGTCGGAACCAAACCCGGAGCCATCGCATTTGCAGTAACACCGCTTTTTTCCAGCCTGCGTGCGAACGCCCAGGTGATTAGCCTGTCACATGCTTTCGATTGTGAATATGCTTTCATTCCGTCGTATGGACGGCGCTTGAATTCAACATCATCGAGATCAGGATCGCTCGCAAACGTAGAAGCTACATTTACTATTCTTGATGGAGCAGCTGCTTTGAGGACATCCAGAAGTTCCCTAGTTAACAGGTAATAGCCTAACACATTCGTTGCAAAAGTGAGTTCAATACCGTCAACACTATCTTCCCGTGGTTGCTCGGCGCAATTTACACCTGCGTTATTCACCAGGATATCTAAACTGGAAAATCGTTTCTTATACTCTCTTGAGAAATTCAAAATTGACTCGAAACTAGAGGTATCCAGAAGCATGACATCAATTGAAGATGTAACACCGTTAATTTTTGATATCTCCTCCGCAACTTGTTTTCCTCGTTCCAATCTACGACACCCTAGAACTAAATCGGCACCAGTCGCGGCAAGCTGAATAGCGATTTCCTTCCCGATACCGGCTGTTGGACCCGTTATGATAATACGTCTTCCCTTCATTGTTTCATACATGGTTTTTTTACGTTTTACGACCATACCAGTGGCGGCGGCGTTGATGGTTGATTAAGGGTGATCTTGTCAGGGTTTCTTTAATGACTATGGATCGAGTGCGTTTGCCACCCACGTTATGAAATTGCCGGGAGCTTATTAGACACTTAACTCATAAAAGTTCATCCGCGAGGCCACTTTAACTGCAATCACTTGTTATGAGTCATATACCATCACCAACTCAGGATGACCTGTATGTTGGTCAATTTGTTCTTTTAAAACTTTGAAACCACATTTTTTGTAAAACTCGATACTCTTAACGTTTTCTTTGTAGACATTGAGTTCCAGCTTCTTGCGGATTTCCTTGGATTTGGCAATCAGTTGTTTACCTATGCCTGAGCCCTGATCACTCGGAATGACAAAGAGAGCTGCTATTGTATCTTCATATAAGGAGACAAATCCTTTTACTGTTTTGTCAACCTCATAAACATATGTTTCACTTGAGGGAATATAGATATTCCGCATATCGTCTGCTTTTGAGTTCCAGAACTCACCATCTACAAAATCGTGAGCAATAATCGAAGCATCTAGCCAAATATTGATGACCTGATCCAAGTCTGATTCTTGAAATTTTCTAATCATGGTTAACCTGTTCTTATAAAAGCGTTATAACGCGAGCTTATCCCGCATTTTTCAGAGCGACGAAGGAGTGGAGTAAAACAATGCTCCGAAGATCGATCCATTGGTGGGTGAATTTGCGTTGCAATAAAACCTTATTCCCTTTGTTCAAAGGGTGCCAACGGTTTTTTTATTTTCTGATGGCGAATCAAGACTCCGGCAAAAAGAAGTTAAACTAGGGGGTTGACTCGATTGGTAGCATTTGCTTTAATATTTGAATTTTTTAAGTATTTTGTATAAAATCAAGATAAAGGCAGAGAAGGGGAGCGGATTCAGTCAGGATCATGTTCCCTGGCAATTGATTGAAATGATTAACCAAAAAATTCAAACAAGGGAGGCGTTATGATAACTATCAAGAATATCCTTGTTCCTACCGACTGTTCCGAGTTGTCGGTAAAGGCGACAAAATACGCCATCAAGTTTGCCAAGCAGTTCAATGCCCAGTTAACCCTGCTACTGGTCACTGCAACCGAACCCCTGGCCGTTTTGAACGATTATGGTTATTTCTCCCCCGAATTGCACCAAAAACTGGTTGTCGAGTCGTCCCGTCGTGCGGAAGCCCAGCTCAAGGAATTCTGGGACACCATAGGGAAATCCGATGTGCCGGCACAATTGGTCAATGTCAAGGGTGATCCTTTCGCAGAGATCGTTCGCTACGCAAATGAAAAAGAAGTGGACATAATCATCATGGGGACCAGGGGACATACCGGTTTAAAGCATGTTCTCATGGGAAGTGTAGCCGAGAAAGTGGTCAGATACTCTCCGCAGCCGGTTTTAATCGTAAAGCACAAGGACTATACAGTCGATATCGACTCTGATGAGTGATTCATCAAGCACTTGTTGCTTTGGGTTGATCGGGAGAGAGTGGATTATTCCACTGTTCTGAAATACCGATTGCTGATTGGGGTAATGATCGGGCACTGCATCTGCGTGCCCTTTAATTATGGGGCTGAAAGGAAGACACAGGGGATGTTTGAAACAGCTTTGATTAATCCCCTGATCGCCAGTGTATCGTTCCCGCCGGGGAGTCGGGACTATTGGATACAGATGCTCTTGATATTCACAAATTCCTTCATGCCGACCTCCGACAGTTCTCTGCCATAACCCGACCGTTTTACGCCACCAAACGGCATGGCCGGGCTGGACAATACCATGCTGTTGACAAATACCATTCCGGTCTCAATCTGACGGGCCAGCCGCTCACCCCTTTCCAGATCTTTGGTCCAAACACTGGCACCCAGGCCGAAAGGTGTATCGTTGGCGACTTCCAGTGCTTCAGTTTCATCTTTCACAATGATATTTGCGGCAACCGGTCCGAAGGTTTCATCATCATAAGCCGGCATACCCTTTTTAACGTCAGCAAGTATTGTCGGAGCATAGTAGTTACCGGGACGATCCAGTTTCTGACCGCCTGTCACCAGGGTTGCCCCCATGGCGATACTTTTCTCAACCTGTTCATGAAGTTCATCCAGCAAATCCGGCCGGGACATGGGAGCCAATTGGGTTTTATCATCCATGGGATCACCAATCACCAGCGCTTCGGTTGCTTTCTTTTGCAGCTCCTGGAATTTCTCGGCTACGGATTCAACGATAATAAATCTCTTGGCTGCAATACAGACCTGGCCGGCGTTGAAGTTTCTCGCAGTCGCCGCGGTTTTGGCGCACTGTTCAAGATCTGCATCTTCGAGCACGACATAGGGATCAGAGCCACCCAGCTCCAGAACGGATTTTTTCAACTCTTTTCCGGCCAGTTCGGCGACCTTACTTCCTGCCGGCTCGCTTCCGGTGAGGGTAACCGCCTTGATTTTGGGATTTCTGATAATGTCCGCTACCTTGCTCGATCCGATCAGCAGGCTTCGGAACAGATTCTTGGGAAAACCTGCCTTAATCAGGACCTCTTCTATTTTCACGGCACAACCCATTACGTTGGACGCATGTTTCAGGACACCGGCATTACCTGCCATCAACCCTGGTGCGATAAAACGGAAGACCTGCCAGAAGGGGAAGTTCCAAGGCATCACAACCAAAACCGTGCCGATGGGTTCAAAGCTGACGAAACTCTTGGGATAGTTGGTTTCGATGATTTCGTCCTTGAGGATCTTTTCCCCATTGTCAGCATAATGTCTGCAAACCAGGGCGCATTTTTCCACTTCCGCACGGGATTCGGCGATTACCTTTCCCATTTCCGAGGTAATAATGGACGCACATTCATCCCGCTCTTCAATCAGGATGTCCGCTGCTTTACGCATCAGTTTTGCACGCTCTTCAAAACTGGTGTTTTTCCATGATTTCCATTCCAGGTCCACATCATCGATAATGCTCTGAACCTGCTCCGGAGTGTATTCGGTATACTCCTTTATCAGTTCGTTGTTGGCCGGATTTATACTTTTCATTTTTCTCCTCGGGTCTGTTCGGGTTATCAGTTCAGCAACGGGTTATGAAAACGGATGTTTATAAACCTAAATCCTATCAGTTGGTAAGACAAATAGTTATTTCTAATTTGATCCATTAGCAACGCTAATCGTTCAGTGATTCTAATTGCAATATCCGGATATCCGGTTGCCGGAACAGTTCCAGTGCACTGTTTCAACCGTTTATCAGTTCTTCTACCTGAATGATATACTCCTCAATCTTACTCTTCAAGTGTTGCCTTTGCTCTTGGGTTGCGGTTCGATCCAGAAAGAGAACGATCTTTTGGGTTCTCAATCTGCTATCCCGAATGAGTTGCTGATATTCCCCGGAGTAGAATTGCTCGGGATTGAGATACCATTCAAGCAATTGCTCCTTTAAACGTTTTTGATCGAGACGGCTTTTGATGAGTTTCAGAAATCTTTGTTGATATTGCAACCGGTGCAGGAAGCGGACCTGGTGGAATTTGTCCTGCGGCGGATAGAGGCTGATGATATAGTTTTCCTGCTCCCTGGTCAGATCTCCGATCCAGTTTTTAAACCTGTCAAGCCTCTCTTCCATCCTCTCCTGCCGATCGCCTTCACTGGCGGTAACATGCTCTTCCTGCCACTCCTCATTTTCTTCCGCCATTTTGTTTTCAAGATAGACCACCTGACTGTCTTCCAGACTGTGTAGAAATGTCGCCGTATCTTCGGCCAACAGAAAAGCGATATTGGTATTAAACTGTTTTAGCCGGGTACGAAACCACTCGATATCGTTTACGGTGATCTGTCGATCCAGACGCAGGTTAACCTCTTTCAAAAACTCCGCGTATTTGGGAACTTCGATTTGACGATGCTGCTTGAATATTTCATCGAGTTGTCTGTCGACAAATTCCTCCTGATCCGCATTCATATCGAACCAGTTGTCGATCTCGTTGCTGAAATAGGTGTCTGCCCAGGTGTAAAGAGTTTTGAAGGAGAAACAGGATTGGGTGGTAAAGACGATCAGAATCAACAGAAACCACCATTTTCTGCCGAACAGCCCCTTCCGGGGATTTGCGGAGAGGGACATATTGCGATTGATCATTCGTTGTCTCCGGATCGCTTGATATGAGAAATCACCGATCAAACTTTTATTTTAAAAGATGCGCTGAGGATTTGAAAGGGGAAATCCGAGGGTTTGAAACAGAAAATCCGGAGACCGGAGATCTCCGGATTGAGGTGATCAAGGGATGAGGATCGATCTACTTGCCCAACTCTTCATCTCGGAGCACGCGCCGAAGCACCTTGCCCACAACAGAGGTGGGAAGCTCATCCCTGAATTCGATGGATCTGGGACGTTTGTAGCCGGCGAGCCTCTCTTTACAGAAATCCAGCAGTTCCTGTTCGGTAACCGTGGATCCGGCCACTTTCTGTACGAAAGCCTTGACGCTTTCACCGCTTTTCTGGTCCGGAATCCCGACAACCGCAGCATTTTCAACATCCGAATGACCATAAAGCACCTCTTCAACTTCCCGTGGATAGCAGTTGAATCCGCCTACCAGAATCAGGTCTTTCTTGCGATCTGTAATGGTGATGTAGCCATTTTCATCAATATTGCCAATATCCCCGGTCAGGAAATAGCGTTTGCCATCGATTTCCCTGAAGACCTGTTCGTTGGCATCGGGTCTCTGCCAGTAACCCTCCATAACTTGGGGGCCGTAAGCTGCCAGTTCTCCGTCTTCTCCCTGGGGCATCTCCTTCAGGCCGGTGTCGGTATCGACAATCTTGATATCGGTGCCGGGAATAGGGAAGCCAATGGAACCGAATTTACGGGTATCCACGTTTGCCGGATTGGCGCAAAGTATGGGGGCGGTTTCGCTGAGTCCGTATCCTTCAAAGATGACCGCGCCTGTCTTTGCCTCGAACTTCTTTGCTGCTTCCACCGGTAACGGAGCCCCACCCGAACAACAGGCCATCATCGATGTCAGGTCGTATTTGTCCAGCAGAGGATGATTGGTAAAAGCAACGTAGATAGTGGGAACAGCAGCCACAAAGGTGGGCTTGTAGGTCTGCACCGCCTTCAATACCTCTGTGAAAGGCGGGTTGCCGGCCCTTGGATCGGGGATACAGATCAAGCTACTGCCAGTCTTGCAGGAGCAGAGCATCACCAGTGTCATACCAAAGCTGTGATACCAGGGCAGGACACCGAGGAAACTGTGAAATCCGCCTTCTCTGAGCGGTTCTGTCGGTCCGCCCGGGGTGTGTGGAATCCTGGCCCAATCTATAACAGCCAGTACGTTAGCCATAAAACAACGATGCTGAAGCGCTGCCCCCTTTGGGACACCTGTTGTTCCGCCTGTGTAGATAATCAGGGCGAGATCCTTGTCCGGATCGATATCCACCTGTGGCGGTTCCGGTTTAGCATTGGCTACCGCATCGTCAAACATCACATGTCCCGATTCATGGGAATCCGCTTTGGGAATCTTACCCAGCAGCCCACCGAGGATCGCCTTGACTTTAGGAAGATAGGACTTCACGTTGCAGACAACCACTGTCTCCACCGGCGTGTTTTTGATGGCCTTGGTTGCGGTCTTGTAAAATTCCGGATGATCCATAACGAAGACAGCCTTTGCACCGGCATCGCCTAGTTGGTAGTTCAACTCATCAGCAGTATACATGGGGTTACAGGTTACACAAACCGCTCCTGCCTTCAGGATACCGAAGTAGATAGGCGGGTAATGGGGGAGGTTGGGCAGGAAGATTGCAACCCGGTCTCCCTTTTTGATGCCTCGTGAAACCAGAAAATTGGCAATCCTGTCCGCCGTATCCTTAACCTGGGCATAGGTCCTGGTGGCACCGTTGAAGATAGTAAAGGCATTGTTGGGATACTTGGCAGCGGATTCGTCCAGCATGGAAAACAACGGAACGTTGATTCCGGTTACATCATGGCTTACCCCTTCCGGCCAATTGGTCGTCGGCCATTTTATTTCTGTCATGGATTACTCTCCTTTTGATAGTTAGAACCGGTTTAATCCTGGGTTTCCAAACACCTGGAATGTTTCTCTAGAAATCTTTATACCAAAAGGGAGCGGATGTAAATCAGTTTTTCGAAGATTCAAGGTGGGAAAAACAGGCAGTGTGCCTAACTGCGGTCCGTGAATCGTTCATACCAGTCAACAACCCGGTTCATCGCCAGAGCCAGTTTGTCCAGGGCATGGAACACCGGAAATCCGTTGTTGACAAAAGCTTCCTGGGTTTTGAGGAACTCTTCCATTGAGGCGAGGTCTTGGGGAGGTCTGAACGCCAGTAGAATGGGTTTATCGCTGTTTTCACGAAACGCTGCCAGCACCTCGACGATATCTTCCAGATAGGCTTCGTCGGAAAAACGACCAAACCCCCACATGCCTATGGGATGGAACCCGAGATGATAAACGGCCATATCTATTTCGGACAGATCCTGAAATACCGCCAGTGTTTTGGCGATGGCGTCGGGATCCACCAGGTTTGTCGTATCCAGCGGATTCATGAAGATACCCCCGTCAACGGGAAGCACCGCTTTCAGGGCCTCCTGGGTTTCTTCACTAAACCTGGGGATGGAGAGCCCCACAGCCTCCATCTCATCGCCTGCCAACACACTGGGTCCTCCACCGGAACCAAAGAGAGCGGCTCTTTTGCCCCCAGGGAAACAACTCAGGTACTGCAGGGCGACCATTACGTCCTGCATCTCTTCCAGGTTGTCGACCTGGATGGCATTAGCCTGCCGACAGACAGCTTCAAAAACCTCCACCGAGCTGATCATGCTGGCAGTGTGACCGTGCGCCGCTCTCAAGCCGGCTTCGGTTTTTCCGCCTTTGTAAACGATCACCGGTTTTTTAGCCGTTACCCGCTGCAGGGCATCCCTGAACTCCCGCCCCTTTTTAACACCTTCGATATAGACACCGATGATATCGGTCTCCTCATCGCGGTTCATGTAGTCCAGGATCTCAATCTCGTCCACATCCAGGGCGTTGCCGTAGCTGATTACCCTGCTGAAGCGCAGGCCCCTCAAAGCGCTGAAAGCGGGCAAATTGGAAGCATGACCTCCGCTTTGGGACAGAAATCCCACCGGCCCCGGGTCATAGGGGACATTGACGATATTGGCGGTTTTTCCACTGGGTGAATAGAGTCCCGTACAGTTGGGACCGATAATACGAAATCTTCCTCGACGGGCTACCTCCAGCATTTGCTTCTCCAGGTCTGCCCGGTCTTCATACCCGCTTTCTCCGAAACCGGCAGTAAAGAAATGGACGGACTTAACGCCTTTTTTCACACACTGTTCCAGCAGATCGAGTACAGATTCGGCAGGAATATTCACAACGACATGATCAACCCGGTCCGGTATGTCAAGAATAGATGGGTAGCAGGGGAGTTCCATGATCTTGTCATACTTGGGATTAACCGGGTAGACGGCTGGGGCGCCGATTTCAATATGGGCATAGAGAACCATCTCAGCGAAACCCAGTTTTCCTGATCCTGAAACACCGACAACAGCGACTCCCTCGGGAGCGAATATCTCGTCCAGGGAAGGAGTGGGAACCATATTATTCATCCTTGAATTTCCTCCTGATTTCATCGAACAACTCCTGTTGATTCTCGAATGCCTCAACGATGATGGGATCAAAATGCTTTCCTTTTCCCTCGTTGATGATTGATGTGGCCTTTTCGTGGGAAAATGCCTTTTTGTAGGGACGTTCGGAGGTAAGAGCGTCGTATACATCCGCCAGGGCGATGATCCTGGCGGAAAGCGGGATCTGTTTTCCCTTAAGCTGGTTTGGGTATCCGCTACCATCCCATTTTTCGTGGTGATAATAGGCGATCTCTTTTCCAAGCGTCAGGAAGGATTGAACATCGATCCGTGATTCAACGTTGGAGATTGCATCACCTCCGATGGTCGGGTGTGTTTTGATGATTTCAAATTCGTCCTCCGTCAATTTTGCAGGTTTGAGCAGGACCGAATCAGCCACTCCCACCTTGCCGATATCGTGCAGGATCGAGGAGTGATACAGATCTTCAATATAAGCATCGGTGATATAGCCCAGGTAATCATCCTGCTGGGACAGTTCCTTCGCCAGGATTTTGGAGTACTCCCGCATTCTTTCCAGATGAGCGCCGGTATCTTCATCCCTGTATTCTGCCAGTTTGGCCAGGCCCAGGATAATGGCGATTCTCGACTGTTCGAATTTCTTGTGGCTGTCCACCAGGTTTTCTTCAAGTTTCTTTCTTTCCGAAATCTCTTTGCGATAGGCGTTGTTTGTATCGATCAGCTCCAGGGTCTGGCTTTCTACAACCTCATAGGTCTTGGAGAATCTGAAGGAGATCAGGATGGCCTGGGAGAGGATAAAGACAAACATGCCGAAGGGCAGGTAAAACCCGGTGTGAATGATCTGGTTGGAGTGCAGAATTTCGTTGATGGTGATAATAAAGAGAAAGAAGAAGCCCAGGGAGATGAAGTTCGCTCCTTCCCTGCGGCGTATGGCGGCCAGGATAATGACATAGCTGAAATAGATTCCCGAGAGCGCGGTAAACGCCTGATAGATTTGGACCGAGTGAGTGTAAATCGTGCCGGGTGTGATAATAACCAGAAGAGTGAACAGGTATCCGATCACCTGCTGAATTCGCAGAATGAGCTTGGAGTATTCCCTGGCAAAGACGGAGTGCAGAAATAGAGCGAATAGCGGTACAGCAAAGTAGAAGGAAGCGTATTCCAGCTTATGAACCAGCTCCCAGCTCAACTCGGGCAGCATGATGTTCAGATATCGTTCCCCGGTGGTCATGGAACGCAGGGCAATAATCATACAGAAGGTACCGAAAAACAGGGAACCGCGATCTTTCTTCCGATGCAGGAACAGACCCAGGTGATATATCCCCATAATCAGTATACAGCCGATGAGAAATATCTCCACCACCAAGGTGTCTTCTCTTAATTTGCGTATTTCTGTTTCGGATCCCAAGATAATATTTTCCCAGACGCCGCCTTTTCGGTGGTGATAATTGGACACGTGCAAGACAAGATCCAGTTTTGTCCGGTCCGTCTGAAAATCGGCCACTGTTGGATAATACTTGGGAATGGAGGATCTCCAGTTCTGTCCCACCGTTCCGGCAGATGCAACTTTCTCACCGTTGACGAACAGGGTATAAGCGGTTTGAATATCTTTGATTTTAACCGCCAAAGATGGGTAGGGACGTGACAACAGAACAGTTAGCCTGTAGGTGCCATAACCTTTTCCGCCCAGCTCTGTTTCTTCAATTTTCAAACCGTTCCAATAGCCCGGAAAATTGATAATGCCGGTTGGGCTTTTAATGTCTCCGGAAGTGACGGATTGCGGTGTCAGAAAATCCTGCCAGTAAAAAAGCCACTCCCCGTTCAGGTTCAAACGGCCGTCTTTTTCAAAGTCCCAGTCACCCAGGTCAAGAATTCCGTTTTTTGCGGTTGGCGGTTGATCCGAAGGAGTCGCATGCAGATCACCGATCTGGTGTATCCCCAGCAATACAATGAAGGTTGCTAGAATTCTCGTTGCGAAGGTCATAGGGCAGTGGAGCTGGAATTTGACATTTCCCGTTTCAGCCGGGGATCGAAGATCTCTGACCATAGTCTTTGGATTCAGTGTTTTACTGTATCCGATTCTCCACTTCTTAGCAAGCGTTGTTGAGAAGTGGAGATCTGAAACGGGTCAGCTTTTTTTGGACAGATACTGCTTCGCCATCTTTTCCCCTTCCTCGAAGTTCACCCTGAGCAGGATGATAAAGCCAGAAACGAAAAGGACGAGAATGGAGAGGATACCGATGCGATTACTGCCGGTTACCAGTGTGATCGTCCCCATCATGGCGGGACCGATTACAGCGGCGAATTTCCCCATCATGTTAAACAGGCCGTAAAACTGTGCCGATTTTTCGCTGGGGATCAATCGGGAGTAAAGGCTTCGGCTGATCGCCTGGATCCCGCCCTGGAACAGGCCGATAGCGACTGCCAGGGCATAGAAATGCCAGGTTTGGGTCATAAAGGCGCCCAATACTGTAATGCAGCTATAGGCGAAGATGGCTACCAGGACAGCGTGTTTGGGTCCGATCTTGCCCGCGAACCAGTTGAACCCCAGGGTTGCGGGAAAAGCAACAAACTGCACCATCAGCAAGGCTACAATGAGCGAACTGGAAGGGAAGCCGATGGAAATTCCGTAATCCACCGCCATGCGGATAATGGTATCCACACCGTCGATATACAGCCAATAAGAAACCAGGAAGACACCGACAATCTTCAGGTATCTGATTTCCCTGATGGTTTCCATAATCTGTTGCAAACCCAGGGAAACTGCCTTGCCGGCACTGACCGGTTGATAAATCTTGGGCTCCTCCACCCAGAGCCAGATAGGAATGGAGAATACCGCCCACCAGACGGCCACAGTCAGGAATGAAATCTTGATGGCGGTTGCGCCATCCGGTATACCGAACATTTCGGGTTTCTGATACATCAAAACATTGACCGCAAACAACAATCCTCCCCCAAGATACCCCAGCGCGAACCCCAACGACGAGCAGTAGTCCACTTTTTTCTTGGACGCCACACCCATCAGGAGTGAATCATAAAAGATGTTACCACCGGAGAATCCCACGGTAGCTATTACGTAGAGGGTGGCGGCAAACTGCCAGAGTCCCTGCTGAACCATCCACAAGCCCCCGGTTGAGACAATCCCCATGACGGCAAAGAGGGTCAGAAATTTCTTTTTGGCGGTTCCCCGGTCGGCGATGGCTCCCAGGAAAGGAGCCAGTGCAGCGACCAGTACTGAAGCGAGAGAATTTGCCAGCCCCAGGTAGAAGGTGCTTTCGGTGACGTTACTCTGGTTGGCCCAATACGCTTTGAAAAACAGGGGGAAGAATCCGGCCATCACCGTCGTTGCAAAAGCTGAGTTTGCCCAGTCATATAATGACCATGACCAGATTGCCTTTTTCGAATCAATCATATTGTCTCCTCGTTGATGTGTCTAAAAGCGCATGAAAGGGCATAATCCGATGAAGCTCTTGTCATCTTAACTCCATTTTTCCCTATCAGCAGAAGTGCTGCATTGTCAATTCGCGGGTACAAGTCACCTTGTCAGGTTATATCCAATCTTCTAGCATGAGATGAACGATTGCATTCAACCTCGGGCTGAATCAGCGATGTATTCCGGGATGGCATCCGATTCGGTCTGTTTATTTCGATATACCGATACTACCTGATACATGGATTTAACGTTTAGGTGAAGGGCTCTAACAAAAGACTTACAATGGAGTGGTAAATGGCGGGAGCTTATTGGCATTTTTACATTGCAAATCTCTACCTGGAAAAGTCAGCCTCTTTCCTTGGCAACGATAAGAACTATCGCTGTATGACGAATCACAGGGAACTCTTTCTCGCCGGTGTCCAGGGACCCGATTTCAACTTTTACCCGGGGGGGGACGGCCAGTTATCAAGCCTGGCACACGGTGATCAGCCTTCGGATTTGGGTCGCGCCATGTTGAAACTTGCTGAAACCGAAGAGGAAAGGGCGTTTGCCTATGGCTGGTTGATGCACCTGACGACCGATAATATCGTTCATCCCCTCGTCCACCAATTCATGATGGAACATTTCCCCAGGCAGTGTCGCAACGGATCCGATTATAATGCCTATCCGCTGGGTCATCACCGGGTTGAGTGGGGAATCGACTCATTCATGTTGCAGGATCAGTACTTCATGGTCTATCTGCCCATCCTTTCGGAAGTTATTGTGAATGCGGAAAGAGTTACCTCGCTGGTCGACTGGGCTTACCGGGAGGTTTTTGATTATCCGCTGATCGACGGTTCCTGGGCGAGTTCGATCCGAAGTATGATCAAGTATGAAAATATCTTTGAAAAAGTCTGGCATCTGACTGGCAGAATGCGCGATCCCAACCCGATCAAACAGGTTTTGAAAGGCGCTCTTTTCCACGCGGTTGCGGCTCCCATACTGAAGCTGATCGGATTGAAAAACCCGGAAGGTGGTGCGGGAGTATTCCTGCCCATCAAACCGACACCGGCCGATATTGACACGCTTCGTCAATACTCCGAGCAGGTATGCCGGGCATTTGAGGGTTATCTGCCGGAAGATTTCGTCAGTCTCCCCAACGACACGGATCCGCCATAAGCCGCAGCTTTGGGAAGTTCACTTTCAAAGCATTATCTATTCTCCACTGGGCGAGCAGTTCCCGATTGACCGGAATACCGACACCGCGGAAGGGAATCACCCCCTTCATATACTTCTCCCACCACTGCTTGGCCTTTTCTGTAGCGGCAGCTTGCAACGCTTCCTGGTGCAGTTCGATCAGTGTTTTATTGTTCAATGCCATCGGCCCGGAGTCCTGATGAAAGATTGATTAAGAGATCAGTTCTCAAATGAAGATCCTTGTGTCATGTCACCGCTCAACTGTCGCTTCGATCCAGTGGAAACGCGGTCGATACGACACTAGCTTTGGTGTTTCTTCACCTGCCTTCTCCAAAACCAAATGGCAACAACCAGGTATACAAAAGCGGTGACGAGCCCCGTTTCCGAGACCAGGTATCCTGCAATTCCCTGTTTTACTGTCAGATCAAAGGCCATGCCCATCAGAAAAACATTGTGACTTGCATGCAGGATCGATCCCACCCACAAACTCCCGGATTTGGCGATCAACACCGTCTTGATGAGCGCTGATGCGATCAGTACAAGCGTGAATCCCACGACTTTAAGAAACAAAGGGGCATCGTAATAACTATTATATATGCCGCCGATCAATGCGGGAAGATGCCAAAGCGACCAGTAAACCCCGACGATTAACGCTGTGGTAGGTATGGTTGTCACCTTCAGGAG
The DNA here is from genome assembly GCA_028282885.1 of SAR324 cluster bacterium. Lineage (GTDB taxonomy): Bacteria > SAR324 > SAR324 > XYD2-FULL-50-16 > XYD2-FULL-50-16 > JAHJTV01. The sequence continues at coordinate 57,933 of JANQGX010000073.1, forward strand.
TTTGGGAGTAAGAAAGCCGCTCCAGCCGATTTCTTCCCCGGTGGCGAGAATGAAGATCATGATAAAGCCCAGAAATGCCTTGGAGAACATACCGATCCAAATTGGAGCGGGTGTTTCAAAGCCGAGTATGCGGGCCCATTTGTAGTTGACAACCTCATCCGGATAGAAATCGATGGCTCCGATTAGGCCCATCGTTCCGTAGGCTACCAATGCTACCAGAATGGGCAGAATATAGGCGTAACCGTGGTAGCGTAACTTCCCTATCCTCCAGCCATAGGACCGGATTTTGTCTTTGGTAAAAAGTGATGTTACCAGGGCAGATACTGCGGGGACAAACATCATCAACGCGCCATACATGCCCCTGTCACCGGATGCAAAGTAAAACATCCAGATAAAAAGCAAGGCAGTGAAAATTGATGTTACAAGGAGAAATACTATAATCTGTTTTCTAACTTGATTTCTTTCATCCATGGCAAATAACTGATATCAATAAAACACTCAGGTTCTTGAAGATTTCCTGCTGACCGGGTCCTTAACCTTTTATCTAATGATAAGCCATTTTGCTGATGACCGGTGACGAGGGAAGAGACGGAAATCAGCAATGGAGTTTTGAACGATACACTTTTGGAGAATCTGTGTCAAAACTTGTTTAATTCCCGGCCGGATGCAGTTCCGCTTTTGTGTGGCAAGCCTGCGACGAACGGGCGATCTTACTGCTTCAAATAGGGTGTTTTCAGGAATCACGGGTTATGATAGGATTCAACATGTCAATCGAATAGATCTAAGGCAACCGGGATGCGGAATCCTCCGGAATTGGTAAAAGCAAACCGATTGGATCTTCCGGGAAGAATGAAAAACCAAGGTTGAATCAGTCAATCTGAAAGTCCCGAAACAGCTTCAATTCAGCGGGGTGAAGTTGAAGTTGATCCTGAATTGCCGCGTTTTCGGCAGAATTGAAGTCATGCCGTTAACCATTGAAGAACAGGTCGGATATGAATCCAACACACAATAGAATAGAATACCTAAATAACACCAATAAGAGGAAAAATGCAGAACGTGTTTAGTGAGACTTTAAGCTTTACTATCTCCATCAAACCGGAAATCGAAAGACAAATCCATATGTTTTCTGCCGGCGGCGGACAGACCGGGGAGATCCAGGTTTTCATGGATGCTTTTCATGAGGATGTCCCATCTCAGCCACCGTTTGAAGACAGCCGGAATCTGCCTTTGGGGATGACCGTTATGGTCTTGAAGTTCCCGGAGTGGCTCGCCAACTTTGAATATCAGAACACCTACGAAAAATTTGTCGGCAGCCTGGAAAAGCACGGAATGCAAACCGACGATTCTGTTTTACGGGAAGTAAAAACCTATACCGACCTGGACCGCCCCTCCCTGATTCGCGAAGCCATCAAAAGGCTGGACATTACCCGTGAACTTGCCGAAAAACAGTTTGAAGCCAAGCCAAAAGAGAAGAAAAAGAAATAGCAGTCCGAAAAAACCACAATTCACTGCTGCTTTAGCTTCTCCGCTGCCTGTTCCCAGTTGATTCCGTCGAACTGAGTAATCGAGAGCTTCTTCGGCTTTGTATCCAGACAACGGACATTGACGCTATAGCCGTCCGGTTTTGTTCTGGGGATGTAGAATGGTTTGATTCCGCAAGTTTTACAGAAAGTGTGCTTGGCGACACCCGTATTGAAAGTGTACGTCGTCATGTTGTCCTCGCCGGAAAGGATCTTCAGGTCCGATTTGGGTACCCTGAGATGCAGGCTTCCCGCTTTTGAGCAGATCGAGCAATTACATTCCGAGGCGGTGATATGGTCCGGCGCCTCGACTTCAAATTGAACAGCGCCGCAATGGCAGCTACCTTTGTATTTCATATCTTAATCTCCATTATTTTCTCCATGGGAACACACCCCACCTCTTCACAATTGATTTCAACAGTATGGCTGGGGCCTGTGGGGGCGAAGCCACAATGCTTGTAAAACCCGATGGCGTTAAGGGTGGAACTGAGGAAGATACGGGGCAGGTCGTGCCGATTCGCTTCTTTCTCAACCTCTCTAAGCAATTGCCTCCCAAATCCCTGGCCGATTGCCGATTCATCCAGGTACAACGCCTTCAACTCGCCATCTTTTGAAAAGTGTGTAAATCCCAGAATCCGATCATTTTCCACCAGGACGAGAACCAAATCCTCTTCGATGGTCCGGATTCTGTGCGCTTCATCAAATTTCCGACCCGACCAGGCCGCAATTTCACGGGAGGAGTAATGATCCCTACAATTGGTTCGGATCGAGTTCATGTGCATCTCATGAATGGCCCGTGCATCGCCGGGGGTGGCTTTTCGTATGTTCATTTTGGGTTAGTCCATTGAGGATATAATCTGTCCAGTTGGATTTTGAGCTTCCTGCAAAGATCTTCGGATGACTTAATATTTAGTGACCGAGGCTTTTCAGTTAATAAAGTCAGCCGGTAAGTTTTGTCAGTAGTTGTAACTATTTTGGAAACTTACCAAACTTGGGCAACTTACCTGTGTCCTCAAACCAGGGAGCCTTGGAATCCCAAAAAATATTTTGAAAAGGTTTGATTTCCGGATCAGAATCCAAGGTCCCTGCGCCGACAACAACGTTTTTGCCTCCCTTTGTAAGCCAGGGAAGTGATGAGCCACATATTTTACAAAAAGAAGTGGCATAATATTTTGCAACCGGATGTTCAAATCTGCCAACCGAGTCTTCTCCGCTTAACCATTGGAACTGCTCCGGAGGAACAAAGAGATTGGATGCATGAGCACTTCCGGTGAATTTTCTGCATCTTGAACAATGACAATATTGAAATATCTTAAATGGACCTCGGATTCCATATGTAACAGCTCCACAAAGACAACTCCCATTGATTTGTTTTTCCATTTTTCCCCTTTTTTATTTCTAACGACAGATATTGAGCAGGTCAAATTGAGTACTGGGCCAAAATTGAGCAAATGATTGAAGAAAATCCAGATCTTCCTCTACCCTTTATTCAAGATATATTGGTAGGTAGAGAACAGATCAAAGCTGGTCAAGGAACTCCATATGTTTTTGGAGAAGGTGAATGACTGACATTTCTGATATCGTTCAATCGCCTCTAATTGCGAAACAAAAGAAAAAGCTTCATAAGCAACAGATTAAAGACTTGGACAAAGCAGTTAAAGAGGTTTTCCAAGACCCGTCAGTGGGGGATCTTAAGATTGGAGACCTACACGGAGCCCAAGTTCATAAATTCAAGTCAAATAACCGCCAGATTCTATTGGCCTACGAAGTAGTTGAATCAACTCTGTATTTGTATACGTTCGGATCGCATGAGAATTTCTATCGTGATCTGGAAAAGTATCTAAAAGGATAAATCCGACCTACCTTTCATTCCATAGTAGAGTGAGCCTCAGCGCATAAAGTGACCGTTGGCCTGCGGTTTTGCCCCCTCTGCAGGTGCCTTAATCCTTACCATGGCTCTTTCCCATAGCCCCCTTGTAGAACCCGACTTCGGGTTTTCCCCGGTACGGCTCACCAACGACTTTCACCAATAGCTTATCAATTACCGTGTCGGGGCAAGTTCAGCCTGAATGCTACCACTCAAACCCGCCCCCACCCTACAACCCCAAAAGGGCAATTGGGTTGGTTGTCACTTTTCAGACGACTGGAAAAAAGACGCAAAACCGCGTGCTCTCTCGTTTAACCTACGTTTATCGGAGCGGTGCGAAAAAAGTCTGTGTTAATGCATTTGTTAAACAATATTTTCGTTAATATTAAGCAAGTTAACGATTTCAGATTTCATGAAACAAATACTTTCTGTTGTCTGGTCCGTATCTATGAAAAGATAATTTTCACCGTTCCCAAGATATGCTTGTCGGGCCGCAAGTAATACTGGCTGATATTCACTGGGTAAATGCTCTAGTGACCAATCAGCAGCAACATCCTTAGGCACTATTTTTCCAGTTACCGCGCTGTACCATATTCGAGCAAAAGTGAGTAATACATTCCGCTCATCATTCACCCAGTCCGAGGGTGACTCCCACTGCTTTAGAATGTCGGTGAGCGCCCTAAAGAAATCACTTTTTGGAATCGGATCGAAAATCTCCATAGCCGGTGGCCCCACAATGGGGAGACTGTTTTGCCTTGCTTGCGTCAACAGGATTGCCAGATCTGCATCCATAACAGCGGATTCGACGATACCAGCAAGAATATCTTGCCTTAGCCATTCTCCAAATTGCAATTCTCGTCTAACCGGATAACGCCAAGGTCTTACCTCAGAGTGAACTACAATGGTAACCTCTAGAGCTCGCAATATTTCACTTTTTCCGGGTGGAGCCGAGACCTCCAGCAAGTCAAGCGAAAGATCCTGCCGTACGGTTTCCTCAGGCGGACTTCCTATAGTAACGAGTAAATCAATGTCGCTATGCGGCTTCAGACCACCGTCAAGCGCCGAACCATACAAATGTATTGCGGTTAACGTAGATGCCAGGTGACGATCAATGACATCGAAAGCCTGTGCCACCTGCTTCGAAATTTCAATGGGTGCCGGACTGTTCATAATGTTTAACACCATTGCAACCGGCTGCTACATCGATGGTGGATTAACGACGCTCTTTGCCACGGAGCTTTGGGAAAAGCCATATCGAGGGCGATTAGCAGCCCGGTTTATTATAATTGTTATTCATTTTCTTTCCACCATTTCAACACCCTCATAGCACGTAGAGTATTCCATCTACTAGGTTTTCTTGGATTTTCCATTTCAATATATGTCTTTCCTGGATGCTTCTTCCCTAAATTCCATGTGCCGTCGCTGTTTCGCTTTTTAGTGACTACGTTTATAGCTGATCGAAGACGATTATCAGTAGATGTGCCAACAAGACAAAAGTAATCGAGTGCCGTTAATATGTCATAATGCCAATATGGCGGAAAAGAAAATGACATCCATTGCTGATTAAGTATCTTGTTATTGGCTAAATATAACTCATGGCTTAGCAAGAAATCTTGCCCACGCTTCTCAGCCTGTGAGAGTTCTGTTTTTTCAGACCTATATCGTACTCGATACTGAAGCAATGCCTCAAGTATTAGCAACGTTGTATCGAAAGTATAATCAACGGATCTTTCTGAGTTGTTTGGTAACCAGTTGCCAGTCATTTCTTGTTTGTTGATTAGATATTTGACGATGTCGTGAATATATTCATGGTCATATCCAAAATAGCAACACAAAGAGAGAACTAGTGCTGTCACACCAAGATCTTGAATTTCCTGATTCCTTGTAAAGCGAATATCTTGTCGCTTATAAATACCTTTGGAGAATAGTTGCTCACAAGCCGACAGTGCCTGCGCATGCGATGATGGTAGTCCAAGTTGCTTAAGCAAATATAATGTATAAGTTGTTGAGATCCATTTCCCATTATACAGACTGTTATTCCATAAACCATTTGTGCCCTGCAACTTAAGAAGAGAAAAACACCATCCTTCTTTGCTCAATTTTAATTGTTCCTTGCGATATGTTGACTCATTTTCATTTTGAATATCCTTCATTACTTGCCATCGTATTGAGGGATCGCTATCGAGAAGCCATCTAGTGGTATCGTTGATTTGCATATGCTTTTTTGGGTGGTAACATCACCCGCCTCTTTCGGGGTGTTGCTTTTTAAGATAAAACTCACTTTACCTTTGCTTATCAGCGGCGGTTAACGGCCTGGTGAATGTGCTTGTTATATCACCAACAATGACTAAATTTATCACATTTCAATAACATGATTAATGTAGTCAAATATATCTGCATATATTTCATCAGTAACTCTGTGTCCAACTCCAGCATATTCAATAAATTGATTCTTTGAGTATCCAAGTTCTGCAAATGCTCTTTTGACTTCGTTGAACTCATCAATAGGATCAAAACTTTTATTACTTATTCTGTACTTGATCAAAAGTAAATCAGTGAATGAAAGAGCATGCCGGTTGTAAACAGGGGATCGGCTGTCATTTGAAAATTTGTCACTGTATTTTTTTGTTGCGTATTCAATCCAAGGATATTCCTTCTTTTGACCTCCTGTTTCCTCTGTCCATGTTCCACCTTGGTCAAGCGTACCTCTGAAGATAAATCGATCTATTTGTGAAAAAGCTGTTGAATCAAAATCTACTCCTGTTTTTGAACTTAAGTCATATATTCCAATTGGATAAGGTAGGTTTTCATTTTTCAAAGTCTTGGCGGGTATTATCACGTTACTCCCGCCAATCACTGCTGCTTCGACAATCTCAGGATGTAGGAGGGAAAACCTATCTGCAAAATCGCCACTTGCTGAAAAACCATAAAGCAATATTTTTTTCTCTACCAGTATATTATGTTCCTTCTCCAATCTTTTTTTCAGATCTTCAATCATATATATAAGCTGGTTGTCGACTCTAGCATACTTTTTTTGTTGTAAATCAAAGGTATTTCTTTCAAGACTATGAAAATCATATTCATTCCCATGCAGGTTTTTAATCCTTGGAAATATAGGGGTCATATAAATTACGTTAAGATCTTCGAATCTGCGATTGAAACGATTATACTTTTCCAGAGTCCTTTCCTTGATCTCATCAAAGTCGTTACTTGGAAAACCCGTATTATTAGATCTAACAAGGATATAGACTTTTTTGCCATTATTGAGGGTTTTATCAACCGAGTAAACATATGGCCAATGGAAGTCTTGCGAATTCGGTTCAACGATAATCTTTGAATCAAAAAACCTGCGGAATGAAAAGCTGAGAATTGGTATCAGTAGAACTAGGAGGAACATCACATACTTTTTTTTGTGAGTCATTTTTGAATCCTTTTCTTGCTAAATTTAATAGTGAGCTGAACTAAATAATCCTTGTTGAACGGGATCGTGCGATCGTACGCGCCCGCTTAACGAATTGCTAGGGGAATAGTAAGGCTTTTTGGACGGTTTGTAAAAAGAATTGTCCGTCGAAACCGATGGATTTTCAGGAAAGGGAAGCCGGTTGAGGCTTTGAAAGAAACGTTTATCCCGTTGTATAGGGTTGATTGTTAAAAAACAACGTGATCGTCGGTGTTTCAACACACCGATTCTGTCGGAAAAAGCGGGTGCTGCGTTTTTTTCGGGGGACGTGTTTACTTTATTGCGTTTTGGTCAGGCGCTTTTTTAAACGGTAGTCAGGGAGATAACTATAATGGCCCAGGATAATTTCCAACAAAGTATCCTCTCTAACCCTGCAAAACACAATGCAACTAGTTAAAACGCAATATCGCAACTACGTGATTACTGAAAAAGGATGTGAGTCAGTGGCTCAACTTTTGCCATCTACATAGGCGACATACGCCAAAGCCACCGTACGGTAAACAAAATGGGCCATTTTGGAATATGGCAGACAGGCAATGAGGTTGAAGGCCAGAACCAGATGTATGAAATACATAGCCAAGGCCGCCATAGGCTGATCGGCCAGGCGGATGAACTGGGTAAGCATGCCGGTGACACCCAGGCCCAGGGCCAGGGCCAGAATGTACCAGTCGAAATAGGAGTTGTGCCCGTCTGTTGATTCCAGGCGGTTTTTGATCAGCAGGAGACTGCCAAGGATAAGCGCAATGCCGGATAGGTTCGCAAAGATCTTTACGGGATTAAGTTGCGGATAGGGGCCATGGCTGTCAAGGATATACAAGGCAAAGACAAAGGCACCGGCCACCATAGCGAGGTTGACAAAGGAAAACGATACCAGCATATGGCTGAGTTTGCGTTGCCGGTTCTCGCCGCAGCTCGCCAATTTAGTGTGGGTGATGATTGTCGGCAAGGTGGCTATTAATGCTTTCATGAACTTAACCGGCTTTATGGAGTCGCTATTGTCCAGTCCTCTCAGGAAGTAGTTGGCCCGCATGTCGGACAGCAGGTTACGGATACCCACAAAGAAAGCAAGGCCGACCAGGAGCGTCAGCGGGATGTAGATCATTTCGATCAGCACCACAGGAAAGAACCGGGCATACACGATTGGGCCGCCGTCGTTCTGCAGGTTGAGGAGCCCGGTGGCAAAACCGACAGCAAGGATGACCAATGTTGACAGGATGAACTGCAGCGGCAGCATCCAGGGATCGTTCCAGAGGCGTCCCAAAACAGCCGGTCGGGCATACTTCAGAATGGAGATATGCCGGATGGCTGCCATGACGTTGCCCGGTTTGGCGCCGCGGGGACAGAGGGCCGAGCAGTCGCCGCAATTGTGGCACTGCCAGATATCCGGGCTGCCTAACAGGCGGTCTTTCAGGCCCCAGGAAGCCGCGACCATTTCTTTACGCGGAAACGGCTGCTTATCAGATGAAAGAGGGCAGATCACCGAGCACGTGGCACACTGGAAGCACTTTTTCAGGTTATCGCCGCCGTTTTGAATGATGGTATTGATAAATTTTAGATCAGGGTCTACGAGATATTTTTCGGTCATACTTTCACCTTATTGAAGTTGGGTTAAATGGTTTGCTCCGGAAGTTTTTCCAGCAAATCCAGCATTCTCTCCAAGTCCGTTTCATGACGGTGCAGAGAAGAGTTAACAACACAAAAAAATAGTTGGACATAACAGCCATGGTCACGAGTGCGCTGTCTTTATCCGGGCCTATTTTCCCATGCATCTTGACCTGCTGAATCCATTATGAGAGATCAGAGCCTTATCTTGGTTTACAGTTTGATTACGCCCCTGTCGCACGCTACCTATTTCCGGGTCGGTCTTTAAGGGTTGTCCTACCACTTTCATGATCAATGCCATGACAATTCAGACAGTCCCCCTCATACACGATGATAAAGACGTTTTTAGATGGTTTACGGTAGTGATCTCTATGGGCGATGTCACCCAAATATCCTATAGAGGAGTCGGCCTTATGGCATTTCATGCAATCCCGGGGCAGATTCCTGGCGATGGCGTCCATCTCGGAATGTCCATCAATTTTGTCCAGTCCCATCTTGGGCCGGTAGTCTTTGTCGCTAAATGCCTTGTGGCAGTCTACACATCCATTTGGATACTTGTCAGTTACCGTAACTCCGGGCAGGGACCGCTTGTTGTGATCCGCGACCGCGAAGAATACGGTCATTCTGAGTACTGCTGATAATATCAGGGCGGAGAACAGAATATTGCCGGATAATCACATTTTCTCTTGTCTCTTTTCATTTTGTTGTTTGCCGACCTCTTTCATGCAGGCCGGAGGTTTCCCATTTGTTTCGCTGGGTACCCTGTGAACTCTTTTTTCAAAAAAACAATTCAGATACTGCAACCGAGATGGGCAAGGTCAGTTTTAGTATTAATACTAATAATATCAGTATGAAAAGCAGAATTACGTGGAATGATACTATTTTATTTGGTCTCTTTCCATTTTGCTGTTTGCCGGCCTCTTTCATACAGGCCAGACATTTACTATCTGTTTCGTGGAGTACCCTGTGAATGCCTTCATTTGAGGCTTTGGTTTGAATATTCATTTTTTCATGTCCCTTGTTATATATTACGATTGTATTTGTAGAGGCCTATAACAGTGCAAACCCGACCCCCAGAACCTCCCACTTTCCTCTGTCTCTTCTTTGCGCCCCATGATTGACGAAAAGCCTGAAAGGGGGTGCTGTTACCTCTCAACCCAAATACGGTCGGCAAGAGGCATGCCATGAATATTTTATTATTAATTTAAGTATGTTAGAAAAAACATTGATCTTTTTTGTTATATATGCCAGAAATTTATGTCATATATGGTGTTTCTCGATTTTATGTTACATACGACAGATATTAGGAAGGAGGGGTGATGATTAACGATATGGAGTTCATTCAACAGGCGTCTAAACGAATCGGCGGTAACTTGGACGCAAAAGCCATGCTGACAGACATCCGCAAGTATCTGGAAAATTTCATGCCCGCTGAAAGCTTGGATTTAAATACCTATGAGCCGGAAAGCCAGAGTCTTCGTAATATCGCTTCTGCGAGTTATTCTGAAACGCCATTGCGTTATCCGGCCAGGTTGTCCAAAGAAGCCGTACTATTTGTAGAAACAGGTAGTTATGGCCCGGTGGTGAGCATAATTAATCGTTCGGAACTGCAACCGGTGGCAAAACATCTTGAATTGAAAGCAAAACAACAACCCCTTTGTTTTCTGGTTCTACACCTGAAAGTAGCCGGAAAAAACATCGGTGAACTTGTAATATCAGCGCGGGGGCGGGACTTGTTTCGCAAAGAACAAGCCCGTTTACTGGAACTCCTTCACGATCCTTTTGCCATTGCCACTACAAACATCTTAAAGCACCAGGACGTCCTGCGCCTGCAAAAGAAGTTATCCGATGATTACCACTATCTGGCCAACGAGTTACACCAGATTTCAGGGGCCGAAATTATTGGTGAAGAGTATGGATTAAAACCTGTCATGGAAAAGGTTCGACAAGTATCCCTGTTGGATAGTCATGTGTTGCTCTTGGGAGAGACCGGCACGGGCAAGGAGGTCATCGCCAATGCAATTCACTATTCTTCCCTGCGGCATAGCGGTCCACTCATAAAGGTCAATTGTGGGGCGTTACCCGAAAACCTGGTTGACAGCGAACTCTTCGGTCATGAAAAGGGGGCTTACACAGGCGCCGGAACAACCCACCGAGGTCGATTCGAGAGGGCTCATGGAGGCACGATTTTTCTCGATGAAATTGGTGATCTTCCCCTTTCTGCACAAACACGGCTTTTACGCGTAA
>JANQGX010000008.1 GCA_028282885.1 SAR324 cluster bacterium
TTGGGTGGTAAGAGACTTCCGGTTTCAGTGGTAAGACAAAACCGGTTTTGCTGGTCAGTGTGTACCGGTTTTGGTGGTAATTACCAGCCGGTATATGCATATTAAACTAAGACTAAGATTGGCAAATGAAATCGGGCTCAAAGCGGGCAGACTTTTATGCATCAAAGCTATTCTGGCTCAGTTCCCCATGAACGTAGTCTACAGCCAGAGACAAGAGTATGTTTGCCCGGTGTTCCTTATGGAGTGTTCCAGGTTTTTTAAGGAATGGATTCAATCAATATCACTTTGCTCGACTATTGGCTTCTGCGAGTCTCGCATCTCACTTTCGAAAGAAGACTATCTTAATACCCTCAATATGCTGCGAAGAATAACTCTTCGCCATTTAAAGCGAATCTGCCCCGGATCTTCTCCGGACGGTTATCTCCGGTCAAAAAAGTGCCGAATCAGGTCCGTTCGGATTTGAGTAACCGATTGAAAAACCTGGAATTAACTACGATCCTGACGATTTTCAGTCGTAATAGGATTAATACGGTGCCTTTTGTGCATTTTTTTAGGCAGGTATAACTAGAAGTTTGAATTGCAGATTTCATAATTTTATAAAATCAACCAACTACCGGAACAAAAAATCAAGAAATCATTGCCTGGAGTGAGGCTCAACGATCAAAAATGTCGAAGTGTATTACCTGAAGACAGGCAAATAAAATCACATCCGGACAGAATCTGTTAAACTAAAGCATTGAAACTAAGCTTATCTTGGGTATTAATACTATTTGGCGGGCTGCTTGTATTCCCAACCGATCTTTTAATAGCACAGGATTGGGGAAACACTCATATCTCCTATGTGCGCGAGGTTGGTAATCAATTGTATCTGTCTGATTTTCAGTTGGGAAGTGAAGAGACAATCAATGACAATGAGGGACACGGCATTTCCTTTGGCCGCTTAATCGACAACCAGGGGCATGCCTTCTTTCAATTGAGCGCGGGGGTAACAAAAACCAATTACCAGGGGACAGTTGAAGACGGTGTCGAGTTCAGCTTTGTCCCCACCGAAGGAACCGGATACGGAACCTTGTCGCAAAGTAATAACATTTTCTATGAGGTGGATCTCCAGTTTACCAATCCTTATATCAGTCTCAATTATACCAATTGGAATTTTACCAGGTATGGATTTGAGTTTTACAATTTTCCCCTACCCTCGACATTCGGAATCGGATTGGTCTTTCAAAAAGCGGAGGGCGAGGTTGATATCACCGGAATTGATAACGTCCTGATTGCAAGTGCTTCGTATGAATCAGGAACACAACGTTTTTACTACATGGGGTGGAGTGTCAATTACGAGTTTTTGTTTATCTCGCTCCTGATCAGAAATGTCACCTCACCGATCCTTAATATCGATTATTGTAATATTGATGCTGTAGGACAAGAAGCCTGCAATCGTATCGAAGCGGCTACAGGAAATAGAAATCAGTCTACACAGCTTTTTTCCGGTGGAGTATTTGAAGTTGGAATGCTTTTTTAATCTGCAAATAAAGGCGGAATCTCGAAGATCAATAACAGGAGGCGCTATGAACTTGGTGAAGACGGGAAGTCTGAAAGTCGGTTTGGTACTGGTGTTGAGCATATTGATGTCAATAAACCTATTTGCCGAACTTCCCGATTATGAAAAGCGGGTTTACTATTTCTATGAAGTCGGGAACCAGATCCCATTATCCGATTTTAACCTGGGCAGTGAGGAGACCATCCGGGACCAGGATGGAAACGGACTGGGATTCAGTTATGTCTTCAAAAAAGGGACAAATCTCCTGGCGGAGTTTGACCTGGGTTACAGCAGAACAGTTTACAAAGGACAGGTGGAAGATGGGGTTGATGTGGATTTCGAGCCCCAGGAAGGATCCGGAATTATTTTTACCTCGGAAAGCACCAATGTTACCTATGACTTCGATCTTGAGTTTCAGAATCCCTACATAGGGATTAATTTCCTTTTTAATTTCGGTCTCAAAATCGGGGGAGGCAGGATTATTCAGTCCTCTTCAGGCGATGTTCATCTCTACGCGGAGGATATCCTGATTGCAAAGGCCGAATATGAAACCAAGAATCAGCTTTATGGTCTGGCCGGTTTTGAATTCAACCTGGATTGGCTTTACGTAGGCGGATATATTCGAGCGTATGAGGCACCTTCTCTTAAAATAACCTATTGTAACGAACCGGCCCTGGGGGCGCTTGCCTGCAGCAGAATCAGAGGAGCGACGGGAAACAGAAATCTAAGGTCCAATGCCTTTGGTGAAGGAATTCTCCAACTTGGAATCCTGTTCTAATAGGATTTAGTATCAGCTGTTGGATTCAATCAAACGTACCAATTCCGGCAGAGCTGTTCCGGCTTTTTCCCTGATCAGCACATCGCAGACATCGTCATAAGGTGTTTCCGAGAGATTGATGATTCCCAGAAAGGCGCCATTCTGCTTGGCGTATCCGGGTAAAAGACTGGCTGGCTGAACCAGAAGTGTTGAGCCGATAACCAACAGAAATCGACAATTAATACAGAGTTCCACAGCTCGATTGATCTCCTCTTCGGGCATAGCCTGTCCAAAAGAGATGGTGTCCGGTTTCAAATAACCACCACAATGACATTCCGGAGCCGAGTCTCCAGCCACAATTCTATCCTGAACTTCATGAATCGATTCTATTTGTCCGCAACTCATGCATTTGATGCGGAGGGTGTTGCCATGAAGCTCGATAACACTGTCTTCAGGAACACCCGCTGCCTGATGCAAGCCATCGATATTCTGTGTCACCACCGTTTTAATCAAGCCCATATCGTATAACCCGGCTACTGCCAGATGCGCCTGATTGGGTTCAGCATTTACCAAATCATCATATAGTTCTGATTTCCGTTTCCAATACTCGATTCGGGCATCCCTTGAGCTCATGAACTCATCGAAATAAACCGGTTGGAATTTCTCCCACAGACCACCCTTGCTCCTGTAATCAGGTATACCACTTTCGGTGGAGATGCCGGCACCGGTAAAGATAATACCTTCTTTCACGTTCTTCAGACTTTTAGCCAGTTTTTCTAAACCAGGGTTTTTGAGTGTCATTGAAAAGTCTCCAACGTTGTTGGTTTTAAATATGCTAGCAGAGTCGAATTATGTTTCCGGTTGAATGGAGTTTATCAGAAAATACGACTCAAAAAAAGCCAATTGGCAAATATCCGGGTGCCCGATGATTGTCTGAATAGGATTATCAGTGTAAAGGTAGAGATGACCAAACCTTGGCTCCAATCAGGTAGTTTTGAACCAATTACTGAAGCATGTTCGGCTGATTAAACCTGAATCGATTAAAAATGATTTCCATCGCTCTTGCTACCTACAATGGCGCTCAATACCTTGAAGAACAATTAAACAGCTATATTGATCAAACCCGGAAGCCAGACGAAATCGTTGTTTGTGACGATTGCTCAACTGACGGGACCCTGTCTGTGCTAAAAAACTTCAGAAAAAAAGCTCCATTCCCTGTTAAAATCAATCAGAACCTGACGAACAAAGGTACCGTTGCCAGTTTTGCCAATGCCGTTAATGGATGTAGTGGAGACTTTATCTTCTTTTCCGATCATGATGATGTCTGGTTAGAAAACAAGATCGAGGTCATGATGCGGGCATTTGAAGGGGATCCGAGTGTTGGGCTGGTATTCTGTGATGCAGAGGTGGTTGATGAAAATCTCAATTCCCTTGACTGTAAGTTCTGGGAGTCTGTCTGGTTTGATAAGTCCAGTCAGGATAAAGTCAGAAACGGTGAGGCTTTTTCCGTTTTTCTTAATCATATCGTTGTAGCCGGAATGTCCGCCGCTTTTCGTGCTGAGTATCGCCCTCTTGTATTACCCATGCCGGATTTATCGGATGGATATGATGGGTGGGTAGCTCTCCTGATTGCTGCGGTTGCAAATATAGCGCTGGTTGATCGATGCCTTGTGCATTACAGGGTTCACGGGGGAAATCAGGTTGGGGTGCGGACACTGAGTTTTTGGGAACAGCTCAGGATCGGCGTTCAACAACTTCAAAACGATACCTTTCCTAATCTGCTAAATTTCAGAAAAGAGATTTTAAAAAGGCTTGATGATCCAAAAATCAGAAACACCTACAAAATTAATGAGTCATTGGTCGAGACCGTCAGGGAAAGCATCGGACATCTGGAAACCCGAATGAAACTCCACGGGAATAAACTGATGAGACTTGTTCCTGTGATTTCTGAAACCTTTAAGGGGAATTACTTTAAGTATTCTTATGGCATCAAGAGTGTGGCGCAGGATCTGTTTCTGAAATGACGCTTTCGTATTCCAACTCCTTGGTTGCCAATAGCTTCATGGCAGATTTGGGCAGATGTTTGATGATTCGTTGAGAAATATGTGACAACCTGTTTCGCCAAATGCTGAATTCTATCACATTTTCAGCATTCTTCGGGCCGATCCATCCTCCAATTCCGGAAACTTGATATCCCAATTTCCGAAGTTCCTCGGTGGTCCATTCACATTTTTGTTCCTGAAAGGGGTTTTTGTTGATATTTTTGGTTCCCAGGTTGCCATTAGGGGTTACAATTATCACTTTTTTTCTAGCCCAGTTCTCCATTTTGGCCATAAGCTTTCTACCTTCACCTTTTGACAGCTTTTCCAGCACTTCCACAGCAACCACGGCATCGACGGATTTGGATTTAATGGCAAGTGTTCTTACATCACCTAGAATGCTGATATGATGCGTTCCGATTCGCTTGCTTTCCTCAAGTGAGGGAGAATAGCAGTCGACACCAATCAGACAGGGAATGTCAAAATCAGAAAGCGGAGAATAATGCCCACACCCAAGGTCAAGAACGGCATGACAATCTTTTAGCTTGTCATTCAGGGTTTTGGTGAATATCGGGAACAGTTTTAAATAGAGCGGCCAGAGATGTTTTAAAACCTCTGTTAGAACGAGGTTTTTTCGGTTAATGTCCAGTAGATACGTATAGATTACCGGATACTTGTCTCTATGCTTTCTAAAAAGCCTTTTCTGATATGTCAAAAGACCGGGAAACTCCCAGACAAAGCGATTCCCTCTCTTACAGCAGTGAATACAGGTCAGGGGTACCACATAAGCCTTATAACCATGGTTTGCCACTGATAAGCAATAATCCGCACCATAGCAATCCCATCCATCAAACCTCTGTTCATCGAATTTAATCTCTGAAAACACTTTCCTGGGTATGATGAGCAGGCATTCATCCAGTGTTTGAACCGGCACAGGTTTGTCAACTTGTCCTATACGGTCCCAAAAGGGTTTATCAAAAACCTCCAGTGAGCTTTTAAGACGTTCCCCTCGATCATTTCCTTGATCGCTGATACCAGCGACACCGGCAACGCCAAGCTGGGGGATGGAAGGAAGCATTTGCCCAGCCTCTTCCATCCAATATGGATCGGAAAACCACATATCCTGGTGGGCAAAAACAAGAAAGTCTCCTTTTGCCTGTTTGCCTCCAAAGTTAAGAGCTGCTGCCGCTGACGGGAAACTTGCGTTACGATTGTCAACCAGAATCAGTTCTACCTCAATTGACTGCCTGTTCACACTCTTCAGAAGAACTCGATTCAATACGTCTTCATTGTTATAAACGCAAACTACCGATAGCATTTTAAAATTGTTGATGTTTTAGTTTCTTTCCTAAACGCAATAGAGAGAATTTCTGCAAAGCCAAAAACAAACGGATGATAAATCCCTGGGGAAAAAGACAAAGCAAGCTTTCGCAAAAAATAATCAGAAGTGCGCGCGGATTCAGGTGAGTAAGATAGTGAAATTTCAACCTGAGGGTATCTTTCAAAGTCTCTTTTGCAAACTTCGATTTGATGCTGTCGGACGTAATTCGATAATCAAACAGGAATTCATCGATATTGGCAAAAGAACCTAGGGGCATCAATCTCATCCACAGGTAATAGTCTTCAGCCCTGCCAAATCGTTTGGAGTACAAAACACCATTCTGTAGCAAAGTCTCTTTTTTGATTACAACTGATGGATGGGCGAATGGACTTTTGAGGAGGATGTTTTTTCGAATCAGTTCGTCTTTTGTGTCATAAGCACGCAAACCGATTCTCTTTCCATCCTCATCGATGAGGCCGATATAAGTCCCGCATACTACACATTTCGGGTGGTTAGCCATGTGTGTGACCTGTTTCGCCAGTCTATAGGGATGTGAGATGTCATCAGCATCCATACGTGCTATATAAGTTCCCCTCGCCTTTTCAATGCCACGATTTAGCGAATCCACCACACCACAGTTTCTATTGTTGTAAATATAAATAATTCGTGGGTCTTTGGGGATGTATCGTTTAACAATACTTGCAGAGGCATCGCTGGACCCGTCATCAACAATAATGAGCTCAAAATCGCTAAATGTCTGATTCAATATGCTTTCGATTGCAGCTTCCACATATTTCTCAGCGTTGAAGCAAGGCATTATGACTGACACCAAGGGAGCTTTGGACCTTGTCATATTGAATTAATTGGATGAGGATATCATACTATTGACACCGTCGCTCAGCATCAATTGTTTTCTCGTCTTGAGCATTGTTAATAAATTAGAATATAAGAATTATCGTTTTTTGGTATTTTCGTATTCTAACTAATGAATGTAACACGGTTGAGATAACAATCCGTATCAACTAATTTCTAGTCAGTGTCCTCACCGTTTTCATTCGTATTCTTTTTATTATTCCTGCCAGTGATTTTTCCTGGCTTTTCCGATATTCTTTTTTGGTTTCAAAAAGAGCTCTGTTGGTCTCAAACATGGACTTAGCCCAGGGAAAGCTCTTTGATGGATCTTCATATACCCGGATTCGGGTTTCATCCAGGTAAGGTCGTATCTGGTCTGGGTTGTGAGCCGTAATCATTTCATACAAAGCAAATGCTGACTCAACCAACTCTAAGATATCTTCAGGTTTTTCAGGATTCTGGTGATGGCGCAGACTTGTATCCAGATCGGAATCGATTGTTTTTCTCACCTTGTCCGGATTGATCGGCCAGTCTATTTTGAGCTCGGCCGTTAGTTGGTCCACAATACTATTACTGTCGTTAAGTGTCGTCTCGTATTTAACTACAGTCCTTGGCAATCCTCTGGAATAATACTCCGACTCCAGGGTATAAACCATCCACAGGTATAATGATGTGACAACGCTGAATTGGTCTCGACTTCCGACTGATTTGGCGACTTCAAGCGGATTACGCATGACAATGACACATTTCGCGGAACCTCCGGACTGTTCCAGAAATCCTAGCCAATAAGGCAGCAAGCGGCTGATTCTCGGATCCTTTATCAGCATCAAATTGTGGCTTTTGAAATCCTGTTCCAATATTTCCATGGTTTTAGGGAAAAAGGACCGGATATCCCTTTCCAACCACCATTTGTCCGGATAGGGACGGAAGTCATACCAGGCAGATCCCATGGTATCTAGAATTGCGTCATGGAGATCAATCAAACGAAGGTTTTCCCAGTAACCTTTCTTATTGAGCTCAGGATCGCTCGCCAGCAAATTACTTCCAGGATCGGCACCCAGAGTTTTCAATAAACGAGTGATGGCGGATGTCCCGCTCCTGTGCATCCCGAGTACAAATACAATATCACCAATCGTAATCATTAAACCTTTTTGGTATTTAGAATTAAAGTGAAATCCAAAATATGGATTGTCTATGTCTTTTTCAATTTCAGAAAATCCACTGCCCTGTTTAAAATGCTTTTCTCCCGAGTCAGTTCAATAAAACGGGCGTGTCTTTGCAGATCGATCTTTTTTGCGACGTGAACATAAAAAGCCCGTAGTTTTTCCTTTTCTTCTGCTTTCTTTGAATCAAACATCAGATCGAGCAGTTCACCCTTTGCGACGGACTTGCCTGGTTTTCTAATCACACCCAGGCCAAAACCATTGGCAAAAGCAAAAGAATCGTATTTATCTGATATTTCTTCCCAAAATTTCCAAACCCCGAAGTTACTGCTTATACGTGCCACAATATCATGAAGTAAAATGATGCCGCCCGGTTTTACTTTTGGATACCAATTATTAAAATCATCAGTAACCGCTTCATAGGTATGATAACCATCGATATGCAGAAGATCTATTGAATCATCGGCAAAAGTTTTCAAAGCTTCGCTGAACAGCATTCTCATCAGGTAGGAAAATCCCCGGTAATGCTGTTGGTTATGTCGATGTACCATTTGATAGTCACTTTTTGCATAGGCTTCCGTCAGGGTGGCATGATCGTCTCCTTCCCACGTGTCAACCGCATAGCAGGTTGTGTCAATGTCGTGATCCTTTATGGACTGGCAAAAGGTGAAATAGGAGACCCCTTTATGTGTTCCAAGCTCAACCAGCAATTTGGGACGAATGGCCTCAATCAGGTCATATCCGAAAGGAACATGATCAATCCAAGCGCTCATTTTAGACCATTTGGGTTCAAAATGACGTGTGGAAGGTGGAAGGTAGATGCTCATCCTAGTCTATCTCCGTTATCGATATTGGTTCTTTTAACGACGTTTCATTCTCTTGACCGAGAGTTTTAAAAACCCGGTCGCACTATCGGGTATCTTACCCAGGTACAGCGGCTTAGTTTGTGGCGGTTCATAACTTTTTCCCCTGATTTGACAGTACTGTTTTCTGAATTGCTTTTGAAGCAGTGCACGTTTTAGTTTATTACCCGGTCCTGTAGTTGCTCCACCGTGGTACTGATGAAAGGATCCTTCGCCCAGGAGAAAAAAAAGCGTTATTCCGGGAATTTCACAAAATCGTTTATAAAGATCGAGGTTAACGTAACCGCCGCCATGCGAATCAAACCGTTCATCACAACCACCAGCATCGGTGAATGCTGTCTTTGGAAGTGATATACAATTGCATTCGGCAATTGGGTTGAAAAAACCGGGAGCCGATGTGGCGCTGAAAACAGAAATCTCAAACAGCCGATATCCATCGTCCGGCCAGGCTATTTTTTTCAGGAGTTTTTGCTCAGCCTTTTCGTTGTAACCCGACTTTGAAGTCTCCTGTTGGAGCCCGTGACCCAAATGATATCCGGGAACGGCGACGACGGAGAACGGATTCATTCTATATGCCGCAAGGGTGTATGAAATTACTCCGGGTGTCAGCATCCTGGCCCCATCAATCATGATGGAGACAAAAGGATATACGGCTTTTTTCACCCCAAAATTAACAGCTGCTGCCGGGGATCCTGAATCGTCCTGTCGCAGGAAATACCTGAAATTGGGGCCGGCAGACAAAACCTCCTGTTCCTTCAGATTATTACCGGAATCGTTCTCAACAACAACCACTTCGTAATCTTCATCTTCCACATTCAACTGATAAGAGGAACTGAGCGAAAGGAGTGTTTTCATCGCCTGCTCCGCCATGTTGTACACAATTAAAATAACGGATATCTGTATCTTTGTGTTTTCCACTTTTATCATCCGTTTATAGTCGGCATAGCCTCGCACCTAAGAGAAGAAGGATAGCAAGACCTTTTTTGTTTATCGTTTTTGATGAATGCAGCACAGTATGGATAAACAATGTATTGGTGTCAATCATTGATTGGATCGGAAACTGTTCAGGCTCCTCCAAATCAGTATATACAATCCTCTATTTATTCCAGATCCCCTTGGCTCTGTTGTTGACCAACAAAAAGGTTTGCAGGGGAGCGAAGAAAGAACCCAGCATCATACAGATGATAGTCGCTAAGATCACGCCATGAGAACCCAGGTTCATTGAAGTTGCCAGAAACACCGAGAGGGGAATATTAGTCACGCCAACTATGATATTCAAACGCAACAACAAAGCGATCTTTCCGACTCCATTAATATACTCGGCAAATATCCTGTTCCAAGCACTCTGCGCGACGTATATCGCCATTAGAATCGTCAATGAAAATGGAATACTGACCTGATCTCCGATCCAGATCTCATAAAAAACTCCGGAAATTGCCACCATGAAAAGGATCAGCAGCAGGGATAAACCCCAGAAACCCAGCAGCCTTCTCAAGGTGGTTTTTATCCAATCGATGTCGTTAAGAACATTGGCCTCTGTAAATGCTGACCAGGCCGGAGCTAATACAATATTAAGC
Organism: SAR324 cluster bacterium; assembly: GCA_028282885.1. GTDB lineage: Bacteria > SAR324 > SAR324 > XYD2-FULL-50-16 > XYD2-FULL-50-16 > JAHJTV01. The sequence continues at coordinate 10,110 of JANQGX010000008.1, forward strand.
AATATGGCACCGATATTCATGTATTTCAGTGCTATATTATAAGGTGTGACTTCATGTGGGCCAAACAGCTTTGTAATAATCACATTATCCGTAGCGAAGACGATAATGATAATAACTTGAAGAAGAAAAAACTTGATACCCAACTCTGAGACGCTTCTTCCAAGTGTTAAATTGATCGAACCTGGAGAAGGAGAAAAGGAGGCGAATCGAGTGGCAAAAAATAAAATATTGAAGAAAGCCAGTACAATAATCTGGGGCAGGATCAGGGCAAGACATAAAAACAGAAATGAAGGGGTGGTGGTTGCCCTGACAAAAACGATTGAACCTAAAACAAGTAGATTGGAAACCAGGGAAATAACCTTAGTCATCCCAATCTGCTGGTTTGCCCGAAGAATAGCTAATATCAAATTACAGACGAAGCGAACCGAAAAAAACAGGGCACACAGTAGAAAAACCCGATTGAACTCAGACTGTAAGTTCAAGGGCGAATTGACCATCTCAGCCCAGTTGACGAACTGATCCACTATCAGAATCAATCCGAACAGCAACAAACTGATCACAAAAATCAAAAAATAGGTCGTGCTGACATATTGTTTGGACAGTACCACCTCCCCACGGGTCAGGGATTCCGTCAGTTTGTTGCGCAGGCCATTTCCAAGTCCAAGATCCAGATTTTCCAGCCAACTAAAAATCGAACTGATAACCAGCCATAGTCCGTAACTGGTGGGGTCCAGGTAACCAAGCGCCAGGGGAACCGTCAGGTAGCTGACAAACAAGGTTCCACCTTGGGAAAAAACACTGAGGACGATATTCTTCAGGTAGGTCCGATCTCTAAGTTTGGCAGAGAACTTTGTGGATTCCATGAGGAATACAAGGGAATTGATGTTCAACCTGTTTGTAGTTGACGAGTAAACAATCTTATGCGGGTTGTCTGTTTCTCAACGCTGTCCGGGTTATATAACTCTTGTTGCATTGAAAAAGTCGGTTAAAAGCCACCTGACTCTTTCAATGTTCGTGGGATTTTCGTGATAATCATCCAGCGAGGCAGTAGCCAGAATATTTTTGGTGTTACATAAAAAAACCTGTCAAACTCCTTCTGACTGGTTATCCGATTCTGCCACCCCCTCCCCTTTTCTATCTCCGATTTTTTCCATCGCAGTTTGGCCCGGTTAACTGTTTTTTGCCAGCTCATCTCATAATCCATTTTATGGAGATGTATAAGCAAAAGTTCCCGACTGCTGAGAATCTCAATACTGGTTTTTTTGTGGAATCCAATTCCCCAGTTGAGGGGCACCCTGGAGAGATTGGTTTTGCTGAAGAAGTGATTATAGTGCCAATAGTTTCTTTGGGATAAAATACTCCGATTGGGATCAAAGACAGGCTCCTTATTCTTCATATGGGTAATCTCGAAACCCGTGCAGCGGACATAGTCTTCGTCGAGTTGTTCGATATATGCATCCAGGCCGGAGTACTTTTTCTGGTCGGGTAGTATAATCTCATCAATGTCTGTGAAAAGCACGTAATCATAATGCAGAAGCAATCTCCGCTGCATAGTCTTGGCTACAAATTGAAACCAGACATGGTCGAAACTGTAGGGATAATCCAGTTTGATATGATTGAAGGAAAACTCCTCTGCGCAACGTTCAACACTGCCATCGTCGGTCCGGTGATCAAGTACATAAATATCCTCTCCATCGTAATATCGGGAGTAATATTTCAGCCAGATCGGTAAGAATATGGGTTCGTTCTGGACCATAGCGAAGATCGCACGATTTCTCCTTTTCCCGCTGAACCAGGGGAAATCGATTGATTCAAGTGTCTTTCCGGTTGGAACAAATTCGCTGTTGATGGGTTCGTTCATGAATCAAAAAAACCTTTTGAGAAGCGTTATACAATTAGAATACAATCTACTTTTTAAGCAGGTAGATTTTCAGTCCTTCTTTCCAGTGGAGCATGTTTTTAAGCCGGTTCTTCTTTAAACCCGCGTTTTCCAATACCGAGTATTTGGGTCGTGGAACCTTTGTAGGAAATTCGGATGGATCAGCAATCTCAAGTTTGGTGATTATTCCGGCAAGATTGAAAATCTCCCTGGCAAATTGATTCCAGGTACAGCTACCTTCTGCCGTGAGATGGTAGAGTCCGTATTGTTCCAATGTTGAAAACTGAATCGTTTTTGCTGCAATATCCTCGGTCGAGGTCGGAGAAACCTCTTCATCATCAACAACCCGGACTTCGTCTCGCTCTTTCCCCAGCTTCAACATCAGTTCAACGAAATTGAGTCCCTTGGCTCGGCAAGGTGCATGTCCGTAAATGCCTGAAACCCTCAATATATAAAATTTATTGGCTATTGCCGATATGAAATATTCTCCTGACAATTTCGTATTACCGTATACATTTAAAGGTGCCGGCAGATCCTCTTCGAGATACGGGCTTTTTTTGGATCCGCTGAATACGTAATCTGTACTGATGTGGATCAGGGTTGCTTCCAGGTCATTTGCCGCCAAGGCCAGATTTCGGCTGCCGATGCCATTAATTCTAAATGCCTTTTCGGGATCTGCTTCGCAGTTTTCCACGTGATGCATCGCTGCGGTGTTGACCAGTATTTGTGGTTTTATTTCGCAAAGGACGGAGCTGACAGAATCCAGGTTTTCAATGGAGATCTTGTCGTGGTTGAGAGAGAATATTTCATCGCCGTTTTTTTTAAACGCAGTAACCATATCCTGCCCCAACTGCCCGTTAGCACCTATAATTGCCACCTTCATCTTGTTTACCCGGCTGAAATCTGCTTATCTAAAGTTTTAAACACTTGAATATTATAGTAATTGGGATTGTCAAAATCTTTAAAGAGTTCTTCGCGATCAACCAGTTCATCTACAATGGATTCAACATCGTGTCTCGGTTTGTAACTCAGTACTTTTTCCGCTTTTTCGATTGAGACTTTGTAATTCCTGTAGTCCTTAATATGGTGGACATTCAGATCAATATTGACAGCAAGTCGTTCTTTGATCTTTTGCTGAACAATATCTCCAAGTTCTCCTACTGTATAGTTGCCTGAAGCCACATTGAAGATTCCTGAAATGCTTTCATGTGCTTCGATAGATCTGATATAGGCGCTTGCTGCATCCTGTACGCTTAAGATCGGGCGCCAGATAGCCGGATTGTTAACCGTAATCTGTTTTTCCATCCGAGCTGTCTTAAACATGGTATTCACCACCAGATCGAGCCTCATTCTTGGGCTATAACCACATACAGTGCCCTGCCTCAACGAAATAACGGAAAAACTATCATCCACCATCTGCAGAACCGCCTGTTCACCTTGTAGCTTTGATATTCCGTATGGGTAGTTGCTAATTGCAGGTGAAGTCTCGTTATAAAGTTCATTTACCGTATACCCGTAAACCGAACAGGAACAGGCATAGATGAATCGCTTTACGCCCGCACGTTTGGCGACATAAGCCAGAAATGCTGGAGCCGATGCATTTGATATAAAATTTTTGGCGGGTGAGTATTCAGCCATTGGATCATTGGAGAGACCTCCCATAAAGATCACCTGATCGAACTTCTTCAGGTCATCTTCGGTTAGAGCCATGATGTCCTGGTTGATGGTGTGAGCACTGTCGGGAAGTTGATTTTTAAACCAGAAGAAATCAACAACGGTAACATCATATCCTCTTCTCAACAGTTTCGGGACCAGCACACTACCAATGTATCCAGCGCCTCCGGCAACAAGTATCTTCATCATATCCTCGCTTTCTGTCTATCAAAACTTGAAGTTGTCTGATTCGGGAGTTTTAAGCCATTCTGCCAGGCTTTGGGCTGTGTTGTCTTTTTCTGACGTCTGGGGATCGTTTACTGGCCACTTAATATCTATTTGGGGATCATTCCAGGCAATGCCTGATTCAGCATGCTGGTTATAGGTACCTGTGCAGAGATATTGAATTTCCGCGTAATCGGAAAGGACACAGAATCCCCTGGCAAATCCGGCAGGAGCCCAAAGCTGTTTCTTATTTTCAGCAGATATTTCGGTGCCAAACCATTGACCCAGGGTTGGAGATCCTTTTCTGATATCTACGGCCACCAGAAACGCCGTTCCAAGGCTTACTCTCATCAATTTTCCCATTGGGGGATCCCATTGGAAATGTAATCCTCGTAAGACATTACGGCCAGATCTTGAGTGATTCAGTTGCACAAATCTGTCGGGCAATCCGGCTTCTTTAAAGAGATCTTCTCGAAACACTTCCATGAAAAAACCCCGGGAATCTTCGAAAACCTGATGTGAAACGACTAACACATCTTTGATTGGTGTAGTTTCAATATGTACATCCATGTCAGATCTTTCTTTATGTGGTGATTATGGGCAGACTTCAATATTTTCAAATATCAAAGGATTCAATCATGCCAGAAAGAAGGAAAATCAAGCAAGCGCAAAGAACAGAATTGAACAACCTCATCAAGGGTATTTTATTTGAGTGGGCTTGGTATCCGGAATGTTGAAGTGAACTTTTTAGCAGCCTGTTCTTGTCTTGACGTATAGAGCTTTGATCTCATAAGATCACGAATTGAGCACACATCAGAGAAATTATAAAGCTTGTTGGCTGCCCAATGGTTTTCAGTTCCCTTGTTTTTCTCTTCCTATTTCTCCCCATTTGCCTCTTTACTTATTTTGTCGTCGGTAAACGTTTTAGAAATCCGGTTTTGCTTCTGTTTAGCCTGATTTTTTATTCCTGGGGAGAAGGTCGATACGTCCTGTTGATGCTAATCTGCATCATCGTCAATTTTGCTTATGGAAGATTGCTGCCTTATTTCAAGCGGAAAAACCAGGCGCTGGCATGCATGATCCTTGCTGTTTCTTTAAATCTGGGATGTCTTGTTTTCTTTAAATACGCAAACTTTACAGTCAATAATTTTAATTTGCTAATACAAAAGCTCGGACTTAACCCTATCGATCTGAGTCCGGTTCATCTGCCAATTGGAATCTCGTTTTTTACCTTTCAGGCAGTTTCCTATGTGGTCGACCTCTACCACGAAAAAACACCCGCGCAAAAAAGAGTCACAGGTTTGGGAATATATATCTCACTGTACCCACAACTGATTGCAGGACCGATCATCAGGTACAATGATATTGCTAATCAAATAAAGTCGCGTATCATCACAATAGAAGATTTTGCCTATGGCATCAGGCGTTTTATTATCGGGCTGGGCAAGAAGGTTCTGATAGCAAACAATCTGGCTGTAACGGCAGATGATGTTTTTCGTATTGCACCTGGAGATCTCACGGCACCTGTCGCCTGGTTAGGTATTATCTGCTACACTTTCCAGATCTATTTCGATTTTTCCGGGTATTCGGATATGGCCATTGGCATTGGCAGAATGCTGGGATTTCGGTTTCTGGAAAATTTTAATTACCCTTATATATCACGATCCATTCAGGAGTTTTGGAGACGCTGGCATATTTCCCTATCCAACTGGTTCAGGGATTATCTCTATATACCTTTAGGTGGAAACCGCCAGGGAGGTTTACGAACACTGCTGAATCTATACTTGGTGTTTTTTCTCTGTGGTCTTTGGCATGGAGCCAGTTGGAACTTTGTCATATGGGGACTGATTCACGGAACCTTTCTTGTTATGGAACGAATCGGCCTCAATAAGTTGTTGGTAAAAGCAGGTTCCCTGTTCGGACACATTTATGTATTGCTTGTTGTCATCACTGCCTGGGTCTTTTTTCGGGCAAACACACTTCCACTGGCATTGGATTATTTAGCCGCAATGTTTGGATTTTCGAGTGGGAATAGTGAATTGTACCCTTTGAAGATGTTTCTTTTTGAAGAGAATATCTTCTTTTTTGTTTGTGCCGTTTTTGCTTCCACACCGCTGTTGCCACAGATAAAAAAGATGTATTCTCAATCGGTTAAACAGTCCAATGGCCTGTTGCCGATAGGAATGGTAGCTGTAATAGAGACAACAATCCTACTTTTTTTGATTGCCATTTTCCTTTTTTCAACCATTTACCTGGCTGTGGGATCTTATAATCCATTTATTTATTTCAGATTTTGAGGGATGACTGATTTAAAGTTAAAGCGGTATATGTCATTTATTCTAATCGCAGTCTTTGCTTTGATGCTGGCGATCCCAGCGGTTAGAATGCTGACAACGCCATTTGAAACCTATTCAACTGCTGAGAAACGTAAACTTGCTGTCATTCCTGAAATTAGATTCAATTCTAAACTGCTGAACGAATTTCCCAGGAAATTTGAAAACTTTTTCAATGATCACTTCGGTCATCGCAAGGCATTTCTCAGGTTTTACAACTACACAAAAGTAGTTTGGTTTAAACAGTCACCCAATAAAACGTTTCTCGTTGGTAAGGACGACTGGCTTTTTCTGGGTATGCCGGATGTGGTGAAGGATTTTCGTGGTATGACTAAGCTCAGCAATGAACAAAAAAACTCCTGGGCAGACCGATTGATGCAAAAGGAACGGTTCTTTCGCCAAAAGGGAGTTCAGTATCTTTTTGTTGTTGAACCCGACAAAAAAACTATCTATCCGGAATACTACCCAGACCATATAAATCAGCTTCACTCATTCAGCAAACGATACCAACTTACAACTCACCTTCCAAAAGAGACAGCCTCATACTTCCTGGACCTTACTGAGCCTCTTTTGAAAGCCAAAAATTACGAACGGTTGTACTTCAAAACAGATTCCCATTGGAACGATGTTGGGGCATTCGTCGCCTATCAAAGTATCATTAAGAAGATAAACCAGTGGTATCCTGAGATTTCGATCATTCAGCGTTCGAATTTGGTGATAAGGGAGGTTGAGTCCATCGGTGGCGGTAATGCAGAAGGATTGATGTTAGATGATTTGATAGGCGAAAATGCATTAGTTACTGAACTGATCAATCCATGTTCCAGGATACTGGTTTCAAATGGGAATCATAAAAATAGACTTGGTTGGAAGGACGGGATATTCCCAGAATTAACTGAAAAAACTGTTCTGGTTAAAGGCTGTCAGAAATCCAAATTGAAGGCATTCGTCTTTCATGACTCCTATATGGTTGCACTTGAACCTTATCTTTCTGAACATTTTGCTAAAACATATTACCTCTGGAATGTTACACAAATTGATATTATGAAAGTATCCAGTAAGATTTTAGATTTTGATCCCGACTTGGTTATCGAAGCGTGGGTGGAACGGAACCTATTTAGCAAGAATCTGAGATAGGAGAGGATTTGCAGACTTTTACGATGTTAGTTTACGAGTTAACTGATTCGGCTGTATTAGTCCGAGTTTTCGCTTTTGTTCAGTTTCTCATCTAAAATAGCCAGTCGTTGAGCAAGAACTCGTGTAGATTCTTCAAGTCGGGAAACCGTAATGGTTTGTTGAAAAAGCAATAGGAGAATGGCAATGATAGCAAGAAAAAACAGGGTGTTTGCCGGTAGTTCAAATCCTATCAGTTCGCTGAAATAGCCGAAGATTTCAGGAAAGATAGATAATAACAGGATAACAAAACAGATGATGAACCAGAGAATAGCATACTTGATAAGGAGTTGCTTTTTCTTAATGGCTCGATAAAACAGGAGCAACATCCCAATCGCTATGGCGATTGAAAACAGTTGAAGGTGAAAAGGAATCATATTCTACTGGGAATTCAGATCAGCCGGTAATCAAAGCAAGGGTCATTTTAACAAAATAGTAAACCGATGCCAGTGTGCCGATGGTGGATTTTCCGTTCTGTCTGGAGCGCATTGTTACCGGTACCTCCATGATCTGGCTTCCAACTTTTTTTACCAGCAGAATCGCTTCAGGTTCAGGGTAGTCATGAGGGAAGTAGTCAGAGAAAACTTCAAGCACTCTTCTGTTACATCCGACGAAGCCGGAGGTGGGATCGCTGATTTTATGTCCGGTTATCAGGAAGATCAGACTACTGATGTAGCGAATACCTTGGCGTCTCACAAACGTTGGGAAGTACCCACCTTCTTTGCTTCCGTCAAGGTACCTTGAACCTATGGTGTAATCACACTCGCCACTTAACAGCAGATCGACATGTTTTTGAATATCTTCCGGATGATGTTGTCCGTCGCCATCCAGGCGAATAACATAATCATATCCGTTTTCATATGCCCAGATATATCCGGTCTGCACACATGAACCGATTCCCATGTTGTAGGGTAGTGTCAACAGGTTGACATCCTGGAATGTCCTGATCTTTTGATTGGAATCGTCTGTTGATCCGTCATCGACCACAAGAATATCCATATCCTCGCGAGAGCGTTTAATTTCCGACAATAACTTGGCAATATAGCCGCTTTCGTTGAAGCAGGGGATGACGATTAGAAATTTGGTTTTATCGTTTTTTCCCATTAAATTCCAATTTGCAGATGAACCATCGTTCGTTAAATTTCCGGTAGTATTGATACAATAATCAGGTGGTTATCTGCAACAGAATTATGATGATTTTCTCAGTAATTCTCATAAAAATAGAATGATAATCACTTCACAGGGCTTTTCATAATAGCTGATTTGACGGTTTTTCAGAAATGTGAACACTCAATCCAGCTTAAGAACCTTGAGTGCGTTGCGATACAGGATTTTTTCGCGGAATTCGGATGAGATGTCTACTTCGTTCAGGGCATCCAGTGTCTGCTTGAAACTGATCAGGGGGTAATCGGTGGCAAAGAGTAGTTTCTCTTCGGCATTGAATTTGGAATAGGCGTCCCAGGGGAAATGATTGTAAAGTTCCGGGTAGGCGGAGATGTCGGCATAGACATTTCTATGCCGGACCACCATCGACCACGTTTCCCAAGGCCAGGGAAAACCGCAGTGTCCGAGGATGATGGTAAGGCCGGGGAAACGGTGTGCAACGGGATCTGCTAGCATGGGCCGACCCAAACTGGCGTCAGAATCAGGATTGGACATCTGGTGTGCCGCATGCGTCCAGACAGGGATATTTAAATCCTGGGCTTTCTGCCAAAGCGGATCGAACTTAGGATCAGATATGTCTACATGTTGAAGGGGAGGCACCAGTTTAAGACCTTTGCAGCCCAATGAATTCACCGCATAGTCCAACTGATCAACAGCAGCTCTCCCCATGGCTGGATCAACACTGGCAAAGGGTATGAAACGCTCAGGATATCGATCAGCCAGCCTGCTCACATCCTCATTGGTAACGATTTCAATACCATATCGGGTAGTCAGATTCATGGCGACAATACAAGCTTTTGAAATTCCGCTCTGATCCATATCCTGTATCATCTGCTCAATGCTTCGAGTTTTAAAGAGATCGGAAAAAACGGTTTGCATGACTGATGCGTCATCTCTGTCATGAACGTATTGAAAACATCTGATGAACGCTTCTTCAGCATCCGGTTTTGTACTCGCTTCTTTGCAGAATGGATGGGTATGCAGGTCTATGATCATTTGATTCCTGTTGGTTGTATCAGATAAGCTGTAACGTTCGAATCAACTTATTGGTTGAATTAAAGATTATTATCTCAAAGACTCGAGGATCACAATACCGAATGTCCGAAGGTTTTGCGGCACTTCACAACCGTTCTTTCTTTCATTAGGTTTTGCAGCCTGACAATAAGTACAAATCTCCATCAAAAAAGTGTTCGGCAGCTTTCCGTATTGTAATTGGATTGTTTTTTATGCTTGCCTTTTCGATTCGGGATTTGGAGGCAAAATCCAGCTCGTTTGCAAGGGAGATATATCCCGGGGAATGTGAGTTTGAGGGTTGCAGTAAGGGCATTGCCTTGGATCTCTGATTCGTTCTCTCTGCTTTCGGTTGCCGAAGATAAAACAGCTCTGGAGAATCAGGATGACGATAATACATACAATAAACCTGAGTCCTGCTTTCTGAAGTGAAGATAACATACGCGACCTGTTTTAGATGATTGACGATCTACTTTCGCTGCTGCAAAAACCAGGGACAGACTATTTTCTCTAGAATGTTGGCGCTTTCATTTAAAACCACACCCAGAAGGCTCATCCCAAGTATACCGACGAACATCTGGTCGAAATCCATTCGACCCCAGGCGTCCATAATCAGGTAGCCAAGCCCCGTGAGGGTGGCAAAGGATTCCACAAAGAACAGAACAGCTATACTCACCCCTGAATTGAGTCTAAGTGCCGTGAATCCATGGGGCAGGGCAGCGGGAATATATCCCTCCAAAAATAACTGAAATCGATTTGCTCCCAGGGAACGGATGGAATTCAGGTACTGGGGATGAACCCCTCTCACACCATCTCTCACAGCCACCAGTACCTGGTAACCCAGTATTAAACTGATGATTAGAATTTTGGAAAGATCGCCCAGTCCGAATATCATGAGTATTACCGGTAGCAGAACCACCTTGGGGACGGGATAGGTCATGAACACGAAAGGAGAAATCAGTGCATCCACACGACGCGACGCGCCCATGGCAATACCCAGCGGAAAGGCCAGAACCCAGGCAATTACCATTGCCATCAAAGCCCTGAATCCGCTTGCCACAAAATGACCCCAGAAATCCATGGTAGCCAGGGAGAGAATAAAAGCGCCTACCGCATCTTCCGGGTGGGGAAGTACTTCTCTCGTAAGTGCCAGGGCAAGCGCCTTCCAAAGGAAATAGAATATACAGATGGTCAAACTGTAGGGAATCAGGATTTTTTTAATTTGTTTCACCAGGATTCTCCCATCTGTTTGCGAATTGTCCGGATCAGCCTGAAATAGGCGTCTGTTTGTCGAAAATCAGGTCTGCCGAAATCTTCATTCAAAAAAACACCGGTGATTCGGGAAGGTGATCCTGAAAGCAGTAAAATTCGCTTTCCCAGAAAAACTGCCTCTTCAACACTGTGGGTTACTAGCAGGTAAGGAACCGAAGTTGTTTTCCAGGTGCTTAACAGGGTGTCCTGCAGATTTTCTCTTGTAATGGCATCCAAAGAAGAGAACGGTTCATCCATCAACAGAAGTTTGGGATCGGATGCATAAGCTCTGGCGATGGCGACACGTTGCTTCTCACCTCCACTCAGGACAGGAGGGTAGTCCTTTTCTCTCCCCTGCAGTCCCAGATCCTTCAATTGACGTCTTGCAATTTCAGTTCTCTCCTTTTTGGCTACCCCTTTTATTTTCAAACCCAGCGCGACATTGTTCAGAACGGTTTTCCAGGGGAGTAAACCGAAATCCTGCAGGATAAAAGCTATCTGTGTGGATGGAGAATCTACTGTCAGTTCGTTAAACTCAATGTGGCCGGCGTCGGGTTTTTCCATTCCGCTGATCATGTTCAGCAGCGTGGTTTTACCACAACCTGAGGGTCCAAGTATTACAATGGTCTCATCGGGTTCGAGCTCTAAGGAAAGATCCTCTAACACCAACTTACCATTGAATCCCTTACTTACGTTGGATATCTTCAGCATTTCTCAAGTTATGGTTATATATATCCGCCCGTTTGATACTGCTGGTTTTTGCAAGATAACAGTTCAAGGGACAATACGTGAGTACAATATACTCTTTTTCAACAGACTCTTTTGCATCATCCAGGTCTGCACCTGCATTGTTTCCTTTTCTGTTGGGATCCTGGGCAAGGGGTATTTATAAACCGGAAAGCTCTTGACCAGTGGTTTTGGAATTCTGCAGGTTCTTGCCATCAATTCACGATACTTTTTGGGATTACGATTTAACTCGTTAACAGCTTTGGTATATGCCTTGAGAAAGGCGGCAGTCTGGGGAAGATGGCTTTCCGCAATGTTGAGATTGGTCAGCGGCATGTTCAAAGACTGATCTGTTGCCAGCAGTTTAGCCCCCTTGATCATAGCAAGGGAAACAAGCGGCTCAGGGAGGAGGGCGCTGTCGATTTTTCCGGCCAGCAGCATTTGTAGTCGGATCGGCATCTGTTTGATCTCTACCGTCTCATAATCATAGGTGTCGGCACCCGGCAATTCCTGGATATAACTCAGCAGGTACTCAATTATGGTAGCTCTGGAGATGGCAATGGTCAGCATCTGCCCCGGTACCGGCGATGATAATTTGGGTGATGTCACAATACCGAACATTCTCTGTCCCGGATCGGTGGAATAGGTGATTGTCATTATTCTGACCGGTGTTTCCTTGTCGATCAGCAGCAGGCTCGCAATCATGTCTCCAAAAAAACCTTCCAACTGTCCGGTGTGTATTGCCGTATTTCTTTCCATTGCGCTGGTAAAGGGTACCAGGATGACATCCAGGCGCTCCTCTTTAAAAAATCCCTCCTGAACAGCTACCTGCAAAGGCAAGGTATCAATAACCGGTAAAACCCCAAACCTCAGGCTTTCGGCTTTTAACGGCAGAGAGATAACGATTAAACAAACGATGGCGAGGGCTATTCGATTATTTAACATTTTTTACTCCCGAATTCCGGGTATCCCCGGATTGTTAGTGCAGCGAATGCAGAAACCTTAGATAAAATGTTTTGTCGATTTTGGGAGTCTGTCAACTACATATTGTCCGGGACTCAAAGCTGATTTGAGAGCCCGAAACTCCCGAAAGCTGCCAATGATGACGCTATCAAACCAGCTTTCCGCATTGAAACTGACATCAATATCTCCCGAAATCCTCTATTCTTGCAAATTCTGTCTTGATTTGCCTAAGATACTATCAAGCTGAAGCATATGGCAATCTATTCGCAAAGAATTTGAAAGGCAACCAGCCTCCAAAAATTGGCTAATGGTACCCAACTCCCCGTTGGAGGCTTGCAATGATGCTAATGTACTGCACCCCGGACGTGATATATTAAAAACAAATCGGAGATTACCGGAATGGCTAAAGGAATTAGCGAAACTCTTGATAATTTGAAATTTCCCCTTTCCAAGACAGCGGAAAAAAAAGTGGAAAAACCGGTTGCAAAAAGAGAGGAGATATCCGCACCTTCCGAGCCTGGCAGATCCGATAAGTTTAAAGAAGCAATGGCCATTCCTATCCCGGGGAGAGATGATTTCTGGTATATTGAGGATATTACGGAAGCTGCAAAAAACGCGGGCGTTATTTCAAAACTCCTGAAGAAAAAGGACCTGACCCCGGAAGTGATTAACAATTTAAAAAAAGAAGCCGTTCAGTCACCGGGAAATACCAGGACGAAAATCAAAAGGCTAATGAAGAATCACCCTCATAACTCTGAATTGTATATTTTATCTGCCATTTGCACCAATGGTATGCTGCTGAATTCGAGTAACAGGGATGAAGTTTTGAGAGGGTTAAAATTTGCGGTGAAAGAGGCAGCGACTGCCCTGTTGGGCAACGGTATCAGTCTTTATAATTGCGAAAGTTTCTATAAGATCTATTTCGTGATGCTGGATAGACTTAAACGACATCAGTCAAAAATCCTGGCAACGATTAGCGATGATCCCAAATATGCGGGAGCAAGGGTACAATTGAATGGTGCCATCAAGGCAACCGAGTTTCTATACAATGAAAAGTCCAAAGTGATAAATGTTATCAATCACTTGAAAAAGAAGCTCAAGTCTTCTAATTATGTGGCGCTTTTCAATCCATCGGATATCAGAGATGCGGCGTTTAAAATAGAGCAAGGAAATCCGAAAGAGCCAGGAAAATTCGGCACCGCCTCGGAAACGATGTCCTATGTATACGCGCTGGCGTTGACCTTCAGTCGTACACCGATTTTGAGTCGTCTGGTGGATAAAATCCTGAAGCTGCTTCCGGATAAAGACATTTCACTACTGGTGCGCAAGATTTCGATCAATTCCATCAGGAGATTCGGCGCATTTCGGCTGGCTTCCGCCGATGGAGATCGGGATGAAATGATGAAAACAGCCCAGGCCATAATAAAAGAAAACTCGCTGGGTCTCTCCAAAATAGCAGGGCAGGCGATCTATCACTCCTACGAGGCGGACATCTTTTTTAATTTGGCTTATATAGCTGAGTTAACGCCGTCCCTGTTTCAGGGGAAAGAATACGTCGGGGTTGTTGATAAGGCCATCAAGGCAATGGAAGCCTTGGTCGACAAGGATATGTCAAAGGGACATCTGTTTACGGAAAATGCAAGTTCCCACCTGAGACGCCTGACCCAGTTTAAGGATGACAAACTGGCAGAATCAAACAAGGAGTCGTCTAAGTGATTAGCTGAAATAGTTTACGTAAAACAGACGCAGAATCGTGCAGAAGACAACAAGCATAAAAAGCGGTCGAATTATGGTTACACCTTTTTTGATCGCCAATCCCGATCCCAGACGGGAACCGATAACCTGACCAATTGCCATCACCACACCCGCCAGGTAATTGACACTGTCTCCGGCCACAAACACGCCCAAAGCGACAACATTGCTGGTAGAGTTCATCACCTTTGTTATCCCGATAGCGCGGGTCATGTTGAGACCAAGCAGGATTATCAGCGCTGCTGTCCAGAAAGAACCGGTACCGGGACCGAAAAACCCGTCATAAAAGCCAAGAGCCAGACCGAAGAGAAGAAAAAACAAATGGCGCGGCATTCGAGGGGTGCTTTCGGTGACACCCAGGTTTTTGGTGAAAAAGGTGTATATCAATACCATTAGCAATAAAAAAGGAATAATGCGCGCGATGATTTCGGGATTGAGAAACTGAATTAATAAAGCACCGGTCATGGCACCGACAAAGGTGCTGATCACACCCGGAATACACTCTTTGAGATCGACCTTGCCCTTACGAATGAAGTTAAACGCCGCGGTCAATACACCAAATGTTCCCTGTAACTTGTTGGTGCCCAATGCTATCTGCGGCGGTAACCCCACTGCAAACAGGGCCGGTAGAGAAATCAATCCTCCTCCACCGGCAATCGAATCGATAAATCCAGCCAGAAATCCGGCAATCCCCAGAATGATCAAAATGTCCAAATCCATTTTGTCTTTATCGTTATATTCTTTTCACTTCTCTTCATACGGAACCCAGCACCTCTTATTTCCACAGATCAATAAATTATCTGTCAAACCCGATTGCAGATAAATCTAATCTGTATCATCTGTTATCCGGACGCAATTTTGAGCTTGACTCCTGAATGTTGTCTTTTATAATGAACACTGTTCATTTTTAAAAATACTGTTTACATCCAACATCGATTGACAATGTGACAGCAAAAGGGAGGAAAAGATGTATGATTTCATGTTTACACAGGAAGTGCGGGAGCTGAGAGACGAGGTCAGACAGTTTGTCAGGGAAGAGATCAGCAGTGAATTTCTGAGGCGGATGGATAACAATGAGGTGGTTTATCCCCATGAATTTGTCAAAAAACTGTCCAGGCAAAACTTGCGGGGAATTCGTTTCCCGAAAAAGTACGGTGGAAGGGAGATGAACTGGGTGGCAGAAGTGGCGGCGGCAGAAGAGATTGGTTGCCTGGGGATCGCGTTGGGTTGCGCATTTGCCATGCCTTCAATTGTAGGAGAAGCGCTGTATCATTTTGGGACCGAAGAGCAGAAGGAAAAGTATCTGAAACCTTATCTTGAAGGTGAGCTGGTATCGGCAGAGGCACTGACAGAACCCAGGGGCGGTTCCGACTTCTTTGGCGCTACCACCAAGGCGGAACTGGACGGTGACCATTTCATTGTCAACGGACAAAAACGGTTTGTTGTGGGAGCCGAGGGGGCAGATTTCTTTGTGGTCTATTGCAAAACCAATTTCGATCCCAATGCTCATAAATATAACAAGATCAGCCTCTTGATTATCGACAAAGGTCCTGGTGTGGAGACAGAGTATCTTTATGATCTGATGGGTTGCCGTGGTGGTGGAACCGGGCGAATGGTTTTCAGGGATGTAAAAGTGCCAAAAGAGAATCTCGTTGGTGAACTCCATGGCGGGGCATTGGTTTTTAACCAAATGATGATTCCCGAAAGATTAACATCTGCCGCGGGTTGTCTCGGTTTATGGGGAGCATTGGATCTGGCGGTTCGCTATACGGATAAAAGGGTGGCGTTTGGCAAAAAAATCAGGAAATTTCAAGCCGTCAACTTCAATGTGGCCGAATCCATTACCCAGTTGGATGCTGCCAGAGCGCTGACCTATATGGCTGCGCAAGCGGTGGATAATAATGCGCCCAATTCGCGCAGGCTGGTCAGCGAAGCAAAGCGGTTTGCAACTGAAAGCGCCTGGAAAGTGGTCAACAATGCCATGCAGATGATGGGAGGTATAGGTTATACGCAGGTTTATCCCATCGAAAGAGCGCTGCGGGATACCCGACTATGCCTGATCTGGACGGGAACCAGTGAAATAATGAACATGATGATCCAGCATGAGTACTACCAGGAGGTTTTGAACGAAGCTTATGATCGCAGGAAGATGGAGCAAGATGCCATGAAACCGGATGAAACCGAACGGTGCTTTACCGATGATGATATGTGGCAGATTCATGAAACCGGTCCCGCAGATGCTAATTAGATACTCCATGAACTGATATGACAGCGCTCAAACTGCTGAGGGAAAAAGAGAGAGAGGTGAGGCGGGAGTTGATCATCACTGCCGCCCAAAAGCTCTTCGCCGAATCAGACTTCAGAAAAGTCACAGCCCGCGAAATAGCCAGAACGGCAGGGGTCAGTCCCGGTACCATCTATCGATACTATAAAAACATGGACGAACTCTTTCTCGATGTATTTCTGATACACGCGAACGAGATCAGTCGCCTGATCGATCTGGAATACGAGAGAGAGGGACAGTGCTCCATTCACCGTTATTGCGAAATTCAGGTTGAATATCTCAACGAGAACATGAGCTTTTACCAGATGATGTCGCATTTCATGCTGAGCGGGGCTTTACCTTCGGAAACTTCCAAGAAAATGGACCCGATTATGCGTCGTCTGCTGGATCTGCTGGAGCGGGTGTTTAAGGAATCGGGAGTTGAAAAAGATACCCGTTTGCGTGCACATGCTCTCTTCTCTTCCCTGAACGGTACGATGATTAGCTATGCACGTTATCCGGGTCGCGATCTGGAAGAGATCAAAAAACACACCCTAAGACTGGCTGCTATTATTGCGGATCAATTTTCTGCTTAAACAGCAAGAGTCAATATATTGACTATACTGTCTAGAGTCTCAGGTAACGATTCCCCTCCGTCCTGATTAATCCACGTTTTAGCAATCGATCGGCATGTTTCTTCATGCTGATCTGCTCGATGTATTCATATTCGACGACGGGTTCTTTTGGTTTTCCATATACAATCCACGCTTTACCAATCTCCTGCAGAGTTCTGGGTTCATTTAGGAATTCAAGCAGTTTTTCTTCCCGGTTTTCAATCACGGCCAGGTAAGCATCCCACTTATCTCCGGGATTTTCTTCGAAGTAACCATGTTCGTGACCGGTCAGCCAGATTTTTGCTGGAATCCGCTTCAGCCTTAAGGTTGATGCGATAATCTGATCAATATCAGAGTAGCGATCGCCGTACCAGGGACCGAAAGGAGTGAGGTCGTAGTCTCCCAGAAACAGGATCCGGGGTTCATGAAAATAGAATGCAAGGGTTCCGGGACTATGCCCTGGTACATGTAAGACTTCGATTGTCAGACCATCCATCCTGATCAGTTCACCCTCTTTAAGATGCCTGTGGGCGCGCCGGGGAGTATAATTAAACTGCCCAGCAAGCAATTGCTTCCAACCCTCAACCAGTTCTTTTTCATTTCTCTCATCGATACCGTACCAGCGAATAAAAGTATCGATGTCACTTATTGGCGGTTCGTCCAATTTATGCATCAGCAAAGGACAGTGCTCAAAGAGATTGAGATACATGATATGATCTTCATGCCAGTGGCTTAACCAGACTTGATTTACCTTGTCTTTCAGTTTTTTCAACACCTCTCCATTACTGGCCGGATCGATCAGGATTCCAGCTTCCTCGATAAACAGCGAGTTGCAGAATGGATAACGCCCTCCTTTGTCTCCCTGGATAAAAGAGACCGGACCAAATTTTTTCAATTCATTCATAGCAGTAGGTTAGAGTTATTCAACAACCATCACGGTAAACCTGCGACAGGAAGAATAGGATTCAGGTTATACTATCATCATCGACGCCTGCGCGAATCTGTCGACGGGGATTTGCTTAGTAAAGATGAAACCGTTCAGTTTGTGCTGCAAGAATTGTATCATTACCGACCATTGATTTGATCCGGCTTCGCCATTTGTTTTTGAGATGTTTGAACCATCCGATCCAAAACAGCTATTGACGGATATTAATGAAACCTTTCCGCTTCTATAGATATTAGTTGGTGCTCGCTGAATTCAATAGCCGGGCATTTCTGTTGACTTGATGGGATAATTCTAACCAGTTTGCATCAGTATCCTGACTTAACAATCAATATATTGACTACGGATTAGCTTAAACTGAGTACGTTGTTATCTAAATCGCTGTAATATAAAATGAAGCAATAGTGGTATCCCATTTGCAGATTCAGATCGCATCCGGATTCTGGATTTACAGATTTCGGGTAATCCCAATTTAGGGAGATTTGGGATTCTCAAACGGAATCTGATTTCAAAATGGTTCCACAGGATAGTCAATCCGAAAAAGCAAGCGCAGACCAACTCGCGTTGATTTCTGTTTCATTTCGAGGTTTCACCTTACTCGACCAGATGTTCAGTGTCCCAATTTCATTATGGGTTTTCAAGGTGTTATTATCCCTTAACTATTGAATAAGAGATTGCTCATGAATACCGAAAAAGTTGATGTGATCGTGATTGGTTCCGGGGTTTCCGGAATGACCGCAGCCGGTATGTTGACCAAGGATTGCGGAAAAAAAGTTGTGGTTTTTGAAAGAGCCCCGTTCCTGGGAGGCAGATGTCTCTCATATTACGGCAAAGGAGACAAAGTCATCGCCGATGGCGTTGAAATGGATGCAGAGGCTTTTAAAAAGTCCCTGGGTCATTCCCTCTGTTATCTCGGTAAGTGCACACCGGACATTGAGACCATCTTCGAAAAAGGACTTCTGGACGGACGGACATTCGAAGCCGGCGGACATGGTCTGTTCTGGGGAAACAACAATCGGGCGGATATTGTCCTCAACCATTTTGGAAAACATGTGGAGATGCCTCTTAATCGAGGGCTTGGCTTCATTGAATGGCAGGGATTGAACGAAGACGGAACCGTTAAGAAAACCGTCTCTCACCAGGTTCAGAAAGGTAAGCCATACCCCTGGATGAGTGAAGAGGGCTTTGCCAAAACCATGGAGCAGTTGACAGACATGGCTAAACTCACTTTTGAAGACCTGGGTAAGCTTACCCGCAAATCTCTGCAGGAGTGGCTTGAAGAGCGGGGAATGCATCCGGAAGCCTATAACTATATCAAAGTTCTGGCCGCTTGTCAGACAGGGCAAGCTGAACCCAGGATGACTTCCGCTGCAGATTTCCTTGGTTACATGGCGATGGCGAAGTATATTCGCATGAATCTGATCACCGGCTCGGTTGCAACGGCGGATAAACCGGGCACTATCGCCATACCGCTGGCCCTGGAACAGCCGATTAAAGACAACGGAGGTGAAATCTGGCGGAATACACCGGTGACTGAAGTTGTCATCGAAAACGGTGTTGCAAAAGGCGTGAAATATCAAAAGGATGGTCAGGAGCACACCCTGATGGCGGACAATGTGATTTGCACCATTCCTCCCAAGTATGCATTCCAGGTTCTGCCTGAAACAGCCTTTCCGCCGGAATGGGTCTCCTTTCTCAAGGAAGATCATTGGGGAATCGGGCTCTTGACAGGTTGGGCAGGCACCAAACGCTCCATCATTGAGGACATTGGCATTGATAAACGTTCCTTTATCTGGATGCCGGGTATCACAACCGAGGAAGAAGGATTCATCGGTGTCGTGGATATGGTGATGTGTGAGTTTGACGCCTGGAAAGATGGAGAGGCAGATCGTGCACCTGACGGTAAAACCGAATATCTTTTCTCAACTGCTTTGACGGACGAGGAAATGCGTAATCCCGAAAGGGTTAACCTGGTAATCGAACGCTGTGAAGCCTGGGCCAGGGCGAATTTCCCAACGTGGGATGAAGATGTTGAATTCATTCTCTGGACACCATCCCCGGATGCCCTCGGTACAACACGCCCGGTAGGTACGGACCGTCCGAAGCACAAAAATCCTTATGTAGCAGGCTTGTGGTTCGCGGGTGATCAGTACGGTGAAAGGAGCTGGGGTTGCGGAGTGGATCTGGCGGCCCTATCAGCGGTTGTTTGTGTGGACCAGATGATGGGAACGAACTTTGAGGAAGAGCTCTTTCCCGAGCATCATCGGGGTATTGATATCGAACCGGCCGAATAAAACCCTTATTCATTTTAGCTGCGTTTAACGCGGAGAGGTCACCTGTCACTCCAGGAATACCCAGGGGTGGCAGGAATCAGGATTGGATAACGATCAAAGAATCCTTTGATCCAATAATAGAACTGACAATTGCCGATATCTATTTGTGTGACGATTCAGCACACCACAATCCCCTTTGGGGTCAAATGATGAATGGTCACCTTTTCGAAATATTCAGGGATGAAACACTCCCGTAAGGAGAAAAACAATGGGATTAATAACACCGGAACAATTCAGAGAGAGTTTGAACGACGGCCGTGTCGTCTACTACAAAGGTGAAAGAGTTGAGAATGTATCCACCCATCCCAATTTAAGTGTCTGCGTGGATCTGGCAGCGATCGACTATGAAATGTGTGAAGATCCTAAACACAGGGAACTGGCGGTCATGGAAGATCCGGAAACCGGAAATGAAATCAGCCGATATTACTACAAGCCCCAGAATGCCGATGATCTTCTGAAGGCGCATAAACTGATCGTTACGGCAACAGAACTGGGTGATGGTTATATTCCATTGGCCCATGATATCGGTGCGGATGCTTTGAATGCGATCGAGATCACCGCAAACATGATGGGGAATAAGGAATATATGACCCGCATTGCAAATTATCGGAAAGTGTTGCAGGAGCAAGATCTCTCTACCTGTGCCGCAGTTACTGACGTAAAAGGAGACAGGATGTTGCGCCCGTCGCACCCCGAGCAGGCCCATCCCGATTTCAATCTGCGCATCGTTGATAAAAACGATGACGGTATCATTGTTCGCGGCTGCAAAATCCATATCACCGGTGCTGCTTATTGCAATGACATCATTGCGATTCCCTGTCGGGCCATGACTGAAAACGATGGTGACTATGCCGTTGCGTTCGCCATTCCTGCCAATACCAAGGGAATCAAACAGATTTGTCGTCCCTTTACTTCCCATATCAGTTCACTCGAATTCCCGAATTCAAGGCCCTTGAGGGTTCATACCGATTCCATGATCATATTTGAAGACGTTCTGGTGCCCTGGGAAAGGGTTTTTCTCTGCGGTGAATGGAAGTTTGCGGCAACCATGGTTTACAACTTTGCCTTGATGCATAGGAGAACCGGCTGTTCATACAGAATTCCGCTTTCCGAGCAATTTGTCGGGGTTGCCGCGGCAATTGCGGAATACAACGGTATCTCCTCGGCTCCACATGTCAAGGAGAAGCTGATCGATCTGATCATCTACCTGGAAACCCTGAAATCGCTTTCCAAGACAGCCTGCTACGATTTTGTCATGAGAGGCGGTCTCGCAGTTCCCAACCCTATAGCTACCAATATGGCAAAGTATCATTTTGCCCACAATTATCATGATGTGGTGAAGATTGTTGAAGACCTGGCGGGTGGATTGCTTGTGACAGCGCCAACCTACAAGGATTATCAATTGCCGGAGCTGCAGGCCGATATTGATAAATACCTGCAGGCTGCCAAGCATATATCCACTGAAAACCGATTGCGGATGCTGGATCTGATCCGTCGCATCACAACGGCTGATCTGGAAACCATCTGTCTGCACGGTGAAGGCTCGCCAATGGCTGAGAGAATGACCATCTTCATGGAGGCCGGAGGTGTGTTGAAGGAATGTCAAAAACTCGTTGAGGAGATGGCACAGGTGGATCGCAACAAATAACCCGGTTATCGGAACCGAATCACAGATTAAACCAAGGAGGAAAAATGGATTGTTCTTATCTCTCATTTGACAAAAAAGTGGTTATGGTAACCGGCGGTAGTCGCGGTATCGGCAAATCCATCGCCCTGGCTTTTGCCGATGCGGGTGCGGATATCATTCTCGCCAGCCGGAAGCTTGAGGACCTGGAAAAGGTTGCGGTTGAGATTCGCGATATGGGCCGAAAAGCTCTCTGTGTCCCGACCCATGCCAAGAAACCCGAAGACCTGCAGAACCTTGTGGATAAATCCATGGCGGAATATGGCAAGATCGATGTCCTGGTCAATAACGCCGCTACGAATCCTGCCATGGGAGATATCGTCGATACGGATGAGAAAGTCTTCAACCATATTATCGATACCAATCTCAAAGGCTATTTTCTGCTCAGCAAGCTGGTCGGTAAAATAATGCAGACCCGGAAATCAGGAAACATCATCAATATCTCTTCTGCCGGTGGCGTAAGCCCTGCTGCCGGTCTGGGACCCTATTGTATCAGTAAGGCCGGGATCAATATGTTGACGAAACAGATGGCCATGGAGTTGGGACCATACAATGTCAGGGTCAATGCTATCGCACCAAGAATTGTCAAAACCAGTTTCAGTGAAGCGCTCTGGAGCAATGACAAGCTGATGGCGCAGGAATATAAGCTGACACCGCTGAAAGTAGTCGCAACGCCGGAAGAGATGGCACAAGGGGCTTTGTACCTGGCCTCTTCCGCCACCAACTACATGACAGGCCATATACTGGTCATCAACGGTGGCGCTTTCTTCTAAACTGGAAGTCAACCAGGAAGTCTGCGCCGGATGCGGAACCTGCGAATTGAATTGCCCGGAGCAGGCTATTACCTGCTCCGACAGGATTCGGATCGATTCTGACCGTTGCAGGAAATGCCTGGAATGTCTCAATCGTTGCCCCACGAGAGCCATCATCGATTCGGATTCAAAATCGAATCCCGGAAAAGCCAACACCATCATCGGGTCGAATGGGGAAATCCCAGGAGATAAAGGAACCAACTGAACATGGCTTCAATTCACACTGATCTGACAAGATTGCTGGGAATCAAGTACCCGATTATCGGTGCTCCCATGTTTCTTGTATCTTATGAAGCATTGACCATTGCTGTTTCAGAAGCTGGTGGCCTGGGAATGTTTCCGTTGCCCAACTACCGCTCCCTGGTTGATCTGGAAGAGGCACTCAAAACAATCCGTCAGGCAACTCAAAAACCGATCGGGGTTAACATCCACCTCTCCGGAAAATTCCCCTGGGAAGAGCAACTGGCTATCTGTCTTGATATGGGGGTGTCGTTTTTTATTACTTCTCTCGGAGATCCGGGTTTGATTATCGACAGGGTTCATCAGAAAGGTGGTGCCGTTTTTGCGGATGTCGTGTCTCTAAACCAGGGAATACGAGCCAGGGAAAGAGGTGTTGACGGACTTGTTGCTGTAGCTGCAGGCGCAGGTGGGCATGGTGGCAGGATCCCTACAATTGTTCTGGTTCCGTATCTTAAAGAGCAAACAGGGCTTCCCATTGTAGCAGCCGGTGGTGTCAGCACAGGTCCACAACTCGCCTCTGCGCTTTGCATGGGAGCATGCGGAGCGATTACCGGAACGAGACTGATTGCCTCGGATGAAGCCAGGGTTGGTGAAGATTATAAGAAGGCTGTAATCGAAGCCGGGCCGGACGGCATTGTTGTAACGGACCGGCTGACCGGCAATAATGCCAGTTGGATTGCTAAAAGTATCGAAGGAGTGGAAAACGGGCCGGATCTCAGGTCAAAAAAATGGAAGACTCTCTGGAGTGCCGGACAAAGCGTTGCCCAGGTCGAAGGGATCAGGCCTGCGGGGGAGATTATCAAGGAGATGGCTGAAGAGTGCGTCCTGGCTATCAAAAAAATCAATCAGGTCTGCATTGCCTGATACCGGAAGGACCATGAAATTTTGGAGACGATATAATGGATTATAGTTTCACAAAAAAGCAGGAGGAGTTAAGGGAAAAAACTGCTGCTTTTGTCGCCAGGGAGATTCCCAGGGAGGTTGCCCGAAAGGTTGATGAAACCGGGGAGTTTCCTCATGAACTGATGCGAAAGCTGGCGGACGAGGGATTCTGGAAAATCAATGTACCCACCAAGTACGGTGGTGATGGCGGCAATGTTATCGACCTGATGATTTTTTTTCAGGAGATATCCCGGGCACTGCCTGTTCTCTCTTGGACGGCGGGAGACGTGCTCCTGTATGGCAATAATATCCTCAAAGTCAACGGTAATGAAGAGCAGCGTGAGAAGTACCTGCCGGGGCTGATGAAGGGCGATCTGCTGTTCTGTTTTGCCCTGACGGAACCCGATGCGGGCTCGGATGCTGCCAATATTGCCATGAGCGCTAAACAGCGAGGAGGTGAATACCTGCTCAATGGTAACAAAATGTTCATCTCCGGCGCCAGTGTTGCCAATATCGCCGTAACCAATACCCGAACAGGACCGGATCGCTACAACGGCATCACCTCTTTTCTGGTGGATACGAGTTCGGAAGGATACAGTGCAACCCCGATTAAAAAACTCGGTTATAAAGGTTCGGATACCTGCGAAGTGGTTTATAAAGATGTCCGGGTGGAAGAACAGGATATCCTTGGCGGAACCGAATGTCTGAACAAGGGTTGGCAGCAGATGATGCGACTTTTGAATGGAGAGAGACTGGTCTTGTCAGCGTGTGCCAACGGCATCTCGGAAGCTGTTCTGGCCGAAACCATTTCATATGTCAAAAAAAGGAAAAAGAGTGGCAGCCCCGGCATTAAATTCCAGGCGATTGAACACAAAATAGCAGAGATGGCGGCCCAACTGGAAGCGGCCAGACAGCTCTCCTTCTATTCAGCCTGGTTGATGGCGGAAGGAAAAGAGTGTGTCAGGGAGACCTCTATGTGCAAGGTCTTCTGTGCGGAAACCGGGAAACAGATTGCTCATGGTGGAATGGAGATTACCGGCGCTTACGGATACGATATGGAATCCGATATCCAGCGGTTTTTTCGGGATATCCCGATTCTGGCTATTGGTGGGGGAACATCCCAGATCCAGAAAAATGTTATCGCCAAAACGCTTGGGCTGTAATCACCCATTCCGGTACTGCAGTCTTTAGATCGTAAGGAAGTTTTTAGTAAGATAGAAACTCGAACCCTTCCATGGAGTAGTCAATGGATTTTGAATTAACACGTGAAAACCTGATGATCCGCGATGCCATCCGCAATTGGGTCTCCAAGGAGTGCAACAGGGATGTTGTGGGTGAACTGGATGCCGACTGGGCATTTCCCGGAAAGCTGTCGAAGAAACTGGCCAAGCTGGGATTCAGCGGAATAACCGTTCCCGAGGAGTTTGACGGTGAGGGAAAAAATATCCTCGGGTCATGCCTGGTAGTGGAGGAGATTGCCTATGCCTATCCTGCATTGGCTGCTATTTTTGCAGCTTCAGCTTTTAACGGCGGAGCTGTCATCGCTGAATTGGGGAGCCAGCAACAAAAGGAGAACCACCTTCCTGGCATATCAAGGGGAACCTTTCTGGTGGCCCTGGCGATCGTTGATGAGGACAGCAGAGCGGATATTCCCGCAGTAAAGGCATTAAAGAGTGATGATGATTTCGTTTTATCCGGGAAAGCAAGTAATGTGCATCTGGCAGATCAATCAAAACTGATGATTATCTCTGCTCAAACCGGTACTGAAGTTGGAGAAACCACCCTTTTCTGTCTGGATATAGCGCAGGATGGAATCTCTATTGAACCGAGAAAAAACCTGGGATATCGCGGAGCAGGTTTTTGCGATGTCAATCTGACAAATGTCCATGTTCATCAGGATCAGATCCTTGGTGGGAAAGCCGGATTGAACCGGGGAGTGGAGCAGGAAAAACAGATTGTGTCTTACCAACTCCTGGCTAATGCAGCGGCCGCTGTCGGGATTGCCAGAGGTGCCCTGGATTACGCAATAGACCATGCCCGGCAGCGGGTTCAGTTTAGTCAGAAAATAGGCAGTTTTCCGGCTATCGGTCACAAAATGGCGGAGATTGCGTATCGATGTGAAGCAGCCCAGTTTATGGTCTATAAGGCAGCCTGGCAGGCTGACCAGGGACAGGATTTCAGCAGGGCGGCTGCCGGGGCAAAATGCCTTGCTGCCGAATCTGCCGTGAATTCCGCAAAAGAAGGACTCCAGATCCTGGGTGGATACGGATACACAATGGAATATGATATCCAGCGCTATCTCAGGGATTCAATGGCATCTCTATTTGTTGGAAAAACCCTGGATGCTCTGAAAGATCAAATCAGTGTTTCTCTGGGATTATAGAAGTGAGTTGATTTTCGTAACTGTTCAACCATTGCAATTCAAATAAACGGAGGCATTCACTTGTTTATTCATCCTTGCCCGGAATATCCAAATCATCATCAGGGGATGGAATTAAATAAGATAGATGCAATCCCGGTTTGAGCAGTTACTGTGGTTTTTACAAATATGAAGGTTCACCTCAAATTAAAAAGGGAATGAGATATGGAAAAACCATGGTTAAACGCATACGTGGAAGGAGTAAGCAGTCAGCTCGAATACGAAGAAGCAACAATGTCCGATTCCCTGACGGTTTCAGCAGGGAAACATCCGGATGTAACCGCACTAATTTACTTTAAGAACAAGTTCACCTTCAGGCAGTTCAATGACCTGGTCAATCGTATGGCGAATGCCCTGGTAGGCCTCGGTGTTAATAAGGGAGACAAGGTTTCATTGCTGCTGCCCAATGTTCCGCAGGTTGCCATCGCCACCTACGCTGTCTGGCGGATCGGTGGAATCGTTGTCATGAACAATCCCCTCTATACCGACAAAGAACTGGAACACCAGTTTATAGATTCAGAGTCCAAATTCCTGGTTACCCTCGATTTGCTGGCTCCCAGGATGCTGGCTTTGAAGTCGAAAACAGGGATTGAAAAAATCATTGTTGCTCATATCAGGGACTATCTTACATTCCCATTAAAACAACTGTTCCCGATTCTGGCAAAAGATAAACACAAGGATATACCACCTCAGCAGGATGTATATGAATGGCTCGACCTTATCAAGAAATATCCTGCCACCGATCCGGGAATCAAGGTCGATTTCAATGAGGTGGCCGCTCTGCAATACACCGGGGGGACCACCGGTGTCAGCAAGGGGGTGGTGCTTAGTCATTCCAATTTTTCCAAGAACTGTCAGCAAGGACTGGCCTGGATATATAAGTTGAAACCGGGTGAATCCACAGTGCTGGGAAGCCTGCCGATCTTTCACGCTTTTGGTCTTTTTGCCCTGAACATGTGTGTTAGAGGCGTCTGGTCCATGGTCCTGATCCCGAGGCCTGAACCCGAGTTCATTATGGAAGCGGTTCACAAAAACAAAGTTAATCTCTTCCCCGGCGTTCCCACCATGTTCATCGGTATTCTCAATCACCCAAAACGGGATAAGTTTGATCTGTCCTCACTCGATATTTGTGTTTCAGGAGCGGCTCCCTGTCCAGTTGATGTGATCAGACGGTTTGAAGACCTGACCAAGGCCCAGATTGTGGAAGGATTTGGTATTTCGGAAGCGAGTCCAGCGACCTGCATCAATCCGGTTGGTGGCATCAATAAACCGGGATCCATCGGTCTTCCTTTGCCCGATACCTTGGTGAAGATAGTGGATCTTTACGATAAATCAAAAGAACTGGGGCCAAATCAGCCCGGCGAGCTGGTGGTCTTCGGCCCCCAGGTTTCCGATGGGGGCTATCTCAATATGCCCGAAGAAACAGCGGAAACCTTTCAGGATGGTTGGCTGTATACCGGCGATATCGCCCAGATGGATGAAGATGGCTATACCTACATCGTCGATCGTAAGAAAGACATGATTATTGCGGGAGGCTACAACATCTACCCCAGGGAAATCGATGAAGTCCTCTTTACACACCCCAAAATCGCCGAGGCCTGTGCCAAAGGTGTGGCGGACGACTATCGTGGAGAAACGGTAAAAGCTTTTGTGGCGCTGAAGCAGGGAGAGTCAATAACCGCCGATGAGGTTATAGAACACTGCAAGAAAAGTCTGGCTGCCTACAAGGTGCCGAAAATCGTTGAATTCAGGGAAGAACTTCCCAAAAGTGCGGTTGGTAAAATTTTGAGAAAAGAACTCTAATGGACAAATTCCTTCCGAGTAACTTTTGTTGGAAAGCTAAATCGCCTTCCTGAAACGTTATTCCGGCTTGTGGAATCAGATAACTTTTATAAAGGGTCAAGATGAGTAATTTAAAAGGTAAGGTTGCTTTTGTGGGAATTGGAGAAGTCCCTACAGGAAGACACGCCGACAAGGCTGCAATCTATCATGCAATCAAATCTGCCAAAATGGCGATTCGGGATGCGGGAATCAATAAGGATGAAATCGATTATGTTTTGCCTACGGCATCTCTATACAGCCCCGCGTTTAACACTGAGATGGTCACCTGTAGGGTGGTTGAAGAGTTGGGATTGAAAAACTGCAAGAAAAACGTGCAGATTTTTTCCGGAGGATCCAGCAGCAGTAACGCACTATTAATCGCCAGTACACTGATCAACCAGGGAATGGCACGCTATGTTCTGTTTGTCCATACTGACAGATTGGGAACGGGAGTGAACCTGCAACAAGGCATCGATCTTTTCTCAACTGCGGGAATATCGGCAGAATGGGAAGTCCCCTTCGGTCAACACTACTCTTCAATTGCCGCTCTCGCCACAACCCGATACCAGTATGAAACCGGCTGTACGGATGAGGAGATGTCGGCAGTTTGTGTATCCAACCGGAAATGGGCCGAACTGAATCCAAACGCTTTCTTCAGAAAGCCTCTTACCATTGAAGAGGTAATGAGTTCAAAAATGCTCTCAACACCCCTGCGGGCCAAACAGTCCAATATGCTGTTTGACGGCGGAGCCGCCTTTGTCCTGACCTCCGCGGAACGAGCCCGGGACGTGGCAGATAGGCCGGTATACCTGCTGGGTGAGGGCGGGGTTGTCACCCATTTTGTTTATTCCCAGGAGAAGGACATCACCCGGTATGGTTGGGCTGAAGCCGGAAAAACAGCATTTGAACAGGCTGGATTGACGCCGAAGGATATTGATGTGGCTGAAATCTACGATTCCTATCCTGTCTACCAGATCATCGGATTGGAAGAGCTCGGATTCTGCGAACGCGGTGAGGCCGGAAAGCTGTTTCTCAATGGTGATACCTGGCCGGGAGGTAAACTACCGTGTACCACAAATGGGGGAATGCTGTCCCAGGGGCACACAGGGGCCGGTGGAGCTGTTGCCTTAATGGTTGAAGCAGTCCGACAACTGATGGGCAAAGCGGGTGAGCGACAGGTCAAAGATGCCAGGTTTGCAGTGGAAACTGCGACCGGGGGAACTTATATGGATTCACAGGTGACAATTCTGGGAACCGAGATACCGTAAGTTAAAATCAAAATTGAATCAATTTAATGAGTTAAGGACTTAAGAAGAAATTATAGAATTGAAATCTGAAGATGGTGAGAAGCAACTAACAATGAAAGGAGAAAAAATGACACAACGACCAAAGCCGGTACCGGTAGTTAATCCCTGGGCCAGACCTTTCTGGGATGCTGCCATGGAGGATCGTCTGACCTTCCAGAAATGCAAGGATTGCGGGGCGAACATATTCTACCCGAGGATCGCCTGCACCGAATGCTTTTCAGACAACCTGGATTGGGTGAACGCATCCGGGAAAGGAACGATTTACTCTTATACGGTTGTGGAAAATAACTCGCCGACGGCTTTTCTGGGCGACTGCCCCTATGTCGTCGCTATTGTCAGACTTGATGAGGGACCTCAGATGCTGACCAATATTATCAATTGCGATCCCTATTCAATTCAGTGCGATATGCCGGTAAAAGTGGTGTTTGAACAATTAAACGAAGAGTTCAAGTTGCCGAAGTTTCAGCCCATCTGAGACGAAAATGAAGTTAAATCTGACGAAGGGAGACCGATCCCGGCATCAAAGCCTGGTATGAGTTAGCGACTCCCAATATGTTCAATAACATATTAAGCCTGGCGATGATGGTGCTCATGGATCGTCAGGCTCTTATTAGAGCTTAGTAGACAAGACAATTCTTCTCCTTTGTATTAACCCCCATCTAAAGAGGAAACATGGCTCCCAGTAAGTTTGGTGACGATTTCAATGTGGGTGATATTTATCATACCCAGGCGATCACTTTGACGGAAACGCACATTGTGAATTGGGCGGGTTTGACAATGGATTTTTACCCGCTACACATGGACAAGGAATATGCAGCCAAAAGCCAGTTTGGGGAAAGGCTGGTTCATGGTCCTTTGATATTTGCCCTGGCTGTTGGCCTGGTCGGTACGGCCGGATTTGCAGGGGATTCGGCTATAGCCTGGCTGGGTGTCAACAATATGAAAATGCTGGGCCCGGTTAGGATCGGGGATACGATCAGGGTTGAAGTTGAAGTCAAAGAAAAACGTCCTACCAAAAACCCGGCCCAAGGCGTGCAAACCTGGAGATACACCGTTAAAAACCAAAAAGATGAATCGGTAATGGAACTGGACTACATCCTCATGTTCCATATGCGCGTTTAAATCCATACCATCCGGGAGGAAACATGATTACTCTGACCATTGGCGATCTGTATGACCGATGTGTGCAGTTTTTCGGCGACAGCACAGCCATCACCTTCAAAGATCGTTCTTATACCTATCGGGATATGGGACATCATGCGGATTGCCTTGTTACCGCCCTGGATAGAGTAGGGCTGAAAAAAGGTGACAAGGTCGGTTTTCTGATGGCCAATTGCCCTGAATATATCTTTTGCGAAATTGCGGTTGCCAAGCTGGGATGCACCCGAGTGCCCTTGGCGGTCCTGCTTAATCCGGATGATCATGTTTACATGCTCAATCTGGTTGAATGTACGACACTGATCTATCACGAGAAACTGGCAGATCGTATCAAGGAGATGATGCCCAAACTGGAAACCGTTACCAATTATATTTGTGTTGCTGAAGACGCTTCCAGCGTGATGGATGGCCACCTGCATATGCAAACCCTGATGAAGGAAAATCAACCTTCGAACCTGAAAGTCGAAATTGATCCAGAAGATCTGGTGGGGATTTACTTTACCGGCGGAACAACCGGCAAGCCTAAAGGGGTCATGCTTTCACACAGGGCCTGGGTTTACACAGTGCTGATGGAAACCCTGGATTTTGATTTTGGCCGTGAAGAGGTTTTTGCTTACATGACGCCCCTGACACACGCCGGTGGGTGTTTGATGTTGCCGGTGTTCCTGCGGAAAGGCAGGTGTGTAATTCTCGACCATTTTGATCCCGGGGAGTTTCTAGAGTGTGTACAGAAAGAGAATGTCACTATGACTTTTCTGGTCCCCACCATGATCTACGTTCTCCTCGATCATCCGGATTTGAACAACTATGATCTGAGCAGCCTGAGAAACGTCATTTATGGAGCCTCTGCCATCGCACCGGAGCGGCTGAAACAAGCTGTAACGACTTTTGGTCCAATTTTTACCCAGCTTTTCGGCCAGACGGAAGCGCCGATGGTGTTTAGCTCCCTGCCCAGGGAGGATCACGTAATTGAAGATCCTGAACGGGAAAGGCAGATTTTCGCATCTGCTGGTCGTCCTACCTTTCATGCGGAAGTCAAACTCATCGGGGATGATGGCAAGGAGGTCGAACAGGGAGAGAAAGGTGAGATAGTGGTTCGCTGTGCTAACATGATGAGTGGTTATTATAAAAATCCCGAAGCCACCGCAGATACCATCAAAAACGGTTGGCTCCACACCGGGGATATTGCCAGACA
This sequence comes from SAR324 cluster bacterium, assembly GCA_028282885.1. Taxonomy (GTDB): domain Bacteria; phylum SAR324; class SAR324; order XYD2-FULL-50-16; family XYD2-FULL-50-16; genus JAHJTV01. Next base: position 41,908 of record JANQGX010000008.1, read on the forward strand.
GGATGAGGAAGGATTTATCTATATTGTCGATCGGAAGAAGGATATGATTATCAGCGGCGGATTCAACATATTCCCCCGCGAGATCGAGGATGTTCTATTTGAACATCCGGCTGTAAAGGATGCAGCGGTTATCGGGTCGCCTCATGACAAATGGGGAGAAGAGGTCAGGGCCGTGGTTGTTTTGAGGGAGAAGGATGCAGCAACGACAGAAGACCTGATCGCATTTGTAAAAGAGAAGAAAGGCAGCCTGGTATCACCCAAGAAGGTTGACTTCTGGGACAGCATTCCACTGACCAACCTGGGAAAGGTCGATAAAAAGGCCATCCGTGCCAAGTATTGGGAAGGTAAAGACAGGATGATTTCTTAACAGGCTTTATCAGATGTGTCTTTGGACTCTCTGGAAAGGAGAGGATGAGGATCATTGCCTGTAAATTAAGGCATTGATCCTCTTTTTTTTGCCTAGTCGGCGGTCATCCAGTCGGTGAGAATTTTGGTTTCACCCTCGGCGAGGCATTGAATGAGAAAGACGCTATTCTGCCCCTGCCTGGTTGTTGGATCATTAGGATTGTAGGGTTTGTAGTTGATCTTCCCGAAAATTCCCTGGAAATCGTTGATACCTTCAAGTTCCTTCACCAGGGTTTCACGGGTCAGGTTTCGACCTGCCCGTTTCATCGCTTCAACAATCGGCTCCATGAAGCCGATTCCGGCATACCAGAAGATTCCCCAACGCTCACCCGGAGCAAACTTTTCATAGGCGTCTTTCTTATATTTCAGAAGCAACGGATTCTGTGAATCGGCTGTCAAACCGAAACTGCCCGTAATCAGGCCTTCCAGGGCACCCCGGCTGATATTAAAAAGGAGAGGAAAGTCCGAACAGGTACTGGTACTCATCCACTGCGTTTCGAGACGCATGGCCTTTCCTGTTAATATGGTTCGGATTACCGAGGAGGGGGTTACCCAGAGAAGCACGGCATCAGCTTTGGCATTACGAAGCTTCATGATGATGGGTTTCATGTCCTTGTCCGCGACATTGAGTGGCACCGTAGCCGCCAGTTCCATTCCCAGTTCTTTGGCAGCTTTTTCTGCACCCCTCAGGCCATCCTTACCATACTCATCGTTCTGGTATACAATGGCAACCTTCTTCTTTTTCAGGGAGTTCACCGCATATTTAACCAGAATTTGTGCCTCATCATAATAGTAGGGATAGGTTGCAAAGAGGTACTTGCTGGGAGGGTTGGTCCAGACTCGTGACCCGGTAGCTGGTCCCACCCATGGAATTTTCTGATTTATGATGTAGTCTTTAACAGCCATTCCGGGCGCAGTTCCCACACCAACTACCCAGGCGAAAATTCCGTGGCTGCTCTCCTGCAGTTCCTTTACTCCATGAATGGTCTTGGCTGGATTATATGCATCATCAAAATGGTGATAAATGATTTTCCTGCCGTGAATTCCACCCTCAGCGTTGATCATTTTGAAAAGAGCTTCGGTTGCCCGCGGAACCGATCCCCAAGCTGCTGCTGGCCCTGTTTGCGGTCCCCAGCTTCCAATGTGTATTTCTGTATCCGTTATTCCGTCAGCCGCTGTCAGGCTGAGTGGTAGCCATAAACTTATAAAAAGCAGTCCAAACCATCGCAACATTTGTTTCATAATTGCCCTCCTTTTTTTTAAACTTTTGCCACCCCGACGACCCTGATATTGTCCTTCAATTTCAAAAAGATAAATCAGGTTCGGGGCGAATGGCTGAAAATGGTACCTCACTATTCCAGAAAGCTTTTACTATTGCAACAGAAAAACCGGTTGATAAGCTCCCGCCTGCTTTGAGAGCAAACACCGATAAAAGGCATTCTCTCGGATCCATCAACCTGGCTAGCTTTGATGGATGGTTCTAATGTGTTGTTATCTTTGAGTTCAGGATATCACCTGAAGACTAACGCGAGGTGAATTCATTTGACTGGTTTTTGGGAAATGGCTAGAATCGACCTTATCGAGACAAGGCAGACTGCGTTGTGCACGCAGCAATCGGACGTTATCCGAAGTACAAAAAAAGCGTCTGCGGAGAGATGGCCGAGTGGACGAAGGCGGTTGATTCGAAATCAACTGTACGCGCGAGCGTACCCAGGGTTCGAATCCCTGTCTCTCCGCCAGTTAAAAACGGGGACATATATTATTGAAACTGTTGACTGAGGGCTTTGAAGGCCATCTGCCAGGCTTTATCCTGCCATAGTCGTGCTTCTTCCCACTCTTTCGACCTGCGCCAACCGGAGTGTACCAGATGGACTGTGGATCCGCTTTCATTCGGATAGAAGGAAATTACAACATGGGTTAGCGGATCGGCACTGTTGGCAAAGTGCTTGAATTGCTTGGGGCTCCGCCATTCGAATGAGAGTAACTGTCCGGGTTCGATGGCGGTGATCCTGCAGCCAATTGTACTGTTGTTCTCACGATCATCCGGCTCCCAGAACAGTTCGTATCTACCTCCGACAATCGGTTCCACCTCAGCAACACCGGTCAACCAGGACTCAAGCAGTTCATTTTTGCTAAACATTTCAAATGCTTGTTTGGTAGAACAAGAAAGACTTACGGATTGATAAATGATCTGATCCACGGCGAGTACCTCCTTTGATTGATCAATCATGTTTTATAAACAACAGGGGAATTTATCAGCCTCCCATAGATCTGCGTCCCAAGAGAACGAGATTCCTTTTATTGATGCCCTAACCATACCTGGTATTATACGCTACTAGATTTTAGATACAAGCAGATCGATTGAGGCTTGATAGGGGAACTCCTTTCCGGCCGGTTCCCGTCTTATGTGCCTGGTTTCTGCGCAGTAAATAATTTTCCAATCACAGAAATAGCTCAATAGTTCTTCGGTGGTGAAATAATGTACATGAATATTGCGGTCGGCGAGAAAAAAGGTTCTCTTTTCTGTTTCCGGCAGAGTTTTGCTTCGCACATGATAACCAGAATCGGCTGTGGAGAGAACGCTGACATAAAGGTAGCCACCGGGTTGAACACCTAGTATCATGCTGGAAATGATCTTTTCGTATTCTTCTTTTTTGAAAGCTTGTAAAACCAGTGCGGCAATAATCAGGCTGTAGTCGCCGGTCCCAATTACAAAATCCTGAATCCACGTCTTTTCGAATTTGAGTGATATACTCCGAAGGGATGCCTCCTCTTTGCATTTTTCTATTGCTGCTTGCGAACAATCCACCAGGGAGACATCATATCCTTTTTCCGCGAACAAAATCGCATTTCTACCATTTCCACCACCCAGGTCCAATACCCTGCCTTTGGGGACCAACGGACAACAGCGCATCAATCCAAAGTCGGGAAACGCTTCTTCTCCCAGGTTTCCGTACAGGTACTCTCTATTCCATTTTTCTGTTGTTTTGGATTTCACCGTTCTCCCCGCCGGGGTTTAAGAATAACAGAAATTATATCGTATCACGGGGGACCTTCCGATAATGAGCGGTCGTTTTTCTGTGAACAGTCTAGCAGGTGGCTACAATAGTAAATGGCTGGGATTCAATCCCGGAATCCGATCACACCTGATTCTTGAGGATCAGTTGAGATTTGTCAACAATAGATGTCCGAGTGTCACACTCCGTTTTGTTGGGTGCCTTTCGGATGTTAAAAGCCCTATACGAACTCACCTCACTTCATTATGATAGCAAACACCCGGTTAACCGACCGGCAGGTTTCGGTCGAATGGTTTCCTTACGATCCGGACATAGACGTTAATTAACAATATCAGGGATGAACAGCTATGAACAATAACGACATGTGGAATCAAACCGCGCAGACAGTGGTTAATGCCGGTTTGATTCCGATTCCGATCAGCGAGACACTGATCGGGTTGTTGCAGGTGATGATGAGCCAGGAACAGGCAGATTTTGTCAGGCATTTTGACAAACCGTCGTTGAATATTGACCAGTTAAAAGAACGATCCGATCTGGCTGAGCATGAACTCATGAAAATGCTGGACAGCCTGATGTTTGACGGTATTGTCGTGGGCATCCCCAGTCGCAGCACGGGGATCATGGTCTACAGGTTACTTGGCCCTTTTCCCGGGATGTTCGAATACACTAATCTGAGAGGTGAGACAGGCGAGAAGCAGAAGAAGCTGGCGCGCTTGTTTGAAAAACTGTTTGATGAAATGAGAAATTTTACCCAGGAAAATTATGATCTTTATGTCAAGCATGCCAGGGAATTTCCACCAATTGTCCGGGTGGTGCCTATTGAAGAGGAGATTGCAGGTCCAGCAACTGACAAAATCATGCCGATTGAAGAAGTCTCGGGAATCATTGATAAGTTTGATGAGATAGCAGTTGCGCACTGTTATTGTCGTCACTCAAAAGATCTGGTGGACGAATCCTGCAGTATCACTGATGAACGGCTCAACTGCCTGCTGTTGGGAAAGAGTGCACAGTTTGCCAGTGAATACAAGTTTGCCCGGATGATCTCAAAAGAAGAAGCCAAGGCAATACTGATCAAATCCTCTGATGAAGGCTTGGTACACAAGGCATTCCACATCCATCTGGATACGGGACGTGATGAAGAGGCCATCTGCAATTGCTGCAAATGCTGTTGTGGACCGTTTCAATTATACTACCGTGGCGTGTCGGCATATCATTGTCACACCAATTATCTCGCAGAAATCGATGATGATCGTTGTACGCTTTGTGAAGAATGTATCGAGGCCTGTCCGATGGAGACGATTGAGCTGTCGGATGATCGCGTTATCGTTGGCGAATCAAAATGCATCGGCTGTGGCGTTTGCGCCCACCAGTGTTCGGAAGACGCCATAGTCATGAAAAGGACAGAATCGCGCCAGGTTTTTGTTCCACCTCCAAGGGTCGAAGCCTGAATCTTGTGCTACTCGAGATCAAAAATCGATGATGATCCCCGGGACATATTCGGTGTTCTCTAAATCGTTATCGTATAACTAATGGATTCACTGCATTTGGCTTGTGCAATTGAATGGAAAGCCGATTTGTTTGTCACATCGGACAAATAACAATTTGACACTGCTGTCAAGTCAGGACTTCAATCAGAGTACCTCGGCTAAAAAGTAGGTTAGCGCGGTCGTACTTAACTTTTTTTTTCACCAGGATACACAAACCAATAACCATACTCGGACCTGATCACCGGTTGTTGTTACTCAAATAAGTTACATCAAAAAGCAAAAAACAGAATGGAGAAATGCTATTCATTTGTTATTGTTTTTGTTTTATTTGCCTCCAATCTCGTGGCACTTGATTTCACTGACATATCCCTAAACATCGGTGCTCTTTATATCAATGCAACTTTCGATGCGGATGTGGATTTTCAAAGTGAAAATTCTATCGATGCCCACATCGGGTTTGTAACGGAAACAATTGCCCCCGACTTTTCCGCTTCGTTTTCATTAGCCCGATTTAAATCGTCGTCTCTGCTGATTAGAGCGTTTTTGACTAAATTTCAGAGTACAAATCAGTTACTTGGATCATCTTATCTTAATAGCTCCGATGCATCTGATACTGTGTTAGATGTTGACTCACAAGTTGAAGTCGTACAGCTTTATGTTCAACCGATCTGGCTGTTCAGGATGAAAAAACCACATCAGGAGCCGATACTATTTGAGTTTGGAGTCGGAGGGCTCACCTATTGGACAGTAACCGGAAATGGCTATATTACTGAAGAGACGAGTAACGAAAGGTGTGCCCAAACGGTTTCGGAGATTAAAGAAGCCGGAGAAGCAAGCAGAGAGCAGCTCAGCAGGATTGAAACATATTGCGAAAAAGTAAATATCCAGGATTCCAAATCCAATCCTTCTCAGTTTGCACCTTTCGGTAAGATTTCGATTTACGATTTCTATCTTTCTGCAACTCTGGAAACAATTGCCATGATTCCTTTCTTGAATTCAGAAGCCAGTCCAATCTCTTCATACAGATTAGCAATGGGATACGAAACCACGTTTTAAACGTTAGTCTCACAATAAGGCCAGTAGCAGGTGCAGCTAGGACTGGAGCTATGGACCAGTAAAACTGCCAGCTGAAATTCAAAACAACAATCAAACCTGATCCTGATTCAATAATGGAGAATTAAATGACGATTGAAACTGCATTTGCTTTGATGGTTGCCATGATTGTTTCTGCTGCCGTACCCGGGCCCGGTGTTTTTGCCTGTATTGCCAAAGCGCTCGGTTCGGGCTTTAAGGCTTCTTTGTATGTTATTTCCGGGATTGTGATAGGCAATGTTATTTTTCTTATGTTTGCGATTTTGGGGCTAGCTGCCGTTGCACAAATGCTGGGTGAAATGTTTATTTTGATCAAATGGGCCGGGGGAGCATATCTTTTTTGGCTTGGATGGAAAATGTGGAAGTCGGAACCCCAAATTTCTGATACCCGGAAACCACAGGATGAAAAAAAGAGTTCAGGCTTGGTTGGAGGGTTATTCATACCCTTCAGCAATCCGAAAGTCATCCTGTTTTATGTGAGTCTCCTGCCAACTTTCATGGACCTTTCCGCCCTGGTTTATTATGAAATTATCGTGGCAGCCTTCCTGATAGCCATTGCCCTGGTTATTGTGTTGACGATCTACTCATTCATCGCTTCACGTACAAGAAGCTTTTTTTCGAATCGCAAGGCGATGAAGAATGTTAATCGAGGTGCAGGCATAACCATGATGGGGACCGGAGTGATTATCGCTACACAATCCCAATAACCGGAACCTTGACTAAAGGGCAACTTTACCGTTCAAGTCAGTCTGTCTGCATCTAATCGGGGTAAACTCTATTGACGCCCCGATCCCAATCTCCCATTGATAAATCCCAGTGGTTTTTTTATTGACATTTCCATTTGAGGTTGTAGACTACCGCATAAGTTGTATATAACAAATTTAATTGTATGTAACAAATATATGCACTACAATTAGATAGCCAAGCCTTGCCAGCGTGAATGCCGAGGCCCGGACAGGTATAAGGGTGAATGAGTCGGATCGATTGGATTTGAGAATAGAGAAAGCACAGGCTGATTCGCCGGATCTATTGCGATTCGGGAAGCAATATTTTTTAATAGTATCGTGATATCAAACCGTTGGAAAACAGATACAATGAGTGAAGAGCAAACTCCAAAATACATTCATGTTTACAGGAAACTGCGCCAACTTATTGAAGAGGGTTATGCGCCTATCGGATCCAAACTACCACCGGAAAGCAACCTTGTTGAAACCTATCAAGCAAGCCGGATAACAATCAGAAAAGCCCTGGGCTTGCTGGTGCATGAAGGTTTTGTACAAAGCAAACGGGGCAGCGGTCACCGGGTGGTTTCTAATCGGGTGATATCATCAAGTTGTTTTACATCTTTTACCGAAATGGTATTGGCTGCCGGAATGCAGCCATCCACCCAAATCATTCAGATCAAAACGGTCCTTGCACGGAGTTTTATCAATCAGACCTTACCCACCGGCATCAAAGATAACGAAAAATTGGTCCTGGTTGAGAGACTGCGTCTGGTTGATCGGATTCCTAAAATCGTGATGCGTGCCTGGATTCCCAAACGATTGGTACCGGGATTAAAAGAAGAGGATTTTGCCTGCAACGGGCGGGAGCAATCTATCCTGAGTTTACTGCAGAGAAAATACGGTTTGTCCATCGATTATGGCTCAGAGGAGATCAGGCCGGTGTTACCGAATGAAAGAATCGCCGATTTGTTACAGATCCCCCCCGACAGACCCATAATCCGACATTTTTGTGCGGTATTTTCCCGTACGGAAACACTGATTATGTACGAAGAGTCGTTTCGTGTTGATGTCCTGTTTTTTGAATTGAACGGTGCCGAACGGAAGTTACAGATGAAACTTAACCAGTCTTTGGAGAGTATTGTTTATGAATCGTCTTGATCAGCGAGAAAATATGTTGGCAATTCTGCCAGATATCCAATACGGCTTTTACTTGTAAACAAACGAGGAAAACAATGAAGATAGGCATTCACCTGGCATTATGGATGAACACCTGGAATGATGACATTCTGCCCTATGCCTCCAAGGCAAGCGAGATTGGCTATGATGGGGTTGAACTGTCCTTGTTGGGAGACGTTAATACAAACGCACAGAAAGTCGGAAATGAGATCAGGTCCATGGGGCTGGAAATAACCTGTGCTACCGGATTGGCTCCGGAAACCGATATTGCTGCTTTGGATGAAACCCCACGTAAAGCCGGGATAAGAACCATGAAAGAGGCCATCGCAACGACCAGCCAACTGGGGGCCGATCAGCTAGCAGGCGTGATTTACGCAGCTTGGGGAGTTACGGATTGGGAAAACCGGAAAGAGCGGTTGAAATGGTCTGCTGACAGTTTGTTTGAGATTTCGAAAACCGCTGAGCAATATGAAGTTCATTTGGGACTTGAAGCCATCAACCGATATGAGTCCGATCTGCTGAATACCGCAGAACAGGCATTGGAGTTGACCCGGCAAATTGATTCGCCATGGTTTGGAGTGCATCTGGACAGCTATCATATGAATATCGAAGAAAAGGATCCGGCATCAGCCATCCTGGCATGTGGATCTCTCTTGAAACATTATCATGTTGTTGACAATGATCGGGGTGTTCCGGGGACGGGTAAGATTGATTTCCCAAGTCAGGCTGAAGCGTTAAGAAAAATTGACTATGAGGGATGGATTACCTGTGAGATGTTTGTCCAGGCTTGTTTGCCGGTCAGTCCGGATCTTAATATATGGCGACCGATCGAATCAGATCCGGATACTGCTGCTGTTTCCGCGTTAAACAATATCAAAAGGTTATTCAATGGATAAGCAAGCCGCCAAATTGTATTTTCAACAACTCAATGAGTTTTTTCAGTCTAACAAGGATGAACTGAATCGATTGGATGCCGCCGTTGGAGATGGAGATCATGGGTCGACTCTGTCCAGGGGAATGAAGGCTGGTTATGAAGCCACTAAGGGCTCCGATTCCCAATGCGCGGAACTGTTTGTTGAAGCGGCGAAGGCCTTCCAGGACGCTACCGGTGGAGCCAGTGGAATTTTGTTTTCAGGTATTTTTCAGGGGATCGGAAACAGCGGTAAAGGATGTGAAACACTAACCCTGAACCATGTTTATGAGGGATTACAATTTGCTGTCGGTCAGATCAAGATTATTGGAGAAGCATCCGTTGGGGATAAGACAATGCTGGATGCCCTTGCCCCGGCAGTCGAAGAATTGAATCGGGTAAAAGCCTCGAAAGAGGATACCGCCCTGGAACAGGTGGTACAGGCAGCTCAAAAAGGAGCATCAGCAACCATTGGCATGGCTGCCAGGATGGGTCGTTCAAGATATGTTGCTGACGGCGGGAAGGGACATATCGATCCGGGAGCGCAATCTGTTGTGTATCTATTGACCATTCTTCATCAATGCTGGAGCAATCCCTTTAGATCAGAGATATAATATGAAAAAGATAATCAACAACCCCGATCACATCGTCGATGAAATGATTGAAGGATATGTGTCTGCCTATCCCGATATTGTAAAGTGTCACGAAAAAAATTCGCGAATTGTCATGAGAGCCAATCCAAAACCGACCGACAAAGTGAGGATAATCATTGGCAACGGTTCAGGGCATGAGCCAATAGCCATGGGTTGGGTTGGTGAAGGAATGCTTGATGCCAATGCGGTTGGTGAGTTGTTTGCAGCACCATCTCCTTCCCTAATACAAGAGACCATCGAGGCCGTAGATACCGGCGCAGGTGTATTAGTACTGATTTCCAACCATTCCGGCGACCTTATCAACTCAAAAAGTGCACTAGTCAACGCAAAAGCCGCCGGGTGTAATGTTGACATGCTGGTAATGTACGACGACATCTCTTCAGCTCCCAGGGAAGACAGCAGGAACCGACGTGGGGCGGCCGGCACAACTTTTATTTATAAAATTCTGGGTGCCTTTGCAGAACAGGGTGCGTCCTTGATCGAATTGAAGCATTTGGGAGAAACGATTCGCGATCACACTTGCACCCTGGGTGTTTCAGTGAATCCGGGGATTTCACCGCTTACCGGGCAAGAGATGTTTTCCCTGCCTGATGACAAAATTTATGTCGGCATGGGAGTGCACGGTGAACCCGGAATAGCCGAGCTCGAAATGACATCCTGCGATGAAATTGTCGAATTCGTGATGAGCAAAATTCTGTCGGATCTCCCTTTTCAGTCCGGTGATCGCGTTTTGGTCATGGTAAATAACATGGGAGGTTCAACATTAATGGAACAGCTCATTATCTATCGTAAAATCGATAGTATTTTAAAGAGAGGGAACATCGAGGCGCTTTCACCGTTAATCGGCGCACTGGTCACTACCCAGGAAACCGCAGGGTTTTCGATATCACTTTGCAAAGTGACGCCGCAAATGGAAGCACTATGGAATGCTCCCTTTAAAGTACCGTTCTTCTACAAAGTATAATCAATACTTTTTAAAAATAAAGTTGGGTAAATGAATCACGAGATATGTTCGGGTAAAAGGAATCGGTTAAAATCATGTCTTACGCCTGACGACGGGTTTATGGCGGCAGTTGCAATTGATCAGGGATCAAGTCTGCAGGATCTGCTCTTGCAATCGCAGAAAACGAAAGGCAGTCCCGATAAGCCGGATTTAGAAACATTTAAAACTACATTAACAGAGCACTTCAGCCGTCATACCTCGGCGATGCTTTTTGATTTTCGATATGGAGATGCCTGCCAGAAGATTGCAGATCCGGAATCGGGAGTGATCCGGGCTTATGAAACAGACGTATATGCAACAGGTTCCCTGGATCGTTTGACAGCAATTCCTCACAATCAAAGCGTCATTCGGTTAAAGGAGAAAAGGGCCAATGCGATTAAACTGTACCTCTATTATGACCCGGATGACTCGTCCGATGTTAACGATCAAAAGCATGCCTTGGTGGAAAAGGTTGGTGCCGAATGTTACGCCCATCAGATGCCCTTTTTGTTTGAACCGCTTACTTACCGTCGGGACACTGATCCGGCTGGAGAGTCGTATGTAAAAATAAAACCCGACCTGGTCGCAAGAGCGATGAAAGAGTTCTCCAAGAAACGCTACCTTGTCGACATACTCAAGGTGGAACTTCCGGTGAATATTAAAACGGTTGAAGGATTTGCTTCCGACGGGAGTTCAGCATTATTTACACATGAGGATGCCCTAAACCATTTTCGAACTTGTGCCGATTCAACTCACCTTCCGTTTATCTACCTCAGCGGAGGCGTTACTTTTGATGAGTTTAAGGGATCATTGAAACTGGCAAACCAGGCGGAAGTGAGTTATGCCGGATTTTTGTGCGGCAGGGCCATTTGGCATGACGCAATCGAACAATATGCCAATTTCGGGAGCGTGGGATTGGAGCAGTGGGCTTTGGAAACCGGCGTTCCGAGATTAAATGAACTCAAAGCCATAGCAGAGGGGCATGCGAAGATCGACTTAGATGCCATAAGTTCCGCATAATCGCTGACGCTCTTCAGTCCAAAGCAATTGTGCGAACTGTGGCATGGTTGAGATGCCATTTTTTTCAAATCAGGGTTGGGTATATTTCTGAAATGATCGATATCAGAAGTAACCCCCCTTCCAATTAAATTAATCCAGATAAGGAGGAAATCGAAGCGATTTTTTTAGCCCGTGAGACATCAGAATTTGATAACAAGTTTAACCAACTCAACAAAATTTGGAGGAGAAAGAATTATGAAAAAGCATTTATTCTCTGTTTTGGTTCTGATACTTACTATCACAACCTTGTCGGTATGGAGTGCCAGCCAGGCGGAAGCTGGTGATAAATTTGAAGACCGTTTTCAAAAAATGTCCTGGAATGGGATAGTCGCCGAGGCAAAAGGCCAGGACGTTTATTTTTATATGTGGGGTGGCTCCGATGTGATAAATAACTGGGTGAATGGGTTTTATGCCAGCAGGCTTAAATCCAAATACGGGGTAACAATTGAGATGGTGCCGATTACCGGCGCTCAGGTTTATGTTAACAAGGTACTCAGTGAAAAACAGGCTGGAAAAAACACGCGGGGTGCAGTCGACCTGATGTGGATTAACGGTGAAAACTTCAAAACGATGCGGCAGGGGAACCTGCTATTTGGTCCTTATGCTCACAGGTTGCCGAATATGAAGTATCTTGATGCTTCCGATCCCGCATTTCAATATGACTTCGGATATCCTGTCGAGGGATATGAGTCTCCCTATGGGGCCGCTCAAATGGTCATGATTTATGATCAGGCAAGGATTGAAAATCCGCCGACCTCCATTAAGGCGCTAATTCAATGGATTAAAACAAATCCCGGCAAATTCACCTACCCGGCACCCCCGGATTTTACCGGCTCGGCATTTGTTCGTCATTTTTTCTACTATGTAGCCGGAGGGCCGAGTTCGCTGATGGGAGCCTTTGACCAGGCCAAATTCGATGAAGTATCGGCCAAGTTTTATAAGTTGATGAACGAGCTTGAACCCTATCTATGGAGGAAAGGAACGACGTATCCCGAGGATATTACAAAACTGAATGAGCTGTTTGCCAATGGGGAAGTGCTGTTGAACTTTAACTACAGTCCCGGTGATGCAGCATCTAAAGTGGCTGCAGGCAAGTATCCCGATTCTGTCCGGACCTTCGTTTTTGACGGAGGAACCATCGGCAATATCAATTATCTGGCGATTCCCTTCAATTCAAGCGCCAAAGCGGCTGCCATGGTTGCCTGTAACGAAATGCTCTCTCCTGAAGTTCAATATTCAATGGCGGCCGTACGTAACAACTGGCCCCTGGTGGTGAATGTTGAGAAACTTCCAACCGAGTGGAAAAATAAAGTGAACAATATAAAAAGACACCCGTCGGTTCTGTCCGGTGAAGTTCTCTCCACACACCAGCTTCCGGAATTGATGGCAGACTGGTTGGTAGCCATAGAAAAAGGGTGGCAGAAAAACGTACTGGAGAAGTAAAGCCCGATTTGAATAAGCTTGTTTGCAGGTATAGCGGGATACCGTTGTGCCTGCCTGGATACCGCTCAATCACTTGGATTCAGCGAAATATCAGGAGCATAAATGAAAACAAAAGTTATATTTGATTGCGATAACACAATGGGCAGACCCACAAGGGACGTGGATGATGGATTGGTCCTGCTGTATCTCCTGGGCCGGGAGGAAGTGGATTTGCTGGGTATCACGAATACGTTTGGAAACAGCACCCTGAAAGAGGTTGAATTTTACACAAAGAAATTGTTGAAGGAGGTTGGACGGGAAGATATCCCCCGATTCAGCGGGGAGCCGTTTGCCAACCAGAACGCTTATGTTGCCAGTACCTCCGCCGGTTTGTCGCGATATGAAGATGAGTTTACCGATTATCAGGCTGAAAACAACAAGGCTGCTGAATTTTTGGTTGAGGAGGTTAACAAGTACCCCGGTAAAGTAGTCATACTTGCTGCGGGCCCCATGGGAAACCTCTACGAAGCCTCCAGGAGAGATCCTGGGTTTTTCTCCAAGGTCAAGGAAATTGTGGCCATGGGGGGATATGTTCATGATCTTGTGGTGGGCTGGAAACAGTGCAAGGAACTTAACATGGCCAGCAATCCGAAGGCTGCCGAAGCCATGTTGTATGCTTCCTGCCCGGTAACCGTAATGAACGGTCATGTGTGCCTTCAAGCACCGTTTACTTATGAAGACCTGGAAAAAGCGGATTTCTGGTCGGAAGACCGTCGTCGCATCGTTTCCGATTGGCTTGATTATATCCATCAAACCTTTGGCGTGGAGTGTTTTTTTCTCTGGGATCTCGTTCCGGCCGTCTATATCACCAATCCGGAAATTTTTGACCGAAACGAAATCATGATCTATGCCAATGAGGAAAGTTTGAAAACCGGAATGCTAAAACCGCATGTCGGACCCGGAAAAGGCACCAACATTAACATGCCTGAAAAAATTCTGGATCCCAAAGCTTTTATGGATATCCTTTTTGCTGCATGGAGGAGGGAGTCCATGATCAATGGCGAGAAAAGGTAATTTGGAGTTCTCATGTCAAAGCGACTAACCATCACTCTGCTGCTCAGTCCGGCAATACTAATCATCGTTACACTTTTTATCGGTGGCTTTTTGTTCGGTCTGTTCCAAAGTTTCGGATATATGCCGATTATCGGGCAACACGATATGAGCCTGGACGCTTACAGGAACATGTTTACGGATACAAAGTTCTTTGGATCACTTTTTCTGACGCTGTGGATATCGCTGGCTGCCACGATATTGACCATCATATTTGCCATTATTACGGCATTGGCAATGCGGCAGACGTTTAAAGGAAGGCGGATTATCAATTTTCTTTACCAATTTCCCATCACGATACCGCACTTGGTTATCGCGGTCGGGGCCATGCTGTTGTTCTCACAGAGTGGTATGTTTGCCCGAATTTTTTATGCCCTGGGAATCATCTCTGACCAAAGCCAGTTCCCGATCCTTGTTTATGACAATTTGGGAATCGGGATTATTTATGTCTATCTCTGGAAGCAGATTCCCTTTATGGGGCTGATCGTCATATCGATATTGCAATCCGTCGGTAACGATTATGAAGAGTTGGCCCGATCACTGGGGGCCAACAGGTGGCAAACCTTCAGATATGTTCTTTTACCGTTGATCGTCCCCGGAATCCTGCCGATTTCGATTATCTGTTTTGCCTACACCTTCGGATCATTTGAGGTTCCTTATCTGTTGGGCAAACCCTTCCCTGCGGTCCTCTCGGTTCTGGCGTACAGACTTTTTGAGGATGTTGATTTGAATGCGCGTCCGGAAGCGATGGCAATGGCTGTGTTTATCGCCGTTTTTATCAGTATTCTGGTCATTTTCTATAAAAAACTCATTAAACGGATAACGGGGAGAACATAGAACATGAGTCAAAGCGCTGGTTTATCCAAAACTGGGGTAATTAAAAAACAATCCCATAAGCAGCGGCAAAGCAATGTGATGAGAAACATAGTCCTATTGGGAATTATAGTGGGGGTGATTCTTCCGATGATTCCCCAGTTACTCTGGTCTTTCAGTTTTCGTTGGTATTTCCCGTCACTGTTACCGACGGAACTCAGCTCGAGGGCCTGGGTGTATGTTGCAAATCCGAATTCGAAGATACTTGAATCATTCATTGTTAGCCTCATCATTGCCCTGAGTGTAACAGCAATCGGAATAGTGGTGGGCGTGCCTGCCGGCAAGGCTCTTGGGATGTACAAATTCAGGGGAAAGGAGTTAATCGAGCTGATTATTCTGGCACCTACCATAGTTCCCGGTTTGGCAGTGATTATGGGAATTCAGATACTGTTTATCAGATTCGGTCTGTCGGACAATATAGTCGGGGTGATCATTGTCCATCTTCTTCCCTCGTTGCCCTATATGATTATCAGCATGGCAGGAGTATTTGCCAATTATGATCCTCAGTTCGAAGAACAAGCTCGTTCATTGGGTGCAAATGCAATTAAGACTTTTTACTATATTACGCTTCCCGTAATATTTCCGGGGATTGTTGTCGGTGCCATGTTCACCTTTCTGATTTCCTGGAGCCAGTACATCTTAACAATTATGGTGGGGGGCGGCCGTGTTATCACTCTTCCGGTTTTGCTCTTCTCTTTTGCCGGCTCGGGCGACAACGCCATTGCATCGGCATTGAGTATCATTTTTGTTCTTCCCGCAATTGTAATATTGATCGTTACTTCAAAATACTTATCCGGTAAATCAGGCGGAATGGGAGGCTTTGGAAGCATATGACAGATGTAAAACTAAGAAACCTGGAAAAAGTATACGATGGTGCCAGCGAACCATCAGTCAAAAATCTAAGTCTGGATATCAATGCGGGTGAACTGGTAGCTCTTTTAGGTCCCTCAGGTTGTGGTAAGACGACCACATTAAAAATGGTAGGAGGGCTCCACGATGTCACCAGCGGTGAAGTTCTTTTCAATGGCGTAAGGGTCAACGACATTAGACCCGAGAAGCGGGAAGCTGTGATGGTCTATCAGAACTACCTGCTCTTTCCCTATATGACGATTGAGGATAATATAGGTTTCGGTCTGAAGATGCGTCATGTGGATAAGAAAGAGATTAAAAAAAGAGTGGGTGAAATGTTAAGCCTGGTCCGATTGGAAGGTTTTGAAACCCGCAAACCGGCACAGCTTTCCGGAGGACAGAAACAGCGGATTGCCCTGGCCCGAGCGCTGATTATCAGGCCGAAAATCCTTCTGCTGGACGAACCTCTTTCCAATCTGGATGCCCACTTAAGGGACGAAATGAGAGAGATGATACTGAAGATTCACAAGAGTTTCGGCGTAACCACAATCTTTGTAACCCATGACCAGGAAGAAGCGGTATTATTGGCTGACCGAATCGCACTGATGTTTAACGGAGAATTGCATCAATACGGCAGTCCGCAGGAATTCTACGAAAAACCTGTCTCCAAGAAAGTCGCGGCGTTTTTCGGGAATGAGAATTTTCTTGCGGGTGTAAAAACGGGTGCAACAGTAAAAACTGAAATTGGTGATTTTGATGTGGAGAAATCAGATGTTCCGGATGGCAAGGTGACGATCGTCATACGTCCGGAATCCATTGTCCTGGGTGATACCGGCCACAACAGCTTTCAGGCGCCCATAAACCGCAGAATCTATATGGGAACATATACCAGGTATGATGTCCGGGTGGGGGGAAATGCCTGGAACGTTATCGGTGATCCCAATTATACAGAAGAATATGATGAAGGTCGGAACGCGTCATTTTCTTTACCAAAAGAAAAGATATGGATACTGGAAGAGTAATCACTATGCGACAATCCGGATTAAAGGTAGGTCTTGCCGGGCTCTATTTCGCCAATTTTGAGGCGCTTAAATATGATATTTACGGTCAGGCTGTAACTTCCGTCAAAGAAATCTGCTCATCCCTGGGTTTGGAGAGCGTTTGTTTGGATAAGCCAGTTGGAACCGTTGATGAGGCTGAGCAGGGAATTAAAGAATTGAATGAAGCCGGTATAGATTTTTTAATTCTACAGGCAAGCTCACTCTGTCTTGGCGATGTTATAAAGCCTTTTGTGGAAGGAAGCTTTCCAATTGGATTTTGGGCTGTTGAAGAACCAACCTTGAAAGGAGAACTGCAGCTCAATTCCTTTACCGGTTTTAATATGGCGGTTTCCATAGCTCGTCACTGCAGTAAAAAAACCGATTATACCTGGTTCTTCGGAAACGGAGATAAACTATTCCGACAGAGATTAGCGAGAACGCTTCGTGCTTTGGATTCTATAAAGAGGTTGCGCGCCAGTCGTGTGGGGGTAATCGGCGGGACTGTTCCCACCTTTGATAACCTTAGCTATGATTCAGGCGAGATTGCTAAGCGCCTGGGTGTTGAAATTGTTGAATATGGCATTGATGAGTTCCTGAATGCCGTCGGAAATACCAAACCTGAAGATGCATCGGAGGAAATTCAGGATCTAAAAGAGGCTGCATCTCAAATAAAAACCGAGCCGATATGGATTGACAAAACAGGCACCCTGTTGAAAAATCTCAAGCATTTCGCCCAGTCTGAAAAACTGGATGCTATGGCCCTACGATGCTGGCCTGAATTTCAATCTGTGTTAAATATGGCGCCTTGCGCTGCAGTTGCCCGAATGAATGATTATAAGATTCCGGTTTCCTGTGAAGGAGATGTTCCTGGTGCGGTCAGTATGTTGATAGGTCGACTGATCAGCGGGAATGCCGTGACCATGAATGACCTGGTTGCCGTTGACCCGGAAAACGATCTCATTCAAATGTGGCATTGCGGTCCCGGTCCGAAATCCTGGGCTGATGAGAAGGGTTGGATTCTCGATTATCATCATACTCTGAACAGAAGAGTTGCGGAAGGGGATCCCAAAACAGGGCTGTCTGCCGATATTTCCTTTAAGAAAATGCCTGTGACAACCTTAAGGCTATCCTCGGCCGGAGACAGTATGTTTGTTATGGAAGGTGAGGTCGTAGAAGGCCGCCATGCACCGTACCCGGGCAGCGGAGGATGGATGGGAAACCTGACCATTAACGGTGAATCCCTCTCACTGGAAGAATTTATTGAAACCCTTGCTGTATACGGCCTGGAACACCACTATCCGATGATGATGGGACATCATGAAACCATCTGTCGAGAGATGGCGAATTGGGCCGGATTAACCGTGAAGAAAAAGCAAGGTTGTTAACCGCTCCCAAGCGAACAGGATTCGCTCTGCATTGCAAAGTTAGATATACGGTGTTACGGTGGAGTTTTGAATCAAGCCTGGCGATCAGCAGACAAATAAACATCAAGATAGGCTACCGTATGGCCAAACTCACTCAAGTAGCAGGATCACCTCCCACGACTTTTCTGGATTTCCCTTCAATGGATAGTATTGAAAATTTGAATGCCGATATCGCCGTTCTTGGAATTCCATTCGGGATGCCCTATCAACCATCCGAAATGGCGAATGATCAAAGCCTGGCACCGGACGCAATCCGTCAATTCAGCACTTATGCCCATGAAACCAGGGAGCATTTTGATTTTGACCTTGGAGGCCCGTTGCTTGACGAACGAGACATCAGGGTGATTGATTGCGGTAATGTTACAGCGGATTTGTCCGATCCCGCCGAACATTATAGAAGGGCGGAAGCTGTGGCAGGAATGATTCTGGGTGCGGGAACAACCCTGATTGCATTGGGCGGTGACCATGGAGTTACAATTCCGGTATTGCAGGCGTTGAAAAACACTGGCAAATCTATCACCCTGGTTCATATAGATGCGCATCTGGATTGGCGGAATGAAGTCAATGGCGAAACCCGGGGATATTCCAGCCCGATACGACGCGCATCAGAAATGCCATGGATTTCCGGCATAGTCCAAATTGGGATGCGGGGTGTGGGAAGTGCCCGGATTAAGGAAGTCAATGATGCGAAGACCTTTGGCGCGAAAATCATAACCGCATACGAGCTGCATCAAAGAGGCGTTGAGTCCGTGATTGATGAAATCCCTGACAATACTGATTACTATTTGACCATAGATGCCGACGGACTGGACCCTTCAATCATGCCTGCGGTGATGTCGCAGACTCCCGGTGGATTGACCTGGATTCAAATCAGGGCTCTTATTCATGGTTTGGTCAACAAAGGACGGGTCCTCGGTATGGATCTGGTCGAGATTGCGCCCGGTTATGATATCAACAATACCTCCCTTATCCATGCTGAAAGACTGATTTGCAACTTCATCGGTACCTCCGTTCGGGCCGGCTATTATGATCAATAATCAAAGAATACTCTTATGTCCGCCATGCCCGGTTCCTCGGAATTGAATTTTAACAGAAAACAGATCCACTACCTTGATAGCTTGCCAGATGAGTATTTGAAACAAGCAGCGGAGCTCTATTTCAGTTCCCTTCATGAGAAGCTTGTACCTATTCTTGGAAATGATGAAAGGGCGACAAGAGTCGTGGCAGACAGCATTGTCAGTCAAAAAGGCACGGTTGCCATCTGTGATAATAATCTGGTAGGGATCATAGGTTTCCAGACCAAGGATGGCGGGTTTCTGAATCCAAGTCTGAAATCCATGATCAGAGCTTATGGCCTGTTTAACGGCCTATTGCGCCTGGCCGGTTTGGCAGTATTGCATCATCCGACAAATGCTGATGAGATATATATTGATGGTATTGCTGTGCATCCCGGGATAAGGGGAAACGGAATCGGGACTCATTTGCTTGGATTATTGGAGTCGACGGCATCAAAAAAGGGAATCAAAAGAATCTCGCTTGATGTCATCGATACCAATCCCAAGGCGCAGGCGCTTTATGAACGACTGGGTTTTGTCGCAATGAAAACACAGAGTATCCGGCCTCTGAATCTGCTGATCAAGTTCCCCTTCAGGTCAGTTACCTTTATGGTCAAGGATGTTGGTTCGCAACAAACAAAAATGGAAAGAAAATGACGGATGAAAATGTAAATTACAGGGCCTATGCGATCTTTATTGTGATTGAAGTGATTTTGATAGTTATCCCGTTGATTGTGCTGGGGGCTGCCATTGGTTGGCCGGGCAGTTTGGACGAACCGGCAAGTGCGAACCTGGTGGCAATACACCAAAATGCCGGGGCTGTTCAATTCGGGTATTTCGTTTATCTCGTCTATTCGATCCTTATTCTGCCGCTGAGCGTTGTTTTCTATCGTCTGTTGATCATTGACAATGATCCTTTTGATCCACTTCTACTGACAGCCCTGGGCTTTGGAATAGCTTCGGCAATATCAAGAACCTTTGGTATCATCCGCTGGTTTACCGTAATGCCGTACCTGTTTACCGAGCTGCATCATCGTCCGCACAGTGTTTCGATGGTTTATGAGAGTTTCAACCGCTATGCAGGTTCCGTCGGGGAAATCCTGGGTGTTCAGATGTTTATGGTGAGTTTTATTCTGTTGGTTAGTTTTACAATTATGGTCCGCAAAACCGTCTTTCCCAAATGGGTTGCCTATAGCGGTGTGATCGCTGCTGCATTTCTGGCGATGGGGATTTTGGAGCTGTTCGGAATTGAAGTCAGCGGGATGCTGCTCACCCTGAGTGGCACGATTCTCCATCTCTGGTTATTTGCCATTGCTGTATTTCTGTTTTTTCGAAAATCCCAATCGGCCAAGTGAATCGTGGCTGAACCAATCTACACATCATTAATACGACATACCGGTTCTCTCAAATAAAAGCAGCGGATGATGGATTATCGAACTCGCCGCTGTCTTCCTCGTTTTTATCAAATCCCTGGGCAGGTCTGTCTTGTGGTCCGGTTCGACTGGAAAATCAAAGCCATCTTATTCATGATTAAGGATTCCGGGCTTGACGAGATGAAGGAATTGAACGTGTAATAAAGCTCGGGCGGTCAAAAATCACATTATATTTACAGATTATTACATTTCCTGCAGGTATCCGTTTTGATACATAATAGAAAAACAGCGGTCTTGCTCGGCCCCTGTTTTTAACAACACACTGATATGAGAGAGATAACAATGGTTCAAACACCCATCGATAGCAGCATTGTAAGCAAAGCGATAGCAAACAGCGGTATTGAAAATATTGGTTTGGCATCCATCAGGGCCTTGCTCGGATTGGTGGCGGAAATTGAAAAAGAGTCCGGAGAAAAGTTTATTCGTATGGAAATGGGAATCCCGGGTTTGTCTCCTCCTTCCGTCGCTATCGAAGCTGAGATTGCCGCGTTGAAAAAAGGAGTCGGGGCACTTTATCCTCCTTTTGCGGGAATCCCCGAGCTGAAAGAGGCCATTTCCCGTTTTGTAAAACTATTCATCAACGCGGATATCGAATCCAATTGTTGTTTGCCAACAGTAGGCGGGATGCAGGGCTGTTTTATGGGGATGATGGTTTCCGGCAGAAGAATCACGGGAAAAGACAGGGTTGTCTTTATCGATCCCGGGTTTCCTGTAAACAAACTACAAGCCCAGGTCCTTGGATTAAAGAGCGACAGTTTTGATGTTTACAGCTATCGGGGGGAGAAGCTGGGGGAGAAGCTGGAGTCTTATCTGAAGAAGGGAGATGTCGCTGCCATCCTCTATTCAAATCCCAATAATCCCTCCTGGATCTGCTTCACTGATGATGAACTGAAAACCATCGGTGAACTCTGCACCCGGTACGACGTGATTGCCCTGGAGGATCTGGCCTATTTTGGTATGGATTTCAGGCAGGATTTCGGCAGGCCCGGAGAACCCTATATTCCTTCAGTATCGCAGTATACCGATAACTATATCCTCATTATCTCAGCATCCAAGTCTTTTTCAATGGCGGGTCAACGCATTGGCATGTCAGCTATTTCAAACAAGCTGTATTACTCAAAAGGAGACGGACTGGAGACCTGGTTCGGAAGCGACCAGTTTGGCCACTCCTTCACTTACGGAGCGATGTACACTATCTGCTCAGGTGTTTGTCACAGTACCCAGGTAGCGTTGACAGAGACGCTGAATGCAGTTTGCGATGGTAAGTTTGATTATGTATCTGAAATCAAAGAGTATGGAGAGCGTGCCAATATCATGAAGAAACATTTCATGGATAATGGGTTCTATATCGTCTATGACAAGGATGATGACCAGCCCATCGCTGACGGATTTTATTTCACCGCGGCCTATCCCGGATTGAAGGGGACCGAACTGGTGGAAGAACTGCTCTATTACGGAATATCAGCTATATCTCTGATCACGACAGGTAGCGAGAAGGACGAAGGTATCAGGGTTTGTGTTTCATTAACCGGGAAGGATCGTTTCGACGATCTTGAAGAGAGATTGAAGCAATTTCATAAGGATCACCAAGCCGGTTTCAGGGCAGGTAAGTAAGTCCTGAATCTTAGGGATTCTGCAGATCAAAGTTCGGTTGTTCGAAGTTGCGTCCTTTTAATCACACTCTCTCCTCCAATAGGCGATGGATGACCGAACTGCCACATGATCTGCAGAACTCTTTTTTGACCGGCCTTGGTAAAAACAGTTTCAGGAGACAAACAAGACCGCACCAATAAAACTCCGGGGAGTTCCTCTTCGGGAAGTCTTAAACTCAAAAACTTAGACAGCATCTGGAACGTTTTTCAGGCAGGAGTGGCAAAAACGTTTCAACATTTGATTGAAATCCTTGAAGGCCGACGCTCAAAGGCCTGCAGGTTTCTCATAGGACCCAGCCATTCGTAATTCGAAACGGGTTTAACCCATATGGCTAATGTGGCAAACAGGTCTGTACCGCTGTAAATTTGGAAACCATAACGGAGAAGTGTCATGAAAGGAAATTTGATTAACCAGCTTTGTAAGGATGATCCCGGCAAGTCGGTTGTATTGCAGGGAAATATCGCTTTTGCAGTAGGGTGTGTTCGAGCGGGGATCCATTGTGTTGATGGCTACCCCGGAACGCCCAGTACGGAAGTGATCGATCGCGGGCTTTCACCTGTCCAGGACCTGATCAAAGTGGGTTGGTCGGTAAACGAAGCTGTAGCCGTTGCTACTGCCTTCGGGAATACCATGGCTGGAGAGGATGCTGTCGTTACGCTTAAGATTCCCGGACTTTACCAGGCAGGGGATGTGTTTACCAGTGCCGCACTGATCAGGGAAACCAGGGGTGCATTGATTTATTATGTTGCCAGCGACTTTACCCCCAGCTCAACCCAGCATGTCATCGATCCCCGTTATCTTTTCAAAAGCAGTATGGTGCCTGTTCTTGAACCACGCAATCATCAGGAGATGCATGAGGCCCCCGCAATAGCAGTGGAAATTGGAAGGAAGTACAAGACGCCGGTGGTGATTCTGGCCAGTGGCGCTCTCTGTCACAGTGAAGGATTGTTGTCGCTCGCTGAAATCAAAACCAGGAAGCCGGTGGAAGTGCCTGAAAACCTGAGAAATTTCAATGTTCTGCCCGTTATTGCCAGGAAAAACTATGATCATGCTGTGGAAGTGCGCATGCCCGAACTCAGCAAACTGGTGGAGGAATCTCCCCTCAACGAATGGACCAAAGGGTCTGGAAAGAAGGGTGTGATCACTTACGGTGCCAATACGATATACGTTAAAGAGGTTAGGGAATTGTATGGTGCGGATTTTGATCTGTTGACCCTGGGCTACTCCAACCCGCTACCACTGAACCTGATCAGGGACTTCTGTGATTCCATTGATGGCGATATCTATGTCTTTGAAGACGGATACCAGTATCTTCAGGAAGAGCTTGAACGTATGGGCAAGAAAGCGATCGGGAAGGAGCGTTACTCAAAGCTGACTGAATGGTCGCCGAGCCTGGTCGCTGAGGCCATGGGATACGAAGTGAAATATAACAAAACCGGAATGGAACCTGTTCTCAGGCCGCCCATGATCTGTCCTGGATGCCCCTATCGGCTCTTTGCCCTGCAAGTCGCAGCTATGAAGAAGAGCGGTCGACTGAAGGCCGTTTTCGGCGATATTGGCTGTAATGCCCTGCTTTATTTCATGGATGCCATGGACACAGGTTTGGCGATGGGTGCCAGTGATGCAAATCGCCAGGGTTATGTCATCTCCAAACCGGAAATGGCTGCCAAATGCGTCAGTATCATAGGTGACAGCACCGAATGTCACTCCGGAATGGATGCCACCCGTAATGCTGTGTTCAGGAATATTCCGGGTGTAAAGATAGTCCTTGATAATTTCACTACAGCCATGACAGGTGGACAGCCCTCTCCCACCACCTCCAAAAACTACGCAGGTGAAGAAACCAAATACAGCCTGGTTGATGCCCTCAAAGGTAACGGCACCAAAGTCATAACGGTAGATGCCTTTGATAAAAAAGGGATCAGGAATGCTTTCAGGGAGGCCTTGAAGGATGCGGAGAACAATGAGTTCGTGACCATGGTGGTTGAAGGTTCCTGTATCAAAAAGGTTCCCAACGCTAAAAAAGGCAATCGCATTACAATTGATCCGGATGTCTGCCAACGCTGTGACAAATGCCAGATGTGTCCGGGAACCGAACGATTCGGAGAAGATACACCCAATTTCAATAACCTTTGCAGTGGCTGTGGTGGTGTCAATCCCGCTTGTCTGCAAATGTGTCCTTTCAAAGCCATGTCTTTGACTGAAGAAGCGGATATGGGCAAGAATAAGGGCGCCAAAGTCAGCTTTTCCGAACCTCCCGTCATTGAAGAGGTTAAGGTGGACAAAGCGACCATACCTGAAAGATTGTCATTGGCAGTACGGGGTGTGGGAGGACAGGGGACCCTGTTCTTTGGACGTGTTATGACGGAAATGGCATTTCTGGCCGGGTATGAAAAGGATAATATTGTCAAGGGAGAAACCCACGGGATGGCCCAGATGGGGGGCCCGGTAATCAGTACCTTTTCTTGTGGTTCTGTACACAGTCCGGTTCTCTATCCCGGCAGTGCGGATGCCTTGATCGTGATGGAGACCAGTGAAGTGCTGCGACCCGGTTTTCTTGAACTCTTGAGACCGGACGGAATGATCCTGTTATCCAATACCCAAATCGTTCCCACCATCATTAAGGCTGAGGAATATCCGGCCATGGACGCGATTGAAAATGTGATCAAAGATTATAACATCATTAAAATTGATGCTTTGAAAACCGCCTTGGAGATCGGGGACCCCACCGGAAGAATCGCCAATGTTGTTCTGATGGGTGCGTTGAGTAAGCTGGCTCCTTTTGATAATTTTCCGGTTAACGTCTGGTTGCAGGCACTGGCCAAAGTCAGTCCCAATCCGCAGATCTGGGCAGGTAACTACGCTGCGTTCCAGGCAGGAAGGGAGTTGGCATGACAGGCAACAAGGAAATCTATCGATCCCTGTTTAAACCGCAGAGCATTGCGGTTATCGGAGCCAGTAATGATGCACTAAAACCTGGTGGACGGGTCTTTAAAAATATTCAGGAAAGTGGCTTTCAAGGGGATCTCTGGCCGGTCAATCCCAAGTCAGGGGAAATCATGGGTTTGCCCGCTTTCGCCGATATTGGAAAGCTTCCGGGTGCACCGGACCTTTCCTTGATCTCAATTCCGGCACCTTTTGTACTGGACTCCCTTCAGGCATTGGCTGATAAAGGGGCCAGGGCTGTGATTATTCTTACGGCAGGATTCGGAGAAACCGGTGAAGAGGGCAAGGCCGCCGAGCAGAAGATCCTGGAGCTGGCCAATCACCACCGGATGACCATTGTCGGACCCAACTGCTCAGGTTTTCTCACGCCTGCTTATTCTGGGAAATTCGCCGGTATTATTCCCAAACTGATCCCCGGCCAAATCGATTTTGTCAGCGGATCGGGAGCAACGGTCGATTATTTGATGGAAGGGGCCGTTAATCGCGGACTTCGTTTCAGTAATGTTGTCAATATGGGAAACTCCATCCAAATGGGTGTTGAGGACGTATTGGAATTGCTGGATGAGAATCATGGAACGGATAGTTCGAAGATAATCCTGCTCTATATGGAATCCATTCTGAAGCCTCAAAAGCTCCTGAAGCATGTCAGGAGTCTGACTTCAAAGGGTTGCACCTTCGTGGGAATCAAATCCGGTGTTACCGAAGCAGGAGCCAGGGCTGCAGCAAGCCATACCGGCGCCATGGCAACTTCGGATAATTCGGTCCAGGCCCTGTTTGACAAAGCAGGTATTATACGGGTTCACAGTAAAAGAGAACTCATTGAAGCGGCTTGTGCCCTGACTGCGCTCAAAGGTCTTCCCAAATCGAATCGGGCCTGTATTGTGACCGATGCCGGCGGTCCGGGGGTGATGCTGACCGATGAACTGAATCGAAACGGTATCACTGTTCCCACATTGAAAGAAAAGACGATCGAACGGTTAAAGGAGATTCTGCCACCGGTCGCCTCCTTCGAAAATCCCGTTGATTGCCTGCCCAGCCGGAATGGTGAACAGGTTCAGGGCATCTTTGATATACTTTCCGAAGAAGAGTCGGAAAACATCGATTTTGCCTTCTTTCTATCCGGGAATTCCGGGATGTCCGACAATTGGGACATCTATCGTGAAATCATAGCCGGCGTTAACCAGTGGCGCATCCCTGTTCTTCCCGTGTTTAGTTCTGCCACGACCTGTGCAGAGTTGCTGGATAAGGTCACGGTTTCCGGAACAGCCTTTTTCTACGACGAAGTGGCAGCGGGTAACGCAGTCAGCCGGCTGGTAAATCGTCCCCTGGTTTCCGAAGCAGAGCCTAAAGCTCCGGACTACGATCTCAGCGGAATTCTGTCCGCTATCAGCCAAAAAGAGAAGGTTTTATCTGCCGAACCCCTGGCAAAAGTTTTGGGCTCTGCAGGATTCAAACTTCCCCCTCAAAGAGTGGTGACGGAAAAAAGTGAACTGGAATCCGTCTGTGAGAATATCGGATATCCCGTGGTCATGAAGGTGGTTGGTCCCTTGCACAAGAGTGATGTCGGTGGTGTCAAAGTTGGAATTAATGATGCAGAAGCAGCCGGTGCTGCCTGGAATGCATTAATGGCTATTCCCGATGCCGAGGGAGTATTCATCCAGAAGATGGTTTCCGGAACTGAAGTGATTTTGGGGGCTGTAAAAGAGGAGGGATACGGACATTTAATTATGTTCGGTCTTGGTGGAATTTACACCGAGGTTCTTAAAGATGTTCAGTTCGCTCTCGCTCCTCTCAATCACGAAGAGGCATTGAGAATGATACGGGGTATCCGCTCGTATAAGATTCTTGAAGGTGTTCGCGGAGAACCGGGAATGGATATTGAGGTGTTGGCGGATTATATTGTACGGCTCAGTCTGCTGGTCAGAGACTTTCCTGAAATTGAAGAGGTGGATTTGAATCCTGTCAAAGGTGAAGGGAAAGATCTTTATGTTGTTGATGCGCGGATTCTGCTGGGGGATTCTGGTTAGTAATTTCAAGTGAAACGGAGTTGACTGGCCAAAACCCTCACACTACTTATACTGCTTGCTCTTTTTACTCAACCACATTCACCTACCCATTTGAAAACAGACAGAGTGCCCGGTTTCTAGGTTGTGAGCCGGGCGTCAGTATCCAGAGGCCTTTTCCTTCATCTACCACTTCTATAAGGGGAATAGCCTTTTTCTTTTCAATCTCTTCCGGTTCCAACAATCTGAGAACCGTGTGACCCGTCTCGATATTCTTAATGGCCTTGCTCAGGCTGAATTCTTTGAAAAATGCAGTGTTGTGCTGTTGGATGCCGACCATCTTGATTGTCTCCTCATCCGAATTTGCCGGCAGACTGAAGACTTTTTCCGGTTCCATATGCGCCGAGGCTTTGCTGGCAATCAATTCGTTTAACGCATCGTTACCTGTTGCCGCCAACAATCTTCCAAAACCCTGGTCAAAAGCGTCTTCATAGATATCCGAATCCAGCAGGTCGGTACAAAAGGTTTCCAGCCCCAGGTGACCGGCAAGCCGGCATTTGGTGAGGTCTGTTTCCAGGAAGGAGACCGGTACGTATTTGCTGGCAAATTCGGCCAGTGCGGAGCTGAAGGAGTTGATTCCCACTATTAGAATTCCGGACTGGGACACCGGAATCATAATATCCAGTAGTTTAGCCAGGGGGCGACAGGCTATTGTTGCTGTCAGGCCCGAGAAGAAAATAATGGCAAAGGTCAGGTTGAGGACAATGGACATCTCGTAGTCGTGTCCTTTTAACACAAGGGAGGCATATGCCACCGTTGCGACTGCAATAATACCCCGGGGACCGATGAATCCGATAAATATCCTCTCCTTGATAGGAGTTGTGGTTCTTGCCAGGGCGGTTAAGACGGATATGGGTCTGATCACGCCTCCCAGGACAACGGCAACAATTAACATTGCCGGCCAAAGATCGATGAGCGGCAAGGGATTAACTGAAGCAGAAAGGAGAACAAACATCGTGCTGATAAAAAGGCTGGAAACCTGCTCTTTAAAGTGTCTAATCTCCTGCAGGTAATCACAATTGCTATTCGAAAGATAAAAGCCGGCAACTGCCGCTGCCAGCGGACCTGATGAATGGAGTACGGAGTTGGCAAGAAAAAAAATTGCAATGGCTCCGGTGACGCTGGCTATTCCAAGTAATGAAGAATCCCGCAGTTTGGAAATCCAGGTCAGGGCCTTGTTGAGCAGAAATCCACAGACCACACCGATTAGTGTGCCACCCAGGACCCGTAACAAAAAGCTGCCTCCTACCTCTATATAAGTTTCCGAAAGATTCAGCTCCACGATTTCCAGCGCAATTGCGCTGACCAGAACTCCGATTACATCTCCCCAAATCGATTCCCAGTTGAGCAGGATCTCCAGCCGCCGGGGCAGATAAACGCTTTTTAAAATGGAACCGACAACGGTTGGACCGGTAACCACAATCAAAGCACCAAAGAAAACAGCGAACTGCCAGGAAAGACCCAGAATAAAGTGGGAGAGCAACATTGCACCAATTCCGGTAAAGGGCAGTGTAATAACCAGTATTCTCCGGATTGATTTAGATTCGGACTTAAAACTATGTGAAGAGAGAGAAAGACCACCTTCAAACAGGATGATTGCCACCACGATCTCCAGCAATACATGCAAACCATCACCAAGGGAGTCGGAGTCGATAATCCCCAGACCTATTTTTCCGGCAGCAATTCCGCAAACCAGGTAAAACAAAATTGCAGGAATCTTTAGTCGACGTGACAGGATATATGACACAACACCGATAGTCATGGCGAGTGTGATGGTCTGAAAGGCGGTCAAGTCCATAATGATTACAAATCAAATGCCAAATCGAAGGCCTGTGGTTAATGAAGGGGAATCATCAGCAGGAGGCAATGGATTGTTTAGAACTGCAGGTATAGCATTGCCGCCCCACTCACGATACAGGGTGACAGATTCGCTATAAGATGTCAATTAATCGGGGATCACGGGTTTTTGCGACCTGATTTAAAACCGGGAGTTTCAGTCTAATAGGATGGGTAAGAATTGAGTCATCGTATCATGATTTTACTAATAAACGCTTGATTTTTTAGAAATAAAAATTCAATATAGGAGGAATTAAAACAATGTTAACACTTATAGGTAACTTAATACAGATATTCATCCAAAATATTCAGTAACTTAGTACAACTCGTATCAGCATTGAAAACCAGACCAAAGTGATTTCAAAAAGAGTTCATCGGATTAATCAATATTAAAATCGGGCCCGGATCACCAGCTCCGGGCCGATTGTTGGCCACAGATACAATAGGCAGGACAAGATTGATGGTGGAAGATCCAATAAGTCGTTGGAGTGTCCGACCTGAAGCACAGGGAAAGTTTGCAGCTCGGATTGTGTTGATGAATCAGTGATTCTTGCGAATCGGAATTAACTGGAAACATGGGTGAATAGCATATGATCAAGGATACTCGGAATAACAGGAACAGAAAAAAAGGCTCTCCCTACTTTAATTTTGGCAAATTCGAAAGACTTTTGGACAGATTGAAGCAACAGGGTGTGGATGTGACATCCCTTGACTACCCGGTGAAGAATCTAAAGAAATATAATCATTTCAAGTACTATTTTGAAAATTTTTCGGAACAGCAGATTAAGACTCAGCTTACCTTTTACGCCAAGCAATTCGAAGAGTTGCCCGAGTAGTGCGAAATTTGCCGGCCCTGCACTCTCCTCCTGCCTCAAGCCGGCTTCGGTCTCACGCCTGAGAATAACCACCTAAAATAATAGGTTAAATTTTCACGAAATTTTGTAAACCTTGTATTTTAACGATTTACAAGTTGGCATGATAAATGTAAGATTAGATCTGCTCTGATGAACGAATTTAGCTGGCATATGTTATTCACATCCGTGTTCCCTGCATGTTTAGCCTCAGAGAATCCTATGAAGCCGGTGATACGCCTCAACACAACATCGGGAGATGGTAAGTAGTTAAGGGAACGATCCAACAAGGTTTAGTGATCGGCAATGAAAAAGATGACAAAAAAAGATAGGGTAGAGAAATATCTGGAAGATGTGATGAAGTCGGATGACTTCACCGTTGAAAACCTTATGAATATGACCGTCTATGATCTTTTTGGCAACGCGGAACTCGAAGGGATCGGTAAAACTACACTTAGCGGAGCTCTAAACGCGTTTAAGAAGAAGCATGGTTTGAAGAAAGCCGGAAAGGGTGGCGTTGTAATGCACAAGAATACTAAAAAAGAGAGAGTTGAACGATATCTGGCCGACCTGATGAAATCGGACGACTTTACAGTTGACGACCTGATGAATCTGACTGTCTATGATCTTTTTGGTAATGCAGAGCTCGAAGGGATCGGAAAGACAACTCTCAGCAGCGGAATTAGTGCATTCAAAAAGAAATACTTAAGAATACAGTATGACGAAAAAGCTGCCGAAATGGGCAGCTTCTCCAACGAAGAATCTCTCCCCGAAGAGGAAGAAGACGAGTCTTTCGATGATCTCGAAGCTTTTGAGAACGTTGTGATCAGCACTCTTGAAAAAGAGGGAGAAAATGAAAATGGCAGTGAATCTATCGAACAGGAACCAGTGACTGATAGCCTAAACAAAAATGAGATTAATATTCTCAAAAGTATGATCAAGCAATATAAAGAAGGTAAAATGGATACTGAATCGACAACTGCCAGCATGGAGCTTGTGGAATTGAAGAGAGCCCTCAAACATTTTGGGATCGAGTATCAAACCATTTTATCCCAATATCGCAAGAATGTGGAGAACTAGCAGCCTGTCGGACTATTTAAATTGGGATTCCATGTCGGTATCATGCAACCAGTTTATTTACGTAATATGCTGAAATAATTTAAATAATATTTAGACAAAGTTTATAGACAGGTAATATAGTTTAAATATATTAGACAGATAACGAATAAGGTTAGATTGTGCGAGGAACGAGCCACAATCTGAACCGTTCGTTTCATATAAATGCCACGATGGATGATCGCTGGCATCAGAAAACAGACGGGTTTGTCAGATAGACCCTCCGAAAGCCTGTTCTTCGAAAAAAGCCGAAGTTTGCCCGAATCTCGATAAGTAAGCCTGATTTTGAAGCCTACACGGTTGAATTCTACTTTTTCCCCAAAATTCCCCCGAGTTCTGAGATGTAAATCCAAGTTTGAGCTTTGCTTTCTTCAAAAAATATGTCCGATACCTTGACACACGAAAAGCAAGGTCATCTTTTCTCATCCCTCTGGAACAGCCCACTAATACGACTTTGAGCTAGATTTTGGGGTCATGAATATCAAACCCCATTGAACAAAAAGATGTTCTTAGCTCTTTATTGTTGTTCAATTATTGATCACAATATGGTTATTTTCAGGTTATATTTGTAAGTTTAAGATAAATATACTTATACTTGTTTTTTTAATAACCCATTTTTACTATTTATTACCCGATAAATCAATTTCGGATTCAATACCGGTATCCCAGTTCTAAATGTGCCGAAACTTTCTGTTCAATGATTTTTAAGGAGATTTACTCAAAATGAAAAAAATCCTCTCGGTTGTCATTGCTGTTGCAGTCCTTGTTGTTTACTGCGGAGGTCAAACCATTGCCGCAACTCGTACCATAATCGATGATAAGGGGCGCTCCCTTCAAATTCCCGTGGTCTTGGACCGTGTTGTCTCGGTTTCTTCCTATATAACTTTCACTACGATCGTCCTGGGAGGAGGAGACAAACTTGTCGGTGTTGAAACCTCATGTCTCAACAACAAAAACCTCAATAAAATCTACCCTGAAGTCGCGCAAAAACCTGATATCGGCTACGAAGACACTCCCAACTACGAAGGCATCCTGAAAACCAATCCCCAGGCCATCCTCACCACATCTTGGGACAAGAAACTGAAGACACTTGAAAGCAAACTGAAGCTGCCGATAATCTGCATCAACATGGACGATACCAGGGCCAGTACCAAATTTATCGGGGATCTTATCGGAAAACAGGCTGAAGCCAAAAAATACACTGATTATTACGATGAAAAAATGAAAATTATTAATGAAGCCGTTTCCAACCAGCCGACCAGACCGAAAGTCTACATCGCTGCCGGATACGGAAAAGGTGGGCTACAGACTACCTGGACCAAATCATCCACCTGGGGAAAAGATGTAGCGGCCTGTGGAGGCACCTATGTAGCGAATTTCAAAGGTGGCGGAACCCGAAATGTCAGTGAGGAGCAGCTTCTCAATTGGAATCCGGATGTCCTCATCCTGGACCAGTCGTGCTTTGAATCCAAAAAAAGCGTCATGAACGATGTTCGCTGGGCTTCATTGAATGCCATCAAAAGCAAGGCCGTGTATCGTGGTCCCGACGGTTATATTTCGACATTCGGCCGCCCTCATATAGAAGCCATCCTGTCCAGGCTCTGGCTTACCGACAAACTGTTTCCGGGAAAGCTCGATCTGGACATAATGAAGGTTGCCGACGATTTCTATCAGGAATTCTACGGTGTCAAATTATCCAACAAAGAGCTGAGAGACAGAATGATGCCGGAGAATTAATCTTTCCTCTTGATTTTTTTCACCATTATTTCAATAGGGTACCAATATGAAGTGGACAGGATTAGCTCTGCGGAACTTAGTTCTTTTGACAGGCCTCATTTTTTGCGGGTTTTCATGCACAAGCGAAACCATGTCAAAAACCGGATCGGCAAATCCTGGGGGAACGACCAGGGCGGCCATGGCAGTGAGTCATCCGACAGAGAAATTCTATGACTGTTTGAAATGTCACAACAGTGGCAGAAAAGAGGCTGCACCGGCTGATCATGACGGGTATAAAAATGATGGTTGCCTGACCTGTCACGCGCCAAAGTAGTTTCTCTGCATTCAAGCCGGTTGACAGACAATCGGGAAACAGGTTTTTTTCCTTCTCTGTCAACCGACTTCAGATGAACAGCGCATCGACCAACATTTGAATACCATTGACAGGCGATTAAATGACACCTGAATCTTCCACCGGCATCATTTCAATCAATTGGGATAATCTTTGGCTTGACCAGAGTAAATCTACTGCTTTCACCGGGGAGGGTGTTGAATACTGGAACTTGATGGCAGATCGTTTCCGGAGGCGCCAAACCAATTATGATAGTTATGTCCGGGAGGTTTTGAGCCGTCTGCGGGTTTCATCCCGGACAAATATCCTTGATGCGGGATGTGGTTCCGGCAGTCTGACGATTCCACTCTCCCGGTATGTTCGCCAAATCACGGCCCTGGACTATTCACCGGCGATGCTGGATATTCTCAAACAAAACCTGGGAAACGAAGCAATCAGCAACGTACACGTTAAAAATGCCGATTTTCTGAAAACGCCGGTCTCGGAAATCGGACAATTCGATACTGTTGTGCTATCCCGCTCCCTGCCCCTCCGTCATCTTCGAGAATCTCTTACGCGGATTTCGGAACTGAGTTTAAATCAATGCTATCTCACATGGAAGGCTGGTAAAGAAGATAACAAAGCCCGGATATGCGACATTGCAGGCTTGGACTACCATGCTTATCCCGACTATCTGATCATCGTTAATATGTTGTATACCATGGGCATAAGTGCAAATGTTGAGATTTTTCAATCGGTCACGGAGTTTCATTATAAAAGTATCGACGACGCGATACGAAACTCGATTGGAAATCATCAACCCGAAGAAGCTGCTTATCAAAACTTGAAATCATATTTTAAAAACCAACTGAGCTTTAAGGACGACATCTGGCATGATAAACAGATAAATACCTGGGCTTTGATTTGGTGGGAAAAACAAAACCTCGAATGAAACGCAATCGCCGAAAAACCACCCTTTTTCTTGTTCTTTCGCCGGTGACTGCGGTGTTCATTTCGTTGTTTTTGGGAAGATACCTGATCGCGCCGTCGGATGTACTAAAGGTCCTGGCTGCCAAGGTTATCCCTATCCCTCAGAATTGGCCGGAAACACTCAATACTGTTATCTTCAGTATTCGATTACCCAGGATTCTCACGGCTCTGCTAATAGGCGCAGGACTCTCCATCAGCGGAGCAGCTTTTCAGGGATTGTTCAGGAATCCACTGGTCAGTCCGGACCTTTTAGGTGTCTCTTCTGCTGCAGGTTTTGGAGCTTCCCTTGCCATACTCCTCTCCGGCAATGCTGGGGTTGTTCAGGTAAGCGCTTTTTTATTCGGACTGGCTGGTGTCACCCTTGCTTACTTGATCAGCAGGGTTTTTCGCACCACACCGTTGTTAATGCTGGTCCTTTCCGGAATTGTTGTCGCCGCCTTTTTCTCGGCACTGATATCGGCAACAAAGTTCGTTGCCGATCCGATTGACAAACTGCCGGCCATCACCTTTTGGCTGATGGGCAGCATTAACTCAACAACTTATCAGGACCTTGCCATTGCCTTCTTCCCCATTACCATTGGAATAACAGGCCTACTGATGGTGCGTTGGCGAATCAATGTCATGTCCTTTGGCGATAGGGAAGCCCGGGCCTTGGGAATCAAAACCGAGGTTTTGAAAGTGTTCATCATTATCTGCGCAACCCTGATTACTGCTGCCTCGGTTTGCATCAGCGGCCTTATCGGATGGGTGGGGCTGGTAATTCCTCACATTGGCCGGATGATTGTAGGTCCCGATCACAAGGCGCTCCTTCCAGCCTCCATTGCCCTCGGTGCAGCTTATCTTCTGATTATCGATGATATCGCCAGAATCGTTTTCACAAGCGAGATACCACTTGGCATATTGACAGCCATTATCGGTGCTCCGTTTTTTGCGTATTTGCTGCGAAAGACTAGGGGAGGATGGCATTGAATCCAATACTCAGACTGGAGGACGGGACATTTGACTATAGCGGAAAAGCCGTTTTCAGAAATCTCAATCTGGAGGTTCTGAGGGGAGAAGTTCTCTGCATTCTGGGTCCCAACGGCTGTGGAAAAACCACACTGTTGCATTGTCTCGGGGGGTTTCTAGATCTGCGGAATGGGTGCGTTAAACTCAACTCAACCATTGTTGCCAAGTTGTCAGAGCTTGAACTTGCCAGAAAAATCGCATTTGTCTTTCAGAACCATGAGACTCCCTTTCCTTATTCTGTTTTGGATGTCGCTCTCATGGGTAGAGCACCCCACATCAGGATCTTCAGTTCTCCCTCCCGGAAAGATGAAGCTATTGCCGAGGATTCGCTTGCCCGGGTTGGGATTCGACATCTCAAGGAAAAACTCTTTACAAGAATCAGCGGTGGGGAAAGACAACTGGTGCTCATTGCGAGAGCTTTGTCCCAGGAACCTGAAATCCTCCTAATGGATGAACCTACCTCACACCTGGATTTTAAAAACCAGACGCTGATTCTGCAGACAGTGAATAAGCTGGCTAATCAAGGACTGGCCATAGTTATGGCGTCACACTTCCCGGATCACGCTTTGCTTTTTTCCCACAAAACCGCCCTCATGAAAGACGGAACACTCCTGGCAACAGGACTTCCCTCCGAGATTGTAACTGATGAAAACCTGGGTGATCTGTATGATATGGAGATCAGTGTGATCAATACCGAGGATCCGTACAATGGAAACAAACTCACTATCGCAGTTCCCCGATTGGCCTGATCCTGGTTGTATCCGCTGATGGTTTTTTAAACCAGGGATGAATATCTGCATATGACGACGGCTGCGATATGAAAAAAGGCCAAAAAACTATGGAGGCGGGAATCAGTTTCAAGGCCTTCAAGGGGTGGGTATCGCCAAATCGGTTGTCTATTTTGATGGGTTGGACGGAAACAGGGCCTGGTTAATGTTTCGGATCAGATCGTCGATGACGTAAGGGAGGGGTAGGATCTGGTTACGGGGGTGGCTGAGTCTTTGGGACTTAATGTTTGTCATCAGGTCGTTATAGTTGCTTCTTGCCGGGATCAGGAGGGTGGGACAATCATTGTTATTTTTCCGGACACGGCTCAACAGCTCCACGCCTTTAAAGAGGTCGCCCCGGTCAGCTATCAGCAGAAGAGCGATATCACCGGTTTGAAGCGATTGCCAACTCTCTCTCTCGTTGTCCGAGCTGATAATGTTGGTGAAACCAAGTGATTCCAGATGGGTTCTGATATCGGTTTCGAGTTTAGAGTCGCTTGTGAAAATCAAAACCTGGTTTTTTCTGACGGTGGATGATTGGGTCAGCTTGATGTAAAATCCCGCGAGGATATCCTTTTCCCGAATATGACTTAAAAACCAGGCCAACTGTGATGCGAGGCTCTCCTGAAGCTTATCAACATCCTTGTCTGCCCTGAAAGTGTCCAGCACATTATTGTAGATCTGCTTGAACTCCTCGTGTGCCTGGATATGATCTTCCTGTAATGGAAAATCATTCCGTCTCATCAGAAACTCTTCGGTTTTAAAATGATCCTGCACGTAAGTATTCAGGAACGATAGCATTTTCTTAATCTCTTTTCGAACCTTGCCCTGTTGTAACTTGATGATATAGTCGGCAAAGTGTTCGACAAGACTCTTGTGCTGCCTGTCAATTGCGCTGCTAAAGCAGGACAGGGCATCAGACCATTGAGGGATGAAGACTTTCTTGCGAAGCACATGCTTCACCTTAAACATGAGCATGCGGTAGAGCCCGTCCAGATTCGAATTTTGCTTTTTGATAAACTCCTTGAAGGTAATATTCCATGGGAATACTACATAGCTGACAGGATCAAGCTGAACCATATGCAATACCTTCAAAAGATACTGCCTGCTACTGTTCTCCAGATTACCCTGGGAAAGTAGTGTCAGCAGGAGAATATCCAATAACAGAATTTTCTCTTCTTTAGTTTCCAAATATGAGATCTCTTCACTGATGGCTGAGTTGTTTTCTAATACTGGAATGCTATTAAAATCCAAACCCAGCACGGAGAAGAACTCCTTGAAGACTTGTTTCTCCGTCGGCGAAAGAGAATGCTCCTTACTGGCAAGTGAAAGCGAGAGCAAGAGTACTCGTTTAAGTTTTTCCTCCATATCAACCTACCGGAACAGGATTTAGCACCAGTCATCTTTTTGCAACTGCTGCAATGGATTTCGTGGTTTTGAAACCGAAAACACCTGACAAATTCAGAGTATCCTCAATGCACTGATCGGGATTTAGAGAATTTATGATAATATAAACTGCCCGGGGTAAAAAATCAAAGGAAAGTCATGAGCATTCTTCGTAAGGACAAGGACTTCTTTCTCCAGCCATTTAAAACTCTCATCCTGCGATATATTTGTTATGAGTTTTCCTGCCTTTCCTGGCAAAGAAGTTTCTTTAATGGAGCGGATTTTCCAGCTTTTTCATCACTCTTTTTTCAATTCACGCCCTTATTCTGG
Organism: SAR324 cluster bacterium; assembly: GCA_028282885.1. Taxonomy (GTDB): domain Bacteria; phylum SAR324; class SAR324; order XYD2-FULL-50-16; family XYD2-FULL-50-16; genus JAHJTV01. The sequence goes on from JANQGX010000008.1 coordinate 79,613, forward strand.
ATCCCAGTGATCGGCCAGTTTCATCAATAGTCGGATTTTTTGTGACAGCTGTTTTTTTAATCAGTTTTTCTGGCACATCTCCATTGTCCCAATCAAACTCTGGGTTATCGATATCAGACGGAGTCAATAGAGGAATGGCAACCAAAGTTACCCATATCAAACAAACGTTTATCATTTAACCTGTCAATAGAGCTGACATTCAAAGGTTTCTGCTGATTTGTTATGAGGACGAACAGAAGGGATACTTGAAATCATCTTGTTTTTACAGGATTTGAACTGATAATTCTGTGAAACCGGACAAACGATGAATAACCCTATTGACTTGGGAACTGGTTGTGGTAACTTTTGCGGAAAACTTTTGATGAGGAGAAGAGATGAGTGAATTCAAAGGATTTCCAAAGGAGTTACCCCGGTTTTTCAAAAACCTGAAGCAGAACAACACAAAAGCCTGGTTCGAAGAGCACAAAAAGGACTATGAGACCCATGTTAAACAACCTTCCTGCGATTTTGTTGAAGCCATGGGCAAAAAACTGTTGTCGTTTGCACCTGGCATCAAGGCTATTCCCAAGGTGAATAAAAGCCTGTTTCGTCTCAACAGGGATACCCGGTTCAGCAAGGATAAGACGCCTTATAAGACCAATATGGGGATCTGGTTTTGGGAAGGTGAAGGTAAACGGATGGAATCATCAGGTTTCTATTTCCACCTGGAAAACAACAAACTGATGCTGGGTGCTGGTGTCTACATGTTTCCCAGGCACTTGATGGAGAAGTACAGGGATGCCGTGGTGGATCCGATCAGGGGTAAGGGTCTGAAAAAGGCCCTCGCCAAGTTGGGAAAAAACGGCTATGAAGTCAAAGGCAGACATTACAAAAGAATACCAGCGGGTTACGATGCGAATCATGAGAACGCCGATTATCTGCTTTTCAACGGATTCCATTGTGGCAACGAAATAACCCTCCCCAAAGAGTTTTACACATCTGCTTTCATTGATTACGCCTTCCTTGAATACAAGAAGATGCTGCCCCTGCACGAATGGTTAAGGGATTCGGTGCTTTTTTGAGGATTTTATCCGGGGCTATCCACTGAAAACAGGCTCCATGCATAGTTGATGAATAATTGTGTCTGGGCTCCTTCGTCTCCGGTAGCCCAGTCCAGTCTAACAATCACTCCCGACATCAAAATACGAAATCCCACTCCATGTGAGCTTTTCATGTTTTCCGTAAGATCTGCGGGATCGTCGGCCACAGCTCCCTGTTCTGTAAAGGCTGCGAGTTGAAAACCGGTGTGAACTCCCCGGGCGATCCAAAAATCAAAGGGTTCGTTGACATCGCTCAGGTTCCAACGGGCTTCAGCACCATAAAAGACGGTATGACCCGCATAAAACCTGCCTCCGGGGTATGATCTCAATCTCTGGGTTCCCCCCAGCGATGTGGCGGTACCGTGTTCATTGTTGGCGACCACTCGATCGATGTTATATTCCAGGGTTTCCGAGCATTGCTGATAAGCGGAATCCCCGGGATCGCAGAATATGCCGAGACGGTTTTGAATTTCTGTCCTGTCGGTAGTGGCCTTGTCGTAGACAACGGCGTCGGAACGATAATAGTTGAGGGCAAGGGTGCTGATCTCGCCTATGGGAACATACGCAGTCAGGTTGGTTTCATCCACATGGTATTTGCTTGAGAGCTCATCTTCAATATCAGGTGTCTTTCGCAGGGATTCAAGCCGTACTCCTTTCCTGGGATCCAGCCTGTCATCAGTCCAGTCAATGATACCGCCATAGCTTATCAGTCTTTGATCGCTCCAGTCGGTATCCGTGTTTTCAAATTTCTCGCCTTCTTTGTCCAACAGGCTGATCAGGCGGTTTTTGCCGGTTCCGTATCGATAGTACGCTTCAAACATGCGATCAAACAGACTAAAGGTCATCTGTCCGATCAGGTAATCTCCTTCGACCTCCACAAAAATAAACTCATCCTCTTCGGATTCCATGCCCCTGGTGTAAGCTTTGGTTGCCACCCGATAGTCGTATCTGCCTATATCGAATACAAGGGTTTCCGGGATCAGGTGCAGATCCAGCAGGACAAAACCGGAGGCGTCGAAATCCCCCCTCAGGTAGAATCCGGTGAAATCCACGTCGGAGTCAGCCATATTGAGCACGGAAAACCCTGCACCGGCAGCCGTTCCCAGACCGGGTATGGTGGAGGCGATGGGATAGATGTAGTAGCTGAAATCCCTGCCAAACTGATCTCTGCGACGGTCTATGGCATAACTACTAAAGGACATAGAGGTGGTCAGCAGGATAATAAACAATCCAAACAAAGTAATTCTGGTCATAACGGAGTTATAGTCTTGTTGAGTTTGATAACTTCGGATTTGTCGTAATTCACTTTAGTAAACTATGCGGGAAGAATAGTCATCTATTGATGAAATGTAAGGTTTTGATGATAAAAAAGCGTACTTTAGGCCACAAACAACTCAGCAATGCAGATTCGGAACCATTCACAAACGGATCAAAGGGCGGAACTCCTTTGAATCACAGCCACTAGGTAACATAGGTATTTTAGTTATTGAAATCTTGACATTTCAAATAATTCGACGAAAACTTGGGACACAAATTCCGTGGAATGATACTTTTCTGATTATTCATGCTGTTTCGAAATTCGACAAGGAGGGCCAGATGGCAGGGCAAAGGGAAGGAAAATCTCTTGTGGTAATTGGCGGCGGTATATGCGGTTTAAGTGCGGCGCTCACGTGGGCTATCAACAAGGACTGCAAAATAAATCCGGTAACCCTGGTAGAAAAAGAACCAAAAACAGGAGGATTCGTCACCTCATATGAGAGGGAGGGATTTCTTTTCGATACCTGTCAAATGATACCCAATATGGACAAGGTTCTGGAATATCTGGGGATAAAGATCGATCTAAAACAGTTCAGGGGATACTACATGAGAATTTTCCTGGTAAACCCCGATACCAGGGAGGTTAAAAAGCTGGAAATACCCTCGGGCGTGGAGACTTTCAAGCAGTACCTGGTCAGCCGATATCCGGAGGATGCTAAGGCAGTTGGTGATTTTCTCGATTACTCCCGTGATATGTTCATGGAACTGCACAAGATGAAGGTGGAACCGAAGATACCGGATATCCTGAGAATGCTGGTTAGTTGCCGCAAAATTATCAAAAACTCATCGAAAACCTTCAAGGAGTATATGGAACAGTTCGGGATTACAAATCCTGAAGTTTGTGAGATTTTTAATGTGTTTTCCGCCTTCAGCGCACTTCCCGAAGAAAAGGTTGCTGCCCTGGTACCCGTATCTGCCATGAATTCTCTCCTGGATGGTGCTTTCAGACCGACAGAGGGATTTATTGAATTTCCCAAAAGTCTGGAGAAGCGGTTTCTGGAATGCGGTGGGATATTGAAAACACGGGCGGCTGCGGAGGAGATCATTACCGAGAACGGTAGGGTCAAGGCGGTAAGGACCAAGGGTGGAGAGACATTTCCCGCAGATTATGTCATTACCACCGTTGATCCCAAGTTCGCCATGACCCGATTGTTAGATTTCAGTGCATTACAGGAGCTCGACCGGGATTTTGCGGATAAGGTCTCTTCGGTAAAAATGTCAACCTCATCCATGAATATCAGCCTGGGGCTGGATGATAAGTTGGATCTGGCCGGGTTGGGAATGGACTGCGGGTACAACGTTATCACAACAGGTGGTGAAACCTTTAATCAGCTCTGGGAGGTTTTCGAGAAGGGAGAGATCGGATTCAGCGAATCCAGGTTTCACCTGGGTGTCATCTGCCCATCCCTAACGACCGGTGGAAAACCTAATTTGACGATCAGGGTCGTGCCGATGGCACTCGGGGAGTGGGCAGAATTGAGAAAAATGGACCGAAAGGCCTATAACCAGGAGAAAGAAAGATTGGGAGATTTTTTTATCGATCTTGTTGAACAATATCTGATTCCGGATTTAAAACGTCATATCGTGGTCAAAAACATTGCTTCACCGGCGACATACGCACGCTACTCGGGATCTCCCACGGGATCGATCTATGACATGGCCCCTTATATCGATAATTTCGGTCGAACGAGGCTTAAGATGCGAACGCCGGTGAAGGGACTTTACCAGCCGAAATTCGTCCACGGAGTGTTTGGAGCGCTTTTGGGAGGCGTGCAGGCAGTCGACATGATACTGGAGGGTGAAGTGATGAACGGCAATGCCCGATTTTAGCCGGATAGAATGAAACAGATTGAACATACCCCACTTCAAGTAGCCCATCAATTCTTCAATTGATGGGCATTTTGCCGTAAAACACAAAGCATGTCTCGTTTCGTACTTCGGAAATGACTGCTGGTCTCACCTCTACAGTGAGATGTTTCGGTTTCCCATCCGTTTAAAATCAATCCCATCATGATACTTAAGATGCCCGGGAACTATTTTCTGTTTGCGGGGTCGGGAATGTGTTATCGGTATGGAGCATGGCCCGGTGTTCCCGGCCTGAGTCCATGGAGCTCATCATCGGAACATACCGTATCCGGTTGGAAATTGAACTATTCATGATACGACTCATCATTTTGACCGGATTGGAATAATAGAAACTGTACGGGGCATTTTAGCATATAGCGGGAAGAGGGAAGACCATTTGTTGTCAAATCCGGAAAAAAACGACTATCAGATTAAAACTGTCATGAACAAACCAATCAAAGCGACACTACAGGACTCGACCGTTTCCTCCCGATCCGTCTCCAAAGAAGAGATACTGGCAAGAGGACGGGCAGCCAAATCAAAACTGGGAGAAAGAGTACTGGTTTTGGCTCATCATTATCAAAATGATGATACCTATTCCCTTTGTGATATCGCCGGTGATTCACTTTTCCTGGCACAGCAGGCCGCAAAATCGACAGCAGAGTTTATTGTTTTCTGTGGAGTGCATTTTATGGCCGAAAGTTCCGACATCCTTACCGGAGAAAACCAGATCACCATCCTGCCGGAACCGGAAGCCGGTTGCCCAATGGCGGAAATGGCCGAAGAAGAGGCGGTATCCGACTGTTTGAAGAGGTTGACAGACGTCTGTGGTGAAGACAGCTTCATTCCGGTCACCTATATCAACTCGGCAGCCACGATTAAAGCGCTTTGCGGACGTAATGGTGGAACGGTCTGCACTTCGTCCAATTCGGATAGAATATTAAAATGGGCATTGGACCGGGGAAAAAGGGTGCTCTTTGTACCGGACCAGCACCTGGGAAGAAATACAGCAAATACGTTAGGAATATCCAAATCCGAAATCAAACTCTGGAAACGGTCTTCGGATGATGGAGGCTTGTCAAGTGATGATATCAGACAATCAAAGGTCATACTCTGGGATGGCTATTGTCCCGTTCATTGCAGATTTGATGCATCGGTACTGGAAACCTTCAAGAGAGAAAATCCGCAGGTTAAAATCATTGTCCATCCGGAGTGTCCCGAAGAGATTGTGAGTTTGTCCGATGCTTCGGGTTCAACGGATAAGATCATTCAAACCGTTAGAACTTCGGATCCGTCAATCGTCTGGAAGGTTGGAACCGAGCGCAATCTGGTCAGTCGCCTTTCGAAGGATCATGAGCAATCCGGGGGTTCACGAGTTGAGCATATCAACGAAGAGGTCTGTGTTTGTGACTCGATGAATATCACCCAACCTGAAAAGGTCGTATCGATCCTGGAAGGTTTGCTTCATGAAAGGGTGGTAAACCGGATAACCGTACCTGATGAGGTGAAGAAGGATGCCAAAGTCGCCCTGGATCGAATGTTGCAGCTAAGCTGATCCGATATCGGGTGTCAATTCCTATGAATAACTATGGTGACCAGGTAACGGGAATGGTATTGGAAAATTTCAACCGTAAATATCCGATAGTTGTAATCGGAAGCGGTCTGGCAGGATTAATGGCAGCCAGAATTGTATCCGCATTTCAACCGGTGTTGCTATTAACAAAACAGAAAATCTGCGACAGCAATACCCGGCACTCCCAAGGCGGGATAGCGGCAGTCTGGAGTAAAGAAGATTCTCCGGATTTGCATATCCGGGACACACTCATCGCCGGTAAGGGGCTTTGCGATAAAAGTGCGGTGGCCCTGCTATCGAGATGGAGCAAACCTGCCATAGAAAAATTAATCGAGAACGGGGTATTGTTCGACAAGGATTCGCGCAATTCCTTTCGTTTGGGACTTGAAGGGGCGCATAGCCTTCCGCGGATTTTATACGCAGGAGGAGATGCCACCGGTGCGGAAATACAGCGGGCACTAGTGGATAGCGTTCGTTTACATGGTGACATAGAGATTCTGGAAGATGCGCATGTCACCGAGATCATCAATGAGGAAGGCCGGATACAAGGTGTTACCTATTTCAATAAGAGAGGCGAGCGAAGCTTAATAGCGTGTCAACAGGTTATCCTGGCTGCAGGTGGTGCGGGACAGCTTTATGAGCACACCAGTAATCCAAATACGGCTACGGGCGAGGGAAGTGTTCTTGCATACATGGCCGGAGCGGAACTGGCCGATCTTGAGTTTTATCAGTTCCATCCCACCGGTTTGAATATCCCGGGAGCCCCCAATTTCCTCATATCGGAAGCAGTTCGCGGTGAAGGGGCGGTGCTCAGAAACAGCTCGGGAACACCCATCATGGAAAAGGTGCATCCCCTAAAAGATCTGGCACCAAGGGATATTGTAGCCAGAACGATTGCCGAATCCATGCAGGCTGACAACGGTTCACCTGTTTACCTTGATGCTACCGGGATTGGGGAAGACGCACTGATGAAGCGCTTTCCCACCATTTACAAGAATTGCCTAAAATATAGAATTGATATCAGAAAAGATCCCATTCCTGTGATCCCGGTTGCGCATTACATGATTGGGGGCGTGGTCAGCGATCTTGATGGACGCTCGACCGTGAAAGGCTTGTATGTCAGTGGCGAAACTGCCAGAACAGGTGTTCACGGGGCTAACCGACTAGCAAGCAACTCGCTGTTGGAATGTGTTGTTTTTTCCATACGTTGCGCTGACGCCATCAGACATGATCAGTCCGAATTACCGGAACACTGGAAAAACCGGAACAAGGCCCGTTCTTTCATACTATCGGATCAGAACTTGTCCCAGCCTCCATCCATGGACAAACAGGGATTGCAGAAGCTGATGTGGAAAAATGTTGGCCTGGAGAGAAACAGGGATTATCTGCAATATGCACTGGACAAGTTGCAAAGTCCATCTTTCAGGTTTGGAGGGGATTACAGCCGGGAGAAGTTCGAGTTGTTCTCCATGAAAACCCTGTCACGGTTAATGGCGATGTCCGCTTTACAGAGAGAGGAAAGCAGGGGGAGTCATTTTCGTTCTGATTTTCCAAAAAGCAGCGATTCGTTTCTGTTTCCCATCAACAGGTCGTTAGCAACCGACACTATTGCTTTAAACGCGCTATGAATCACCATTTGATCGATTCCATCATCCAATCAGCTCTAAATGAGGATATCACGAGCGGAGATATCACTTCTGATCATCTTATCGATCCCGGTTTTAAAAGCGACCTGGTTTTCCTGCTCAAAGAAGAAGGGGTGGTTTCCGGTCTTGATATCGCAAAACGTACCTTTCAACTGCTCGATCCGGAAATTGTATGGCAGCCGTTGGTTGAGGAAGGGGAGATGCTGGGCAGCGATACACCTATTGCCAGGGTGAAGGGCTGTTCCAGGATTTTGTTGGCGGGAGAGCGAGTTGCTCTCAATTTTATGCAACGAATGAGCGGAATCTCGACGAAGACCTATCGTTTTGTCGAAAGAATGCGGGAAGGATCGGAGAGTTGCCGGTTGCTCGATACCAGGAAAACCACACCGGGCCTTCGCTTGCTGGAAAGATATGCGGTTAAAGTGGGAGGTGGTCACAATCACCGCTTCAATCTTTCGGATGCCGTTCTGATTAAGGACAACCATCTGGCAACTCTCAAAGCCAATGGCATATCTCCTGAAGATGCCATTGTACGCTTAAAGAAGCGGATTCCCCATACCATCAAAGTGGAACTGGAGGTGGATTCGATTCAACAGATCAAACCGTTTTTGGGTATCGGTATCGATATTTTTTTGCTGGATAATATGGATATTGAAGAGCTGATGGAATCGGTGAAACTAATCAACAGGAGATCACTGACGGAAGCATCGGGTGGAGTGACTTTGGAGCGAATTGCGGAGATAGCTGCGACCGGTGTTGATTTCATTTCTGCGGGTGCGTTAACCCATTCTGCTTCTGCCCTGGATATCAGTTTGGATTTTGCCTGAAAACCACACCCGGTTGTCTCACTCCCGGTGATAGAGCATTTTGTAAAGGAAATACACTGATCTCAGCAGTAAGCGAATTAACCTGAAAACCAATACAAAACAGAAGGGAACGACAATTATCCCGACAAAAACATAAATAGTAAGTCGGCGGGCGTTGTTTAATCTCTTTTTTGCCTGTTCCTGCCTGTAAATCTTTCCACAGATTCCTGGCTTATCCGCATAACTGGCATCCGATTTACAGTGCTGGTATTGACATCCTGCTGTTACCATTAATAACAGGTAAAAAACCAGTCCGGGAGTTTTCACAGTTTTTTAAAACAATAAGGTGGGAAGATTCCTCGGATATCTTGTTGTCTCCGCAAATATTGTCGGCTATTCTGTCAAAAAATGCCATGAATTTCCAAATCAAAAAACACAAGCGGCACCCGGTCTTCTGCACATGTCTCCCTATCTCAAACATCTGAAAAACGCTTACTTGAAGCGAATTGGCTGTTTGCCCTTTCAATTATTGACCACTTTTCTGGAACCGGAGCGAAGATCGGTTGAAGGGGCTTTTGCTGCGTTAACAAGGCTCTATGCTAATGCCAATTGGTATTCAGGTGCTTATACCAAACTGATTGTCCGTCAATCAAAGCATCACTTCGGCAAAGTTCAAAAGGACATGGAAGCGGGAGACATAAAACCCCAATATAAAGACTATCAGAAGACGATCCGGTTCATGGGACAATTGTTGACCCCGACGGATATGGAACAGTTTATTAAAGAAAACAGGGCTATGTTGGATTACGTTGTCGATTACTTCATGACGGAAGATCCGAATAACAGAGACAGGAAGGAAAAAATTGAAGAGATTCGGTCGGAATTGGATCAATTGTTTCAGGGTTTTCCCCTGACATCAAAAACACTGAACGATCTTCTGACTGAACTTCCGTTTCAACTGTTCATTTTCGTCGCACAGGCGGATGAGTCCATCGATAGCAGGGAGAGGATGGAATTCCTTAAAATCATTAGGGATCCCGAATGGTGCAACAGCGATTGCGCACATGCTTTTTTTAACAGTACTTCCTATTTCTTCAGTGAATTCCTGCTCCAGTACCATCGCGGTAAAATCAAAAAAGATATCAAACAAGTAAAGCGGACAGTCCGATTCATCAACGAGATGTTTAAAGAGGAGGAGGGTGAGTTGATCAGAACCGACCTGACCCGCCTCGCAGAAGAAATCGCCAGGGCGTCAGGGGGATTTGCCGGGATCATGTCGGTTTCCAAGGCAGAGCAGGCAGTGCTGTCCGATCTATTGGAGATCTTTTCCAGCGAGGCCATCCAGGGATCAGCCTGATGGCTAACTTCAGCAAAGATTCAAACTTCCTGTGTTTATGGTTGATGCGCCCTGATTGTTCAGAAGGAGAGTCCGAAGGTTACCACACAAAGACCGGGCAATCCCGAGACAGCATTCAAGAAATTTCCAAAATCTTCAACCTCTGTCTTGACTTCATCTTCCGGAATTCCGGTGTTGGAGGTAATCTCATATTCCAACGACTGCTCCAGGATTCTGGAGTCCACATACCAGTCGATTCCAATGGTCAATCCTGAATCAAACTGCCATCTGTTACCGATACCAATCGAACCAACCCTGGCTTGAAACTTCATATCGCCTTTTGCTTCGCCCGAGTCCCTGGTTAATGTTCCTTCACCTTCCCAGGTTCGAACGTGATAACCGAGGTAAAGATTCAGCGAGGATTCTTCGGTAAACAGGCGGGCATATACGCCTTCATTGGTGAAGGACCCAGTGACATTGGTCTGCTCTCCCGCATCTTCCCCTTCGTACTTTTTTTCCAGGTAAGCATGCTCATAATCTGAATTTTGAACTTTCCCATATTCAGCTCCCACCATAAACCTCGAACCCAGGTAAACACCGACATTCAACGGTCGGGTTAAGATAGAAGGTACATGCACACCAAAGGGTGTAAGACCAACATATACCAGGCTGTCTTGTCTGTTTTCCTGTGACGTCGCAGCATTCAGTGAAGAAGCGGTTATACAGATGACAGTAAAAATAAGATACTTCAGGATATTCTTTGTTTTCATTATTTCCCCCAGGATTATCGTGGTTTGGATCGATAAAGTCAGGTTAGTTCAAAAAAGCATGGCCCCATGTTGGAATCTATTACCTGACTGGATTTCCAGCCGTTTGTTTTGTCTATTAACTGATTACTTGTTTTGATAATTCCTGATGAAAAGGTTTGATGAATGCACGGATTTTATCCATGAACTGCAAATCCTGGCTTCTATCGCTGGCCAATCTGTTCTGAGCATTCATTCATCGATGTCTGATCGAATCTCTCTGTCTATCAGGATTTACCCGGGGATAATCGAATAAAGAGGTCAATCCACCAGTCCGGAGACAGCGGAATTATAGTGTATGATATCAGCGGTGCGGATATATCAGATTTCGATGGCGAGAAGCTCTTCAAACTGGCCGGGCAACTGCTGGAATGTTCCAACGCCAATTTTGAGTGTCGACGGGTTGTGCTGGTTTCGGAAAAAAACCTGAACCCAGGTACCGCGCAGCTTTTCAAAGAGTATTTTAATGACGGAAGCTCAAAGCTTCCGGTATTCGATTCATTAGCCAAAGCAGAGGAATGGATTGTCAATCAAGCCTGCCCGTTCAACCTGGACCCACAGCCATTAACAGACAACAGCGCTCAGTTATAGATCAAGCCCTCTCTCCTCCTTCCCCTTTCGCGCATTTATGGGCTCGCGATTTGCGATTCTTTTATTGCCGGAAATGCCGTTTACAACATCCCTGGTAATAGAATTTGTGCCGCTTTACCTGATCATCCCGGCTTTTGTTTTGATCATCTGTCATCCCCAGTACCGACATTTCCCCCGAAGAAAAACCTGTTCACCCTTTTAATCCTGTGGCGATACCGGATCTTTGATCGGACTGACCACCACGAATCTGCTATTGGCTGCATCCACTTTCACGACCAGGGACGAGAAATACCCCACATGGCGATCCGGAGTAAAACTGATTTTGGGGCAGATTCCCCCGACATCAAGATCCTTCACCTGTTCCAGCCCGCGAATAAAGGATTCAGGAGTCAGATCCGGTCCTGCCAGTCTCAGCCCTTCCACCATGGTCGCGAAATAGGTCCAGGAGCCGAAAAACAGGGGTGCCGGAAAAGGTGATTTGGCAACCTTTTCCAATACGCCATATTTTTGAAGAATCGCTTTTGTTTTTTCGGGAGTATCTTCCCAGGGAACGTAAGGCGTTACAGCCATATACCCGTCAGCAAGGTTTTTTAACATCGGGAATATCAGCCGATAAGCCGTAGTGTTAGGCCCGATAACGCTCACATCCCACTTCATCTGAGCCTTGGACTTGAGAATGGCTCCTGTTTGCGGGAGATAGGTCCAGGCAATGATCCAATCGACATTAGCGTTTTTCATGATCCTCATTTGCGGGGAGAGATCAACCGTACCAATCTTATAAGGTGCCTCGGCTAAGATCTTGACACCCAAGTGTTTGGCGGCTGCTTTTGCTCCATTGAAGCCATCACGACCGTAATCATCATCCTGGTAAATGACACCTATTTTTGCTTTGGTATTGTTCTCGCGAACAATGAATTCCAGCGCTCTTGCCCCCATATTGTACTGGGTGGCAAAAGGGACAAATACCCATTTGTTCCCGGGATTATAAAATCTCCTGTTGGCTCCATGCGGCATCATCACCACATCATTTTCCTCACTGAGGGGGATGATGGCACTGGATCCGGCACTGCCCAGGTTGAATCCGATGGCAAATACCTCATCCTTGTAAATTACCTTTCTTGCCGCGGCCATTGTGGTATTGGGCATAATACCGTTGTCTTCTATTATCAGTTTGATTTTCCTGCCATGGATTCCACCCTGGTCATTGATATAATTGATATAGGTTTTGGCACCAAGAGCCAGAGCAGGACCTGCATATTTGCCCGGACCCGAAAAGTCCACCAGGCAGGCCAGTTTAATCTCCGAGTCGGTCACACCTCTTATCTCACCGGCCTGTGCTGTGGGAATTAACAGACAGCTTAACCACATTAACACCAGAATTTTAAACAGGGTTTTTGCCTTCATATGATTTCTCCTTTTTTTTCTCCGTTTTAGATTTTCAACAGCCCGTGGTTATAAAACTGGTCCGTTAAACGATGGATCAAAAAAACAAAAAATGTCGGTCCGAACTCCGGTTGGACATGACATCGGCTGGAAAACAGACAGCGGTTTCTCTGTTCACAACCAAAAACACTGTCGATTAATAGGTAAAACCGTATAAATAGAGGTTAAGGAAATTGATGCTGTTCATTGAGTGAGGCAAGTCGTCAACTTCGATGCTTGCGTATTTATCTACACAAAGGTCCGACAAAACAAGCTGCACAGCATCCAGGTTTATTAGAAATCGGAATCCCGGAACAACAAATCTCTTCTCCCAATTGGCTTAGTACATGATGGCATAAATACGATGACGTATTAAAGGTTGCATTTTGTTTTTTTATCCGGCATGATCCTTCTTAACCAAGGGAGGTTATCATGCCG
>JANQGX010000049.1 GCA_028282885.1 SAR324 cluster bacterium
AAAAAGTGGTAAGAAAAAACCGGAATCGATGGTAATCAAAATCGGCTTGAGTGGTAACCAAATCTCCGGATTAGGTGGTAAATGTCACCGGAATACGCAACCTGATTTTTAATCGTATGAGTTTCGTTTGATATTTCAGTTATTCTGCCTGGAGCAGCAAATGTATTAAGCTTAAAACCCGATTGGCGACGTATGCGAATGACACAAAGTATATTGAAAGCAGGGGTGCGAGCGGTAGGCGGAACAAGTCTGATGCAAAGAAATGCTCCGCGAAAAACTATCAATTTATTTTGAAGAGAGAATTGTTTTCTTGGCTTGACAAATACTCTAATGGATGGTCCCTTCCATTTTCTATCCTGCGTGTTTAGACGCAATTATCAACAATCAGATTTCGATTCTCAAAAAAAGGTTATTCATAAATCTTTATATATGTCACTTCACAGTCGGTGCCCGCTCCAGTCAGTCTAATATGTATGTCTTTTTTTGCCGAAATAGATAAAAGTAACATTGTATACATATTTTTTTTCCCATCACTATCTGCAAACTCTGATATTACTACCGCCTTCCCACTGGCAAATGGCGTACAATCAACAGCTAATGTATCGTTCGTTGGATAGATTCTAATCCCCCCAGCTTGATAAGCTATAACTTGATCTGGAATACCGTTGCAGAAATTAGCTTCACATGTCATGACTGCTAGCGTATTTCGACTAAAAAGCATCAATCCAATGAATAAAACAAACAAGAACTTTTTCATATATCCTCCTTCAATTTGCTCCAATGATAATTAAAATAATTAATGGTTAAAGATGAAAAACCAATGATCCGATGACAACTTCTACTGTATGCTACCAACTGATATAGGCCGAATCGGTTGGTAGGTTATTGTAAACATAATTGAATATCCATTACAAGAAAATGCTTCTTTGTTAATTTTGTTTCATCGTATCTATGCGATAAAATGATGATTGCTTGACCAGGAGAGGCCAGAGGGGTATTGTGTTTATGTAATTTGATTGTTCCTTTGGGGACCGTTCTTTTCATTGGGTTTTGAGAATTCTGCGCGAACGGAATTCGCCGGACTGACAATCCACAAGACGCGAGGTGAAATGAGATGAGCCCAGAGGTTTGGCTACGGCAGGGCTGTCACCCTGCCTTATGGTGTTCGCGCACCGCCAGGCTTCTGGGCTTTTCTCATTTTTTGGAGAAGGGCTCCAGCCTGGTGGTGACCTTAATCTCTGTTCAGGAGATTACACCATGACTGATAAAAGAACGGCTGTACTCGTCAAGAGTCTCGTCTACGCGGAGCGACCGCTCCATGTTTTCATGTACAACGAAAGAATCGCATTTCTCACCCGGGAGGTGGGTGCTGTTCTGGACAATCCGAAACCGATTAAAACAGTTGATCGATCCAGAACCCTGGAGATCGGTTTTGATTACAACATCATTCCTGCAGCGTCGTTTCCCGACCGGGAAGGCTTGAACCTCATCGGTGTAAATCACGTCAGCATTCTTTATCTCTCCGGCTTCTTCAGCTTCGTCATCCGGTCCAGGGTCCCTCTCGTTATGCCTTTCATCCGCTGGGCGATCCTGGAGATCCCCCTGACTTATCCTTCGGAATGCTTTTCAGACCTGATCCGTGACACCAGGCGTTTGCTAAGACTTTCCATCGAACAAATCCAGGGTATGGATCAGAACATGCTCCTTGCGAATCAGTTGCTGGTTGACCAGGGATACCTCGATGCGGATGCTGGCGCCGGTCAACCAGATTATGGCAGAAATGCCCAGGGAGGTGATCATGGCCAAAACTAATATGGATATCATCGACCTGGAGGACCGTCTGCTCAAACTGAAGCTGCAGCTCGATTTCATCTTGAGGGCCTTCGCCGCCATGGCAGTCGACACCACCGACACCGGTTTACAACCCACAACAGACGAAGCGTTTCGGGGGATGGAATTGGGTCAGACAATCGCCCAAGAGATTGTGGAGATAGCAATCAGCTCCCTTGAGCCTTATCATCGGTCGGCTGGTTAACTGGCTTGATATCTCGATCAGAGTTGGATTTGGTTTTTGAAAGAGTAGTTCTTTGTGGATTTGGAGCGGCGGCCTTTCGAATTGATAACGTCAGTTTTCTGTTATCATGCGCTCTGGCTTCCAATAGAGAGGATGATAATTCAGAGAATAGATTTCGTTTCTTCATTTCGCCGTTCCTATACTACTTATGAGTTATTCGCAACTACTTTGACCTCAAGGTGGCAATCAAGAGCGTCAGCGTATTTCTTGAGAGTCGCAAGAGACGGGGAGTGTTTTCCGCTGCTCAAAGACGATTCCAGCCTGGTAACTGCGGGAGGTTTGGTACCCATTCTTTCTGCTACTTCCGCCTGGCTGAGTCCAGCCTTTTGCCTGGCTCTTATTAATCCTTGAAGCAGACTGAATTCAAGCCCAAGCTCATCATACTCTTTCTTCACATCTGCTCTCTGTAAGGCTCTGTCCTTTAATTCAGAATGCTTCATCACTACCAATTCATTAGTTTCTAAAATCGTTTCAACACTTAAAAGGCAGGAGTTGAGTTCAGTCCAAATTCTACTTTGAAGTCTGTGGCTATAACCTTAGGAATCAATTTTCCTTTATCCTTTGATAACTCTACAATTCCATATCTTTCCAACGTTTTTAGTGTTCTCGAAAGGTTGGATTTCTTTCTATTGCTAATTCTTTCCAACTCCGCCAGGGAATGAGGTTTGTGGTCAATGATTAACCGAAGCAGCTCCTGATTCTCATTTCCAAGAACCTGGGCCATTGACTTCACTGAATCGAACCAGATCTTGGGCTCACCCTTTTTGGGTTTATACTCGCCTTTAGCGATTGCAATAGTTCTTTTAATGTAATCTTCTTTTGCGAGGATCCCAACCTTTAAAATTCTTGCGCTCATTTTGTATCCTATAACTACGCCTAGTATCAGTAGCTTTGATGTTGTATGCGCTAATGATATATTGCTCGACTAGTCGAATTGGAGATTTGCTCCCCTCCCACAAAGTTTAAGAAGGGGGGAGGCAAATCGGTTTAATTTGAGCTGGATCGGATATGATTACTGAACCTAAGGTAGATCTATCTGTTTTTTTATCTTGAAATCCATCACAGATTACTATCAAAGATATTACTGACGGAGTCTAGCAACCCTGATTCTGCAAGGATTAGATCCGGAAGATGCAGTTATATATACTATTCTACCAGCCAAATGCGAAGCTAGCAAAAGAGAAAACACTTCCTTAAAATAGGTGTGAGATTGCCTTAAGAGAAAACTCCCTGGTCTTGTTGTGCTCATCGTGCAGTCTGATATACTGCTAGTATTGGCATTAAGCTTGACCCACACATCATCGTTGTCAACTCTAAGCTCTTCAATTAAGCCATTGCAACCTAGAACTCCACATCCTGCTTCGAGGGAAGTCGCTACAAGACCTGATCCCAACAAAAGCATAATTACTACGATCCGCTTCAGCATATTGCTCATAATTCACCTCAATTAAAGTTTAACTTTTTGTTTCTATGAATGTAATCTCCAAACGTCTAACAGGAAGCAGTCCATCGAGCGCGATTGTTGTTTGAATGTCAATTTGGCGGGTTGTTCATTACAACAAACCAACTAGCCCCAGTTTTATCTACAGTTGGACGTCCTGCAAAGCAGCCATTTGTATTAACAATTACCCTGTTGCCGGTCGCAAGGGCAGTCAGCGCAATGCTTAACAGCATTTTACTTTGATCAGCATCATCATTCGAAAAGGCAATATCAAACCTTGATTGTGCACAACCTGGTTCGGGGATCTCTGTATCCAAATGGATGTATATATGTCCTGTACCATACATTCCCACGCCAGTCACTTTTGCATTGTTAACATTAGCTCCAGCAAAGATTGTTATTGGAATTAACTGTATTAAGAAAGAAATCACTACTATTTTCATTTTCATATTGATTCCTCAGAATTCATCAATCGAATGAGTTAGGCTTTTGATCGGATAACAACAGGTTGTTATCGATGAAAAATTTAAATTTGGCATCTGAAATGTTCTCTGTCCATTCCTTGTGAGTAGAATCCTCAAAACCCAAGCGAAAGCACTCCCCCACCTGCGTGAAAAACTGAAAAAAACGAGAAAAATTCTAATTTTCATTGGAGGAAGTGATTGATAACTATGGGAAACGTTGATTTGAAAATTAGAATTTATTCTAGAAAATTCTAGAAATGACTCAATGTTAAATTTTGCGGGAAATTCACAGGGGAGGTTTTGTCTGTGGTAGGAGCTTGATCGGATATTCCGTTATCAAATCTATGACAATGGATTGCTTAGTGTGTAATTTGAAGAAGCACTAGTCGTCGTCGGTATCTTGTTTCATAGCATCATTTGATTGGCGCTTCTGTGCCTCACCTAATTCCTGATGGATATCAATACCCAACAACGCTGAGAACTTTTCCAATTGTTCGTACGCATCAATCAACACAGAGCTTACAGGATCCAGGAGTTTTTCATTGTCGGTTCTAACCCTCTCAATTTCGGCATCTATTGAATCAATTCGTTCGGGAAACTGAGATCTTTCTGCCTTTAATCTCTCGATTTTCTTGTTGTTCTCATCTTCCTCGATCATGGCCAGCGAAGCGTGTAAGAACATCTTTTTTGAGTTTGCCTGAATACGTTCTACTATCTCATTAACTTCTAATTCCTTTGGAAAAACCGGTTCCCGCTTTCCCCTACTAACAATAATTCTTCGATCCCCGGGATCTGAAAGAAACGGCTCTCCCTCTCCGTGTACCAGCCAGTCCGGGTTTACTCCATACTTCGCTTGAAGGGCTGCCAGTGTTGTTCCTCTCGCAGTTTTGCTATTTCCTTTTTTTAACTTACTCAATGCTGCAGTTGATAATCTAATCTGCTCAGCAATCCTGGATTGATTTACAGAATGTTTATCCTTTATGTATTCAATAATATAACAAAAACGTTCTGTAAAGGTTCCTAACTTAGTTAGATTTTTAGTTGACATATGGCTACTTGGTCAAATATTAATTAACTGTAGTTAATTTCTTATTTCATTAATTATTTTCCAATCATATAGGAGGTTTTATGTTTAAGCAACGGGAACCTACAGTCCAGATTTCCGCTGTATTACCAGTAGATCTTTATTCTCAGCTGACCGAAATTGGCGAGAAAAACAGTGTCACCCGTGCTGAGGTCATTCGTACAATGTTGAAGGTAGGGATCGATGAATACAGGAAGCTGGAAAAAGAAAAAAACCAGACTTCGAAGCAAAGTAACTCAGATAATCCATAGGTAGCTGAGTTAGCATTTTCCATTTTTTTTAACATTTCAGGAGATAAAGCTGATCACAATGTTTTTTTCCAAACTGGAGATTAAATGAGAACACAACTTATACCACAGGTTTCTGTGACTAACGGCGTGCCTATGACGACGTCGCGGGCTGTTGCGAGTTACTTTGGAAAAGAACACAACAAGGTTTTAAGGTCAGTTCGTAATCTTGAATGTTCTCAAAAGTTTAGCCAAGACAATTTTCGCTCGGCTAAATATCTCATTATTTATTGACAATTTTTAAGGAGGATAAATTGAAAAATCAGTTGATTGACTTCGATTTTCAGAGTCATCAAGTCCGTTCGCTCGTAGGAGAGGATGGCAATCCATGGTTTGCCGCAAAAGATATTTTTTGCGCACTTGAACTTGATTGGAGTGGAAAAAGCCTTTATTCAGTCCCGGAAGAATGGAAAGGGATGGGGAAATTCCCCACCCCTGGTGGAGAGCAAGAATTGGTGGTGATTAACGAGCCTGCGGTTTATATGGTAGCCTTTCGGTCGAATAAGCCGGAGGCGATCTGTTTTACCAAGTGGATTGCTGGTGAAGTTCTTCCAACGATTCGCAAATCCGGCAAGTACACTCTTTCATCAAAAGATGACACTCCAAAACCAAAAGGAGGTTTTTCTCATCTTCCGAAATTTATCAAAGATGCTGATAACGGGAACGCTTTTGCTATCTTTACACTCAAGGAGTTCGGTATAGAGAAACATCGAAAAGCACCGGAATGGTTAAAGAGTGAGTTAACTCTTAAGACCATAGATGAGATTCATGACCTTGCAAAAGACAACTCAATCTTTGCTAAGCACTTGATAAAGAGCTTGTACGGTTTTGACGTAGAAAACCCACAGTTGAGTTTCTAACATTATCACAAAGCAATTAATGGAGAACCATGAACAGTTTTATCAAGCAGTTTAACGGTTACACTGCCTTTGTTTTCCAGAACCGGTTTCCGGATGATGCAGTGGAGCAGTACAAAGCCATGGCCAGGGCGGGAGATTGTTTTGCGCCTTTTTATGTTGAGTTTCTCGAAGCTGTGAAGTGCAAAGATTTCGAAAAGCTGGCCGAGTTCATTCCCAACAACTGGTTTGAGCTTTATCAAAAGGAGTTCTACGCATTCCTTCCGGAGTATGAAAAATCGATTATCGACGGCCTGGCTGCTTCGACACAGATCGATAACGATACCAGGGAAACTCGCAGCAAGTCAGATCTGTTCGAAGTTCTGGCACTGAAGAACGATAAATCACCTTCCGAGGTGGAAGGTATCACCGAGAAAGCCATCCTGTTTACGGCCAAAATCAAGCTATTTCTGAAGCTTTATGGCAATGTCATCCCTGAAGATGAGAATGGGCCCAAGGTACCTATCCCTTTCATTGCCAAGTTTTTCGGTGTTCCGGTTGAGGTGATCGCTGATATTGCCTCCAGGGGACGTCTACCGTCTTTTTTCGATTTTCATGCAAAGCTATCCAGGCACGCGATACCGGTGAATTAAGATAGCCTTTTTCTTTTAACGCTTTTCCAGAGGGAGCTTTTCCAACTTATATTCAGGAGGGTTTATGCCCAAGCAGAAAGGATGCTGGGATATTGGTCTCAATGGGTCACTTGGCGGCGATCAAATGAGGCAACACCCCAGCACGCAACAACCAAAAATGGTCTGTTACATTTCCATAAAGGACGGTCGATCGACCATCCCCTTCCTTTTCATCCTTCTTAAGCTTTCATGTGGCGTTTCCTGCCCGGGAGGTGCCTTATGAAGGAATTCCTTCTTAAACAGGCACGTGAGAACGGGCACACCATGGTTCGTGTCTCACCCTGTCGATACGAGTGCCGTTACTGTACGGCGAGTATCGAGGACGATCAAACCGGAACCGATAGCTGGCAGTCGAAACAGACCGGCATTATCTGTTCCGGATCCGACATGTCCCCGGAGATCCCCGATCGGATCGCCTGAAACGCCTGAATTTGAATCTCTGCCCGATGTGAATCGATAGCGGTTTTGATTCACATTCAATTAACTGTTTTTTGACGAGTATAGCAGCATGCCCTCAAAAAGCAATGTTAACGGGCATTACATTCACACAATCATAACAACCAATTAACAGGAGGTCATTATGAATACCCTGCTTTCGACCGTCAGGGAGGTTATTAAGAAGGCCGGTGGGATAGAAACGGTTGCAAAGCTATGTGGATATAGAAATGCGAACATTCTCCGCAACCAGCTCTGCGAGACCAATCACCAGCACAAACTGGGAGCCGTGGAAATGAATCGGATCATTGCCGTCTGCAAACCTCATTCGGTAGCAATCGCGCAGGAATTAGCCTCGGCAACGAATACGATCCTGTACAAGCAGCCTTCAGAAGATATGAAGCAAAAGCTCACGGTTATGGAAATACTTCTAAAACTGAGCATGGGTCATGGTGAGCTTTGTGCGATTTACTACGAAGCGAGCGACCCGGACAGCGAGGATGGAATGGATATATCCGACAATGAGCTCGAACAGATTCACAAAAAGAATAATGAGCTGATACGGCTTCACGCCGAATTAACGGCTGTTTCCAGCCCCAAAAAGCAGATACAGCAACCTGGAGGACCATTATGAAAGCACAACCACTGGAACCTGAAAACAGGAGATGCGTCTACTTCCGTGACAAGGTTTCGTATATCTATTGCCGCGACAAGGGCTATTGGAATGCGAACGGGCTTTTTGTGGAACATACGGAAGGCGCCACTGGTTATCGGGACCAAGAAGTCCTGCGAGCGGATGCTGTCGACCTGGTTCATTCCGATTTTACGAATGGACATATCTCAATCATCACCTTCTTCTCGGAGGCTGCGAGTTATACATCAATGGTCGTAGAACCGGTAACGGTGCTTTCCGTGAAGAGTAAACCAGGAGATTCGACATGCCACCGGAAGACCAGGATGTAAACAAACAGATCCTTGAGAAGATGGAGCAGATCGAAAACAAACTGGCCGAGATCCCTGCCATCAAAAAGGATCTTACCGAGCTGATGAACAATATCCCCCTGCTCGCTTATGCCGTAGAGGACCATGAATTCAAGCAAGCAGTGAAGAAAAAGAGTGATCGGATAAAGGCGAGCGCTAAGCGTTTGCTTAGGGGGTAAACCGGGCTTCAGAAAATTTTTTTGTCACACAGGGTAAAAAGTGGATAATTTTTCGAGGTTACTTGGATAAGCTCGTGATTTCATGGGGTTTAACAGGCAAAAAAAATGGATAATTTTTGGCTATTTTTTGGCTAAAAACGGATATTCGGCAATTAGTATTCCATTAGCCATTTTTAGCCACTTTCTAGCCAAAAATATTTTTTAACCATTTGTAATATTGGACTTTATCCAAAAAATGCGGATTATCCAAAATTTTTCACCGGGAAAAAGTTGATTTTCAGTTCGTTGATTTTTTCTTCTATAGCCCGGTTATTTCTTTCCTTATTAAAAAAGGGCAATTTCAACGACCCAAGCAATTTTGGTGTTTTTTCAGGTTTGGGTTAAAAACACCCTATTTTCAAAAATCTGATCCTTAAATTTTACAAAAAGGACGTCTAATGCAGAAAAACAAAAGAATACAGGCTGCTTTGAGCATCTGGAACGATGCAAGCGAGACAGACGTTATAAAAATGTACCTAAACAGTATTGAGATCCCCAAAAAGGTATACCACAAGTACGTCGGAAAGCAGCTAAAGGGCCATAAACTAAGGTTTAAGGAGAATGGCGAATATTCAAAGAAATATGTTTTGCTTTATATGCTGGGACAAAGCTGTATTGTCAAAACGCCTTTGGATCCTGATCTCCTGAAAAAGCGCGGAAGGCTATTGCAAGGGATCATCGAGCCTCACGATACATGCTATCTAGGTCCTGAATCTTCCGTTCTTGGTATCGTTCAGGACCTTGAAGCCGCACTGTCACTGTTGACATTGGACGAGTTTAAACTCATCAAATTCGCGGTCACTGCTTCCCGAAACCAGTTTCAGAGATACCAGCTGACCGGTGATTTTGAGAGAATTATCGTTTTTGCAGATGATGATTTTCAATCCAAAAATCCGGATAATCCATCCCTTCAATCCGCATTGAAACTACTCCGTCGACTGCGAAAAGAGACCAAAGCCGAAGTCATGCTTTGTCGACCGAAGCGTCTGGAAAAGGTCATGCGTTGGAATGATCTGTTAAGACAGGGCTTGCTGAGTCAATCCATAGAGTGGGGTGCCGACGTCGAACTTGTCTCCAGTGGACCGGATATCTCCAGTCAGATTGAAGAGTTGAACCACCGGGAATATGGCTCGATAGTGATCAAAGACGGCGTATTCTGGACTCATAACAGCCAGGGTGGCCTTACAACGCTATCCAATTTCATGATCCTCCCCGAAGCAACCATCCTTAATCCCAATGGTAATGAAACCCTGGATTGCATGCTGGTTCACGCAGAGGGACACACCAAGAAAATCCAGTTCAACCTGGAGGACTTGAACGAGCAATCCAAGTTCGCACTCAAGTGCAAAACCAAGCGGCCTTGGGGATATATCTGGAGTGGTAAAAGTCACAATTTTTCTTCTTTGCTCCTGTTCTTGAACTCGGTCAGTCGTAACAAGCCGACCATCCGAAAGGTGAATTATTGGGGGTGTTTTGGCGGGAAGGCCTTTTTTTATGATAATACCGCCATTTCCAAATCGGAAACCGTGGAGATGGAAGGCAGTAAAATTCGGATCGCCGGCGAAGAATACCTGCTGGAACGTACCCTGGATAATCCGTATGGGAAAGCTGTCAGGGTACTTTTGAACCAGGGCATTACCGCAGATGTGAAAGTGGAGAAGGTGTTCAAGGAGATAAAAGGATCCGGGGAAGCTGCTCTTGCCCTCGGTTTTGGAATTGCCACCATGTACCTGGAACACGTTATTGAGCGGTTCGGGGCGTTCCCCTTTCTTTTTCTCTTCGGGTATCGGCAGACCGCAAAAACAACACTGGCCAGGCTGGTTATGAGCCTTTTCGGATTCCAACTCTCACTGCCTCCGGTCAGATTCAAGGATTCCACGGAGGTCGGAATCGCCCAGGGGATGGAAGCGCTGGGTTGCATCCCTTACTGGATCGATGAGTACAACGATTCAAGTATTTCCAGGATCTCTCCTGAATTCATCAAGAATCTTTATAACCAGTCCGGGGCAGCGATTGGCAGCCTGGAGGGAGCCAAGAACAGGGGGGTAAAAACGAGCTTTTTACTTTCCGGCCAGGTGATCTCGGTTGACTCTGCCATTCGTACCCGATCGATCACCGTACGAATGACCCTCAATGAGCTTAATAAAAATGTTATCCGCTGGTCCTTTGACAACTGGCATCTGTTTGGTGTTTACGACGCAGAGAAGATCAAGCAAAGCCTGAACGTCAAAAACCAGAAGGCATATCTGGAGAAGACCAGGGAATTAATGGACGAGATCGCCCGGGAGGGAATCGATTATAGACTGGCCCTGAACCATGCTGTCTCGCTGGCTGCAATCGATCTGTTCACCGGTATTGATGCAGTCCCCCTCAAAAGACTCACCCTTTCCATGCTCAAGGAGTTTGAAGAAGAGCTGGAAGAATTGGAGCCTGTTAATGCTTTTTTTAACGAGATTCTGAATCTGTTCTCCCAGAACTCAAAAGAAGCAAACGAAACCATCCTGAAATGCATCGATGTATCCAAAAAGAAGGATGCCATTCACATACGTCTGAGTGTGCTTCATTCCCTGCTGAGTCAACGCAAAATTCCCGTCGACACCAAATCCAGCCTTCAGATCAATCTTAAAACCGAGTACAGCGCCACAAAAGGTCAATTGAAGATTGGGAAAGAGTTCTATAAAGGCGTTTTCAGCATCCCTGTGAAACAAGCTTCGGACGAAATGAAGCTCGTTGTGGCGGAGATTCTGGGCAAACCGGATCTGTTCAAAAAGAAAAAGCCCAAGCCGAAACTGCCTAATAATCCGACACCCCCTCACTTAACCGTCGTTTAAAAGGAGGAATCATGGAAACAACCGGGAGCTATCAGAGTTTTGGTGACCTTATGAAGCTGACAGAGGATCCCACGCTCAAATCCTGCAATGGTCTAAAGCTGAGCAGGGAGTATACGGAAGAAGAGCTGCGGGCCCTGGAGGGAACCGATGAGGAAGGTCGACCGATTTTCACTCCGGAGGAGCTGCAGAAAATGGTCGAGGAGGCAGGATACGATGCTGCAATGAGACAGCACGGCAACGATCCCCATAAACGGATGGATCTCTGCGGTTTTCCGAAAAGAAGAGGATTCCGTCACTTTTTTATGAACCACGATTACAGACCGGAACATCCCCATGCTTTCGAGGCCCTGAATGCCAGGCAATGGGTCTATATTTACGGGGAAAAGGGTACCGGAAAAACCTCCCTGGCCTGTCATCTCGGTTGGGAGTACATGAACAAGCACGTCACCCGCAAGGCGACCTTCCTCTCGATCAAAGACTGGATCGCTTCGCTCATGCCTTCCGAATCCAAAAGAAAGCCGATCGAAATCCCCCAATTGAGCCCCTTTGTCATCCTGGACGATATCGACAAATTTCAGATGGAAAAAGAATGGCAGGGGCTCCAGATCTTTCGGTTGCTGGATCATCTTTATCGGGAAGCGGACAGGTTTCACGTGGTCATCACCAGCAACCGAAGCATTCCCCACCTGAAACAGATGGCCACTAACGACCGCATCGGCCCTGCGATAGACCGAATCTGGGAAATGTCCAGAACCGCGAAAATCCAGAGCGAATCAAAACGTAAACCACCTCAATAAAGGAGGCTGGTTGAATATGGCTGCATCGTCAATTTGACGACGCAGTATTTCAAAAAAGATCGAATGGATGATTAACCAGGTGTCGTCAAACTGACGACTCCCATATCAATTTAAGGAGAAAAAAAATGGAAAAAATCAAGTTGTTGCACAAAGCGTTTAACGACCTGAAAGTCGATTTCATCGAAAAAGACGATGAACTCTGGCTGACAGGCGAGCAGATTGGAATGGCGCTGGAATATGAGGAGCCGCGGAAATCGATCAACAATATTTATGATCGAAACAAAGATGAGCTGGATGAGTATTCAGTTGACACCAATTTGATGTCAACTGACGGAAAAAATTACATGACCCGGATTTATAATGAAAAGGGTGTCATGCTCATCACCATGCTCTCCAAACAACCCAAGGCAAAGGGTTTTCGTCGTTGGGCAGTCCAGGTGTTGGAAGCATTTCGCCATGGAAAACTGAAAAAGCTGAAAACGCTTGCCGAGAAAAAAGCGGATTGGGAAGGCTTTTGCCTTGTGGCAGAAAAGGTCGGAGCAGGCGATGATCTGGCGGTGTTCACCTTGAAAGATGAAGGTTTCAGCGAGACTGGTGAAATACCTCCGGAGTACAAGGAAAAACCAAAACTGAAGACCAGGGCCAGACTGAACACCCTGGTTGAAAGTCAGAACAAATGGGCGATGAATATCTATCGTCACCAGGGAGTCCCTCTGCCGGAGCAGTATCAACTGAACTTTTAGCCCGATATTCCCGGAAGCAAATGTAAACAAGGGTGATTCGAAACGTAATCCGCCTCAGTAATGCAGTGTGCCCGGGAATAGAAACTGGATGATTATTCAGGTGTCGTCAATTTGACGATACCCACATCAAACAAAGGAGAAAATCATGGGAAATGAACTAATTCAAACTCTGACGCCTGAAACCCTGCCTGATCTGTTTTATAAGGATCAATCGGTCATAACGAGTGAGATAATGGCCGTTCTTTTCGGGACTGACGTGAATAACATAAAAAGCAATTTCACCTATAGCAAAAAGCGATTTGACGAAGGAAGGCACTATTTCAAACTGACTGGTCAAGATCTCAATTCATTTCGATCTTTCGTATCTCAAATGAATTTGCAAGTCAGAAATTTTGACTTACAAATTTCAAATAAGACCAGATCGCTGATGCTATGGACTGAAAGAGGAACAGCCAGACATGCAAAAATGTTGAACAACGATCAGGCCTGGCGTGTTTTTGAAAAACTTGAGGATGCCTATTTCAACCGTGTTCCCTTCGGAGTGGTCAAAGGATCAGGCCCCGCCTCCAAAGAACAAAAACTGACTCGCATCACCACAGTCTTCTCAAATGCAAAAAGACTGTCCCGCGAAGCCGGATTGCGTGGGGATGATGCTGTTCTTAAGGCAAATGAGATTACCGTTAAGACTATTGGTATCGATGTATTTAAATCATTCGATATCCCTGCTCCAAAGCCAAGAGCGCAGCCAGATGACTATCCTGACGATGTACGAGTATTTTTCGAGACTATGGATCAACTGCTTACCGAAGATCAGGTCAAAGACCACGGAAGTAAAATTGATATTGTCTGGATTCATATGCCAACGACATTAGAGACAATTGAAAAAGAGATCGGACGCAGCTTCAACAGGGGCATCCTGTACCAGCAGGTTAAGAGAAGCGACCGATTTGTTGATCAGAAGGACGGTTTTCGCAGCAGGATTTTCAAAAAGCCGATACGTGCCTGGGCGTTTAAAAAGCAGGGGAGAAATAGCCCATGAAATCAAACCTGGGGATTGTCTACCTGGTTTCAGCGGCACTGGCCGGAGCGACGTTTATGGTTGTCGAGAGCGCCGGATATTATTCCATGTTGTATAAGGATGATCAGATCCATATCGCCTGGGCGGCTGCCGTTCTATCCGAGATCTTCCAGCACACCCTGATTATCATGCCCTGCAGTTCGAATCTTCAAAGCAGGATTTTCAAAGGTCTGGCCCTGCTCATCTTCCTCCTCACCATTACGGCAGCGGGTTACAAGGTTTATAAGCCGGTCCGGATCTCCCTCGAGCTGGCTGCCAGAAACTCAAAACTGATCCGGGTCCTGGAACAGGAAATTGTCGACAACAAAACCGATCAGCAAAGCTTCACCACGGAAAAGAACCTGCAGAAAACCAATGCTGCCAGGGCTGTCAACGCCAGGAGAGAGTCATCGGCAGAACTGAAAAACCTGTTGAAAACGCCTGCGAAGCATAAAAACAACTCCATGTCGACGTTCGAGATCGTCCATCTGTTCCTGTTAAGGGTAGCGATCCAGACGGCTGCCCTGGCCTGTGCCTGGAAACTGGGAACCATCCTGCAGGAGAAAAGGAAGAAGGTGCCACCGCCCACCCGTGAGATTGTCAAACGCTGGAAGGTGAAGCATCTGCGATCGGAAAAGGGCTTTGTGGGAGTTGTCCAGTTCAACGATGGCAGGTTTATGGCCATCTCCCCGAACCGGAGAAAGCCCTACAAAACCTGGAACGGCGCCGTCCAGTTCTTCAAGGGAACCAAGTACGAAGGCCGGATACCCCTGGAGCCCACAACAACGATCCCGAATTGAGGAGGTGCGGATGAATTTCATAGATATATTCACCGGCATCGGTGGTCTTAGCCTAGCTGCACAAAACGCCTGCATGACTCCGATCGCCTTTTGCGAAAACAACAGAATCGCAAGAGAAATATTAACCAGGCATTGGCCTGATATCCCCATATATGACGATGCAACAAATACAACTCAGCTTATTGCCGATCTCCGTGGACGAGTTGACCTTGTTACCGGCGGAGATCCATGCCCGTGCCGCTCGGCCGCTTCACGGGGAGCCAAAAACAAAGCCGCCGATCTTTCCGGATACTTCCTCGCTCTCATTGGCGGAATCGCTGCAAGGTGGGTGGTCCGCGAAAACGTTCCTGCATCAGATGTTGTCGACTTCTGCCTCGCCCTGGAGCTCCTCGGATACCGATGCGTTATTGCGGAAGTCAACGCCGATCAGATTACGGGTCAGAATCGCGAACGAGATTTCATTGTCGCAGCGAGTGAAGAAGCCTGGCCTTGCCTCGAAGCGTTCGTTTTGCACTTCGAAGAGAGTACGGGGAATCGTTTTGCACAACTCAAAACGAGGCAGGTCGTTCCGTGTCTTACTGTGGAACGATGGACGTTTGATCCCGGTGATTGTTACATTTGGGAAGAGCACCATGGGCTGCGGATCTTGGACGGTGCGGAGCGGAGAGCCTTTGCCGGATTCCCTAAAGGATGGCTTGATGACATTTCTGAAACGGCATGCGCCCAACTGACCGGAAACGCAGTCGTCCCCGGCGCTGCCTTCCCAATTTTCAAAGCGATCATGGAGGTGGATAGGGTCGAACCGGATAGCTAGCGGGAATTCACATATTCTCGCAGGGCATCGTCCAGGCGCGTCTGCCACCCCTTTCCCGTGGATTTGAAATAATCGATGACTTCAGGACTGAGCCTTATGGAAACAGGAACTTTTTTTGGCGATCGCTGGGCACCGCGAACCCGTCGAGGAATCTCCGGATGCAGTTCCTCAACAGGTCGCATGCGAGACAGCATCTCGTCGGTTAACGGGGGAGAATCCAGATCTTCCCAGTCATCCTTGGATATGTGCTTGGGTTTTTTCATAGTGTTTTATCTCCCGGTCATTGGCTTTTCGCAGGCTGATGACCCGAATGTTTTCCAATCGGAATGTATAAACCAGAACATGCACTCGTTTCTTAATCAATCCCAGGGCAACCCAACGCTCCTCCTGATAATCCTTGCGGTTATCTTTTGTCTCCAAGGCGGTTTCCCATTCAAAACCGGCAATAACGGAGAAATCGATCCCATGTTTGATAAGATTGATCTCGCGTTTGGATTCGTCCCATTCATATTTCATGGCTTTATTGTATATACAATAAAGCTTCGTGTCAAACAAAACTGGTTTCATTTCCAGTTTTGTTTTAACCGTTTTGAGGGCGTCATAAAGACCTGCTCAAAACCTATTTTTTTAATTCTAAGTGGTCGAAAGCTACTTAGAGAATTTCAGGAGAATCAAATGGAAGAAACATACGTACCGGCACCGGTACCATTTCAAGGTGGCGTGGTTTACATGGTGAAACACGAAAACAAACCATATGTCCCAATGAAACCCGTTGTGGAGGGGATGGGGCTGGCATGGCAACCCCAAATTCAGAAACTCAAGAACACTGAAAGGTTTAACCATGTAGTGATACCTTTGCAAACCATGGGCGGGGTCCAAAAAATGCTCTGCATCCCGCTGAACATGCTGAACGGCTGGCTGTTTTCTGTGAATCCGGAAAAAGTCAAACCCGAACTTCGTGACCAGGTTATCCTTTATCAGCAGGAGTCATTCCAAGTACTTTATGACTACTGGAACAACGGGATGGCAGAAAATCCCAGAAAGAGCGACAAAATGGGTCATTTTGAAAAGAAGAGCCGGGAGTTCAAAGCCCTCATCGCAATTGGCAAGGACAAGGGCTTGAACAAAAAGGATACGATCAAATTCGCAGCAGCAAAAATGACCGAACGCTACGGAGATTCTGAAATCCTGTTCGATGTCTCGAATATACAGCCTGAAGATCTGGGAGATAACTCAGACGAAACCCAAATGTCTTTTTAAATAGTGGGTTATCGAATGCTCTTCGTTGTCGGTTTGGACAACTGTGATAACACCAGAGCGAATATAAAGGGACATGTTCTCGCAATGTGTCCCTTTACTTCCGGCTCAGCAACCCAAAGGAATATCCATGAATTCAACCATCGAAAAAACCGTCCGGCGTGAAGACTGCAAAGTTATCGAATACGGATTCAAACAGAAGGTAAAAACCAGAAAAAGGAGGCGGAAGGTCAAACCCGCCTCCCGGGAAGAAGTTGAAAGGACCACCCGGGAGTACCTGGAAAAGGGTGGTAAGATCACCAGGTTAATCATTGTTGATCAGCCCGGATTTAAAGATCAGTGAATGTCTGTGGTAACAGCCAATTCAGTTACCTTTTGTAGATAATGAATTTGCCCCAGATTGTTTACCCAGCTTTCTCGACTTGTTCTATTAAGAAAAAACCAGACTTATAGCAGATCATTGATGAATCAAGGCCATTGAGGTTTTATAGCAGCATTAAATGTTGCCCCTACATCAGTTCTGAATCCGTTGGAAAGCGATATTTTGTTCGTGGCTCTTAAGATCATGACTTGATCTGCCGTAACAGCCTGATTGAATGTAACTTCATAGGGCTGTGATACTTTATTCCAGATTACAAAATTAATCGCTGTGGCTAGTCTTTCGAGAGCTCTTCTGTTGGAATCAGAGTTTACCAATGCTGATAGGTTATCTCTTTCTTCACCATAAGTGAAATATTCAAGCAAAGCAAATCCCAAAAACTCAACAACCGGTTGTACTAATAAGAGAGGAGAAAATGCTTGTTGGGCTCCAGTTGAATTAATTAGATTATTCAACTCTTCAGCAATAGCTATATACCCCTTAATATCCCACAGTCTTGCAGCCGTAAGAAAAGTCTCGTACATTGATGACAATGTGATATCATCATCGAAGTAATATGAATTAGTATCACTTAAAAAATCAATGACCTCTCCAACAACCTCATCAGTAGTAAACTCCCAGTTTCTTCCCTGTGCCCAGGTAGGATCTGGGTTTGGTACGGGTTTTGTAGCCGTCGATGTGACCTTCCAATATCCGGTATTGAAAATATCATCAATAACAGCTCTCCAATCGTCCGTTACCAGAGCATCTGAAGAGTCATTATTTAGAATGAAACACATATACCCGAAAGACAACTCTCCAGTGTATCGCTTTTTGTATTCGCCAAAAATCGGAATAGCAGATTTCTCAACCTTAGCAACCACACCAAGTAAACAATGTGTTTTCAATCCACCTCCAATTCCTTCAATTGGAGCGGTATTTTCACCGTAAACAAAAAATACATCAGGCTCTACCCAAGTCCCGGGTAATATACCAAAATCAGGAACCACACCTGTTGCAAAACAAGGTATAGCCTTTAAAAACACTATAAAGAGTATTAGTTTTCTCATAGGTCTGCTCTCTATGAACAATTTTTTACGTTTTTACTAAGTGTTGCAATTAACAATCTTATGTTTTTCGTTATAAAAGAATAAAGAGTACAGGCACCAACCAATCCAGCGATTTCTGGGATGGTACCACTAAGCACATATCAGATGCTGAATTTGAATATATGATCCCCACTGTCTTTGCTGTTAAATTGCCACCTTCCTCCAATACAACCACTCCCGAATCATAAGGACTTCCGATCTGAAGCCCCTCTAATTCAAAGTCAATGACATTTCTGAGTTTCAATCCTTCTACATTTGTAAATTCCAAAATGGTGTCTAATCCACCAGTGCCCATTATCTTTCCATTGCTGATTCCGGAGATGACAATAGGATCCATTAGATATTGACCAGGCGGAATCTTGATCAAAACATTTGATTCAATTAATCCCTGAATGATACTCGTGTTGTGCTGAGCAGCATTTTGCGCCCCGCACAGTTCGGATTCCAGTTCTATGAGATTTCGCGGGTCTTGTGCGTAGCAATTGAAACCCCAAAGACTCATTGCAAGCGCAACTATGAAACACTTTAATTTTCTGTCTTTTGCAAGGTTTTTAATTTTCATTCACACCTCAAATTTTAATTCAAATCTTAATAAGTTAGTGTCAGTAATGAAGGGCAGCAGATCGTTTATCAGGAACCAATACTTTATTTCCGATCCATAAAACGCACTTCAAGGATATTAGCCGTTAGTTAAGCAGCAAAAATGTAACAATTATCGAGTTGATTGCTGCCTGTCTGGCCTGTTCCTCAGCTTCTTGTTCGTGACACTCTGACAAGGTTGAAACCATGGCATCCGGACTATCCGTTAAAAAATTATATAGGCTCTCATTGAAGTTTTCTTTTATACAATCAGCCGACAACTCAAGATCGTATACTGCGAATGCGGCTGTTTTGACTGCGTTTACAAGATCGTCTGAGGGGGCTGGAAGTCGAAGTACCAATGGGAGATCTTGAATAAGATCATCATTCATATCGATAATTTGATCATCGAAAGAGTCTTCAACAATTCCCGGTACAAGATCAGGATCAAAGAAATTTACCATTTCCACCATCACATCCAGTATCCATGCAAAACCAATCAAGGGATTTGTACTCGTAACATCAATCCCAAAATTAGTTTCCATGCTTCCTGTGAGAGCAGTACCGGTTTGAATAGTACCTTGCCCTAATTTAATATCGGCTGAACCATCCGGATAAGAGATAAATTCATGGTCAAGGGAGATAGCCATATTTACCAACGTTTCATCTGTCTCCCCAACAATATTGAAATCGTCATCAAAAGCCTTTTGAGTTTCACATGTTGGTAAAAAGAGCGGAAAGCCGGAATTCCCGACATACGCCAAATGCCATTCTAATGTGGCAGGAACTGAAGCTTCAGCTTCCAAGTCGATGTCAAATTCGATACTGACATCACTTCCTGAAATAGACAACTGAACCACAGCATCCTTGACTGTTGCTTCCCATGAAGCACTGCCAATTCGCGCATATTTTGGTCCGGGATTATCGTGGGATATTATGAATTCGCAACTCTGCAACTCTTCGCTGTCGCTCGGGATTGATCCGCTTAAAACAAGACTTGTTCCGTTTACATCTATCCCATCAACATCAGAGAGACTATCAAGTGCCTTTTGGGCGATAAATTCCAACACCGGATTCCCGGAACTTGCAGCTTGATTCAAAATGGTCAGGATTTCCGCAGAGGAAAGCTGAACGTTTGTAGATGCAAATCCTCTTTCATTTATCCCAACAATAAGGAAGCCAAACAGTAACGTGAATTTGATCAATCCGGTTAACTTTTTCCAAATATAATGTTTCATATCCTCCTCTTGAGAATTGGGTGGTGGATATTTGAATGATTAATTCCAAAGACATCCAGAGTCAGTTCATCCTTCTTCCTTATTGGCTATCTCCAGGGCAGTTATATAGTGTATTTCACAACTGGTGCTTACAGCATTCCTAACGCCGAATCTCATCGTATAGCCTTTGGTGAAAACCATAATAGCCTGTGACAAAAATGCCGGATCTACTTTTTGGTCTTGGGCGCCTAACCAAGCAGCATCTGAATCGCAATTCCACTCGGCACTGCCTCTTGGATTATTGATAAAAAGCTGAACCCGGCCATCCTCATATACACGAAGGTGTTTGATTTCTCCTGTGACATGGGTATCTGCTAGTGTAATAACCGCGAATCCGATTATTAATATGAGCACAAAACCCCAAATTCTCTTTTTCATATCGTCCCTTTGTCGCAATGCTTGAAACAATTTCAATCCTGCAATTTTATTCCGTCTACCACTGTTTTATTATTGCCTCCACAACTTCCTGTCTGCCAGCCAGCGACTTTGATTTTGGAAATCTTCGCAGCAAGTAGGATAGCAAATGATTGTTTTAGTGAAGATGCGGTCTCCAGGAGAATATACTGGGTGGTACCACATGACCCTGTCACTCCGTTCAACATGAAATGGACCTGACCTCCCACTGTTCTCAACTGTTGAATTTCCCCAAAACTCCCCCAGCCTGCAAAAGCTTGTGAGCTAAACAAAATCATTCCTACGAAAATCACTACTATGAACTTTATCATAATTCCTCACAGGTTAGATGGTACATACATTCTCACGCCGACAATTTCGGTGTTGCCATTTACACAAGCACCTGTCCTTTGAAGCACCTTGACTTTGGTTTTGCTGACGAATGCGGCTAACAAAAAAGAAACCAACTCCTCGTGAAGCAAGTCGGGAACATTGCTTGCTGCAACTCTGAAGTTCCCGGTATCGCAATGAAGAGTTTGACCTACTAGCTGGCCAAAGATCCCATTGTAGGCAACTCTCAAGTCCCTGATCTCTGCATAAGTTGAGCTCCAGGTGTATGCATACGCCTGCGTCGATGTAAGTAGGATAATAATTACTACAATTAGATTTTTCATTATAACGTTAATGTCTACTAATGTTTTTGTATTGAAATATCTTTGATAGCCTCGTAGCCGTATTCATCACAGGTATTGTCGCCAACAAGAGTTGCCTTTTCCTGGGTTGCAAAAGCCATTAAAGAAATACTTAACACAGAGTTATATTTCGAAGAGTTCTCGACATCCAGAGTTAGCATTTTATTTGTTGAAGTCCCGCCGCAGGCCCCTAACCTCAACCAGGTGCTTTCCGATGCTCTAACATAGATCTTTCCTCTTTCGACATTTATGCTAACACCACTAATAGTGCAATTGTCTTTACAAATAGCATTAGCTGCAATAATGGAGATAGGCACAAAAATAAAAAGTGGAATCAAATACAGTTTTTTCATAGTCAAATCTCCTTAAGAATCACTCCGAGAATTTAATATAATTAGCCTCGCAAGGGCCTGAGTCGTTTAATTTGATGTATATACTCTTACTCATTGAAATGGACCATGAGAAGCATTGAATACATCATGGTTGGTTCTTTTGCCGTTGTTGGAAGAATAAACATAGCCTTTCCACCATTTCGCGCATCGCACGTTACAACTGAAGGCATATTTCCGGACGTTGGATAAATCGCGACACCTCCATCCTTATACTGGATGACTTGATAAGGAACCCCGGTGCAGGAGTGGTGACCACATGTCATTTCTGCAAAAGCTGCGTAGGAAACCATCAAAAGCAGTGATACCAAAACAATTATCTGTTTCATCTCGAATCCTCTTGTCAAAAGTATTTAATCCGAAAACGAATGTGGAAAATTTCCGTGGCCGATTCACACACGGCCTGTACTCGGACAGTCATACCATGCCGGTATCAGGAATGCAAATTGTTGAACACTACTGAAATTTTGTTTAATCGTATATATGCGATAAAGGAATGGTTGCTTGACCTGGAGACGGCTTGGGGGTATTGTGGGATTGTAATTCGATTGTTCCTTTGGGGACGTCTGTTTCATTGGGTTTTGAGAACTCTGTTGACGCGGAGTTCGCCGGCATAAGCAACCGCAAGACCGAGAGTGAAATGAGATGGGCCCAGAGGTTTGGCTACGGCGGAGTTGCTTGCTCCGCTTTATGGTGCGTCAACACCGCCAGGCTTCTGGGCTCTTTTCATTTTGGAGAAGGCCCTGCCTGGTGGTGACCTTAATCTTCTTATCCAAGGAGATTACACCATGACCGATAAAAAAACGGCAGTACTCGTCAAAAGTCTTTCCTATGCGGAACGACCGCTCCATGTTTTCCTGTTTAACGAAAAAATAACATTTCTCACTCGGGAGGTGGGGGCCATCCTGGATCTTTCGGAACCGATCCAATCGGTGAATCGATCCAGAACCCTGGAGACCGGTTTCGATTACGATACCATTCCTGCAGCCTCTTTTCCCGATCGGGAAGGGTTGAACCTCTCCGGTGTGAATCATGTCAGTATTCTTTACCTGTCCGGATTCTTCAGCTTTGTCATCCGATCCGGAAATCCTCTCGTCATGCCCCTTGTCCGCTGGGCGATCCAGGAGATCCCCCTGACCTATCCCTCGGAGTGTTTTTCGGACCTGATCCGGGATACCAGGCGTTTGCTAAAACTCTCCATCGATCAATGCCAAGGCATGGACCAGAACATGCTCCTCGCCGGGCAGTTGTTGATCGACCAGGGATACCTGGAAGCGGACCCGGAAACGGGGCAAAACATCTGCGGGAACTCATCCCGGGGAGGGTGCCATGACAATTGAAAAGTTGAATATGGTGGACCTGGAAGACCGACTGCACAAGCTGAAGCAACAGTTGGATTTCATCCTGCGGGCCTTTGCTGCCATGTCGGTAGACGAAACCGACATCGGCCTGCACCCGACAGTGAATGAAGCATTCAGGGGAATGGAACTGGGCCAGCAAATCGCCGAAGAAATGCGCAACATCGGCCTCACCCTCACCGAAGCCACCCGTCAATCGAGTGCCGGCTAATCCTCAACCAAAAACCGCAACACCGGATTGAACTCATCTATAACCCGGTGTTGCGTTGATTCTTGCCCGGTTGATTTACTCAAAAGACAAGACAAGTTTTTTCCCAAGGGATGCAGCGGTTTTTTCCAGGATCTTAAGTGTTGGAGAGTGATGCGGATTTTCCAGACGTTTGACGGCTGGCCAGGACGTTTCCAGGGTTCTGGCAAGATCAGCCAGGCTCTTGTCACCACGACAATGGTGCACCAGAAATGCAGCCTGTACCCTTGCCGCCGGTGCAATTAAATGAATCTTTTCATCGGCAACCTCACTGGGAAACGGGATATCCATTCCTTCATCCATGCGAGCCTCCAACGTCAGGGTAAGTACTTCCCGAGCATTGAAAAGAGCTTCTTCCAGTGTCTCGCCTTCAGTGACAGCTTCTTCAAGATCCAAAAAGCGGACAAAGTACATGCCTGACTCGTCCGGTTCTATCTTTGCCGGAAATAGTGTCTTCATTTTAGGGTTACTCCTGTTTGTTTTTCTATGGCTGCCAGCAATCCCGATCCAAGGTCCCGCTTACCATGAACGGGAACCGTGGTTCGTTGGGCACCTTTTCCCATTCGATAATGGCTCCCACTGACACGTAGCACTTGCCATCCGTTTTCCTTAAGGCGCTTGATGACTTGTTTCCCATTCATACTATATTGATATATCAAAAAAGATATGCTGTCAATAAGAATCAGGAATCCCGGTTCTTAACCAGTGCTCTGCCATCTGAATTTCAGTAAATACTCAGATTTGTAATTTTGCATGTTCCGCTTGTGGCTGCGCCGGGATGATAGAATGCTGAAATTCTTTTCCCGGCAGCGAAGGCAACCAGGGCCATGGATGTCCACATTTTCAATTCGTCACTTGAGTACCTGTCTTCTCCCAGCTTTATGATCCCATCCGCAACGCACAAGGCGGATGATTTAGCCGGTATATAAATCCAAAGAGACGGAACATTTGTGGCGTTAACCAGCATTATCTTTGTCGGAACGCCCGATCGTTGCTCAGCCAGAGCAACAGATGAGAAAACAAAACAGATTGCAATAAACAGCAATATAGACTTTTTCATATGATATCCATTGAGATAGTTAAATTTAACAATAGTGAAATCAGAGGACACAACACCTGTTTTAGTAATAATGTGCTGTCACATAGTGTCGGCTTCAATCTGAACAAGCAGCGCTTCCCAGACAACCGGAAGCGCGCGATCCATTTCAGCCATGATTGCCTGGCCGTTGTTTGCGGACCAGGAATCGGCTTCGAAAATGGGTTTTTCTGCTGATACCTCCTTTACTTCCTTCTCCCAAACAATGCCTCCGTCCTGATCAGAGACCCTGGCCAGGATACGGGTTTCCAATTTGGCATTCGGGTAGCCGAACAGGTAGCAATAGGGCTGCAAAACGAGCTTTCTGTTCTGCTTTGTCAATTCATCGGATATGACGGTCGACTCTTCGGATTCAACACCTTGCTGCAGCATGTACTGAAGCTTGGTTTTCAGTTGCAGGGGAGGTACCGGTTTTAATGCCTTCAGGGTCTTTCCACTCTTTGCGACGTGATCCCCGACCGCGATAGCCACACCCATCCCTGCTTCCATTGAGAAGGCCATCATCATGTTCATGGGATGATTCACCAACAAAGGCTGACCCGGCAATGGCTTCGCCAGCCCCTCTCCATTACCTCTTTTGCCGAGGTCCTTATCTTCGATGATGATTAGAGTCCCCACCGGATTGGACTTCATGGCGGAACATCCCACCAATACCGACAGAATGGTGATCAAAAAAAGGTTTCGAATTTCACACGAAAAATGACGATTCATTTATAGATATCTGGTTTGCTTTATTGATTGATTATTTCTTGGCTTTTAAACACTTCTTCAACTCGGCACCGGTCATCTGAAAAGGATTTTCGCCGAGTATCCTTGTCAGCTCCCCAGAGGCAAGATGTGCATACTTTATGATAGATGAAATCTGCGACCGGTTGATCCCAATCCGATCAGCCAGTTCCGCCTGGGTAACCTTTTTTAAATCAATTCTGCCTGGATCTGCTCTGGTGATAACATTTATTCGCCTTTTCAATTGCCATTGAAAAACCTACTCCAATTTGGGCTAATGTCGCTTCATTCGCTGAATCAATCATTCATGTGTGCTGTCACTTGACTACAAAAAACGCAAATACACAAACCTGACTCCTTCATTCGGTGGTCGGTAAAATTCTCAATCGTTTTATGACGTTAGCATTATAGCTTGCGTATGGAATGGTAAAACAAGTATCAGAAACGACCGCTACTTCGTTGTTTGAAATCATAGCCGCTAGTAAGGCGGAGTAAATCTCCTTTGAGTTGGGATGACCTGATTCTGTGGACACCCAGTAAACATTTTTTTTCCCGCATGTGGAAGAGGGAGATATATTTCCAACGAACCAGAATCCGGTTTCCTCGATTTGGATATAAGCGACCGGGGTATTGCCTGAGCTAACTTCGGCAAACAAACAAGCAGCAACCAGACATAAACAAACACTCAACAGTGCAGTTTTCTTAATCATTTTTCATCTCCTCGAATTAAGGTCAAATTAAAGATTGTTGAATATCAAGAGACATCATACCTGTTTTTGATTTGTACGATGTCATTTGACTTGGTGTTCAGTTTGGCTCTGATTTTATCGTTACGTAGTAGGGCATGGGATTTGGGACAGCCGAGGTCCCCAGGGTTGAACAATTGGTTCCAGCACTGTCTTGGTAGAATTGTACAACTTCCCTGTTAGTCACCAAAGCTGTTAAAAACATGGAATACCATGCTTTGCAAACTTCGGGATCAACATTGTGGTATTCCGCGTCAAAGCGACACAGGTTATGTTCACCGTGCCCTGTGTTAACTTGAAGTATTCCGTTTGTCGGACCGAATGCCAGACTCTGCACAAGGCCGGAGCATGCGAATATACCAGCAGTCGCGTAATTCGTTGAACAAAAAAGCAATAAACAAACAACCATACAAATTTTCTTTTTCATGATTTCTCCTGGATTTTATTGTTGCATGAATACTGGGAAATCGGGACAAGACGCTCATTTTAGTTGGAATGCTGCCACCTGATTCCAACTAAAACGCAAATTCGCAAGCCTGTCATTAGAATGGGGCTACCAACTTGTTGTTCTTATATGGGAAATCTCATTTCTTGTTCCAATACACGTCTTAGAATGGACTATAACGGGCTTATTCAATGCAGCGCTTAATGTCAAAAGACTCAATATATAATTTGTAGCAGTTGAAGTTGAGTCCTCAATGGTACGCACATAATATTTCGTGCTACCACAGTCGTTAATATCAGTCATACTCTCAAGTTCCAAGTAAATTTGGGTATTGCCTGCTTCAATTTTCTTAATGTAGGAAAGAGAACTATCACCTGCTGCAAACAACATATTTGAGCCGATTATTAAAACAAAAATACTCAGAACAATTTTCTTCATTTTATCTCCTGGAAGTTTTATTTACTCTTAATTCAATGGACATGATACCTATTCAGACTGGCATGCTGTGACCTGATTTTTATTAAAAACGCAAAAACGCAAGCCTGTCCCCTTCACCTCTCTGCTGATTTGTCACCGGATTTACCTTTAAAATTGCACTGTTATTTCTGCGATACGGTTACTAGTCCATGTTCCACACCCCCATGAAGAGAGATGTGTTAATTTAACGGTTTCATCACTTGCCGCAGCCATGTATAGAAGACTTAATTTTTCTTTAAATAAATCATCAGTTTCCAACATAGTCCACTGTGCACCACCGGAACAGTCATCATTAAAATTTGTACCATCCAGCCAAACTGATATTCTGTTATTGGACCGGATTTTTATTTGCGTTATTTTTCCGCTTTCAGAACCATCGGCAAATAACATTGAAGGTACGATTAAGAATATCAAAAAAGTAACCAGATAAAGCCTGAATTTCATAACAGTCACTCCTTATTGCTGTTTAAGATTAGAGGGGGAACGATACCTGTTTTAAATGGTATGTTTTCACCAGATTTTTATAAAAAACGCAAGCCTGTCCCCTTCACCTCTTTTATTTCAAACCAAGTTTGTGCACAGTTGGACGATCCTTAAAACATTCTCCATCCTCTACTCCTATAGATATGGTTTCTCCTGTTGTTCTTGCCACTAGGAGCATCGCAAACATAGATCGCACGTCTCTAGAAGCATTAATTGAATAAGATGACGTATTGCTACAACCAGCAGGGTTTATTAGTGTTTCGTCCACCTTAATATAAACCGTTCCATCTTCATAACCAGCATGGATCTCGGTTACCTTTGCATCTTGGTAGCTAACAGCAAAAGTGTTTGAAGAGAAAAGAGCAAAAATAACAAAAAGTATAATTTTTAACATGATTTTTCCTTTCAAAATTTACCATTTAACTTGAAATCAAGGGGCATGGTACTGATTTTTATTGGAATGCTGTCACCTGATTTTTAAAAAAACGCAAATACGCAAGCTTGCCC
The DNA here is from genome assembly GCA_028282885.1 of SAR324 cluster bacterium. Classification (GTDB taxonomy): domain Bacteria; phylum SAR324; class SAR324; order XYD2-FULL-50-16; family XYD2-FULL-50-16; genus JAHJTV01. The sequence continues at coordinate 27,694 of JANQGX010000049.1, forward strand.
CCTTCACGGCCCCCTGTTACCTGCCAAAGATATCAGTAATGAGAAGGCATCCAGATTGCGCTTACCATGTGTTGATTGTTATCTGTACAACCATCGATGTAGAGCTGAACCGTCTTATCGGCTAAGTAGGCTGCTAGGATAAGGCTGAAAGCTGATTTCACCCCATCCGGAGTCCAAACCGAATGGGCACCTACATTGAATTTGGTTCTATTGGTACAGCCACCTGATTGAGTTGAATTCCACGTTCCCCTCATCACAAAAACATCGTTCGCAACCTGCCTGAAATGAGTTACTTTCCCAATATCCGAGTAGTCACCCGCGATTAACCCAAAAGGCATTAATACAAACAAGCAAACTACAACTAAGACAGAAAAAACTTTATTCATGTTCCCTCCTTGAACGAATCAATTTGTGAAAAAACCGGGTGTTTCGATTTCATGAGCGATCCGTCGATAGCGGATATCGGGACAGTGATAGCATGTCAGGTGAGGAAATGCAAATGATTGAGGATTTCTAAAATCTTGTTTAA
>JANQGX010000053.1 GCA_028282885.1 SAR324 cluster bacterium
CCTCAGTGAAGGCCAGATATGAGTCGGGACGGTGGGATGAAATGGTTAACAAGTATCTGAAGGCGGCTTGATATTACCCACAACTTCTTGGTGCACCCAAGTTGGATCGGGGACGGCAGATGATAGGTGAACCTAAATTATAGCTACAATTTGTAAAAAATGTATTAAAGCGCAGAGCGAGAAGGAATGGCAGACCAAAGCAGATTAAGTTTTCGCAAGTTTTAACAGGCGCAGCTTCTCTCTAAAACGAGGGGAAAAAGTAATTGTCCAAAGAAGATGAGGGAAAACGAGCTCAAGTCATTGCACGAGCTGGTTGTAGTGATTGATCAGCTCTTCTGGAATCCGATTTGAGGTGCGGCAATGACAGGCTGTCCAGATTTGGGCCGGGCAGGTTTTATTTCAGGATTTGACAGCTCGGAATACTCGGGAGCAACAGTGTCCAATTCTTCGGAGTCATCCCTGACAGTGAAATTCTTAATCAACTTATTCAGTTCAAGAGCCTGTCCGGAAAGCACATTGACCGCGGATGAGGTTTCCTCTGAAATAGCCGAGTTTTCTTGCACCACCTCATTCACATCGGCAATCCCCTTGTCGATCTGATCCGTCATCTGGGTTTGCTCGTTTGACGCAGCCGTAATCTCTCCGATAATATCATTCATCTTTTCAACCTGCTCTACAATCTGCTCAAGGGCTTGAGAAGTATGCTCGGCGTTGAGAACTCCCTTTTCCACTTCCCTGGTGGAGTTTTCAATTAACTCTGTTGTGGTTCGTGCAGCTTCGGCACTCCGACTGGCAAGGCTCCTTACCTCCTCCGCCACAACTGCAAATCCCTTTCCGTACTTCCCTGCCCTTGCAGCTTCTACAGCCGCATTCAGGGCCAGCAGGTTGGTCTGAAAGGCGATTTCCTCGATCACTTTGATAACTTTGGAGACCTCGTTGCTGGTGTCTCTGATCTCCAACATGGACCTGTTCATGTCCTTCATCTGTAGACTCCCATTTTGAACTGCCTCCAGGGAACTAACCGCAATTTTGTGGGCCGAGGATGCATTTTCACTATTGTTTGCTGATCTGCTGCTGATTTCATTCATGGAGGATGCGATCTCCTCCAGATTGGCAGCCTGGTTCGAGGTACCGCTGGCCAGTGACTGGGCAGATAAGGACAATTGATGAGCTCCCGTACTGACCTGGTCCGTAACGGAAGCAACCTGTGTGATAGTTTTGCTCAGAAGGGAGAGAGACCGGTCTATACCATCCTGCAGGTTTTTAATCTCCCCTTCGTATTCACCCTCCACCTTTTGTGAAAGGTCGCCATGGGCAACGTTATTCATGACCGATACCACGTTCCCGATTGCTGTCTGGAAAGATTCCAGCAAGTGATTGATAACATCGGCTATCCGACCCATTTCATCCTGGCCGTTCACAGTAATGCGATGACTTAGATCGCCTTTTACAACTCCACGAACACCCTTTTCAATGACAGATACCGGCTTCAGCAGTCTGTTGACAATAGTAATTATAATAACCGAAATCAGAAGAATGCTTACAATAAGTATTGCGATGCTTCGCCACAGTATTCCTGCCACTGCAGCAAATGCGACAGCTTCATTGGCAGTGATGCCCAAAGTCAAGGAGGTTGCTTTCAAAGGGTAGAACGAAACGATCTTATCCACCCCTCGCCAGGTGTATGATATGGTTCCCTCTTTCATCCGGATCATCTCTCTCCCGAAATCGAGCGTATTCAGATCAAGTTCCAGAACTTGTTTTTCATCGGGATGACTGACGATAATCCCCTCCTTATTATAGATATAGGCATATCCGCCAGCTACATTGATTTGACTCAGGTACTTATTACTGAAATGACTCAGGTCGACAACCCCCATCAGAATACCACCTACCTTGCCTTCAACCGATATCGGAGTTGAGATGACGAACACGGGATTTCCGGAAGATTTGCTTTTCAATGTATCGGAAACAAAAGGCTTGCCCATGATAGATTGTTTGAAGGACTCCCTGTCTTTGACATTTATCTCCCCAATGACGGAAGGTTGAGCCGCAGCAACTACTCTTCCCTCTGCATCAGCCATGATCAACATCTCGTAGAAGCCGAATTCTTTTGAAGTGTTTTCCAGCAGCTCGTTGATTTCATCCCGGACAGTTCCCTTCTTTTCCGTTTCCAGGAGAAAACTGCTCAGGAGTTTTTGATAACTGAGGGATTTAATGTCTTTCTGGGTGCGAAGTATCAAGGAATCAAGATGGTTGGCAGTTGATTTGCCGACCTGGACAATCTGGTTGGTAATGGTCTCTTCAAGTGCTTCTTTAGAACGGCTATATGAGCTGTAAATAGCTATGATTAGAGACAGACTTGTAATTCCCAGAATAGGAATCAGAATTTTACTACGTAACCCCGGATGAAACGACTTTTTCATTGTGCTGCTCCCTCATTTTGCAATCAATCCGACTTTCCAGACCGGATGACAATTTCCAAAACTCACATTCGACAAAGCCCGACACGAAAACCCTGACGAGTCTGATTCTTATTGCTACATCTCCATATAACCAGAGACCGTCAAATATTGGCGGAATACGGAAACAAATATGCCACCTAACAGGTACTGAAGAATGAGAAAACCTGTCTCTTGATGATAACTGATTTTGAGCAGGATTTGAATATAAAAAAGCTGATCAAGACTTGCATTTCTGCTAAAGAATCACGCAGTAAACCTTCATTTAAGTGTTTTCTATACCAAAATATTGAAAGATTCGTTAATATTCCCTTTATGGTAGGACAAGTTTTGTTAAGGATTTGTTCCGGATTGGTTAATTTTTATTTTCAACCCGGTTTGAAGTTGCAGTAAATCAAAAACTGATTGCTCAATGCAGAGACTGCCTCAATTCGGGAGCGCCCCAAAAGGGACGAAGAGAAACGGGGAATAAGGTGGTAACGGTTTTAAGATTCATTTTTAAGTTTATAATCCCTCCCAGCCTGGTCCTTGTGTTGATTCTCAGAACGCTGTCGGAAGCTGATTCGGGGATTATTAGCTATTCTCTATTTCCATACCTGGACGTTACCTTTAAAATCTTCCTTTCCTCGATGGTGGGTTATTTCACCAACTTCCTGGCCATCACCATGCTGTTTAAACCCAAGGATAAGACCAGGCATGGCATCCAGGGACTGATCCCCAGGAATCAGGAGCAGATTGCCGAAAAACTGGGCGATGGGATATCCGACAACTTTTTTGACCCCAAAGATCTAAAGTCATACATCATTGAAAACAGCGTCATTGATGAATCTATCAGCGCCCTGGAGAGATATGCTGTCAAAAACCTGGAGAATCCCGAGACCCAGCGTTTGATTACCAACTGGATCCTTAAAAAATTCCAGATGAACTCCCCCAGGCTGTACTACGGCTTGATGCAGGTTTCCGAGATAAACATGGTCAACTATCTCAGGGAGAAGGTGGATCTGAAAAACCTGATGAAGGAGATCAGTGATGTTATTGAGAAGAATATCGAAAACGGTACCGTTGATCTGAAAGAGTTGTCCAAAAAGCTCTCTACGTTGTTGGAAGATCACGCACCGGAAATTTCACGCTTTATCTATGATCAGCTAAACAAAATGATTGAGCGGCAGGGCGCCATCAAGAAAAACATGTTGAAGCTGGCTGTCTGGACCTTCGATGTTGATCAGAAAACCATTGAAGGGATGCTGTTTGATGCGCTCTCTTCCGATAACTTCAGAGCAAACGCCTATAAATTTCTCGAGAGAGGTGTCCAGGACTTCGTAGATTTTCTCAATTCTGACAAGGGAAACAAGAAAATCAACCTGACCTATCACCGGTTGATTGTTGAAATCAATGAACGATTCCGTGAAAAAGGCGTACCTCGTGTGTTGCATGAAATAAACAAGTACCTGGAGAAGGAAAGCTCCTGGAAAAAAATCGAAAGCCTGTTAAAGAGATTTTTGGTCTTTGGTCGACAATCCCTGGAAGAGTTTGTGGAAAGCGATCGCTTCGATACCTTCCTGACCAGATCAATGCCCGCCGTGCTGGAAAGAATTCGTATCTCGCAATTGGTAACGGATAAGGTAAAGGCCTTCGATACTGCCGAACTGGAAAAGATGGTCAAAGACGCGTCCGGAGAACATCTGGCAGCAATAGAAGTCCTTGGAGGGATTCTGGGCGGTTTTGCCGGAATTGCCCTGTTTGATCCCTTGCTGTTTTTAATGATTCTCTGCCCCGTTTTTGGTCTTGGATTGCTGGAGTATCTCCTCACCCGGTATCGTAAAAAAGAGCTATAGTTACTTTCCCGGAAAATCGCTCTGCATTTGGTTAACTGATGAATTCCAATGATTAGGAGATTCAATGGATTATGTAAAAATCAATCTGGTTAGTTTCTCACCGACCCGCACCACCCATATAATTCTGCAGGAGATTTCAAAAGGAATTGGGATCGATTCTGTAAACGATCTTGATTTCACACTGACAACCACACCCGGGGACTGCAAGGTATCTGACAATGAACTGACCCTATTCGGAGTGCCGGTGTATGGTGGCCGAGTCCCAACCGAAGCAAAGGAACGAATTCAGACGGTATCATCCGACGGATCACCTGCGGTGATAGTTGTTACCTATGGCAATCGGGAATTTGAGGATGCTTTGCTGGAACTGCAGGATATTGTTGAAGCAAAAGGTTTTTCGGTTCTCGCAGGTGGAGCGTTTATCGGGGAACATTCCTTTTCAACCGCCGCCAAGCCGATAGCCGAAAACAGACCTGACCAGGCCGATCTTAGTGAGGCTGCGAAATTCGGAATGAAGATCAAAGAGAAGCTGGCGGACTCGACATCACTCTCGGATCTGTCGACGCCGGAAGTTCCGGGAAAAAGACCTTACAGAGAGAAAGGACCTCCGGCGATGATTTCCCCCATAACAAGGCAGGATGAATGCACGGAGTGTTGTGAATGCGCAACGGTCTGTCCTACCAGGGCTATTGCTGCCGATGATCCACAACAAACCGACAAGACCGCTTGTATCCGTTGCTGCGCCTGTGTTAAGAATTGTCCTTCCGGAGCCAGGGTAATGGAAGATCCGGGAATTGGTAAAATTGCCGACTGGCTTTTTGAGAACTTCAGTACCCGCAAGAAGCCTGAACTTTTTTTGTAGGATTGTCGGCAACTGGCAAAGCTCGCTCACTTTTTGAGTCCGGGGTGACCTGCTCCCCGGATTTTCAACATCATCGAACTCCAAATCCGGTGCAATGTGATTGTCTTAAATTCCCTGTTTCCGGTCTTCGGTCTGCTAATTTTGGGAGGCTTCCTCAAACGTTGGAATCTGACCAATGAGACTTTTCTGAAAACCTCGGACAAACTGATCTATTTTATCTTCTTCCCGGTTATGCTGTTCTGGAAAATAGGCGGTACGGCAGCAGATTCCGGACTACAGAGCAATTTGTATGTTGCGGTGATTTTTTCGGTGGGGATTGTATTCATTCTCAGCGTGCTCTCCATCAAAATTTTTTCCGTTGGCAGTTTCCAGGCGGGTTCATTTGTACAGAGTTGCGTCCGGTTCAATACCTATGTCGGTGTTGCCATCGTCATGAACGCTTTGGGAGATGAGGGTATTCACTATTTCGGGATTTTGATCGGAATAATCATTCCGATTATCAATGTACTGGTGATCATCGTTCTAATCTGGCATTCGGGTGAGGATTACGATCTTTGTCAAAGAATTAAGACCAGCGGTAAGGCCCTTGTCTCCAATCCGCTGATATTAGGCTGCCTGACAGGTATCATCTACTCCAAGACCATTGGCCAGTTCCCTGTTTTTCTGGACAATACCTTCGGTCTCATGTCCATGATCACACTTCCCTTAGCACTCCTGTCCATCGGAGGGGTTCTGACCCTCAAATCGTTGAAATTTTACTTCAGAATTTCCCTTCTGGCCTCAATCATGAAGCTGCTGATTCTACCTCTGGTAGGATACTTCATGCTACGATACCTGGACGTGAGTGGAATCGCTTTCAAAACCGGTATGGTGTTTTTTACCCTTCCAACCTCAACAGCACTTTACGTACTCTCAGCTCAACTGAACAGCGACACCGACCTGGCTTCAGCATCCATCGTCCTTTCCACCATCATCTCCTTCCTCCCCCTCTCCATCGCCCTACTCCTGTAAACAGGGGACGCCTTTGCGATTTTGTGATTTGTCGATTTCTGAGTGCTGTTAGTATCCACCTTTCCACGATCCGGACGCCAACTTCCGCCTTTGCCTTGTCCATTGGTTTTCGAACATGGGCCGGAAATATGACTGTTCCATAATGCAATGCCATTTCGTAGCAGGTGGGATTGATATCCGGATCGTAACGATTGGGCCTTGTCATTGCTGATTTAAGATTATCGGGGACCAGCAGACGGGGAATGCCTTGAAAATACTGAAACGCATTGATATGCGAAGCAATCCGGTTTTTGAAGGTTTGATCCCAAGTAGCTTCGGCACAGGTATAATTACCCATGCCCAAAACAGCCACAAACATCTGAGCCCGATAAACCTCACCGGTTTTCTGGCTGTATATCGGGGCGGTCTGTCCGGCATAGTCAACAAACAGCTTGTCACCAGCCTTGTGATTCTGGCGTATCCAGGGACTGATCTTCCGTTTCCACCTCTTATTATGCTCATAGAACTGAGTTGTCTGATATCCGTCCGGATATTGTTCTTTGTACTCCTCCCATAGATCTATTGCCGGGATACCATGATTTACACAAAGACCGAATGTGTTCGTAGACAGATTACGATCAAACAAGAAATCTGGCGTGGGGAGGAAGAAGAGCAGGGGATGTTAAGTACCAGCGGAACTGGTGTTAAGACGATTTCGGAATGAGTGTTAGGACAGAACCGGAATGGCTGTCAATTGAAGACCGGAACAGGTGTTAATTAACACCCGAAATTCGCAATGTAGCCATTGATATTGGATACAAAGCCGCCAAAAAGAAGATTGCGGAAATCAAGAAACTGGTTAGAGTTCTTTAGTAAAATGAATTAGCGGACATTAGGGCTACAAATTCGCTTGAGCGGGGTTGTGCTTGTATGAAACCTTGGATTCGGAGCCAAATTTCCGATTGTCCAAATGTCAATATTTCAACTACGTCCCCCCTTTTTTGTAGGCGAGGTTCAGCAATTCGTTGAAATCCTGGTTGGCTATGGAGGGGATGACCAGATCGGCTTTGCTGAAATCGAAGTGATCTGTTAAGGGGCCCGGTACGGCGACGCTGAAGAGGCCTGCTGCGATGGCTGCGTTAAGACCGTTGGGCGAGTCTTCAAAGGCGATACCTTCACCAGGGGTGCACTCCAGGCGGCGGACAGCTTCGAGATAAGGATCGGGGTTCGGTTTGTGAAGATCGGTGTCTTCAGAACAGACCAGGGTTGAGAAAAGCGGGTAGAGATGGAGCCGCTCCAGATGCCCCTGAACCCAATTGCGGTCAGAACTGGAAGCAACGGCACATTTGATACCTCTCGCCTGAGCCTGGTGCAGATATTCTTCCACTCCGGGAAGAGCGGTTTTGGAATCATTAAGTTCCCTGGCTCGTCTGCTACGAAAAGCCTTCATTTGCTCCCTATCGAGCTTTCTGCCGACAGTCTCTTCCAGGTAGAGCGTGGGATTGAATTTATGAAGGGGTAACCCGATTTGGGTTCTCCAGAAGTTTTCATCCAACTGGCAGCCGTGTTGTTCAAACAGCTCCTTCCACATCGTTAGTTCCGAAGTTTCCGTGTCCAGAATCAGCCCGTCAAAATCAAACACCAAACACTTGATCATTAGAAAAAACTCTTTAAAAAGGTATCGATAACGCGCCAGTATCCATCACTGTCGCTATACCTGCTCCACAGGGATCTGGAACCATGCTTCCCTTTGGTTGCAGGAACGTAGGAGAACTTGCTGCTTGTATTGATCGCCTCATAGATATCAACCCAGCGATTTTTTTCTTTTCTGGCAGAAGTGATAAAGACAGGGATCGTGATGTTTTTCGCCGAGCTGCGAATCCAGTCATGGGGCATCCCATCGCGGGTGAAGTACTCAGCAGGGGAGAAAGCGATAACACCATCCAGCAGTCCAGGATAGTCACCGGCTACCTTGAGCACCAAAGCGGCCGAATAGGAGCTGCCAACAGCCAGAAGCTGTTTGGGCCTGAACTCTTTTCTCACGTACATTAGCGCTGCGCGGATATCCTGCAAGGCATCGATATACCGGGTCGGTCTACCGCCTTCTTTTGCTTTGGCAGCAGTCTCATTGACGACTCCCAGCACCTTGTTTCCCGACCTCAGGTCCACCGCAAGACAGTTATAACCCATTTTATTGAAACGCGGTCCGGCCTCGCGATATTCACCCCGGCTCCAACCTGCCTGATGGAACATGACGATCATCGGCGCCTTGGAAGCTTCGTGGGAAATATAGCTATCTGCGGTGATTTTCAGACCGTCCAGGGAAGAGAATCTTATAACCGGGTTTTCGTTTGCAGAGACTGCGTTCAGAAAGGCGAATGCCAAGGAGAAAACGGTCGCTATTGCCAGAAGGCAGAAAGTGAAGATAAGCTTTCTCTGGATAATGAATTGAATCCCTTTTGTCATTTTGCCTATAGATCCATTCAGGGTGATTTGATCGATCCGTTTCTATCGACTCTTTCACAACTACACCAGTCCTTTCAAGGCAAAAGCGAATCGGGAATGACGGAGCATTAATTGAAAGACCATCCCTTAATACTGGAGATCAAGGGAAACTCTCTTGATGACGGCCCTGGAATCCGGAGTGTAGTATTCTTCAAAGGTTGTCCTCTCTCCTGCATCTGGTGTCATAACCCGGAAAGCAAACAGAGGGACGTTGAAATCTCGTTTGACAGCAAGCAGTGTATCGCTTGTGGCAGTTGTCGCGATATTTGCACTCGTGACGCCCTTTCGGAAAAAAACCTATATTATATCAATCGCAACAAATGTGATTTGTGCCTGGAGTGCGTCGATCCCTGCCCTACCGGAGCGCTGGAAGCCGTGGGGAAGAAAATGAATGTTGAAGATATCGTGGCAACGGTAGTGAGGGACAAACCGTTTTTTGATACTTCACAAGGCGGTGTTACGCTTTCAGGTGGTGAACCGTTGATGTTCATGGACTTTACTTCCGATTTATTGAAATCCCTGAAAGCGGCCGGGATCCACACCCTGGTTGAAACTTGTGGTTTGTTCTCTTTCTCTGCATTTAAAGACAAAATCCTTCCGTTCTGCGACCAAGTGTACATGGATCTCAAACTACATGATACCGCCTTGCATCAGCAGTATTGCGGAACCTCTAATGAACTGATCCTGGAGAATCTGTTGGCGTTGCACAAATTGTCTATAGCAGGCAACCTGGAATTTTTAACCAGAATTCCCCTTGTTCCCGGGATTACCGATACAGACCAAAATCTGTCCGCTATTGCTTCCTTTCTTAAGGAAAATGGGATAGGTCAAGTTCAGATGCTGAATTTTAATCCGTTGTGGGCTGAGAAATGTGCCAAGGTCGGCGTAGCGTATCCGTTTGAGAACAAACCCGAGATGCAAAAGTGGCTGGAACCTGAAAAATTGGAAGCTTGTAAAAGCATTTTCCTGAAAAGGGGAATTGAGGTATTATAGTCAGCAAATGTGGCAATATAGCTTACCGCCACTCGATTTCGTATACCAGCGTGGTAACTACCCGCCAAGGGTGGCCTCTACCACGAACTTCGTATTGAACAGTTCCGAAACATTCTCGATCAATTTGCAGTGATATCCGGATTAATCATACTGAGGAGACATCATGCTGTTTCAAACTGATCCATCTTTGAACCTGGCATCCGACAAAAAAGCCCGCAAGTCCAGAACTCACTACCTGATCAAGTTCCTCCTCCGGTTGATGGCAGTTAACTTCAATTGGCGACCTTCCAAAAAACAGTACCTGAAAAGCGACCAGGGCTGGATTGATTCTACCATAGGTATCCGCACCCGCAACGGCTCCATCACAACTGCCATCCAAATTAAAGATGGCAAGGTAAAAACCCTTTCCAAAGTCCCGGAAAACGCCGATGCCGTTTTCGTGCTGGAGAATGACGACGTGGTTAAGGAGGTCCTCAAGGATGCCAGCGCCATGATGGTGATGATGCTGAAAAACAAGCTGTTGATCGAAGGAAACCTGAATTATCCCCTGCTCTTCGGGTACTACATCTCTCTATTTACGGGAGCTCCGGAAAAAACCAAAGATCGGAAGGAGCTTGCTTCACCTGAAGCAACACATAAGACGGAACTGGACAATAGAAAGAAAGATCTGTTGAAAGGCGAGAAAGTTGATCCAGGGGTTAAACACCTCTCGGATCCCTACCTTTCCGAATTCTCCCTGGAAGATTTTCCCAGATTGGCCGAATACCTCGATATCCATTTTACTAAAAAACCTGAGATCTGCCATGAACGACCCAAACTGTTAACGGATTGGTATAAACAAAACGGTTTTGAAAAGGATAATGATGGAAACCCATGGGTTCCGGAGTTAAGGCAAGCAAACGCTTTCAAATACCTGATGGAAAACAGAAAACCGATCATTCGTAGAGGCGACCTGATTGCAGGGACCACAACGACCCGAGAGATCGGCGTGGTGGTCTATCCGGACTCCTCAGGGAGTACGATTTGGTCAGAATTGAATACTGCGGATTCCAGGGAACTCAATCCTTACCATATTTCCGAGGAAACGAAGGAGATTCTGCACCGGGAGGTTTTTCCCTACTGGATCAGGAACAGGAGCTTCAGGGAATGGGTGAGGGAGAAATACAACAATCCGGTCTGTCAGCAACTGGATGAGAGATTTGCGGTCTATTTTCTGTGGAAGACGGTGGCGCTGTCCCATACCATCGCCGACTTTCCCAAGCTCCTCTCTAAAGGATCGCAGGTGATTATTGAAGAGATTCAAAAGGAAATGGAGACCGATGTTTCTTCGGACAGTAGAAAAAAGAATCCCCTGGAGGCGATGATCCTCTGCCTGGAAGGGCTTAATGCTTATGCGGCCAACCTTTCCAAACAGGCTTTTGAAGAAGCTATCGGCGAGAACGATCCTGAAAGAAAGAAGGAGTTGGCAAACCTGGGAGAGATCTGTGCCCGGGTTCCCAAACATCCCTGCCGTACATTGGAGGAAGCAGTTAACGCCCTTTGGATAGGCTGGGTCGCTCTTCACATGGAAAATACCAACGCTGGGCTTTCCCTGGGGAGGCTGGATCAGTGGCTTCAGCCTTATTATGAAGCGGATATGGAAAAACTGGATTCCGCTGAAGAGCGGGAAGTTTATATTGAAAAAGCAATCGAACTGATCGGGTGTTTTTACATGAGATGCACCGATCACCTGCCCCTGGTGGCAGATATAGGGAACTATCTCTTTGGTGGCAGTTCCTCGGATCAGGCCATAACGCTTGGAGGGCAGACGCCTGACGGAGAGGATGCTGTTAATGACATGACTTATATCTTTCTCAAGGTTACAGAAATGCTCAGCCTGCGGGATCCCAATGTCAATGCACGCTATGTCCCCGGCCTGAACACCGAATCCTACCTGAAAAGACTCTGTGAAGTTAACCTGATCACGGCAGCCACTCCTTCATTGCACAATGATAATGCTGTTCTGGCCTCCCTGGAAGAGTTCAATTACGATCCGAGAGATGCCAGGGACTGGTCGGCAACGGGTTGTGTGGAACCCACCCTCTCCGGTAAACACCTCTCTCACACCAATTGTATGATGATGAACATGGTCGCGCCCCTGGAGATGGCGCTTAACAATGGTTTTCATCCGTTGATGAAGTGGAAAGTGGGGCCGGATACGGGAGAGATCGAGAAAGGGGATTTCAAGACCTTTGAGGATTTCTATGAAGCCTTCCTTGGGCAGTTCAAGTTTCTCATCGATCAATCCGTCGAGTTGAACAATATGCTGGGTGAAGCCCATACCTATATCAGGCCGACACCGCTGCTGTCATCATTGATTGAAGGTTGTATCGAAAACGGCCGGGATGTGACCTGGGGCGGTGCCAAATACAACTCCTCCGGAGCTGCCTGCATAGGTCTGGCCGACGTTACCGACTCCCTGCTGGCAATCAGGCAACTGGTGTTCGAAGATAAGCGGTTTACCCTGGAACAGCTCAAAGGTGCGATTGAGAAGAACTTTGAAGGTGATGAGGTTATTCACAACCTGATTCTGAACAAGGTTTCGCGATTTGGTTCCGGCAGCAGTGAAGCGGTGGAAATGGCCGACAGAATAGCTGCCTTTACCCACGACTACTTTGGAAGCAAATTAAATTTCAGGGGAGGACCCTATACCGCCGGATTCTGGTCCATGTCCAATCATGTTGCCTTCGGCTCTCTTTCAGGAGCCCTGCCGTCTGGCAAGCTTGCCGAGAAAGCTTTTACACCGGGATTGACCCCGTCGCCGGTCGCGTCCAGGAATCTCCTGGATAATATTCGCGACGTTGCAGCGTTGAATCCCAGGAATATGAACAATAATATGGCCTTCAATGTCAAGGTCGTTCCATCGTCTCAGGATAGCCATGAGCAGACAGTGGAAAACATCTACTCCTACGTCAAAACCTATTTTGACCTGGGAGGTATGCAAATGCAGCTCAATGTGGTGACTTCCGATATGTTGAGGGATGCCATGGAGCATCCTGAGGAATATCGAAATCTCATCGTACGGATCTCGGGTTACAATGCTTATTTTGTAACCCTGAATAAGGAGCTGCAGACCGAATTGATCGAAAGGGCCGAATACGGAATTTAATGGCGGGCTGGAGAGAATCAAAGATCGAGTCTCTCTTTGCGGATGGTTTTCAAATCTTCGCTTTCGGTGCAGATATCGGAATACTCGCAGGCGTCACAATCCATCTCGTTTTCATCGATCATCTTGTGAGTGGCCCGCAGAAACCGAAAAGCCTTTCCGACAATAGCTTTCAATTCTCGAACGACTGTGAGGTCGGTTGACAGGATCACCTCGACGCTTCGAACCATCTCCAGTTTTCCGTATTCCCTGGATAACGCCTGCCCTAACACATGCAGGTTAAATCCGGCTTCCACGGCTTCCCGGCTGATCCTGCTCCATTCTCTCAGAAACTGGGAGACACCCCTTCGCATATACCCTTTTAGATCTACTCTATATTTAATCTCTTCCAGATTTTGAAAGGATCGATAATCGTTCCAGGGATCAGGCAGTTCTGCGTCGATCAGAATGATTAAACCAAAATCATGTTTTTTATACTCTGATTCCCCGAGTTCCGGACCGATGACGGATATTCGACCATTCTTCAGTCGATCTTCCTTGCCGGTTTGAAACAGAAATGACACCGACTCTTTTTTGGGTGGGCCCAGTTCGATGGCTGTTTCCTGTTTAAAGACAAAGTTCCGTTCTCCGCCTTCTGGCCAGGAGAAATCGGTGGAAAAGGCGTGGGTAATAACGTTTCCCTGTTTTCGTTCTCGTTCCAGGAGATTGAATAGTTGGTTTATGGACTGTCGGTATATTTCCATCGTCAGGGTTTTAGCGGATGGACAGGCCCGATTTCCCTGCAGCGATCAGAGCGGCTCCCAGGGCCCCATTTAACTGGGGATCGACTTTGTCAAGGTGGTGCAGGGGGAGGGCCAGCCCTTCCGAAAGCGCATCGAACACGCCTCGGTTTTTGGCCACCCCACCGGACATGGCAACGATATCGTCCAATCCGATGCTGCGCGCCAGGGAGGCTACCCGATTGGCCATGGCGACATGCAGAGCCTTGACAATATCGGTCGTTTTCCGGCCTTCGTTAACCAGCGAGATCACTTCACTTTCTGCAAAGATGACGCATTGGTTGGAGATTCTGATCGTCTCGGTGGATTGCTCTCCTATCTCCCCCATCTGATCCAGCGGAATTTCCAGCGCTTCGGCCATAACTTCCAGAAACCGGCCGGTTCCGGATGCGCATTTATCGTTGTAAATATAACGAGCCACCTCCCCTTCTTCGTCAAGGCGGATCACCTTGGCGTCCTGTCCACCGATATCGACTAGCATTTTAACTTCAGGAAGATTCCATTTTGCCCCTTTGGCATGACAAACGATTTCCGACTCCGTCTCGGCGACAAAACCGATGAGATCTTTTCCATATCCCGTGCCTACCGCATAGTCGATTCGATCACGACGGATACCCGCGGATTCAACAGCTATTTCCAGCGCATCCTCGGCCGACTGATCCGGTTTGATACCTCCCCTGATTACGGAACTGCCGAGAATCTTTTCCTCTTCAAGGATAACGACTTTTGCGGTTAATGAGCCTACATCACACCCTGCAACGATCATAACTGTCTCCCTGTCTTATCTGTTCCGTCCAAACAAAGCAGCGCCGATGGCTCCGACCAGTTGTGGATCTGCTCGTCTGATCGGCTTCAATCTGAATCCCAGGAGTTTTTCCATCAGGCTTGTAACGCCCCTGTTTTTGGCTACTCCACCTGTCATACAGACTTCTTTCTCGGGCTGCACGCTGTTGACCAGGGTCGATACCCGCTTGGCCATGGCCAGGTTGATCCCTGCCCCGATATCTTCAACCGGAATACCGGAATGGATGAATTTAACAATATCGGCCTGTGCCCAGACTGTGCAGGTAGAGGTCAAGGTGACCGGTGAATTCGATTTTCTGTTCAAATCTCCCAGCTCCGATATATCCATGTATAGCGCCTTGGCCATCACTTCCAGGAAGCGTCCCGTCCCGGACGCACATTTGTCATTGGTTACGAATCTCACCACCTCACCCTGGTCGTCAATTCGGATAATCTTACAGTCCTGCCCGCCGATATCTATGATCGTTTTGATGGACGGGAGCAGCCATTTTGCTCCCCTGGCGTGGCAGGAGATCTCTGATTTTACATCGGTGACAAAGGGTATTTTCTCCCTGCCGTAACCGGTTCCAATAACGTTGCTGAGCTCGGATTCCGTCACTCCCGCTTTTTCCATCGCTTCAGCCATTGCCTGGCGGGCGGAAGCTTCCGGATTTGATTTGGACTTGATCAGCGCCGAGCTTTTGACGGCTTTGTCATCCATGATAACCGCTTTTGTGGTCAACGATCCAACATCACAGCCTGCAGTCAGTGTCATAGCAGTCCCCTGATAGATAAAAATTCGTCCAGACGGGTTTTGGTGCTTTCCCAGGTTTCGACCCGGTCGTCAAAAGCATCCCCATACATGATATGAACCGGGAATCCAGCAGCCTCTATTTCCCTGGCAAAGGGTTTAACCATCCCCCAGGTATTCCGACAGCCGGGGGTTCCGTTATAGATGATGCAATCGGCTTTATAGGTTCGTGCCAGGGAAAGGGATTCCTCCAGCCACATGTTTGGACCATCAAGCGGTCCGCGAATCGATCTCACCATGGGCAGGGTAGCGTTCATTTCTGCAATGCTCGAAAGCATGGTCGTCATGTTACTGGTATCAATACCGTAGGTGGATTTTTCCAGGTTTGCAGTATAGCCGGCGTTGTCCCGGAAATTTCTGGAGAGAATACCGCCGATATGGGCAATACCGTGCTGATCCAGCCAATTAAAGAAATTCAGGTCCAGGGTGTAATGATCGATATAACACATATAAGCCCTGATGTTTTCTTTACCCGAATAGAGACCGCTTTTTTCTGTTTTTGCATTGCTCTCAACAGCCGTCAGCATATCGGCCAATAGAGCGGTATACTCCGGACAACCAGAGAAGAGGAACCGTCCGATGTAGATAAACAGGTTGTAAATCACCGGAATAGGATTAGGTTTCAGTAAATGAAAGTCTTCCAGTTCTGCCAGCAGGTCATCCTGCTTGTCTACTTCCATGAGAATCTGGCGCAGTTTCCCCTCCTCCAGCGGGTAACCGGTCTGCTCTTCCAAAAAGGTTATGAGATCCCGGTAATCGTCGAGATGATACTGCTTTGTTTTGTCATCTCCGATAGTATGGGGATAGTTGAGCTGGAAAAAGGGCTTGTCCAGGTAGGCAGAGGCGAAAGCAAATGCGTTGGCGTTGGTGTCGCAGACGCCCGGCGTATCACAGACAAACATATTGATCTCTTCCCCCAGCCCAGCCATATATGCGCCAAGAGCGCCTCGTTGTGATGAACAGGAGGTCTCGGTGAAACCCAACTCACACCCGTAATCCAGGTAATCGTATGCCCCCCTTTTCCAAAGCAGCCCCGCCAGTCCGGTCATCACTTCAAGAGTGACCGGGACGATATTCATGGCGTGAAACAACGCCGGAGAGAGACAAAAGGTAATAGCCGCCACTTTTTTACCGGAATCGCGGGCATTGAGCAGATTTTCAAAATAAAGGCTCAACATCCGGATGAAACGAAAGCCGATTTCACCTTCTCTTAACAGGACGGACAGTGTTCCTCTAAAATAGGGAATCTCTTTGAGCAGGTAGTGAATCTCTTTTTCCGAACAATTTCCAATACCGGATGCTGTTTTCAAAAGACTGCCTAACATCCAGTCGTAGTTGTACTCTTTGATTTCGGGTCTCATGTTGGCCTCTCAGCTAATTCGTTCCATAAATGCATCGAGTCGCATCTTCAAACGACCGGTATCGGCAAGGGGACCGTACTCCCGTTCCAGTTTTAGACAAGGGATGCCCTGTTTTTCCAGGTCTCTCTCAAAGAGACCGTTCTCGGAACCGTGGAGATCGCAGAATCGTATGTTTTGCAGGATGACGCCGTCGACAGAATAGGATTCCACTTTTTTCTCCAGGATCGCCAACCGTTCCTTGTATTGACCGAACATTCTCGGGCATGTGGACGCGCCCAGGTAGGACTGGGCGAGTGCCTCCAGTGGATTGTCCGTCACGGGAATCTCCTCCGCATCATGCCTTACCCCGAAACAGAGGTTGTCAGCCACCACCAGTGCTTTTTCGTTGCTCTCGATCAGCTTGATCAGATCAAGATCATCGCTGATACTGCCGATGACCATCAGTCGTTTCGGGTTCTCGGGATTTTTATCCGATCTGTTTTCCAGCGTCTCCAAAAAATTCGATAAAGTGGCATTAAATTCTTCCCTGGGCAGCGTAGTTCCGGCGATGGATATCGCAAAAGCTTCTGTTCCCGATATGGGAGCTGGCAATTGAGTCCTGAACCTTTCCAGATCGCGCATCAGTTTTCTGCCCTGGTTGTATGTTGCGATGGATCGGTGCAGGCTTTCGACTGTAATCTCCACTTCAAAATGGGTTTCAATCGCCTTTTGAATGGAGTCGATTTCGTCAACAAACCATTTCATACGATGATCCACGGTTTTGTGCGGAACATCGAAGTAGTAAAAAAAACCGGGGACTACTCCCTGGTGATCCTCTCCTGCCTTTCTCCAACACTCGAACAACCGTCTCATGGAATCACAGCCGGGAGTGATGACGGCTCCATCCAGCATTTGATAACCTCCCTGTGCCGCCTGCTGTAATATACATTTGGGATATGAGCAGATATAGGGACCGAAATAGGCATCACCCATATCCATTCCGGTGGTCTCGATTCCACGCAGTCTGATGGGAAGGATGCCAGCAGCATGTATCAGCTCTGCCGGAAGATAGGAGCAGGAATAACCGACGATAGCCCCGCCATTCTCCTTCCATTGAGTAATTCCCGGATGATTAAGTCCGGTAGCCGCCTGCATGAATTGTTTCATCATGATGACACCTCCATGTCTCTGAACAAGTTGGATAGAGCCTGCCTTGCTTCCGCGGCCCTCTCTTCATGTTCGTCTTGTTGCGGTGCAAGAGCATTGCAGACTGAAATCACCAGATCCGGTATGACAGCGCGTTGCAGTTCTTTCAAACTATCTCCTGCTAGATCCCCAAAAATAGCTAACCCTTCCTTCAACTGGTACGGGTCGATCTGCGAGATCAGTTTAGTCAGCAATCCGGATGCTGCTTTGGAGTCCTGCCCCCTTTCCAAAAGCCTGATGATGAGATCGACGGTCTCCGAAAGCTCTTGCAGTTCTATACCGGACGACAGACTTCTCAGCATTTCATCGAAATCATCCTGGGACAATTCGTCAATAGCCGCCAGTTTCTGATTTAACCTCTCCAGTTTGATTTGTCTCAGGAGGCTTCGCTGGGTAATTGCTTGATACAGAAGTGCGGGATCTTCTGCCCACATTTTGGTTTTAAGGTCGGAAACAGATCCACGGGCCTCGATCAGTGTCAGTTTTAATTTGTTAAATCTTTTATGATCTATGTTTCGGAATGCTTTGCCCAAGCTGTCGGTCGCCAGCTTTTCCAGGGACGGAGATCCGGGTTCCCCAATCAGCGCACTGCCGGTCTGTATCTTGTTGATCAGCTCGCTTAGTTCATTAACCAGGTTTGCCAACCTGGCCGGTTCGATTCTGGTTACCTGGGAGCGGACGATATCCGCGATCAGGTCCGGAGGAGCCTGGTTGAACCGGCTAATCGATTTAACTATTACATCGACAAGCGGATTAATCAGGTCCGGAAGGAATCCCAGTAGAATCACCAGTTTTGCAGGATATTCCCAAATGATTTCAAGGAGGCGGTCTGATACCTGTGGAATCCCTTGTTGAACCAGGTTAAGCGCTTCTTTCAATTCTCCGAAATCCGTTGTGGAATACCAGTTTTCAAAAATGTCGACCAGTTCATTTGAGATAAGTCCCGGATTTTGTGATTCCACTGATACGAGAGTTTTTCTCAAAGTATCGGTTAATAGGCTTCCCCGGGAAAAAATCCCTTTGCCAAGAGCCTCAACCAATTGCTTTTGCGATTCCGGAGGTAATTCGTCGATCTTTTGCAGGTAGAGGTCGATAGTTTCTAGTCCATGTTGGAGAAATGTCGGCAGCAGGATGTTTAGCTGTTGCATCACCTGGGGATCATCAAAGAGAGAGGAAAGGTGAAGCGAATCCGTGTCGGCCGGTCTCTCGAGTTTTCTGTTCAGGAAACCGGCGATTCTCTTCTTCAAGGGATGTTTGCCTGCCCAGGCATTGAGGGCACTGTCAGTTATACCTGACAACAGTGTGCGAACCTCCCTGGTATTGAACAGATGATTCAGAATCAAGGAGGTAGGGTCAGAACTCGTTTTGGAAGTCTTTCGCATGACTATTTGCTCGCTAAACCTGTTTGGGAATCAGATCAATCGTTGAGGTTTCATTACTGACTCCGGTATGGAAGGCATTCCACAGTATCCGGAATTAAAAAGCTTCATGCTGCTCTGTTTGATAACAAATGCTTTGCCAGACGTTTACCCAGGGCAATTAAGGTAAATGTCGGTGGCAGACCCCAGGCTTCGGGTATTACGGAACAGTCGCAGACATAGAGATTTTCAATCTGTGTCTGCAGATTTTGATCGACTGTTTCACCGATTTTTACTGTTCCTCCCGGATGCGCCGCAAGATACCAGCTTTTGTATATATCTTGGGCTCCGGCTTTCCTGAGGATGGCAGATGCGCGTTCGTATCCTTTTTCCAAACGGGCTCTGTCCTTATGGTCCACCTTTTTTTTGATCCCGCCACGCTTGCTGATATGCCCTCCCAGGTCGTCCTTGGCCTTAACCATAATGGTGAGGGTTCTGGAGTGAGACATTAGTTTTGTCAATTTAAACACCTGGGCGTTAAACGCACGAAAGAGTGTTCCGGGAACGGTCATATCCGTCATCAGATACCCCTCATCCTCCATATGGACGCCCGTTGCCATAGGTATCTCTTTGCCACCTTTGATGTCGGGGACAGAACCCATGACAGCGATTAGAGGATCGAAGAAAAAATCCTTGCCTGTCCCTTCAATGCCGCTGTTTTTAAGGATCGCGGGGGAGCCGATACCGCCTGCAGAGACGATAACCAAGGGTGCGTTGGCGTGGGTTACCCTGCCGCTTTTTCTGAACCGGATGCCAACGGCTTTGCCTTGTTCGACCATAACCCGCTCGACTTTGGCTCCATCGATCAGGGTGGCCTGGTGCTCCAAAGCCTGATTGACAAAATGACGACCATTCCATTTGGCTTCGTATGGGCAACCATAGGTACAGCGCCAGCATTCCGGTTTGCATTTTTCCTGGTAGATAAACTTTGGAAGCTTTTGCCATTCGTAACCCAACTCCTTGGCACAGGCCATAATCCTTTTTGCCATGGGACCGACCAGGGTGTCATCGAGCGGTTGCGTAGGTAGCTCCTCCCTTACCTCGTCAACTTCCTTTTGAAGGTCTATCCCGGTTTTTGCAAATATCTCCAGGGGGGGATCAAAGGCGGTTCCATAGTAATGCATCGTGCTGCCCCCGGTGACAACTCCCCGGAAAACAGCCGCAAAATCCGGGGTGAAAAGCAGGCTTTTTCCCGGGGTGCAGGCGCTCACTCCCGCCTGCAGAACGTTTCCTTTTACCGGATGGTGTTTGCCCCATTCAGCGATCAATACTTTCTTCCCGGCCTGTGCAAGCTCTTTTGCTACCGTCGAACCACCCGGTCCGCTTCCAACCACGATGGCATCGAAATATGTCTCTTCCATTTTCAGATCTCCCGGATTTTTCAATCCTGCCTGTTTATGAACTCTCTTCGCATTGGATGAGTTCCAATGCAAATTTTTTTTCTGTCCTGGCATACTCCCTGATAACGCTTTCGGCCTGTTTGCCGGATGAAGTTTTCATATGACGAACCGCTTTCTGAAACAGCTTGACGTTTTCCTTCAGATTATCCTTGCGATGCAGCAGGGAGGCGTATTGGATTCTGCGATTGACCGGCCACATATCCCTGATCATGCTCTCCAGTAAAGGATTTTTAGCGGCCTTCATTCCGGCTTGGGCAAATTCAAAGATCCTGTTGTAATATCCCACAACCTCTCCCTTGGCAGCACAAGCTTCGATTCTGCCAAGAGCCTCTTCAATGGCTTCTATATCCTTTTCACTTCTGTTTTCGGCAGCCTTGCGGGCGACCAGGGCATATAATTGTTCGAAGATATCATAGAACCACTCAATCTGCTCAGTCGATATCTCCGTTACCACCACACCCCTGCGGGGAATCAACTGCACCAGACGATTCCTTTCCAGAATCCGTAAGGCCTCCCTGATCGGTGTCCTGCTGACACCCATCTCCTCCGCCAGTTTGGTGTCATACAACCGCATCCCCGGCTTCAATTCGTTACAAATAATCTTCTCACTGATATAGTCGGTAATCTGGTCCACCAGATTACCATTAGGCTGAAACGTCACAACTCCTTCTCCAGTAAATTCCAATTTTCTTAATTTGAACGATCAGTTTCATCCAACTATGTTTTTTGTATTCAAAATACAATATATAAAATCTAGGTTTTGTCAACTTAGCAATGGATTTTGGACTTGAGGTATTCATTAATCGTTAAAAATCGATAAAGTTTAAGCTTTGTTAAAGGCTATGAATATGTTGAAAACAATTGTTGACAGGGCATAAGTCATTATCTATGATCGTCCGTCAAAACCATATGTACAGAAGTCGTGGTACGAATCGGTCTTGAATTCCGGGATTGAATCAACTCCTCCTCTCGTGCTCCATCCTGGTGATGAATCAGACTCGCCGTCCATTTCGAAACGGATTGTATGTGCATGTTTTCATTTTTTGGAGTAAACCATACTGTTGTTTAAAATGGGAACTCGTTTTGGAAAGACAAGGGGGTAATGGTGTGATGTATTTTATCAAAAACCGGAAGACAGAATAATTTATCATTACTTTAATTAACTGATGAGAATGAAGATGAGACAACTTTTTGTTTTTATAATGGGATTGGTTTTGATTACCAATGTTGCCATGGCTCAAGTCGCTACATATTCGCTGACACCGAAATCAAACGCAATGTCAATGAACATTTCACCCCTCGATGAAAAAAACCAGGCAGCGATAATGTATGTGTCAGGCAACGGTACCCTTGCGTATAAAGATAACTGGGAAGGTGACCTGACTAACAGAACACTGGGAGGGGTCATAGAAGCTCCGATGCCGAATGATATTGAGTTCTATTTCGACTTTTTTGATCGCAATCAAAATCTCCAACTCTCCCGTTCGTACACAACATATTCCAATAGCACGCCGGTAAATGTTGAAGTCGACGCTGAAACGGACATGTCTACCAAGCAACTCCAATTAGCGTTTTCAATCATTCCCAAGGATAAATCAAGGCTCTTAAGGATAATTCTCGGGAATTATCGTGTATCTCAAACAATTAGAGCATCCGCATCAGCTACAAATTCCTCAAATGGAACAACGGCTTCAGGAAGTGAATATGCCAAGACTGATTACTCCCTAAATCAGATTGCAGTATATGGCAATTTGGAAATTCATGAAGGATTTCGCATCGGGGGTGTTGTTCTACCCCCTGCATCTGTAGATATTGAGTGGGATGGTGATTTAGAGAATCGGGAAGGTAAAGACGGCAACGGCTTGGAATTGGCCCTGGGTCTTGGGTATATGCAGGAAAACTACTCAATTGCATTCGATTATTACAATGGGCTTGAAGATACCGTCTCCCTTTCAAGAGCCTTCAGCGGATACGGAGTAATGGGAGAGTATGTTATTAAGGGTATATCCATATCTGCCATGATAACCCAAGTGCGATATACATCCCTTGAACACTCACAAACAAACCTGTCAGGTTATAGTCATCAGGATATTCGATTCTATCTGAATCTACCGGTTCAAGCTGCAACCATAGGCGTGGCTATGCAACAAGCAACAGTGTCTGATTACGATAATACATCAAGCCTGGAGAGTCGGGTGATTCGTAATTTGGGTCTGAATATTATGACCGCTTTCTAGCGGACGCAGAATTTTGTCTGATTAGAAGGGGTTGTTTGTAGAAGTGCCCTCTTTTTGTATGCCTGTTTTTGTCGAGATAATTTGGATTGCGAAGAATGTTTGCTAACAAATCACGCAAGCTTTATCGGCAGAAACGATTGTCTATTTAATCAGTCCAACCCCCCCCCGGATTTCTTTACAATTCGTAGGATAGCTAGGCATTACCCTTCCGCAAAATCCTTTGAAGTAATTTTCATTCCAAAATCAAATCAACTATCTCTATACAAAAAAACAAATGGGTAGGTGCCGAAATTACTTAAATTCGAAAGACAACCAGCATCTGGTGATAATATCCGTGGGATAGCCGTTAAGCAGTGAAGCAAATTACTTTTAAAGCGTTGTTATCCAAATAGGGCGGAATCAAATTATCGTAGTGGCTTTGTCTTGATTTATTGGCCAATTGCGGATTATATAGACGTGTGATCCGGGGCCTGATTAAGAGGTTTTCGTTAAACAACCGGGCTTTAATGGAGTTTAATGACATCGAAATTACCAAAGAGAACAGTGCTAAATCTATTCTAATAATCATCAGGGTGCTGAATTATGCGAAGCTTAGAAGGGAAGAATGTCTATATTACGGGGGGATCTAGCGGCATAGGACTGGAGACTGCCAAACTGGTTTATGCACAGGGAGCCAATCTGGTCATTATTGCGCGTGATAAGGACAAGTTGCATTTGGCGGTACGTGAAATCGAGGCGGTAAAGATTAACCAGATCCAACGGATTGCCACCGCATCCCTGGATGTTTCCGATATCGATGTTGTGAGGCAGCAATTACCGAACATCGTGGAAGATTATGGTACCCCGGATTTCCTGGTAGCCAATGCCGGGATTTTGGTAGTGGACTATTTTGAGAACACCTCTTACGAAGTATTTGATCGTATTATGAAGATAAATGTTTATGGTGTTTACAATATCATTACTACGATACTGCCGAAAATGAAGCTGAAGGGGGGGAGAATAGTGATTATTTCCTCTATTGCTGGCCTGACCGGTGTGTTCGGATACGCGGCTTACAGCGCCTCCAAATTCGCCCTGGTGGGATTGGCAGACAGCCTCAGGTATGAGTTGAAAGCATTCAATATTTCGGTCGCCCTGGTTTGTCCTCCCGAGGTTGAGACCCCGATGACCGATGAAGAGGTACAGAATTTTCCACCGGAAAGCCGGGCCGTTAAGAACTTTTCCGGTCGACTCACCGCAGGGACAGTCGCAAAGAGCGTATTGAAGTCGATCACCAGCAATCGTTTTTTCATTATGCCGGGTTTGAAAGCAAAAATGACTTATGGTCTTGTTCGTTATCTTCCCGGATTTGTGGTCAGGGGGGTAACCGATTTGATCATTGCATCCAGTCGCAGTCAGCAGAACAGACAAAGGAGATGAACATGGATTTACCTGGTTTGTACGAAAAAGGAATGGAAAAGGCAAGCCTGCCCCAAATGGGCTTCGAGAATCTAATGATTGCCGGGTTAATTGCCAGTGGGTCTGTTCTTTTGTTTCCGTTTCAACTGGGCGCTATTCCGGTTATGACGATTGTCTATCTTGCATTTGTTGTCACCATGCTGGGATTTGTTCTTAGAAAACACCTGTGTTCATCTTGCTGGTACTATGGCAAGAGTTGTCATTGCGGGTGGGGACGTCTGTCTGCGAGGCTCTTCAAACAAAACAGCGGTAACTACAAACTGGGCGGAACCTTGGGGAATCTCACTTGGATGGTCATCATGATTTTGCCGCTACTCGTCTTCATTGTCGGCTTGTTGACAAGTTCGATCCGTTTTGCGGAAGAGTGGCCGGTTTTAGCGTTTTTCCTGGGATTTGTAGTGATCAATGGAGGCTTGCATAAGAAAAGTTGCACCGAATGTAAGATGCGATTCATCTGTCCGGGCAGTGCAGCTAAAAAAAAGGCGGTCTAGAATGCCGGTCCAACAAGGCATATGATTTACGGCCAAGACGGCACTGCAGCGAAAACAATACAAACTTATAAAGCAAACCACTCATATTCAAAAAGAACAAGCTGGCTGGCACACCACCCTCAAATCGCAGAATATGCTAAGAGAAGCAGTTCCGGGTTGGCCAGTCTTGCAATCCAGAGAAGGATCACCGATATCAGCATTACCACGGCAATTCTTGTTGAGATGAGCCTGTTGATTTTGTACGAGATCATATAGCCGATCATAAAGGGCAGCAGAACGAAACCGAAAGGATGGTAAGCAAAAGCCGAGGCGAATTCAAGCTGGCCCAGGCGTATCAGGGAGCGTAGCATACCGCAACCCGGACAGGGGTGTCCGGTGATAAACTTGAACGGACAGAAGCTGAAGCCGGGCAGCCAACTCAGAATATCCAGCGATAAGACCCTGTAGAGCAAACCGGAGATCACCAAAAACAGCAAAAGCAGTCCGACGATTAGTCTCAATATCTCTTCCGGCCCCCGGCGGAAAGGGATACGGATTGTCAGGACGCCATCAGGCGACAATTTTATTGAGTTCATTTTGGTGAATGCAGTCTACGATTATCGATAGCCCAAGAATGGTGACGATGATACTGATCACCGGTAAAATCTCAAAAACCCGCTCATCCATACTTTGCTGAATTTCTACAATCGCCCTGCCCATTTTGTATTGATAGTAGATGTGATACAGACCGCAGGTTACGATGGAAAGCAGCAACCACATCCAGAAATTAAACTCTTCTTCGTCCAACAGGTCATTGCAGGCATTCATCTGGCGATAATTCCAGTACAGATTAAACAGTCCGCAGGTGAGCAGGGTCAGGATCAGAAATTTGGGAATACTGATATGGTGCTCGTCATACAGCCCGGCAACGGAACTGATGGTATCCTTATCGATTTCAGACATATTTTCTCTTTGATGCGGAGTTAATTGGATTTATGTCCCTTTTTCCAGGAAACAGAGACGGTTTTTGGTTTGAATCTGCTTTGAAAACCGGTAATGAACAAAGTAACACGGATCAATCCCTATCCCATCTCAAACAGCCACCTGATTGCGACTTGATTTTTTACCCGATACCGATGATTCTGATAGCTCGTCACTCAAATTCCCCCGGGAAAGACCCGCACAATTTTGTTCATTGGTGGAGACAAATATTTAACGACCTTAGCCTGTATAATGTGGATGATCAATACAGTTATTTTTGATTTCGATGGCGTTATCGCCGATTCGTTGAACAGTACTTTTAAATGGTTTCAACACGCTGCCTCCATTTTTGGACTTCGGCTTCCCGTGAATTCCACGGATGAGTTTAAAGCACGGTTTTTTGAACCCTTTCCGGAATTTTACAAGTTTCTGGGGTTTGATTGGGAAAATGACCAGGAAAAAATCTACAGAGAGTATACCTCATACCATTCTGCTCACCCGGCAACGTTGACAGTTGGTATCAAACAGGTGATCAATGCATTGGACGAAATTCCCGACATGAAACTTGCCATCGTCTCTTCGAATATCGAGCAGGTGCTTGAACGCAATCTTGAACTTCACGGATTGAGGGAGAGATTCGACCTGGTAAAAGGGGTAAATAAGGATGATAAAACACCGTTGAAGCCTGATCCCACAATCCTGCTCCAGGCTCTCGACACATTGGGTTCCTCTTTGGAAGAATCTGTCTACATCGGGGATCAACCCAGCGATGTGCTGACAGCTCACAACGCTTCACAACGACGATCCGACGGTCCAATGAAAACCATATCCGTCACTACCGGATTTGCCACACGGGAGAAGCTGGAAAGCATGACTCCCCGGGCTGATTACATCATCGATCATCCGGCAGAAATTCTTAAGAAGCTGGATATCATCAGAAATTGATCTTTTGGCTACATTTCTGGAATTAGAGGGAAACCAAATCGATAGGAGAAAAAATGCCTGAATCGTTATCACATTTGAATCGGCGGTCATTTATCAAAGTTGGATCCTCAGCAGTTTTATATCCATTCCTGTTTTTCGGAATCGGTTCATGTGGATTGATCGGATCGCCTGTCGATTGGAAAACCAAGGATCTTTCGGTGGATGACAAAGGGCAACTGGAAATACTGCAAGTGGATGGGACGGCGGTATCGGAGGCAGAAGAACTGAAACCGGGAGTTCGGATCGAAAGCCGACGCACCATTGAATTGAAAGAGGGTGTGTTGGTGGCCTCTTTGCCCGACAACTCTATCATTAAGTTGTCGAAAAATGCTGTAGTGACATTCAAGCTGGATTCACGGCAGGGAGGGACGATGCATCTCAGAAAAGGCGGGATGCTGGCAGTAGTCAATAAAAGCAGGGCCAAACCGTATCTGATCAGGACGGCGAACGCCATGATAGGAGTGAAAGGAACCGTCTGCTATTCCAATATTTTAACCCGTGAGGAGCTGGAGGAATTTTCGATTCCTGGACCGAGTGCCGATTATTTTTGTTTGTGCAATGGGGGTATAGATTTCCTGAATGAAGGGTTGGACCAGTTGAAATCGGATCGATCGGATTATCATAATCCCTATTTTATCAGGCCGGGAAAGGAAAGGGCTTTTATTGAACCCACGGACAACCTCATCAATCATACGGATGAGGAGATATTCGAGCTGATTCAGAGGATGAAGGGTAGAAAACACGAAACCGGCTGGCTATCCCTCAAAGACGAGGCGGGCAGTTATAATTGATAGCGACTTTTCTTACCAGGTACTTCCCGATATCAGCCCTGAACGGTCCTTACCGCTGACGCAACGAAACAGATGGGATTCCGATTTTGCGACCCGGTTAACGCTTCCCTTGCTGAAATCAAACGCCGCAGCTTTCTTTGAATGGTTCTGAGCATCTCCTGAAAGCCAGTAAAGGCCCTCTCCAAAATCCAGTTTGAGTTTCTTCTTGCGACGGAAAACGATGCGGGCTTCCTCTTCGGTGGGGAGTCTCCAATTCCAGAAGGCACCGAGTCGTGACTTTTTGCAAAACCCGGTGGCTTCATTCCAGTTAGCCTCTCCCTGGGTTTTGATCGGCCAGAGCGTTTTTGAGACGCGATCAATACGGGCAAATTTTAAAATTCTCTGCATCTCCCGGCGCTCCTCCTCTTTCTCGGATTCGCCTCCTTGGGCCCCCAAACCGCCGGCCAGCAGGATAATGAAGAGGAGAATCGCAGTAGCTGTTTTTCGTGAAATAGTCATCTTTATCAGCTCAGTTTGTTATTGTGTTCTTTGGACAATCACATGGATATGGACCCTTTTCTGAAGTCGCTTGTGCCGATCATCACGTTGATACAAACAGGTATTCCTTTTCGAGCATGCTCCCTGGCTTCCTGCAGAACACCCGGGATATCCTCTTCCCGTTCCAGTAACAAGCCCTTGGCACCGAATCCTTCAAAAACCTTGTGATAGTGTGACCGGTTAAGCACAGTGCCAACATCATCGTCAAAGAGCACCACCTGGTCCCGGGCGATTTGTGCCCAACTCCCGTCATTGCCGATAACAGCAATGACGGGTAAGCCATGTCGGATAAAGGTATCAACCTCCAGCAAGCTGTACCCGGCTGCGCCGTCACCGTAAATCAGCCAGACTTCGCTGTCGGACCGGCTCAGTTTTGCCCCCATTGCAAATCCGGCTCCCACACCCAGGGTTCCGAATGCACCGGGATCAATCCAGGACAGGGGTTTTCTAGGCCTCAATATATAGGAAGCGGTGGCAACGAAATCTCCTCCGTCTGCCACGATCACGCTTTCGTCTTCCAGAAAGGCGTTCAGTTGCTGGAAAAACAGGATGGGATTGATTCCCGCCAGCTTTTCCCGACCCATTTTGGCAATGGAATCGTCACGTACTTGATCGGCCTCTATAAGTTCCCTGCACCAGCTCTCAAACCTTTCCTTTCTCAAATTTGACTGCCTGGCCAGATCGATCAGAAACTCACAGGGATCGGCCAGGATGCCCAGGTCCGGCTTGCGATTCAGATTCAGATCTTCCCTGTTTCGATTGGCCGAGATAAGATCCGCTTTTGAATTGATGGATCGTCCGTAACCCAGCCTGAAATCGCAGGGCATGCCCGCCAGGATGACCAGATCCGCTTTTTTCAGTGCGGCACTTCTCTGGTGTCTCATATGAAGGGGATGAGAGGAACCCATCAGCCCCCTTGCCATTCCGGTCAGGTAATACGGGATTCCCAATTTATCGACAGCATCGACCAGTTCCTCAACCCGGGACTGGCAGAGCATGGACTGGCTGCCAATGACCATCAACGGATTTTTAGCTTTCTCCAGCATGCTGACAGCTTTTTGAACTTTCTCTGCTTTAAGGTCCGGGATGGAGATCAGCTTGGGGTCCGGTTTCATCGCCTCAAAATCACAGGCAAACATTTTATTGACGTGACGATCCAGGTAAAAACGGAACAGCCTGCTTTTGATTCCCTTCGCCTCATCAGCATCTGATTTTCCGTACCACTCCCGTACTGCTTCTTCAGAGTAAAGCAGATCGATTGGGCATTCGATAAAGACGGGCCCCGGTGTTCCGGATTGGGCCACATGAAAAGCGTTCTCCAGAACCGGAACGATATCGCAGTTTTGATTGATGGTCACCGCTTCCTTGACAATCGATTGAACCAGGGATATCTGGTCGATATCCTGCAACGATCCCCGTCCCTTGATGACTGTTGCTGCGGACCCACCCAGCAGAATGACCGGCGATTGGGCCATCTGGGCGTTTTTCATGGCCGTTATGGTGTTGGTTACCCCGGGCCCTGCGGTCACCACTGCAATTCCGGGTATTCCGGTGAATCGGGCAAAGGCATCCGCTGCAAAAACCGCGTTTTTCTCATCCCTGACATCAATAACCCCTATCCCCCTCTCCTTGCACGACACCAGAATGGGTGAAATATGACCGCCACACAGGGCAAACACAAAGGGCACTTCATGCGCCTTGATGATATCTGCAATGATATCGCCACCGGATTTTGTCATCCCAATCTCCTTGTCGAAGTTTCAGATGTAATATCGGCAAGTTTCGAAACAGACTGTCTTCCAATCGACACCAGGCCGAAAAGGTTTTCCTTCAATTATAACGGTTTGGTTAATATTGGTAAACACTTCCCCGAAAAGACCTTCATCATGTAAATTCATCTGTTTTTATTTGGCGGACAGAAGATAAATTGCACTTTTAGATTTAAATCCCTCTATTAGACGATATCCTCAATTTTTCAGGTTTGATTCGAACAGGATTTTGAAAGCGAGATTTTTTGACTGAATAACCTGATATCGCAATATATCGGGCTCCATCTGTCAATGGCGCCTCCATCTAAAACCAATGGGAATCATGAAAAAAAGGGAAAATGGATAAATAGATCACAAAAAGTAAATTTAAATTTTGCTGCCTATATATAAGGAGATAACCAATATCCTCAAATAAAAAACTAACTTTACAACTGAAAAGATGTGTATAACGATGCCGATCTCAAAGTCCGTTTTTTGAATTGAAGAAAAACTAAACCGTGAAAAGAGGCAGACATGAGAAACCACATCATAAGCATGCTGTTTTTGGCTATGTGTCTATTGATAGTTGCAGGCTGTGTATCCGATAAGTCGGAAGATACCGCTGACGGAACACCCCTGGTTGTAGTACCCGTCGATACCGGGGATGGTGGCGACGATGATAACACAGGAGGCGGAACATCGCCTAGTGAAGAAGGACAGGACGGAGGTGACAATGCAGGCGGTACCGATACACCGGGAGGAAGTGTTGCCACGGATGACGATGATTTCCAACCGTCGGAGCAAGAGCCTTCACACCCCCTGTTCTCATACGCACCGGGAACAATGGTTTCCATGTCATCCTACGCCGGAACGGTCGATCCCGTCGGTACCACCATTCTCAATGATTTCGACGGCGACGGACTAACCAATGAAACGGAAACCACCAGCAACGTCTGGATTGCGGACTATCCGAACATAGAAACCAGCATTGCCACGCCGGTCACCATGGAAATTGAGATCCTGTATAGCAATGATACGGACACCAAAACGATCAGTACCAATATCTCGGCCAGTGATATGCAAAGCACCCTGAACAAGTCTTCGGATAAGATCCATCGCAATGAAACCAATAACAGAACGGTTCAGTACCAGGATACCGAAAGCTCTTCATCGGCCAGTTCCTGGGAGCAATCGTCCGGGGAATCCTCATCCGGGGAAATCAGTGTCAGTGGAAGAGGTGTCAAGCATGGTCTCAAAATCAGGGCCAATGCCGACTATGCGGCACTGGGAAATGATGTAGAAGTTGAAGGGACAACAAGGCTTGGCAGCTCCTTCTCCAAAAGTGTGGAAGACTCAAGTGGCGGTTCTTCAAGTTCGTCCAGCGAATCAACCGTTACCAAATGGAAGGACCAGCCCTTTAAAAACAATGTCAGGGCGGGGGGATGGTCCCGCAAGCATGATTCATCACGCTCCCAGTCAACCCAATTCAGGCAGGAGTATCGGGGGATTGTCGATGAATCGAAAAAAATAAAGCCAAATTCCGGATATGTAAGGGCAGCCCTCTACATCACCAACAACTCGGTCAACATGCCGGTGAAGATCTCTAACATCCTCTGTTCGTTTATGCTGGAGGACAATTCCGGATCCCTGCTGCCGATTCAGAGCTTCAGGTTGCGCAATGACGATTACTCCATGTTCGAATTGAGTCTTTACGGTCAGACCACCTTCGGACCCTACGTCATTGAACTGACGGGACTTAATTCCCACGAGATCAAGAATGCGATAACGCGAGGTTATAATCCCAGAATTTTCCTGGTTGATTATGAAATGAGCCATGTACCGGATTCCAATTACCGACTGGCCCTGAGCAGCAGTTTCACCGGGAACAATCTGAAAATCATCGAAGAGAACGCGAAAGGCAGAACGGCCGGGGTTAAATTCATCTATCCCGGAACCCGTGAGTTCTTCCGGGTGACCGCCTTTGATACGGATGGAACGGAATCGAGAACCGGTTCTTCAGGAGCCACCAGTTTTTCACCCGGTGTTTCCCTGGAAAAAGCCCTGACTCGTATCTCCTATTCGGGTTATGAGATTGAATATGCCAATGTAGTTTTTGATACCTCGGGGGCAGGACCGGAAATGGATATCCCCCGTTTTCATGTCAGGGTGGTCAAAAGCATCAACGGGGTGGGGATGAGACTGCCCTCGGTTTTTGCGGAAAGCGAACCCCAGACCATCACCGGTGACATGGTGGATGAAGACGGGAATCTCATCGGCGGCAGTTCCGAAGCTTATGTCATGAAACCCATCGATGAGTGGACCGAAGAGGAAAAGGTCAATTTCCGTATCTGGGCGGTTTTTGCCAACGGTAGGTACTATCTGCATACCAAAGATGTGGTGTCTGCCGGTGATATCCCCGCCTATTTTGAATATACCCACAACGAACAGACCTACCGGGTTCCCATGGTTGAGGGGATAGAGAGCACTGTCTGGCCCGGGGATCACTACGATGTGGTGTGCCTGGATTTTGGAGAGCAGGAAGAGGAAGAGAGCATGTTTGGTTACAATCCTTTCGAAACCGGGGAGAAGATCTATTTTAACACGCGCTGGAATCTCAATACCATCGGCAAATATCCCTTCTACCCCGACGACAACTCTGCCTACCTGGGAGAAGCCAGCCTGGGAGATACCATTGAGTTTACCTTTGAACTGCTCCAGACCCGTTATCTCAATCCCGATTTCGGAACCGCAGAAACAACAGGCGGGAAAAGCATCTACAAGGATTTCAGCTATGATCTGGACCGACCCGTCGCTGACCAAAAGTTTTATCTTGAAGAAGCCGTTGATTTTGAAGTCAGCTTCGGCCTGGGCGGGGAGTATACGGATTGGTTCAACCTGACCGATCCTGTTCTCAGGAGCCCGCTGTCAACCTATGCTCCCGACACTTCGGATCGCAACTGGAATTTCCTGGAGCAGATCTTCACCCTCCGCATGCCGATTCCGACTGACTTGTCAGGCGTAGGTCCGGATAAAATGGTCAAGGTCTTTATCAGACCCTCCAGAAACAGTGCATTCCGGGACTCGGTCTGGCCTTTGCCTTATGAAGAGGTTAAAAAGTTCCGCGGGATTCTGGCTGATAAGGTGGATACATCGTCAGATCAATTGATCATAGCGGATGTGGTGGGTACTCCCGATTCGGGTGACACCCTGGTGATTAATGATCAAACCTACACCATCGATACAGCATCACTGGAGAATGACACTTATGTGATTACCCTGAGTTCAGGTACCCCCATTTTGGAGGAGCATGCCAGCGGCGAAAAAGTCCATATCGATCTTACCACCCCTTTGACGGAACCCATCATTCAAGTGGAGGTTGATGATGGATTTGAGGCTGCCTGGAACACGGCAAATCCACTCGTCAATGCCGATCATAACACGGAAGATGATGTCCCCCTTGCAGTCAATGACGAAGACCCCGATTCACCGGTGAATTACTTGGGATACGTTCATAATCAGATGGAAACCAACTGGGTTGGGTATCAAAACTTCGGTAATCCCTACTGGAACACCTGGGCTGATTCGTCGAGGTTCAAACCGCTTGAAGAGGTTTTTGATCCTTTGCTTGTGACCGGAAGTATGGATCTTTCAATAGAATATGTCGGGAACAGCAGCTTTGCTCCTGAGTTTCTGAAACAGGGAGCGGAAATTTCAGTGAGTACCTCGAATACTAATGATCAAACCCATCCTCAAATCGGGATCTTTGGAGAGAAAGCACTGGTAATCTGGTCGTCTTTCGACAGCAGCAACGATTATGATATCAAAGGCCAAATCGTAAATTTGGAACACGGCAATGAGGGTGAGCTGATTGGTTCGGAGTTTGTTGTAAATGATAGTACTGGAGACCAAAAGGCGCCTCAATTCTCCATTTTAGGTGAGAAAGCGCTTGTTGTTTGGAAATCTAATGACAATGGCAGTGATTATGATATCAAGGGTCAAGTCATCGATTTAAGTGCAGGCCACGAGGGGGGATTGATAGGATCTGAAATATCTGTGAGTACCATAAATACTAACGATCAATCGAGCCCGATTCTTGGAATGTCAGGTGATAAGGCGTTGATAATTTGGATTTCGTATGATGATCAGACATTGGAAGACATTAAAGCTCAAGTCGTCGATATGGAGCAAGGACATGAAGGAGAGCTAATAGGATCTGAGTTTCTTGTAGGTACAAACGATGACTATGAGCAAAAGCACCCCAAGCTATCAATAGCAAATGGCAAGGCTTTTATTGTCTGGAGTACAAGATCTGGAAGCCCTACATATGAAATCGCGGGTCAGGTCATAAATATGGTATCTGGTCATGAAGGAGAGGTGATAACAAGTGAATTTAGGATTAACACATCCACATCCAGATATCAATGGCATCCTTCTGTTGTAGCTAATGGAGATAAAGCTCTTGTAGCTTGGCAATCATATCAAAACGGTGTTTTCTATTTGATCAAAGGCCAAGTAATCAATCTGGCCGACAGCAACGAAGGAGTAAAAATCGGCAGTGAATTAAGCATCAGTAATAATAATATATCAGATCAACTTGCTGTTGGTCTTGGGCAATTTGGTGATACTACTCTGGCAGTCTGGCGTTCATATGATAATGGGAATGATTATGATGTTGCAGGTCAGCTCATTAACATGTCTTCAGGTCATGAAGGAGAACTGATCGGATCAAAAATGTTAATCAGTTCAAAAAACGAAGCAGATCAATACCCTTCCTTGATTTCGCGGGTGGATGATAATAGAGCCTTGGTTATATGGAGTTCATATGATAACGGAGTAGACTCTGATATTAGGGCGCGACTGGTTAATATGGCAACAGGGCATCTTGGAGAGTTGGTTGGAGATGAAATTTCAATAAGCTCATTGAATTCTGGACAACAACTTTATCCTCAAATGATCTCTTTTAACAACAAGGCCATGGTTGTATGGCAATCTCAAGACAATGGATCTGACTATGATATCAAAAGCCAGATCATTGGTACTGAGATTAAAAGCCTAAACTACTTCAAAGCGCCCCTTATCGAAAGGGATTACAAGGTCAAAGCCCAGATCCTGGATGAATAACCCTTTGGCTGAATGAAAATCCCCGGCCCGTTTTTGGGGCCGGGGAAACCCTTCACCCCCGTCCGTCAAAAGCCAAATGGAGATTCAAAAGTCTTTTCAGCGATGGTTTGTGTTCAGCCTTTGGGTAGTGGTTTTGTCCCTATCAACGGGCTGCCGGGAGAATTCGGAGATGGGTATGGAAAGCAGTGTGCCCACTGAGAGCAGGATTGAGCACACCCCTCCCGAGATTGAAGTTGTCACTTTCTCCGCCGATACCACCGGTGACATCTCCCAGAATGATCTGCTGGCCCGGGAAGCCGCCTTTGGTACCGATTCCCTCTCCGCCTCCACCAATTTCAGTAAAAAAATAGAGGACAAGCGGGAAAAGGTGAATGGTCTGACCGGGGCTGCTTATGTCAAGCCCCCGAAGATCAGCAACTATGGGGCGGTTACCCTCAAGTATGATATCGAGGTAGCCAAAGGCCGGGCCGGGATGCAGCCCGGGGTGGGACTCAGCTACGCCTCCACCTCGGGTGACGGCATTGCGGGAATCGGCTGGTCTTTGAATGCGGGACTCGGGGAGATCAGGAGAATCACCCAAAACGGCCCTCTCTTTTATGACGAACGGGATACCTTTACCTATAACGGTAAACGTCTGGTCAGGGTTTCCGGTCCATCGGGAAGCGAAGCCGGGATCTACCGTCAGGAGATCGAAAGCGGCTTTGTCCGCCTCGAGCTTTCGGATATCGACTCCGGGGGGATCTGGAAGGTCGTTGATAAATCGGGAACCGTCACCCGGTTCGGTCAAACCCCAAACAGCCGGATCTATATCCCGGATGCGCCGGAGAAAACCTACGCCTGGAAATTCAGCCGCAGTGAGGATCTCAACGGCAATTTCATGAGTGCTGTCTATGACGACAGCGATTATGAAACCCACCGTATCTCCTACCTGAAGGAGATCCGCTATACGGGAAATACGGCTACAGGACTTCCCGCTCACCAGTTTGTGCGCTTTGATTATATCACCCGCCCGGATCCCTATGTCTCCAAAACACCGGGATTCCTCATGAAGATGGACCGACTCCTCGATACCATCAGCATCGGCTGGGACGATCCCGATGGTGCCGATCATATCATTCTCTGGGATTACACCCTGGTCTATGAGACCTCACCGGATTCCAGCCGTCCGCTCCTCAAAACGGTGGAGTCCTCCCGTGAAAGCACCCAACCCGAATTCAATTACCTTGAGGGCTCCCACAACCTGGTCTGGCAGCAGGCTGTCAATTCGGATGATGGGGCTTACCAGGACATCAACCCGGATCAGGTGCAATACTTCGAAGGGGATTTCAACGGGGACGGCATCTCGGACATGGTTTTCTTTAATCCCCTTACCGGGTTG
The DNA here is from genome assembly GCA_028282885.1 of SAR324 cluster bacterium. Taxonomy (GTDB): domain Bacteria; phylum SAR324; class SAR324; order XYD2-FULL-50-16; family XYD2-FULL-50-16; genus JAHJTV01. The sequence continues at coordinate 36,235 of JANQGX010000053.1, forward strand.
TGGAAGGCGGCCGAAGGCAGGCGAGAGGGAGGCTACTCCTCCAAGGTCTATGCCCGGCGCTTTCAGGGTTATGCCGATAAAGAGCAGATTCAATGGTTCAAGGGAAATGCCGTTGGCGATTACAACGGGGACGGTCGTTCCGATATCGCCTTTTTCCTGCCGGAATTCAAAGAGTTCTGGGTGGCCGAACACGATGGCGAAATCTTCCAATTCAAGCGCTACGGCGGGTTAAACCTTCCGGGGGTGAACCTCTTCAATTGCGAATGGTTTGCAGGGGATTATGACGGCAACGGTCTTTCCGATAACGTCCTCTTTGATGAGACCACCGGCTCCTGGATTCTCATGCGCAACCTGGGCGGCACCTTTGAATTCACCAAGTTTTCCCAACACTTCAAAAACCTCTTTCGCGACGATTATACCCCGGATCACAACCTGGACAGCCCCGGTACCCTGGATACCACCGAAAGGGGCAGGGATTACGCCAAAATCCGCTTTTTCACCGGGGATTATAATGGGGATGGTCGCTCGGATATCGGCATCTATGACGATCGGTCCGGGAACTGGTTTGTGGGGGAGAACCACCGGGCCCCCTCCGCCCTGTTCAGGCTGGAGTGGAAGCTCTACAAGGTGTTTACCGCCCCCGAAAAAGCCCTCTTCAGTCACAGGATGTTCAGCGGGGATTATAATGGGGACGGCTTTTCCGATTTCCTCATCTACGATCCGGAGCAAAAAAGATGGATTCTGGGGGAAACCGGGGATGAGACGGTCCGCTTCAAAACCTATTCTCAAATCCCGCGAACGGTCGGTGAGATCACCCGCTGGCTGAACGGGGACTTTAATGGTGACGGCCGGACAGACGTGGGTTTTTACTCCGCAGACGACAACAAGGTCTGGGTCGGGGAATCGGTCCCCGGCGGGTTTCGCTACCGGGTCTATATCACCCTGGATGCCTTTGCCGCACCCGACGCTGAAACCGTGATGCAGACCCCGCTTCCCGAAGAGGAGGTGGAGATTGTCCGGACGCAGGCAGCTATAGGAAATAACACCCGGACCGACCTGGTTCAGTACGAGTACAACGGCAATCCCCACGGCACCCGGGGCGAAATCCCCTTTCTCGGCTATTTCAAAACCAATACCGAACCCACCCTGGTGCTCTATGATCAGGCGAGAAAGGCCTTTTATGCATTCGATCCCACCCGCCCGAAAGATGATGAGAAAAAGGTTGTGATTGCCGAGGATATCGATCTTTCAGCAGGCAGTGCCACCCTGGTCAACTCCGGCATCCCCATCTTTTACTCAGGCCGGGATGCCCTTCTTTACCACAGGACTATTACCGACCAGACCGGAACGGTTCAAAGCTTCAACCTCATCCAGGTCGGACTGGACGAGCAAACCGTTGCCCGGGTCAGCGAGTCTACCCTTCACAACTTCAGTATTGAAGAATCACCGGTGCTGGCAGGCTTTTTCAAAGACACCGCTCATCAATCCCTTCTGCTGCTCGATGATCAGGCGGAAGCTCCCCGGGAAACCGCTTTTTATCTTTATCATCCGGATACTCCCGATATCCCGGATACTCCCGATATCCCGGAAACCCTGACGATCGACGGGACCGGTGGTGATTTGGCACAGGAGGATTTTCATCATCTTTTTCGCAGGGGTACCCAGGGCGATAACCGCAACAACCGGGAGCTGTTCCGGTTTTTCACCGGTGATTTCACAGGCTCGGGCCTGGCTTCCGTGCTCATGGTGGATATGAGCGGAAGCGATCATCGTTGGTACCTGGGCACCCTCACCCTGGATCCCCAGGCAGGCAATACCATTCGCTTTGAGTTGCTCTCAAACGGTTTGCATTCAGCTTTTGTCAACCAGGGATTTGACGGACGATACAAAATCAAACCGGACGGAACCCTGCTCTATGCCACTCATAGGTCCGAGGGAATCCGGTTTCATACCCTGAAGCTGAACGGAACCACCCTCTCCGGGCAGCATTACCCCCTTATCAACCCGGAATACCGGTTCGATTTTCATTTTGATCAGGACCTCAACCCGGTTGTTTACAAGGAGGCCATTCCCCACCGCGTCACCCTGGCCGGATCCTCCCAACAACTCTCCGTGCTTGAGGCGAATCCGGCTGATCATATCCACCAGCAGGAGATCAAACGACCGGACCTGGTGCTGGAGAAATACCCGTTTCGCTGGATCCAGGGAGATTATAACGGGGATAATAAAACCGATATCGGTATCTTCCATCTGGGCGAACCGGTCTGGTATTTTGCCAATACCACGGGAACGGTGTCCGATCTGATGGAGGAGGTGAAAAACGGCATTGGCGGAACCTACCGCACGAGCTATATCAACTCCACCTCCCTCGATAACACCGGAGGGGATTCCATTCCCGATCTGCCCCTTAACTACAAGGTCTGCTCGGAGCTGAGGGTGTTCGACGGGCTTTCAAACGAGATCGTCACCACCTATCAATACCGGGACGGCGCTGCCTTCAGCGCTTTCATCGACGGACGCAAGGAGACCGACTACTTCGGTTTCAGCCATTTTGTCACCATCGATGCCCTGGGCGGCAAGACCATCAACCAATATCACAACACCCCCTATCCCGACTTTCGGATGAACCGGGCCCTTTCGGGTGCCATCAAGGAGCGTCTTGTCCTGGGAACCGACACCAAAGCCTATTCCAGGACCGAATACGACTACACCCTTCACGAGGTAAGGGAAAACCTGATCCAGTCCCCCAGCTTTCTCATTGAACCCACAAGGGTGATCAAATATCTCAGGGATGAAGCAAAAGGCGGGTTGACACCCTATTCGGAGACGATCTCGGAGATCATGCTCGCCTCCAATGCCTACCGCATGGAGAGCGAAACCACCCGGGTCACCGATTTCTATGAGGATGAGGTTCACCAACCGGCCACCGTCATCACCTACTCGGAATACGAGAGCATCGCAGGAACCCATGAAACCCGGATCAGCCTGAAACGGGAATACGACGGTACCAGCCATGAGACCTCCACAACCTATACCTATGACGGTCGTGGTAATCTTGAAAACGAAACCAGATCCTATACCGGAACAGGACTGGAAACCCCGGCAGCCAGGGTTATCGCCTATGAATACGATACCTACGGAAACCGCATCAGGGTAACCGATCAGTCGGAGACCCCTTCCAGGGTATCCGAAACCGACTTTGACGACCGGCTGCATCAATTCACCAAGGCGGAAAGAAAGCTCAAACAGACCGGGCACCTGGAAACCCAATACTTGATCAACTATGAATCGGCTTTTGGCCGGAACAGCCGGATCACAGGTCCCAACGGCAACAACCGCACCCTGTTTTATGACGCCCTGGGACGGCTCATCCGCACTGAAGCCGATACGGAAAACGGTCAGGAGATCCTGACGGAATATGACTATAGCAATACCTTCCCGCTGAGTGCGGGAACCACTCAATACGCGGGTGACGGAACCAGCATCGAAACCCGTGTCTATGCGGACGGTAAAGGCAGGGAAGTGCACACTATTCAATCAGCGCTGGGTACCGCATCAAAACGATATACCCGCTCGGGAAGAAAGGTCTATGATGCCCTGGGCCGACTGATTCGCCAGAGCCAACCGGATTGGGCGGAAGATGATGAGATCAGCCGTTTTCGTCTCAATACCACGGAGAAACACCCCACCCGCTTCGAATTCGATCCCTTTGGTCGGAAAAAGAGGGTGATCTCTCCCAGGGCTTATCCCGGGGAACCGGATACCTATCTCGAATACACCTACCCGAATCCCTGGCAGGTCACCGAAACCCACAGTATCGGAAGAGGTAAAACCACTATCAAAAACACCCGCGGCCACGTCCTCTATGTCACCGATTTCGGGACCGGGGATGACGGGCTTTACCTGGAAGCCAGTCTCGGGTTTGCCTATGATCTGACGGGAAATCGCATCAAGAAGATGGATCTGAACGGGGTGGGGATGGACCTTTCGATCGATCCCAATGCCTTTGATCCCGCCTTTCGGGACACTTCGGGTTATAATATCGCCTATTTCCGGTATGACGGTTTTGGCAACCTGACCGACACCTATGATCCGGACAGGGGCTATTCGGAGTACCAAACCAACGCCTTTGGAGACAAGACCCGGTTCACCGACAGTCTCAACCGCACCACCACTTATCAATACGACCGCTTGGGGAGGATGATCCAAAAGAACCTGCCGGGCGGTGAAGGAACCGTGGTTTATACCTACGATGCCCTGGCAGGAGGACAGAACCTGATGGGAAGACTGGCCTCGCTTTCCGATCCGGCCCAGCTCAAGACCTTCAGCTATGACAAACTGGGGCGACGAATCAGAGAGACAAGAACCTTTAAGGACACCTCGACCCCCGAACTGGCTAAAACCTATGAAACCACCTTCAGTTACGATCTGCTGGACAGGGTGACGGAGATTGAGTACCCCCAAGATACCAGGCGCGAGACAGCTGTCCGGATCGAATACCTCTATAACGGTTTTGGTCTGGTCAGCGGTGTGAATGCCCATACCACCAATGGCGAGAAAGCCATTATCTCAAACATTACCTACAATCCCTTTAGGCAGTTTGAGACCGTTGAGCGGGGGAACGGGGTGAAGACCGAATACAGCTACGATCACAAACGAAGGCTCTCCCAACTGGTCTCCCTCCGGGATGACGATCTCTCTCAAAAACTCCAGGATGTGGCATACACCTTTGATACCCGGGATAATATCAGGAGGATCGTCAACTATCCCAACGAAGGGGTCACCGGCGGTTTTACCGGTGAGACCGAAATGACTTACGAGTATGACGGTTTGAACCGCCTGATCGATGCCGAAGGGGAATTCAGTCCCGATGATCCCACGGCCGATGTGCAGAACTTCAAACGCTACTATCAATATGCCTTAAGCGGCAACCTGACCGGTAAGGACATCGTCAATCCGGATACCGGGAGTATTACCGATAGCTGGGACTATTCCTATGACAATCACCAGGCCACAACTATCAGCACCACGGTTTTCGGGGCCAACCGGTTTGTCATGTCCTATGATCTCGTGGGGAACCTGACCAGCCAGACCGACGCGGCCCTGAACAAGGCCAAACTGATGACCTACTCCTCTGAAAACCGGATCACCCGTGTCTATGACTCAATCAACGCCGAGGAGATCGGCCGATATCTTTACGATGACCAGGGATTCAGGGTTTACCGGACCGCGAAGCATCTGTCCGAGCTGGGACAGGTCAGCAACTACGAAGTGGTCTATCCCAACAAATACCTCAGCTTTGAGGTGCAATCCACGGACTCCGGGACAGAAATCCAGGGCACCTATGCCGTGGCAAACCATATCTACCTGAACGGGATCAGGATTGCGGCAATCGGTCACAATGGCTATACTAACTTCTACCTGACCGACCAGGTGGATTCGGTGAAGCTGGTGACCGACAACGACGGGACGGCTCTCACCCGTTTCGAATACCTGCCCTACGGCGAATCCTGGTTCATTGAGGGTCAAAACAAAACCAACCCGAAGTTCAACAGCCAGGAGCTGGACAAAGAGACGGGCTACTACTATTACAACGCCCGCCACTACGACCCGGAGATCGCCCGTTTCACCACGGCAGACAGCATCATCGACGGCCTCTACGAGACCCAG
>JANQGX010000095.1 GCA_028282885.1 SAR324 cluster bacterium
CCAATTTATCAGTTGGTTAAAAATGAGAGTTACAACAATCCAAGTCCCGATCTCGGTAACCAACTGACTTTATTTGACTACTAAACGGGACACTAGTGATATAAAGTATACTTAAAATCCGGATACCGATAGCTGAAGCAAAAAGGAGCCAAAAGAGCGAAATTAAAAACAATTGAATCAATCCTGAAAATTAGATTACTTTCCATAATCAGGCCAACACAATTGAGAATAACACCTGAAGTTATGCAGGTAAGAATAAACAATACAATTGGAAAAGTTTTGCTGCTTTTTAAGGTATCTCTATTCAGGATAAACCGAATTTCATAAACACATAAAACGCCGAAAATAAGATACGAGGTCCCGAAGAAAATTAGATTCAGCATCGAAACAACGTCAAAATCGTGATATCCCCAAAGCATTATCAGTTTTTCATCAGTGCTTCTTAAATAGACAGTGGGTATCAGGGTCAGGAAATACAGCAAACCCGGCACGAAATAGAGCAGATGTTTGGGAACCAGCTTAAAATCCCGATATATCAAAGTTTTAATATACAGATAAACGGCTGCCGCCAGACAAACGTGAAATGGCCAGGAGAGCCCTATGAGATGGGGATGATCTTGAATCTTCCCGGAGACCTCTAAAGAAAAAGACATAATGACAAAACTGTAGCTGAAATATATACCAATAATGACATAATTGACCGGTTGTTTCTTCCTGACAAACATTTGAGCGACGGCAATTGAAAAGCAAAGGAAGCCGATATTCAGATTAAACAAATCAACGGTGCTGTTAAATATCTCTATCATGGAAAAAACAGGAGACAGGTTCTGATCAGGCCTAACGAAAGGAAATATAGTTACGTTATTAAAACCTATTGGAAATCCGGTATTATGTCATCACTGTTTTTTCCCCATTCTGGAAAAGAACAGGAGCTACAGTATTCAGTTATTGATAATCACTGGCGGATTATGTCAGCCTCCATGATGTCTCTCACCTTTGAAGAATTCATAAAAAACGATGAATTAACACCAAATCTACCTCACCTCTCCTGAAGTCACGGGATATCGGGATCACATGGATCAAATGTGGGTTTCCGGAATCCAGGTTTGAGTCCTTGTGGAACTACCAGGTTGTTTCATTTATTATGAGAATTCTGAATTCGGGACTCTTGTTATGAGTCTCGCGATTAAGCGTAACGGTTCGAAGCTGCAAATCTCGCTTCTCGTGTCCCTGATTGCATGATTGTCAGTGTGTATTTCTGATTTCCTCGCTTTCGGGTTGAGCAGGAGAGGTTTTTTGGTATCTGCCAGGTGGGCGAAGTAAAACTGAGGAGCATAAAGCGTTTCGATAATGGGCTATGTGAGTCAAATGTCATCATTATGACCGGGTGGAAGCATTTTTTCTTGACAATGTAAATGTTTACATTTACATTTCCAATCAGAAATCCAATTGGGATCCTTTAACCAAACGACTGGGCGGATTTAGTAAGTTTAATAAAAATCAATACCATAACCCTCAAGAGGGGAGCATTCGTGTTGATTTGTGTAGAAGGAAATCGATGAGTAGCTTGTCAGTCAGTCCTGATTGAACAACTGCTGCTTGAAGGTAGCAGATATGATCTGCGGACGCATGTCATGCCAATGTGGGATAGAAATCTCTGTTGGCAATGGGTGTGCTGTGGTGCCTTAATATTTCAATCATGCATTGAGCCGGATGACGATTTGGCTCAAGCCGGATCTTTGGATAACACCAATAGGATAAACGGGCATAGTTTCATCTGCGAGCAGGATAATCATCGAGAATAAATGTAAACATTTACATTTATTCTCGATGATTATCCATGAAATAGCAGATTGAATCTGACCATCGTATTCAGGGAATCTGAATCCAACGGGGAATATGATTCGTTGCGTATAATTCGTTACGGGGAAAGCGTGTATGACGACGATAAACGATGTGGCAAAGGCGGCTGGTGTATCGATAGCAACGGTCTCACGGGTAATTAACAATCCCAAAACAGTCAGGAAACAAACCCGTGATAGGGTTCAAAGGGCGATGGCGGAATGCAACTACAAGTATAACGCGCTTGCCAGAGGGTTTGTAACCAAACGGTCAAAGACAATCGGTCTGATATTGCCAACGATTACAAATCCGATCTTTGCTGAGTCCACTAAAGGGGTACAGGATTATGTCAATAAAAACGGGTATCAGGTTATCCTGGGCAGTACCGATTATCAGCAGAAAAAGGAGGCCAAACTGATCCAGGCTTTTCGGGAGATGCGTGTTGACGGGGTCCTCATTGTGACAACAGATCTGAAAAACCAATGGTTGCAGGATATGATAGAGGATCAGTTTCCGTTTGTGCTGCTGTATAGTACTGTCCGGGAAGGTCCGCTATCTTCTGTTGGAGTGGATAATCATCTCGGAGGATACATCGCAACTGAACATCTCGTCAAAATGGGGCATCGTCGCATTGCCATGTTGGCCGGTACGTTCTCTTCTTCTGACAAAAGTTATGATCGCTGGCAGGGATATCGTAAATGCCTGGAGGATAATGGGTTGGATTATGATCCCAAGTTTCTGGTTCAGTCGCCATTTGAGTTGGAAAAGGGTAAAGAGGGGATTGCACAATTGCTATCAAGAAAAGACAAACCGACGGCTGTTTTCTGTTCCAATGACTATCTTGCAATTGGTGCCCTGAATGGCGCTTTTGAAATGGGTGTGCAAGTTCCTGACGACATATCGATTATAGGGTTTGATGATATTCCACTGGCTTCTTATCTTCGTCCGACTTTGAGTACAATCCGGCAACCAGCTTATCAAATGGGCGCTGAAGGGGCGGCAATGCTCATGCAGAGAATTGCCGAGCCGCTTGAAAAGCCTACCCATAGGCTTTTGGATTTAGAATTGGTCATTAGAAATTCTGTGATCAAAAATGGGATCGGTTAAAATCTTCAACTTGTTGCTTAATTTTTTTTGAACATCTTATTGGAGGGGTACGCCATGAAACGTTTTCTAGCTGTACTATTTGCATTCGGTTTTTTTATTACTGTCAACAGTTCGGTATATGCCGGCGATTCCGCTGTATGCTATAATTGCCCGCCAATGTGGGCAGACTGGGCCAGCCAATTAAAAGCAATTGAAAAAAATATTGGCATCAAATTACCCCATGATAACAAAAACTCAGGCCAGACTTTGTCCCAGTTGATTGCCGAAAAAGGGAATCCGGTAGCTGATGTCGCCTATTATGGAGTTTCATTCGGAATAAAAGCGAGAGAATCCGGTGTCGTTGCTGCTTATAAACCGGCATTCTGGAATGAAATTCCCGATGGATTGAAAGACCCCAACGGTTATTGGTTTACGATTCATTCCGGCACCATTGGATTTTTTGTTAACAAGGATGCACTGGCAGATATGAATGCTGCGGTACCGCGTTCCTGGGCCGATCTATTAAAACCGGAATATAAAAACATGATCGGATATCTCGATCCCACTTCGGCATTTGTAGGTTATGCTTCGGCAGTGGCAGCTAACATGGCCTTTGGTGGTTCCCTGGATAACTTTGATCCAGGTATCAAGTTTTTTCAAAAGTTGAAGAAAAACAGACCAATTGTACCCAAGCAAACATCGTATGCCAGGGTTATTTCTGGGGAAATCCCAATTCTGTTTGACTATGACTTCAATGCTTACCGAGGGAAGTATAAGGATGAGGCGAATGTTGAGTTTGTTATTCCCTCTGAAGGTACCATTATTGTCCCCTATGTCATGAGTCTGGTGAAAAACTCTCCAAGGCCTGCCGAAGGCAAGGCGGTGTTGGATTTTATCATGTCGGATAAAGGTCAGAAAGTGTGGGCAAATGCGTTTTTGAGACCAGTGCGGGCGGGCGTTTTGTCACCTGAGGTAGCTGCAAAGTTTCTGCCTGCAGCGGATTATCGAAGAGCCAAAGCGATTGACTATCAAAAAATGGCTGTTGTTCAGAATACTTTTAGAGACCGATACCTGGAAGAAGTACGGTAGTTGCTGATTTCTTTCATCAGCCACCATCCTATTTATCAGGATGGTGGCTGTTCAATCTCAATGACGAGGGTTTATCATGCACGGGCGAAATCGTTTTTATCTGGTAGCGACCATAATGCCTGCGGTAACTTTTTTCGTCGCATTTTTTGTGTTACCGATGGCAAGGTTGGCTGTGGAATCAACTTTTGGGCCTGAAGGCATCGGTATTTATTTAAAAATGCTGACGACGCAACGGTATTTGGAAACCCTTTTCTGGACCGTATTGCTCTCCTTTGGAGTGACTTTGGTAACATTAGTCATATCCGGCATCAGCGGTGTTTTTCTGCAGAGAAATGATTTTCCCGGGAAGAGCATTCTCGTGGCAATGTTGACTTTTCCGCTGGCTTTTCCAGGCGTGGTGGTTGGTTTTATGATCATTTTACTGGTTGGCCGGCAGGGAATTGTTGGCGACATTTCGAGAGCTATAACCGGAGAAAAACTGGTTCTGGCCTATTCCATGATGGGATTATCTCTCGGATATCTGTATTTTTCGATTCCACGAGTAGTGACGACGGTGATGGCAGCGGCTGAAAAAATTGATCTCAGTCTGGAGGAGGCAGCCCGTTCATTGGGAGCTTCAACTTGGGATGTGGTTAAGGATGTATTGATTCCGGCCTTAACACCCGGTTTGATCTCTTCCGGCGCGATTTGTTTTGCAACTTCAATGGGGGCTTTTGGAACCGCGTTTACCCTGGCAACGGATATCGATGTCTTACCGATTGTGATTTATACCGAGTTTACATTGTCCGCTAATATCGCCATGGCGTCAGCTTTATCCATACTACTCGGTTTAATTACCTGGGGCGCTTTAACTCTGGCCAGAACAGCAGCAGGCGAATCATTAGCCGCAGCGGCATAGGAAACCAACAATGAAAAAAAGAGCACATCTATTTTATGCACAACTTGGTTTGACCCTGTTGACCTGTCTGTTTCTGGTCGTTCCGGTGGTGCAGTCGATCCTGGCCGGAGTCACTAAAAACTACTTCAGAGGAGTGAAAAGTGGCTTGACCCTGAAATGGATTTTTAAGGTATGGGAGTTGTACCGGGATACAATTTTTACCAGCATTTTTATCGGAGTTGCCTGCCTGGCGATTACTTTAATTATCGGAGTTCCGGCGGCCTATTTTATGGTAAAGAAAAAAAGTCGATTCACACGACTTATGGAAGAGTTTTTAGTGATCCCTCTTGCCATTCCTGGATTGGCAATTGCATTGGCCATTTTGATTAGCTATGGACAATTCACTTCATTCCGTAAAAGCTGGATCATTATCCTAATCGGTCACGTTGTATTTACCCTGCCCTTCATGATTCGGTCAGTGATTGCCATAATGTCAGCGATCAATCTTAAAGATTTGGAGGAGGGTGCCGCAAGCCTTGGTGGGGAGTTCTGGAATCGGTTTTTCCACATTATCATTCCAAACTCAATGCCAGGAATTCTGGCAGGCTCACTGATGGTATTTACCCTGTCTATTGGTGAATTTAATTTAACCTGGATGCTTCATACCCCATTTACCAAAACGCTTCCGGTTGGTTTGGCAGATAGTTACGCTTCAATGCGGCTGGAAATCGGATCCGCGTATACAATTGTATTCTTCTTCATGATTATCCCATTATTGCTTGCCATGCAATGGATCGCCAAACCAAAGAAGAGTACTGCTATTAACGCCGATGAACTAAAGGACATGCCCATGAAACCACAGCAGACAAAACCAGCCGCCAACCCCTCGGTCAATGCTCCCAAAGCGAACAGAAAAAAGGATAGCACGAGCATCCACCTCAGAAACTGTGGCAAGACCTTCCCAGATGGTTCTAGGGCGCTTGAACCTATTGATTTGGATATTGATCCCGGGCAAACAGTCGTCATTCTGGGTCCTTCCGGGTGTGGAAAAACAACCACACTTCGCATTATCGCCGGCCTGGAAAATCCGGATGAGGGCGGTAAGGTACTTTTCGGCGATGATGATGTCACTGATATCCCTATCGAAAAACGAAACGTGGGAATGGTTTTTCAAAGTTATGCACTGTTCCCCAATATGAATGTTGCTGAAAATATCGCTTATGGTCTAAAGATACGAGGCGACAGCAAGGAAAAGCGAGAAGGCCGTGTGAATGAAATGTTGTCTATGATGCAATTGGAAGAATTTAAAAACAGGAAAATCGATCAGCTTTCCGGTGGCCAAAGACAAAGAGTTGCGTTAGCCAGAGCGATTGCAGTCAGGCCACGTGTCCTTTTACTGGACGAACCTTTGACGGCATTGGATGCAAAACTAAGGGACTCATTACGGATTGAGATTGACATGCTATTGAAGTCGGTTGGTATCACTGCTGTATACGTAACGCACGATCAGGGAGAGGCGATGGCATTGGGTGATAAGATTGTTGTGATGGATCATGGTCGTATTGCTATGAGCGGCAGCCCGAGAGATGTATATTTCAACCCTGAAAATCATTTTGTGGCTGATTTTATCGGAACATTAAATACAATTGAATCTGAAGTTAAAGACCGGATGTTAACGCTTCCCAGCGGTAAAATACCTCTAAACGGAATAAAACATCTTGAATCAAAAACAGAAGGGCCGGTTAAACTGTTCTTTCGACCGGAGCACACAAAAATTGTGGACCCCGGACTGGGGCATCTAAAAGGGAATGTGGTCAGTTCTTTTTTTATGGGCGATAAAACAAGCCTGGTGGTGGATGTGCAGTCAGCAGAATTGATAAAAATAGAAGCGCAGGGAATACAAAAGTTTACAAATGGTGACCGGATTGAACTCAAACTGGATTTAAATCATCTATTTACCTTTTAACCATGAATAACAGCAAAATCACACAATGATTATTGTTCAGATATCGGATTTTCACATCATACCTGATGGTGCTTTGGCATACGAGGTTGCGGATACAATTGACGCTCTTAAAAAAACCATCAATTACATTAACTCGTTATCAACTCCACCGGATGTTGTGATTGTTACTGGAGATATAGCAGATAGGGGCCGAAAGGAAAGCTATCGATTGGCCCAAGAGATTCTGTCGCAATTGAAATCCCCTTTTTATATGATTCCAGGAAATCACGATCATAAGGACAACCTGGCGGAGGTGTTCTCAAACCATCAATACCTCCACAATCGGGTCCATGAAAATGGGGTTGATTATATCTGTTACAGCGTCGATGATTTTCCGGTACGAATAATTGGTCTTGATACGTCGACACCCGGAGCACATGGAGGGGGATTGGGAGACAAACGATTGCAATGGTTAGATGGTAAATTGGCCGAAAACACCAAACGACCAACTATGGTTTTTACTCATCACCCACCGTTTGCATCGGGGTTTGGGCATATGGACCTGGAGCCCTTTGTGTCCCGGAAGGAGTTTCGACAAATTATCGAAAAGCACCCACATGTGGAGAGAGTTTCCTGTGGTCACATTCACAGGGCTGCTTCAATGCAATTTGGCAATACCATCGCTACAACCTGTCCTGGCGTCGGTATGCAAATACCAATCTATTTAAGCCCGGCCGCTCCATCTGAGTTCACTCTGGAACCACCTGGATTTTTGGCTCATTATCTACATAATATTTGGGAGGACAATCCCAAAATTATAACCCATGTCGGAACGGTGGCAGATCATGCAGAACAATACTCGGAGTATCCGTTTTTCGATTTTGTCTCGCCCTCCTGAAATAGGAGTATCATTAATCTACTCATCAACTGTTCCCGTGGTTATCCCATTTTATTAGTCTATCAAGGACCCTCTGAGTTTTTCAGAGAGTCCTTCAGTTAATTGCAAGATACTTCTGCTCAATAAGATTCTCGTATTCAATTATCCACCGATAGGAGATCTGATTCATTCTACACTCGTTAAATGAAATGGATAGGTTTTTTATCGATGACGGTGTCCGTTAGCCAGGTGCTTTTTCGATAGCATAGGGCATGGGAGAACTACAGGAGTTGATCTGGCGGACTTGAGAGCATAGTCAGTCCACCTCACTCAGCTTGTTTTCTTAAGTTGTTGATCTCCGGCTATATCGGCAATAGCTTCAATCGCCTTGTCAACATGAGCCTCGGTATTAAATGCACCGATGGAGAATCGGACCCCTCCGTATATCTCCATAGTTCCGAGCTGGTTGTGAGCGAGAGGCGCACAATGCAGTCCGGTTCTCACAGCAATATCATGGTCTATTTCCAGCTTGATGCCCACATTGGAGGCCTCAAATCCATCAACATTGACTAAAAGAGTCGCGGTATGGTTTTCCAGAGAATCTGTACAATAAGTTGTTACCCCTTTGATGCTATTAAATCTTGCAACCATTTTTTCAAGCAGTTTCATCTCATGTTGATGAATCGCTGACATCCCTTTATTTTCGATCCAATCCTGGCCAGCCCAAAGTGAAGCAATACCCACTATATTGGGTGTGCCGATCTCGAGCTTCCAGGGGTATTCTTCCGGTTGATAGGGATCTTTGGAATTAACGCCGGTGCCACCACTCCGCGTGGTTTTGATGTTCACATCTTTGCGGACGCACAGGCCACCAATGCCTGTGGATCCCATTAGTCCTTTATGGCCGGTGAACACCAGAACATCGATATTCATTTCGGTCATATTGATGGGGATGACCCCGGCCGTCTGGGAAGCGTCGATCACAAAAATGATACTCCTCTCACGGCAGATTCGGCCAATCTCGGCAACAGGTTGTACCGTTCCGATGACATTGGACCCATGATTCACCACCACTACTTTGGTGTTATCCTTTATCGCATCAAGGATGGTTTTTGGTTCTACAAATCCCTGGGCATTGAAAGGTACAAAAGTCGCCTGCACGCCTTCGTCGCGAACCAGGTGATTGATCGGCCGGATTACAGCATTGTGTTCCAGATTGGTCGTGACAACATGATCACCTGCTTCCAACAGCCCCTGTAAAACCGTGTTCATAGCATCGGTGGCGTTATAGCCGAAGCAGAGACGTTCCGGCGCATCTTCATCACCCCCGAAGAATCGGACGAGTCTCTTCCTCAACCCCTCAACCAGATTTCCGGCTTCAATAGCTTTGTCAAAACCACTTCTTCCGGGATTAACGCCAGTCTGGCGGTAAAAATCAATCATAAACTGATAAACAGATTCCGGCTTGGGCCAGGTAGTAGCAGCGTTGTCAAAGTAAATGAGATTTTCCATAGTCATTCATCGCTTTGGATATTAAAGTTATCACCTTCTTTTCTGCAGACCTCACCTATTCGGAGGTTCATACTCATCTTTCAGCTTAATACAGAGCAGGTAGTTGGTTTTATTTGAATGGTCCGGATTTCGTTGCAAAGGATATGCGAAATCTTCAGAGAACAGATTCAATATTACCACATTCTTTTGACAAACAGAGCAACAGAGTTATTCAAATAACAGGGTAACAGATTTATATTCTGGGGAAATAATGGCACGCCTGAGGGCGTTGAGTCGGGTGCAACCAGAATCTGGAAATCGACCTAATGTGTGAGATTCCGGGATGGCGATGCAGGAAAAACAGTTGGCAAGAAGGTATTTGGGGAGTCACCGGGATTATGGCAGGAGAATGCAGGTTTACCGGCGAAGGTCTCTGATCAGGTCACCGACCACTTTTATACCACTTAGTATCTCGCTTGAAACCGGATGACCACACGAGATGCGAACATAATCTCTGAACTGGTCGGTTGAAGAACAGATGGTTCCGGGGAGGATGGATATCTGACGTTCCAACGCCTTGTAATAAAGTTCGACACTATCCACTCCTTCGGGCAATTGCACCCAAAGGATAAATCCTCCTTCGGGAATAGCCAGCCGTACTTCCCGGGGGAAACAGTCGTGTATCGCCTGTGCAACGTTTTGTAGCTGATTCCGTGTACACCGCCGCAAATGACGCAAATGTCTTTCGTAGGACCCGCTTTTTAGAATCTCAATCATTATATATTGATCGAGATATGAGGTTGCAATTGAGGATTCTCTTTTAAGTTCAATAAGCCTGTTTTTGAACCGATCACCGGTCAAGATCCAGCCGACCCTTAATCCCGGAGCCAGGGTTTTCGAAAATGAGGAGCAGGACAAGACCAGATCCTTTTTATCCCAAAACTTTAAAGGCTTGGGACGCTCCTTGCCATGATACAATGAAGAATAGATGTCGTCTTCAATTAGTGGAATTTCATAGTGGTTTAACAATCGTACTACTTGCTCTTTGTTATCATCCGGCATCAGGGAGCCAAGGGGATTGTGAAAATTAGACATGAACAGGCAGGCTTTGGGATTTTTGTTGGTAACGGTCTGCTCCAGTTTTTCTACGTAGACACCTGTCACAGGATCTGTTGGAACCTCTACAATATCAATCCCCATATCCTTCAGGACCTTCAATATGCCGTAAAAAGTTGGTGCTTCAATAGCTACGGTGTCCCCGGGTTTCACAACCGCTTTCAGGGCCAGGATCAATGCTTCTGTGCAGCCATTTGTAATAATAAAGTTCTCCGGCTGCACCTTTTCCAGGATACCAACGGTTCTTAACGCAAGTAGACGCCTCAATTCGGGCTCACCTTCAGGTAGGGTGTAGGAAAAAATGGACTGGATTCCGCGAAACGTGATTCTTTTAACCAATTGTATGATCTCCTTAACAGGCATCAGTTCCGGGGAAAGAGCGGCTGTTCCCAAAGGCAGGTAATGGGGATTACTCATAGCCAATTGCACTTCATTGGAGATAAAGGTTGAATCAATTTTCTGGGGCTGTTTTTTACCAGTGCCTCTGGGAGGGAAATTGCGACTTAGAATTGGAATTGGTTTAACATAATAACCGGACTTGGGACGAGTCTCGATCAAACCAGTTTTCTCCAGTTCAATAAAGGCTCTATAAATTGTGTTAATACTAAGATTCAGCTTAACTTGAAGTTCCCGGATCGAAGGCAGTTTTTCACCAATCAAATAGGTGCCATTTAAGATTTTTTTTTCTATGTCACCGGCCAGTGTCTTGTATCGGTACCTTTTCTTGTCTGTCATTGGGAAAACTCAAGCGGTATTTTGTCCGGGTATCGAGGATCGAATAAGGTCTTACTCGGTTTTGAGGTATGAACCGGAAGAAGCCATGCTGCAACCATCTGGAAGAGTGAAAGCTGCTATCCTGCTTAAATCAAAGCATAACAGATGAAGACTTCGTGTCAATACCCGCAACCAACTGTCAGACATTGATGGCATTGTCGAGATATAGCAAATTTTTTCTTTGGCAGGATTGATTCATCGTGGATTTCGGGTTGAACATTTTCCTGTTTTTTTAGAAATCCGGAGACGATGATATTTGATACTCAAATTATAATTGAAATCATTAACGAGATACATTAAATGTCTTTTTTCCGTTTCATTTGGATTGTTTTAATAGGCTTCATCGGCTATCAGGTAGGCTTTAGATGGGTTCCTCTCTGGAGGAACCCATCAGAGTTGCAGGGAACAGATGTCGCAGAAATTCAAATTCAAGATGAAAATGGACAATGGGTTCAACTATCAGAGTTTAAAGGTAATATTCTGGTTATAAATTTCTGGGCGTCACGGTGCATTCCCTGTCGATTGGAAATTCCTCTGCTCAACAGTATCCATAGTATTCGTAACTCAACATCCAGGTTCGGGTCCTTGAGATACTGCTCCCTGTCATTCCAGATCATACCAACCTTGCTGACTATAAGATATTGACGGTTTTTTGACATCATTAGGGTTTTCAGCTCTGTTTGGATCTCAAAAAAACCTCATGATAAGCCTTGACATTTCTTTTATAGACAATATTTTTTTATCTTGACGGATTCGGGCCATAAGATTTTCAAATCCTGGTGTCAGTGACCGAATTTGATCTTTACCACTGATTCCTCGTGTGTCCTGGTTTTGCAGAAGACCTCCCCTGACTTTTTCATTTCTCTTTTTGATGGAATTGGTTTTGTTTTAGAAAATCATCTGTTTGATTTAGATTATTTATGCTAAGCTCATCATGAGTTACTACGTTCTGTAATAAGTCCGGATATTGAGGGTTTGTTTCAAACGACATGATGGAGAAACAGGTCAGAATCCGGGCAGATGTATCAATGTACCAAATGAGGACCCATTGGAAACTGTGGAGAGGGATCCTCATTTCTGGATAAAACCTCTAAGTTCCGTTTCGAACCCTTCGAACGGGTAATGGAGAACACTCTGACCGGGATTGTCTCTCGGAAGTGGTTGAAAGGGAGTCAGGGCCGAAAGTCTCCGTGGAGAGATTATACAGAATAAAGGAAAGTATGAAGGTATCAGAAGAACTACAGGATTTATTGACGGAAATTTTCCATATCGGTGTCGGACGCGCTGCGTCATCAATTGCAGAGTTGTTGGATTACAAGATCGAGTTAAAAATTCCAAATCTTTATTTTCTGAATCAAGAGTTGCTGGAAGAGTATTTCAGAAGGTCAAAGGAAAAATCTGTCTGCGTTATCCAATATATTCAAGGAGAAATGCAAGGAGTTGGTGTGCTCTCATTTCCATTGGTAGAGGGGAAAACACTCGTTGATAACATACTCTACACAAAACCGGACAAGTCACAATTTGGTGCAGTGGAAATCGAGGCCATTCAGGAAATCGGCAACATCGTAATTAATGCAATCGGAGGAGCCTTTGCCAATATTATTGGTTTGAAGCTAACATTTGAACCCCCGACAGTTCTCTTTTTGGATTATCCCATGCCACCGGAGATTGCATCGAGTACCGAAAACTATTTCTACACAATTGCTTCCACCTCTCTCAAGGTCAAGGAAATTGATGTGGAAGGAATTATTGTACTGACATTTGCCTATTCCAATATTGAGATTATTGAACAGTTCATCCAAAGCAAAAACCAATTGTCTTTGAAATTCGGTGAGATTTTGCTGGAAAAGAAGTTTGTCAGTCGGGAACAGCTCGACGAGGCCATTGTGCTGCAGGAAAATTCGAAGAAGTTCATTGGAGAGCTGTTGGTCGATCAGAAAATCATCACCGTCGAACAGAGAGATTTCGTTTTGCAGAATCAGCAGTACAAGGACTGTAAAAAGAAGTTTGGCGAGCTCCTGCTGGAGGACAATCTGATCAAGCCGGAACAGTTGGATGAGTTATTGAATATTCAAAAGTTTGCGCAGAATTTCATCGGAGAAATTCTGGTTGCCATGGGTGCAATTGATGAGCAGACCAAAGAGAAAACGTTGTTGATTCAAAAGGTCCGAAAAAACCTGAGCTAATTAGAGGGAGTAGATCATGAAAGTATTATTGATAGATGATTCTAATTTTTCACTTTCAATGATGAAAAGGAAACTGGAGGAGATTCTTCCGGATTCAGAAATAATTACAACAACCGATGGTCATGAAGGAATCGAGTTGTTTGAGAACGAAAATCCGGATTTGGTAGTAACCGACCTATTGATGCCGGAGATAACCGGTGAGACAATCGTGCAGCATATTCGGTCAACAGGGAGTGACTGCTTTGTCTGTGTTGCCAGCGCCAATATTCAAAAATCGGTGCAACAGGAGTTGATGGCAATGGGAGCTGATCTCTTCCTGGAAAAGCCGGTGAACCAGGAGATGGCAGTTAAGTTGCTGGAGTTTTTAAAGCAGAAAAGAAGTCAGGGGTAAAAAGGGGTAGAGCCGGTAGCAGTTCGGCACTTTTTAGATGCTGTATAGGGATTATTTGAATGCCAGTTTAAAGATAAGCTGTTCGTCAGAGGATTCAGGCGGAGCCTCTGAATAATGAACACTAAACAGTGCCAGGATGCGCCTGATATCCGGATATTGACACTAAAGATTTATGACCGAAGCGATTTACTTGAGTAAAGAGGTAATTGATTCGTATAATATACTGGAAACCGGGATACTGATTGTTGATCGTAAAATGAACATCATCTACTGTAATCCCTGGATCAACTCCCGTCTGCCCGAAAACCTGTCTGACTTGAGTAACCTTAAAACCATTGCGGAACACTATTCGTACTCCTCCGTTCTGTCCCGCATCGAGCAGGTGTTTTCAGATGTTCAGCCCATAATCCTTTCCCCCGTATTTCACAAGTATATTATTCCCCTTCATGATACGAGGAACACGGACAAGTTCATGTCCCAGCAGGGGGTTGTCAAACCGATTAACATCGAAGAGCCTGGAACCGATGAAGAAAGGCTCTGCGCCTTTTTCCATATTGTTAATGTTTCAAATGTTCAGCTCCAGATGAGGGAGTTGGAGAAAGCGATTTCAGATCGAAAAGCCGCCGAAATGCAAGCAAATGCTGCTAAAAAACAGGCCGATGCTGCCAATCAGGCAAAAAGCGAGTTTCTGGCCAACATGAGTCATGAATTACGAACGCCGCTAAATGCGATCATCGGGTTCACCGAGATATTGGGGATGAAGCTTTCCAGCATACTGAACGAGAAGCAGCAACGGTATTTTAACCGAATAAACGAGAGCGGTCAGCACCTGCTGGAAATGGTGAATGATATTCTGGATCTTTCCAAGATTGAAGCCAAGAAAATAGAGCTGGAGGTCAAACCCTTCAATTTCGGGAAGATGTTATTAAGGTCTCCTAACATCATCCAATCCCAGGTTGAAAGGAAAAATCTTCATGTTGAAACGAATCTGCAACCGGACCTGGGATGGTTAAACGGGGATGAGACCCGGTTGAAGCAGGTCATCTACAACCTTTTATCCAATGCAATTAAATTTACAGGGAATGGCAAACGGATAGGAATCGACGGTTCGATTAAAGGCAATGATTTCCTGGTCACTATCTGGGACGAAGGCGTCGGTATACCGGAAGAGCATTTTGAACGGATCTTTGATCCTTTCGAGCAGATTCACAAGGAGATCTACGATGAGAGAGGTACCGGGCTCGGTCTTTCAATCTCGAAACAACTGGTTGAACTTCATGGTGGAACTATTTCAGTTACCAGTAAAATCGGCGAAGGGAGTCGGTTCAGTATTCGGCTGCCCGGAAGAATCATGATTGAGGAACCCGCAGGTGATGTCAGGGTACCTCAGACTGCAGCTGACGGGGCTGGCAAGGGAAAAGGACTCCGCATTCTTGTCACCGAAGATAACGAATTTAACCGCGAAGTGATGGAAGAGGTGTTGGAGGAGCATCAGCTGGATTTTGCTCTTTCGGGGGAAGAAGCGGTAAGGATGGCTACTGAATTCACCTATGATATTATTTTCATGGATATCCAGCTGCCGGGAATCGATGGAGTGGAAGCAATGAAGCGGATCCGTCAGAATCTGGACAAACATCCTCCAATTGTAGCGTTAACAGCCTATGCCATGAATGGCGACAAGGAAAGGCTGATCATAGACGGTTTCGATGACTATGTATCAAAACCGATTAATATCGATCAACTACACGATACCATCAAGCGTGTATCCGGCTAACCCACCTGTATTTCACCTGTACAGCTCATTCGAACTCAACAGATTAACCGAGTTTCAAGGTTGATCGTCACCCTTGACGTTTCATATCAGCCAATTTGATCCACGGCAACTCTCGTTCCGGACTTAACTCAACAAAGCGTTGAAGTCAAATCCTTCATGGCCGGCAGAAAGAAGGGTTGCCCGATCCCGTGCAAGATGTCTGCGGATGATTTTATTTATGAAGTGCTGGACATTAGAGGTGAAAAAACCGAGGATATTAAACCACATTAGTCCGGGTTGAATTGTCAAAGTGTCTTTGCATGAATCAGTGTTTTCCGATAATCTCACAATGATTTTATGCTTTTTTCAATAATGCCGGTGAAGGTTGAATAATGTATGAGTTGTTCCGGAACAGGATTAAAAAGACTGAAACAGTCCATTATAAAAGTCTGTAAAAGCGTCTGATGTTGGTATGGTAAAAGAAGGATTTAACGGAGGGGTATATTGAACGGATTGGACTGGAATACCATTTATTGGATCTATTTGTTGGGCTCTGGCGGAATATGCTTTTTGATTATTGCATTTTTGATTCCTCACAGGTCGGCTCCTAGTGCAAGATTTTTGTTGATACTAATGGTAGCGGTGGCAGAATGGTGCATTGTCAGCGCCATGGAAATCAAGGTTTCGGATTTGGGCGATAAACTGTTCTGGGTGAAATTGGAGTACCTTGGGGCTGCCTGGGTCGGGGTTTTGTTTCTGTTTTTTATCCTGGTGGTTACCGGCAAAGAGGCCTGGCTGACCCGGAAAAGAATATTGATGCTTTCAGTGGTTCCAATCTCTGTCATTGTTTTGGCCTTGACCAATGATTTTCACCATCTGTTGTGGTCCGATGCTTGGTTGAACAATGAAGGTCTGGCCCCATTGGTGGCCTATCAGCGGAGTGTCGGTTTTTGGATTTTTATCACCTATTCATATATTCTCATGATTTCAGGATTATCTATCCTGATCAAAGAACTTTTTATTTCCCGGGAATTGTACCGAAAAAAGCTACTGGTGATTCTGCTGGGTGCGTTGATCCCCTGGGGTGCAAACGGGATCTATCTTTTTGAACTGAGCCCGCTGGGGCATCTGGATCTCACACCGTTCGCATTCACCTTAAGTGGATTGGCTTGTGCATGGGGGATGTTTCGTTACCAATTGATGAATATTATCTCACTGGCGCACAAAACCATTATCGAAGGGATGGAAGATGTTGTTTTTGTTCTGGATATCAGGGATCGCATCATCGATCTTAACAATTCAGCGGCCAAAGTCTTCGATATTCTTTTAGACACGGCAAAAGGCAGGCAGTTGTCGGGTGCTTTGCCGGTCTTGAACCAGTACATCATTCAGTACCGAAAAACCAGGGCCAGCCAGAACGACATATCGCTAATGGTCAATCAGGAAAAAAGGGAGTGGAATCTGAGGATTTCTCCTTTATATGAGAAAGTGAATGAACCTGGTGGTTGGCTCGTCATATTGGAAGATATCACTGACCGGAAACGGGCTGAAGAATCGATTCGCGAGAGCGAAGAGAAGTTCCGAAGTATCAGCGCCAATGCCCTGGATGGAATTGTCATGTTTGATTTAACCGGTAAGATTTCATTCTGGAACCAGGCGGCTGAGACCATTTTTGGATATTCCGTTCTCGAAGCAATTGGTATGGATTTCCATCAAATAACCACACCGGGGTCGGGAAGTATCAAAGATTCAAAAGCTTCGCAGCTTTTGGCCAATACAACTCTGGAAACCAAAATCAGTAAAACACTGGAGTTGGTGGCAACACACAAAAATGGTGAAGAAATCCCCGTGGAGTTATCAGTTTCTTCACTTGTCTTAAAAGGGCAATGGCACGCAGTTGCCATCGTCCGAGACATTTCTGAAAGAATGCGAACCCAGGAATTGATGATTCAAACGGAAAAGATGATATCAGTGGGTGGATTGGCGGCCGGTATGGCCCATGAACTGAACAATCCCCTTGGTGGCATCCTGTTAGGTGTTCAGAATATATCACGCCGCCTCTCTCCGGAGTTAAATGCCAACAAACTAGCTGCCAGAGAAACCGGAACGGATCTGGAAAGCCTCCAGGGATATTTGAAGAAAAGAGGGATCATCAAGCTGCTTGACGGTATGTCGGAATTGGGAATGAGGGCGTCTACCATAATTTCCGATATGCTAACGTTTAGCCGAAAGAGCGAATCAAAGATGGAGCAAACCGATCTCGCCGAATCGATTGGAAATAGCATTGAGCTGGCCCGTAAAGACTATGATTTGAGAAAGAGCTACGATTTTAGAAACATTGATATCATAACTGATATTGACCCGAATCTTCCGCCGATCTTCTGCAACCCCGTCGAAATTGAACAGGTTGTCTTAAACCTTCTGACAAACGCTGCCCAGGCAATGGCAGAAAAGACTTCAAATGGCTCCCCTCGTATCAGCATAAGGCTGTTTGTCCAAAGTGGGAAGGTGATATTGGAAATAGAAGACAATGGCCCCGGTATGGATCAATCCATTCAAAACCGGGTGTTTGAGCCGTTTTTCACGACAAAACCGGTGGGCCAGGGGACGGGTCTCGGCCTTTCGGTATCATACATGATTATCACCAACAACCATGCAGGATCCATGGAGATCGAGTCTGAACCGGGTAAGGGGACTAAATTCATAATCCGCCTCCCGCTTGATCAAAACTCCGCTTCTCGGGAAGAAAACCAGGATTGATCCTTCTCATCAGCCTCCCTGACAAAATCATCCCGATATTGTCTGTTTGTTTCTTATGAATCGATGAATCTTTCTATTGGTGTCTCCTGATTCCGAAAGACGCCAGGAGAATAACCAAAGGCAGGGCACCGCACACCCAAACAGCGGGATCATATTGGTCGTACAGTTTTTGAGACACGCCGAAAATAGTGGGACCAATTGAGCTGGCAAAGACCATACTTGCCATATTGAGACCGGCGATAGCACCCAGGTGCTTGCGACCGAAATATCGAGCCCAGGTAACTCCGGTCAGGCTCAGGATCAAGCCGCCGGGTATTCCCAACCCGACAGTCATCGCTATTTTCCCGACCAGGGAATCTATCTGAAGCATGGCAAAAGTGCCAGAAGACAGTCCTGCCAACATAATCATCAGCAAGTATTTCAACTGGATTCGATCACTCAGCCAGCCTCCGACCAAGTTGGTAATTACACTTACGACCGATATGGGTAGAAACATGGCAAAGACTTCGGATCTGGAAAGACCTGATGCAGCACCAAAGGACGCAATATGAAAAACCAAACCCGTGATGATAAGAGCATAAAGACTGAGACCCAGGTTGAATATCCAAAAAGTGTAGGACCTCCTCGCCACATTCAGGGGGATCTCAATTTCAGCCTCTTCGGGTAACTGTGCAGAAAAGCTGTCTTTATCCGTGCTCTTATTCGGTGTGGCGCCATCCATCTTCAAACCGCACTCTTCAGGATTATCCCTGAAAAACACCCACCCGAAGAGCGTCATTCCAACCCCGGATAACACCGCCAGTTGAAAACAGGTATTTTGCCAACTCGATTGATTGATCATCCAATTTAAAAACAGGGGCGCAGCGGAAAATCCGAAGGAAATAAAAACACCGCTGATACCGGTTACCGTTCCCCTTTTTCGATCGAACCATTTGGAAAGCATGGTGCGGCTTGAGAGGTCCATCAATCCTTGCCCAAACTGGCGCATGAGCAGGAAATTGAACAACATGAGAAAGAACGCCAGAATAGACGGACGGATAAAGCTGAGAGTTGAAGAGGTTCTATATAGAATTCCTTCAATATTACCCAGCATCACCATGGCTATTGCCAACCCGAGGGAAGTCACAATTATCAGATAGCGTGAACCTCGACTGTCCAGCAATCTGCCCGAAAATGGCAGTATCAGGCTGCTGCCAATGGTTCCGAACATATAAGCCGAGCTGAGAGTTAGCCTGTCAAGTCCGGTGCTTTCGATCAGGAAGTCAGTAAATACTCCCACCCCGATGGTCTGTCCCGGAATGCTCATCAGCGTGCCGGCAATAGTGGCAACCATGATCACCCAGCCGTAAAAGATAGGAAATCTGCGCGGTGAAATGGGAAAGTCGGGTTTCATATGCCAATAGATTATCTATAGCGTATACAGTAGCTTGTGCTTAGGTGACTGAATGATCGCAATAGTAAGCATGTACTGATTAGGATAAGGATACAACAGAAAAGTTCGCAACATAAGGTCATATGTCCTATCTTGGCGTCTTGCTAGAAAAATCCTCCTGTCGTCTGTCAAATATCAAAGAACATTTCCATCATACAGTCCAGATCGAGATCGGTCTGCACAAGCCGTTTGAAATAATATCGAATCGGCATATTCTGGAAAGCCGATTTGCCATCATCCCTTCATGTTTTCCACACCAATGCAGAAAATCAGCTCGATCACCATCAGGATGAACCGTTCCGTGATTTTTATTGGCATCCGGGAGGAATTCCGGTTACAGTTTTTGCGAAATTTTGTAACCTGTGTTAACGACTGGGAAACACCATTGTTAAGTTCATTCACTAAAAGGATCTATGAACTCCAGAGAACGTGTCAAACTTGCCCTTAGTAGCGGCATACCGGATCGAATTCCCAGGGCGCTGGGGTTTTTTCCACAGGATCTCGATGGATTTGCATCCCGTGGACATGAAAAAGAATTGCAATTGGATGTCCGGTTTGCCGAATTCAACGCTCCTCCCAACCAAAACAAGTTTCTGCGATATCTCAATCAGGTTCCCGAGGATGTGCACATCGGGAGTAACGCACAGCTTCAAACCTATGTTGAATGGAACTACCATCCCGAATCCGATGAAAAGGGGCCATTGGCATCGATCCGGAACCTGGCTGAATTGAAGGAATATGTTTTTCCTGATTTGACACATCCTGATCGTTACAAGGGATTGCAAAAACAAGTGTCGAAATGGCACCAGGAAGGTCTGGCTGTGGCCGGTTCTCCTCCCCACCTGGGCGGTGTTATGTTTGAAATTGCCAGCCGTCTTCGCGGATTTGAAAGATTCTTAAGAGATATGGTGATGCGGAAAGAATTGGTCCATTTTCTGCTCGAACAACTCTCCGCCATGCTGATCCATAACTCATTAATCCTGGCACGAAGCGGTGTTGATATCCTCATTCTGGATGATGATGTGGCAGGACCAACCGACCTGATTATGAGTCCGGCGATGTGGCGTGAATTTTTCAAGCCAAGAATGGCTGAGGCGATCAGGTTGGCCAGGGAGGAGTCACCCGAGATACTGGTTTTCTATCATTGTGATGGTAACTTCACCAGGTTGATTCCCGATCTGATCGAGATCGGGGTAAACGTGATCAATCCGATTCAACCGGATTGTATGGATGCCGAACGGATAAAAAAGGAGTTTGGTGATAGCGTTGCCATGTGGGGGACTGTGGGTACGGCTTTGCTGTGGACAACCGGAACCCCGGAACAGATCCGCAAAGAAGTTAAAGGCCGGATCAAGGATTTGGGTCCTGCCGGTCTTTTGCTATCACCCGCATACGATTTGGATTATGTTCCTGCTGAAAACATCACGGCTTTTATTGAAGCTGTTGATAGATGGGGATCGCTCTCTGCTGTAGGTACCTGATTGAGTGAATTAACAATGCCAGGTTTTGCCGCTCATTTTAACGCACTTTATTCTGCCCTGCCTTTGTTTATCGAATGGATGAACCGATTGCTGGACAATTATCGTAAACAGGCGATATCGGTTGCGGATTTCGGATTCAGGAAAATCGATGTGGTTTACCCCCCAAATTTGCGAAAGCAGGCCGGGATTGTCAGCCTGAAGGAAAGTATTCCTCTTCCCCCTTTCAAGAAATTGGGATTGGTGGAGTTTAATGAACTGGAGCAATTAAATGCTATCGGAGTTACGTATAAGGATCTTATCTTCCTGTTAGAGGATCATCTCACCGAAATCAACTGTTTTCATGAGATGGTTCATGTTGTACAGTGGAAACATCTGGGGGTGGAGAAGTTCCTGGTTGCCTACGGAATGGGTTTGATAATGAATGGTTATTTCGAGAATCCTCTTGAACAGATCGCATATAACTATCAGCAGAAATTGGAAGCCAATGCCCTGCCCATGAATTTTCTGGAGGAAACCCGTAAACAGACTGATGGAATATGGATCAGTCTCAATCCTTTGATTCATCTCTCCGAATCCCAGCAGGCCCAATATTCAAAATGAGTCGAACCACAGTGGAATCACGTCAGTTCCGAAAGGGCAGAAGGGGACAAAAAATTATGTTCAGATCGATGGGTTTCGTGGTAGACTATGCGGAAATACAGTTAACGATTTCTGTATCGATGTTCTTGAACTTTTACACCCATAGGTGATGCGCTATCATTATATTAGACAGTTTTCAGTCCTGGTTGTACAGGTCATATTTATTTTTGGAGTTGCTTGCCGTTCGGATGCTCTTACCCTGAATTTAAACCATCAGTTTCCTGAGGATGCTGCGGGGTCGAAACTGGATTTGTGGTTTGCAGATGAGGTTGCAAGGATTACCGGGGGTGAATTGAAGATTCAGATTTTTTGGTCAAACGCTTTGGGTGAGGCCAAGGAAAACCTGATATTGTTAAGGACCAATGCTTTCGACATGGCTGCCATGTCTCCCGGATACTTCCCCGACGAACTTCCTCTGTTTTCAGCACCCAATTCGATTCCCATGGGATTGGATAATGTTTGCCAGGCCAGCCGTATCAGCCAGGTGTTTTTGGATAAGATACCTGCGTTCAGGGAGGAAGCTGCCCGAAACGGAGTTCGGCTTCTTTTTTTTCACGTCCTTAATCCTTACCTGCTGGTTTCAAAGTCCCCGGTTACCCGTTTTTCCGATTTAAAAGGAATGAAAATAAGAACCTGGGGAGAAGATATGCCAAAACTGATTCGATCTGCAGGAGGAATACCGGTATCTCTCTTTTTACCGGATATCTACGATACACTCAAAAACGGTGTTATCGATGGTCTGCCTTTTTCTACCGATCTGATGGTTTCGTATAAGATTTATGAGTTGGCCCGCCATGTCACCGAAGTGGTTATGTGGCAAGGCCCTAGTTGGGGAATCTGGATTAGTGAGAAATCCTGGCAGAGACTTTCCGAATCTCACCAATCAGCTCTGACTGAGGCCGCACAAAAAGCCAGGAATCGCGATGTTCCCATTACCATTAAGGCGGATGAACAAGCCAGGGCATTTCTTAAGAACAAGGGAGTACGTTTTCATTCCTTTCCCGAGGAAGAGTTGGCAAAGTGGCGTCAAGCCAATCCGGATTTCTTTGCCGTTCTGAAAATGAAGCTGGAGCAGAAAGGTTGCGGGTCTGCTGCCGAGCAAATGATAGAAATATGGGAGGAGATCAGAGCGGATAAAAAGTGCCCCTGAAACCAAAATGATTTTCAAATTTGGACTTAGCTAAGATGAACATATATCTGTTCTTTTAGTTTTTTAAGATCGAGGGGTTTTGACAGATATCCGTCGAATCCTTCGTCCAGATATTTCTGTCGATCACCTTTCATAGCAAAAGCAGTGACGGCAACAATCGGTACCTGATGCCTGTTTTTAATCTCTTTCATGGCTTCTGTTCCCGATTTTCCGGGTAATTGGATATCCATCAGAATCAGATTGTAGGCTTTATCCTCCACCATTTCCAGGGCTTCTTCCGCTGAAACCGCATAGTCCACATCGAATACCTCATCTTCCAGCACAGCTTCAATCACTAGCCTGTTGTTTTCATTATCTTCGGTTATCAGGATTCTTTTATCACTTGGTAGAGGTAGATGCTTTTCAGGGCTCGTCAACAGATCCTCTTTTGCAGGGATATCCGCATTTTCAATTCTTCCCGGGAATATAATGGTGAAGGAGCTACCTTTACCCAATTCGCTCTCCACCTGGATAGTTCCTCCATGCAGTTCAACAAGACGGCGGGTGATGGCTAGTCCGAGGCCGGTTCCCTGTTCTGAGATTGTGTGGTTTTTTATCTGCTCAAAAGGTGTGAAGATTCGTTCAAGATTTTCCTGGCTGATACCGATCCCTTCGTCCCAGATTTTCACGTGTATTCGGTCATCTTCTCCCCAGGCCTTGATCCCGATTTTTTTACCGGAAGGGGTAAACTTAAAGGCATTGGAAAGAAAATTGAAGATCACCTGCTTTATTCTTGTTTCATCTCCCACATACCATCCCAGGTCTTCTTCGATCTCTTTTTCAATTATGATATTCTTTTTTTGCGCAATGGACTGAATAGTCAGCGGCGAGCGATCCAACATCAGGCCGAAATCAAAAGGTTTGGGATCCAGTTCGACTTTATCCGCTTCGATTTTGGAGAGATCCAGCACATCGTTCACCATCTGTAAGAGATGATCACCGGCTTCTTTGATTCTGTTCAGGAAGCGGCTCTGTTTCTCGGTCATGGAGCCGCGACCCTGCCGGTTCAGAATCTGTGTGAACCCGATGATGGCATTGAGAGGCGTTCGCAGTTCGTGGCTCATATTGGCCAGGAAAGCGGATTTGGCCTGATTGGCTTTTTCGGCTT
The DNA here is from genome assembly GCA_028282885.1 of SAR324 cluster bacterium. Classification (GTDB taxonomy): domain Bacteria; phylum SAR324; class SAR324; order XYD2-FULL-50-16; family XYD2-FULL-50-16; genus JAHJTV01. The sequence goes on from JANQGX010000095.1 coordinate 24,037, forward strand.
CTTCTCTGGCAGTTTGCAGTGCAAATTCAGCCTCTTTTACTTCATCAATGCTCTCTTGTGCTGCGATGAAATGGGTGATGACCCCTGTTGTGTTGGTAACCGGAGAGATTGAGGCCAATTGCCAGGTTCGTGATCCGTCCTTTTTCAGATTGTGAAATTCTCCTCGCCAGGAATTCCCCGACTTCACAGTCTCCCAGAGAATTCGGAACTCATCTCTGCCGAGGTTATCGGCCTTCAGGATTGAGGTCTTTTGACCCATGACCTCATCTTCGGTATACCCGTAAACGGAATAGAATTTCGGATTTACATATTCTATCACCCCCTCATAGTCGGTAATAACTACCACATTTGAGCTCTGTTCAACGGCTCTCTGTAACCGGGCGATCTCTTCTGTGCGTTCTTCTACCCGAACCTCCAGTTCATCCCTTGTCCGACGAAGTTCATTTTCAATTTCTAACCGTTTGGTGATATCTTCAAAAGAGATCACCGAACCAACAATGACACCATCTCTCAGAATAGGGGAGGAGATGTATTCAACAGGAAAACTGGTTCCGTCCGCTTTCCAGAACACTTCTCCTGTAACACGATCCATTTTTCCTGTTTTCATAACCCTATATACCCGACATTCCGATCTGGACAACGCTTCGCCGTTCGCTTTTTTATTGTGGATAAGATTGTGCATGTTTTTGTGGAGCAACTCGTCCTGTGATCGGTATCCCAATGCTTTGACGCAAGCCGGATTGGCAAAGGTGCAGTTTCCCTCAAGATTGACCCCGTAAATCGCTTCTCCGGAGTAGTTTAACAACAGTCTGATTCTCTCCTCGCTTGCTTTTAGTTCCAGCTCGGCCAGTTTCTTCTCCGTAACATCCGCAGCAATTCCCGCGATTCGGCTAACCTCTCCCTGTTCGTTGAAAATGGCTACTCCTTTTGCGGATATCCAGCGAATAGCTCCGTCCGGCTTTTTGATTCGGTAAGTGGGAAAAACAATATTGGAATAATCCCCTGCGCTTTTCTTTGCAATGAAACGTTCAACTTCGTCCCGGTCCTCCTCAACGATGGCTTCTGTCCAGGAAAAAGGATTCTTGTAGAGCGATTGACAGCTTCTCCCCCAGACGTCCTCATAAGTGGGGCTGATATACTCCACAACCGACCAGTTTGGGGATACGATCCAGAAGACCTCACGGATGTTTTCCGCAAGCTGACGGAAACGGGATTCACTTTCCATAAGGGCAGTTTGGGTTTTCTCTTTTTCGGTAATGGTCTGTTGCAGGGCAAGATTCAAACGCCAAATGGAAACAAACCGCCATATTATCATCATCAAAACAACCAGACCGAGAAACACACTCATCACCAGAACGACGCTTCTGACATCCCAGAAAGGTTCGGGTGTGTGATACCATTCCGCATATATCTCTTGGTAATCATCACTTTCCAGAAAGCTCTGCATGCTTTTGTTGAGTTCGACATAAAGCCCAACCCGGTTCTTTTTGATCGCTATTGCTCTTTTGATTTCCAGCAAAGGATCCCCGACAAGACGAATTCGGTCTTTCAAACCGGATATACTGGCGAATTCTTCCAGAGTTGGAGCCGGATAGATCAGCGCGTCAACGGCACCGGACAGCATTTCAAAAAAGGCTTTCTCCAGACTTTCATAAGATTTTAGATTACGATAAACGAGTTCCCCAACCAGGTCGACTCCTACATTATTCACAACCACCCCTATGGTTTTGTTCCTTAGATCATCCAGGTTTTCGATATCCGCAGCAGCCGAGCGGACAAATACATTGATGTAAAAAGTTTCATAGGGTTTGGTGAAGAGAAAATCAGTACGACGTTTCTCGGTTATCCCCATGTTGGGAATCAGGTCAACTTCGCCGTTTATGGCTGCGGCCGTCAACTCCGACCACGATCTATAGGGGATAAAAACAACTTGATAACCACTCCGTTTTGCCACAGCCTGCAGAATATCGATGGCAAAACCGGTTGGTTTACCCGTGGCTTTATCCGTGGAATACTGTGGAGGCCAGTTTTCAAGCACACCTGCCAACAGCACCTTGGGGGGAGTTTTGTTTTGTGAGACTGCAGACTCTGTTATAAAAAAACTACAACTGACAAATACCAGGACCGTCAGGAACTGGTGTGCAACGGAAGTTCGTTTTCCCATCTGTCTTTTTGTAAGTACCGGACCATCATGATCTTTTATACTATTTCGAAACATAAGCCAGGGGAGATCAGTTTTATCGCATGGAGCGAATTCTTTGATGCCGTTAACAACAGCTATATCCTATGATAATATGATGTTTCCGGGGTGGTGTCAATTTATTGATAGATTAACCCGAAGATATTGATTAAAAATCTGGAAGGATTATCCCTTTTTTCAGTCTGCTTTTGAGTAACACACAGGTTTTTTCCCCGCTGGCTTGTGGTAAGCTCGCTGGCGAATACCTACAAATTGGCGTACCGACAATTAACTTGAGTTGCATTTTAAGGAGCACAATGAAAAAGGAATTACCCCAAATGGTAACAACGGCAGGTCTTATCCTGATTGTGGCATCACTTGTCTGGTGGCAACAGACTTTCGGATTGAACATCGATTATATCAAATGTGTTGCTCTTTCCGATGGCATCTGCAATATCAGTCGAATCGGGAAGTTGTTCGGTGGGGCGGGTTATGATCCGATTGTGTTCCGGGTGGGACTGGTCTGCCTGTCCGTTGGGGTATTGTTAAAGAAGCTGAAGGTACTTCCCCGGATAATGCCCAATTGTATAACCGGACCGTTTTTAAACCATGGGTCCGGTGTTTGTGTGGTGCCGGCATTACTCCATGGTTTTGCAAAGTGCCTGGCCGGTGGCGCTGGATTTTTCATTCATGATTTTCTGCGGAGTTCCCTGGACAACGAGATAACCTCCTTCATTACCGCCAGTGGGACCGAGATCGACGATCCAGTGAGAGGTACCGATAACATGGAGGTTGTGTTCCACAATAATTACCGTGTTTCCCAAATCCGCAAGCCGGTGAAGAACTTCCAACAGCTTTTTGATATCGGACATATGTAATCCACTGGTGGGCTCATCCAGAACATAGAGGGTCTTTCCGGTGTCCTGTCGGGAAAGCTCTTTGGCCAGCTTGATACGTTGTGCCTCTCCACCGCTGAGAGTTGCTGAATTCTGACCCAACTTCAGGTATTCCAACCCTACATCCTTCATGGTTTGCAGATAACCCGTTACCTTCTTCTTCCCCTTAAAAAGATCCAGGGCCTCGATCACATCCATGGAAAGCACCTCTGCGATGTTTTTATCCCGATACTTGATTTCCAGGACTTCCGGACGGTATCGCTTACCATCGCAGTCGCTGCAGGTTATCCAGGTATCGGGAAGAAAACTCATGTCAACCTTGATTTTTCCCAGCCCCTCGCAGGTGGGGCACCGCCCCTTCTTGTCATTAAAACTGAAAAAACTGCTTTTATATTTTAAGTGTTTGGCGGTTTCGGTTTTTGAAAAATGGTTACGGATCTCATCAAACACCCCGATATAGGTTGCAGGGATGGATCTCGGAGAACGACCTATCGAGCTCTGGTCAACACTGATGATCTTGTCGAAATGCTCCAGACCTGTGATTTGTGAATACTCCCCGGCCTCGGCTTCCATCCCGTTCAGCTTCTGTATCAGGGCTGGCACCAAGGTTCCCTTAACCAGGCTCGATTTCCCCGAACCGCTGACTCCCGTAACGCAGCTAACCCGAGCTGCCGGGAAAGCGACATCTATGTTTTTTAGATTGTGAAGCGCAGCCCCTTTTATCTCCAGGTAATGCCCGGGTTTGTCATCTGAGGTATTTGCACAAGGCTCCATTGTCATGCCCTGCTTCAAATAGGGACCGGTAATCGATTCCGGGTTTTTCATGATCTCTATCGGATTTCCCTCCGCTATCAGCATTCCGCCTTCGGTACCGGCACCGGGGCCGATGTCTATTACATGGTCAGCCGCCAGCATGGTGTCTTCATCGTGTTCTACAACCAGTATAGTGTTTCCTTCATCCCTGATTTTCCGCATGGTGGAAATCATTTTTTGGTGATCCATGGCATGCAGTCCGATCGATGGTTCGTCCAGAACATACAGCAAACCGGAAAGACCGCACCCCAGTTGTCCTGCCAGTTTGATACGTTGGGTTTCTCCGCCGGAAAGGGTTGTGACCGGCCTGTCCAGGTTGAGATAATGGAGTCCCACTTCGATCAGGGATTGCAATTGTTTCCTTAACTCATCCACAAGGTTTTTGGTGATGGGGATGGATTCCTCAGAAACCTGCTCCGGCAGGGTGCTGATCCAATGCAGGGCTTGATTGATGGTCATGGAGGCGATTTCAGGATAGCGTTTTCCGGCAACAGTGACAAAACGACCCTCTTGTGACAGTCTTTCCCCCTGGCAATCCTCGCACGGGCTTTGACTCAAAAACTGTTTGTACACTTCGTGGCTGTTACTCGCCTTGGAATTGGCATAAAGCCTTTTCAGATGATTGACGGCACCCCCAACAGGTCGTCTGATGATCCCCGATCTGCCTGTTTTGCCGGAATCAAATCGATACTCATACTCTTCATCTCCGTCTCCATGAAGAGCCTTTAACCTGAAATCCTCAGGTAGCGATTGCCAGGGTTTCTCCAGATCGACCTTCATGGCACTGGCCAACGCCAGAATCTCATTGCGAAACCAGTTTGCATTCGGTTTCTTCTGGTGTTTTCGTAAATCACCATACCATGGGGAGGCATGATCGAGTAGTGAACGTTCCGGATGAGTGATGATTTTTGCGGGATCCATCTCCATCCGTTGCCCGAGTCCATTGCAGGTAGGACACATTCCAACCGGGCTGTTATAGCTGAAAACCGAGGGGGTTAATTTGAACAACACCGTCCTGCAGGACGTGCAGACACTTCTATCAGAGCTTGTCAACAGGGTATCGTTGTTGATTCTCAGGCTTAAAAATCCCGAACCTTTAGCATAGCATTGATTCAATGTCTGGCGGATTTGATCAATCGCTTCCCGGTTTAATTTGCCATTCTCGGGGATGTGGGTCTTGTTTAACGGTTCTTCGGATTCAGCGGGTATGCCCGGATGAAAGCCGATTTTTGTCCCCGGAACCAGGTTTTGAATGGACCTTGTGAGTTGTTCAACTGTACGGGGTGCGATCTCTGTTCCACAGTCCGGACAGTGCCTGGTACCAACGCGGGTAAAAAGTAATCGCAAAAAACTGTAAATGTCGGTCAGGCTTCCCACGGTCGACCTGGGATTCTGGGTAATGGTTTTTTGCTCAATGGCAACCGCGGGTAGTAAATTGTGAACCTGATCAAAATCCGGTTTCTCCAGTTGTCCGGCAGCCATTCTTGAGGCGGATGACAAGCTTTGCATATATCTCCGCCGGCTTTCGGCATATATCGTATCAAAAACCAGTGATGATTTCCCCGATCCGGAAACCCCCGTGACAACGGTCATTTTTCCAATTGGAATGGAGATGTTTATATTTTTAAGATTGTTTTGTCTTGCCCCCTGAACAATTATTGATTCGTCAACGACCAGTTCGGTCGTCCTGGTTTTATCGGCCTCTCTGACCGTTTTCAAGCTTTCCTTTTCCACAGTGGAGTAGTAGGCCAGTTTTTGAATATCCGCTTCGCTGATTTGCAATTCCCTGTTGCCGGTACTATCTTCCCGGGCCCTATCCGGCCAATGATCCATCCAATGAGGCGTACGAATCTCTTCAAATCTGTCTAAATCCGGGATGTAGGGTTTGAAACCGATTACCGGGGAGCCCTTCAGGGCATCAAGACCGGAAAGCTCCACCAATCCTTTCTTTCCGTCCAAACTTAGAATCCGGCAAACACTCAAGGCCAAAGGGTTGGGTCGGACAGGTGCCCTGGAGGCAAAAACACCCGTTCTCGGGGCTTCGTATGGTGGCTTGCAGATCAGCATTTTTCTTGTTGTAGGATTATCGAGACGGTTAAAGTACCAGATCAGGTTGACATGACTGTAGCCCTGCAACAGATCGAGCATCTCAACGAATTCCTTCATGATTTTTACGTACGTTCGCTTGCCCTTGTTATCGGTACTGCCAATGGGAACGATTTCCAACCGGGAAGCATTGTCGGGTCTGGTGTCGTCTTTCCCGGGTTTGAATGTATTGCTTTTTGGGGTGGTGACAGAGGATTTATCATCCCCGATACGATCTTCCATGGGAATGTAGGCTTTGATATCCAGAATCCGGGATTTGTTGGGTATCTCAGTCTCTGCTATTTCAATGGTATCTTTTCCCGATTCATTTATTGCAACTGTGGCGAGTCCCAAGGGATTCGGATCGAGATGGTGTCGTCCTCTTGGATCTGAATGATCAGGATCCCACCAGAATATTCGCAGGTGACTGAAATGTTCGATCTGTTTCAAGCCCCGAAGGTACTTTTTATCCAGGCAGATCCGGGTTTTCGTTTTTGTTTTCTTTAATGTTCCAATGGTTTGCAATAAGTAGTGTTTTCCCGAGGTCATATTTTCTCCTGTATCCTGATTGAACTACTAATATAACCTCATATCGGGAAAAAACTTTTCGAATATTGCTTTTTTAAAGTATATGATTTGGCATCACCGATTTGTCTCGGTAAATGACAGTGAAAGAAACCCATGATTGCCCAGAGAATTTATTTTACTGATTTGACAGGAGAATGATCTTCGTTAAAACGTTGCGCAGTGACTGGCTAGGGGCAAACAAGTATAGGGGAAAACTCGGGGGCAGATGTTTTGAATGATGGAAACGCTGCTTTTATGACAGGGAGAATTGAGAGATGAGCGGTGGCATCTCTGATGAGAAGTATCGTGCAATCTGTGGGACCATCTCGGCAAGGTGAGGCCCGGATTAGATACAACTCATCAGCATAAATCCGATTGATCGGGATTTAATAAATCTGCGAGGGAACGTTTGGTTCCGCTTTTATTGAAACCACAACTTTGTATAAAACCGTCAGTATTAAAGCGCCTATTGCCCAGACACCAATTGAGATGGCGATTTCAGCAAACGTCGGGACGTATTCCACCACCTGGTGGAAAGGATTCGGTGAAAACCCCCCGGCCATCAGCCCGAGTCCCTTGTCAATCCAGACTCCTATAAAAACAAAGACACAGCAAATCCCCAAAATCAGCTCGTTTTTCCTGGTTTTGGGAATGATCAGGAGAACCGCCGCTGTAACCAGCAGGACTACCGAGGTCCACATCCAGGGGACAAGAACACCTTTACCATCAAGTCCCATATATAGATAAGTAAAATGAGCCTTGTGCTCCGGCATGTTGCTGTAAAACACAGTAAATACCTCACAGAGCATGAAAAACAGGTTTGCCAGTAAGCCGTAAGTAACGATAACCCCTATCGCTTGTATGGCGTCTTTGCCGGGATCAAATCGGGTAAGCCTGCGAATGATAAAGGAAAGAAGTACAACCAATGCCGGTCCGGCAGCAAATGCCGAAGCAAGAAAACGCGGAGCAAGAATAGCGGTAAACCAGAATCCCCTGCCGGGTAGTCCGCTATAGAGAAATGCGGTGACAGTATGGATGGAGAAAGCCATGGGGATGGAGAGGTAAATCAACGGTTTGGTCCAGCCCGGAGGTTCGAGGCCCTTGCGTTCTGCCTCCAGCATTACCCATCCCAATAACAGGTTCAGTACCAGGTATCCCATCAAGGCCAAAGCATCCCAGAATACCATGGCGCTTGGAGTCGGGTGAAGAAAAACATTCATGAATCTCGACGGTTTCCCCAAGTGGATAAAAAGGAATAACAGGCACATGCAAAGTGCAGGTACTGCCAGAAACTCACCCAGAATGGTGATTTTGGCGAATTTTTTGTAATTGTGGAGGTAGTATGGCAATACCAACATAACGCCTCCCGCAGCTACTCCCACCAGGAAGTTTAACTGGGCAGTGTAGAGCCCCCATGAGTGGTCTCTGCTCAAGCCGGTGATGACCAATCCGGTTTGCAATTGGATGAAATAGACCCCTGTTCCAAGGGCAATCATCAGAAGAAGACCGGATATCCAGATCCAATAGTTTTTATTTCCCTTCAGGGCAAACTCCAGCATTTCTCTTCTCTCCTGTTTTATCTATTAAGTTCGAAAGGGGTAGGTTCCCTTGATTCCTGAGATCAACCCGTGATACATTAGCTGTACCCCCGGGTTGATCCGTGTGAGGTTGTTCGACCTGAAAAGGCGTTAACGGGTCGAATCTATCGGGATTCGGTTGGAAAGACCGCTCCCGAATGGTAATACTAGTATCATGGTTCACTTAATCGGGAATAAACTGGGAGTAAATTGAAAACTGACAAAGGCTCTGAATGCCCTGGAATTGAGCTCTGAGTGGATATGAAGATTTACAGTTGCTGGCGTTTTATCAAAGATTCATAAAGCCGGATGGTCTCTTCTGAAGGAGACAAACCGAGATCCCGAGTCAGTTGTTCCTGACAATTCCGGAAAGTTCTCAAAACCATGGCCTGGTTGCCGACGCCGGCATGATAATCCATCAGTTTCCGGTAAACCGCTTCGTTAAGTGGATCCAGATCCAGCAGCTTATCAGCAAATCGGATAGCCTGCTGAACTTCATCCTTCTCTTCCAAATAATCAATGATTTTTGCCAAAACCTCCTGGTATAGACGATCAGTTCTGTCCCTTTCCCTGATAGCCCAATCCAGGTAAGGTTCACTTTCCAGAAAAGCGTCCTTTCGGATGGCAGCCGCCTTAAGCAACAAATCGATTGCCTCCGCTTGACGTTCCATCCCATCTGCCAGCAGGTCTTCACTTGCAGTGATGGCTCTTTCAAAGTCCAACAGATCGGTGCCTCCCCCTCTTCCCAGTTCGATACGGTAAGTATCGTTCCTGCGAATAATATATTGGGATGTTGATCCTGCCTGACGTTCGGGTTCCAGCAAATTACGCAGGGTGGTGAGTGCGACATTTAATCGTTTGAGACACTTTCCCTGCGGCTCACCCGGCCACAACTCTTCCATGATGACGTCCCTTGAGATATACCCCTTGTCCGCTTTGGTCGCCAGAAACTTGAACAATTGCACGGATTTTGAGCTTTTCCACTCTGCGACAGGGATTTCCTTTGATCCCATGACAACTTTGAACGGACCGAAGAATTCAACACGCAAGGCTGGAAATTCGGCAGGTCTCTCTTCTATGCTGTCCGAATGACTTTTTTCAAGCACTGCCAGTTCCCGCTGCACTGAGCAGAGCTCGAGGGTTTGATCGAAGTAATACTCATTTTTGACAGCAAGCTCCATCCCTTTTCGATAGGATTGTATGGCGTCCGTTTCCTTCCCTGCCCGTATCAGAGACCCTGCCTTCAGAAGCAGGAAAAGGAGATGGAGATGCCCGTTCGATTCAACTGCATCAATTGACCGGTCTATCAATTCCACAGCTTCCTCCAATTGGTTCTTTTTGATCAACAGCGAAGCACTTGTGAAGTCCAGAAAACCTCTTGTATAGCGGAATTGTTGATCCTTGAGAGCCTCATAACCGCGTTCCAAATAGTATTGAGTGGTTTCGGCCGAGTCTTGTATAAGGTAGATTCTGGCCAACAGGTCATAGGCGGTAGCCATTCCCCAATCGTTACCAATCTCCCGGAAAAGCTCCAAGCTGTTTTGTGCCGAATTCACAGCTTCATCCCACTGTCGCATTCCCAGTTTGGCTTGTCCTTTGATGGTGAAAAGCCAAGCCGGGAAACTATCGTTTAATCCCATTCGGTTGGCAGCATTGATCCCTTTATCAGCGAGCTGAATGGCAATGCTATGATTGCCGAGGGAAGTTTCGGCATAGGCCGTCTGCAGGTAAGCCAAGGGCAGAAATCCATGCATTTCCATCTTTTCAATCGTCCTCAGACCTTCCTCGGCGTGCAGTTTTGATTTCCGGAACTGGCCGAAGCAGTGGCTTTTGAAACTCTGGTACATTTTAAGCCAGGAGGCGGCGATCTGCTTCATATCACCTTCGATCCATTCGAGATGTGATCGGCTCAGGTTCAGCATCTTGTCCGCTTTGGCAGATTCTCCCTTAACCGAATATAGAAAAGCCATCATTCCTGCCACTTCGGCTGATAGTTGATGGTCCTCCTTGTTCCCCTGCAACAGGTCTTCCATTTGGGAGAGTGCTCCTGAATGGTTGCCCATATAATAGTATTGCATTCCCAGTTCTTTTCTGAACCATTCCCTGATCTCGTCAGGGGTACTCTGATCAAAATGTTCAGTTCCCGATTGAAGTACAGCCACAGCTTCAACAGGTTTCCCGGAAAATGACAACCATCTGGCTTTTTGAAGAATCAGCTCGGGTTCCTTATTGGTCATCTCGTCTGGTACTTTCTCGTAAAATTGACGGATAATGCTGAGCCGTCCCAACAAAAAGAGTTGAAAATAGGATTTTAAAAAATACTCACAGGCCATCGCGAAATCGGCTCCCTTCAGAGCATGCGCCAGCGCCTCTTCCGGATATTCTTCCTGCCAGTACAACCGGGAGGCGGTTCGGTGAAGGTCCTTAACGGTCTCACTATTGGTACTCTGAAACAGCTCTTTGACAAGAAATTCCTTCAGTAACTGATGATAGGTATAAGGTGAGTTTTTCTCCTGGGACCGACTTGTAAAGAAATGCCCCTCTTCAAGATATTGCAGGATTGCGGCAGAATTCTTCTTTTGCAGATAGGCATCGCAAAATTCTGCTTTCATGTTGGAGAGGATGGATGTTTTTAACATGAAAGCCCGGGTTTCCGGATCAAGCTTGGTAAAGAGATTTTCCTCAAAGTACTTTTGATAGGACTTATGCTTACCGGCCAGACCGGAAAGTGTATCGTCAATTTGGCCGACGGCCACGCCTTTTATCAAATGATAGAAGAGAACCAGGCCGGCTGCCCAACCGCCGGTTCGTTGTAAAACAATTTTTAACTGGGCATCCGTCAAACCGGGCGCAAGTATATTGTCATAGAAAATACCTACTTCTTTAAAATCAAACCCCAATTGTCTCTCCCCGATATCGACGACCTCGTTCATTGACCTTAATCGAGAGAGCCTGATATTGGGTTCTGTCCTGCCGATAATGATGAAATGGAGATGGCTTGGCAGGTGATTTAACAGAAAAGAGACGGCCTCTGTCACTCCTTCGCTTTCCTGCATTAAATGGAAGTCATCAAGAACAAAATACAGGTCTGTGGAAATGCCGGATTCCAGCTCTTTCAGTAACACCGGTAAAAACTCCTCCCTGCTTCTCTCCGAAGCGGATAGGACGCCAACCTCATGAATCAGCTCCCTGCCGAACTCGGGATAGTACTCCTGAATTCCGGTAATCAGGTAAGTCACAAAAGTTGAGAGATCATGATCCTTTTCATCGAGTGAATACCAAACGCTATTGAGAGTATTGGATCTGATATACTGAGCCGCCAGTGTGGTTTTGCCGTATCCCGCACCGCCTTTGATAACAACAGCCTTTTTCTGTTCGATTTCGGAAAACTCGGCGAGAAGTTGGCTTCGTTCAATGGTACTTGAAGTCCGGGGAATACGAAGCTTACTTTTGATGATAACGGATTGGTTTCCCATGTGTGGGGTTTGGGAAGGATTATCGAAAAATCAGCTCTTATCAGACTGTTTTTTTTAGAATAACTATGGCTCTTTCTTTTGTCCAGTGAAACGCATTCAGTTATGAGCATCCCGGGGTTGGATGATCAGAATAAACACGTGATCCAACCCATGTGCAGAACTAAGATGACAGGATATGGAAAGATAAATTAACTACCAGATGAACTCGATATTTGAGAGCTATTGAAATAGTTAATAAAATCATTGATTAGAAGTGTAACTGGACAATTCCCGGTCATCTGTGGTGATCTATCGATTCAGAACCATATCGGGAAAGTAATAAGCTAATTCCGGCAGGTTTTCGCAGGTTTCCCTATCCAAATCAAAACTAATCACAGGAAAGGTGGTGAGCATGAACGACTTACAATTGGTGCCCTGTCCGCAGCAAATCAAACTTACCGGCGGGATGCTCGATCTCCCGGAAAGAAGGTTTATCGTAATCGATCATACAGATGCCTCAGCCCTGACATTTACAGCACAACTCTTAAAGAACGGACTGGTTCGATATGGTGAGCTGGATTGGGGAATATCAGCATCGCCAGCCGTCCCCGCTGATCGTACAGGTGTCACTCTCAATATAGAAGAGCGGCTTCAAACAAATCCCCAGGCTTACAAATTGAGCGTAACAGCGGAAGGAATCATCATTACCTCCTCTTCGTCATTCGGGATTTTTTACGGAGTTCTGACCTTGCTTCAGCTTCTGGAGCAGCACGGACGAAACCTGCCCCTGCTGCTGATTGAAGATTATCCTGATTTTACTCACAGGGGAGTTTTGCTTGATATCAGCCGGGATAAGGTACCGAGTATGGAAACCCTGACCTATCTCATCGATCTGTTTGCCTCCTGGAAGATCAATCAGCTGCAGTTATATACCGAACACACCTTTGCCTATCAGAGTCATGAAACCGTCTGGAAAGATGCCTCCCCGCTGACAGGCGAGGAGATTCTTCAACTGGATGCCTATTGCCGGGAGCGTTTTATCGAGCTGGTCCCCAACCAGAATTGTTTCGGACATATGAATCGCTGGCTCAAACATGAGAAATACCTATCACTTGCGGAAGCACCCAAAGGATTCAAACATCTGGGACAGATTCCCATGGGTGCGGAGTGTCTTGATCCATCCGATCCCGGAAGCCTGAAGCTGATAGAAGGACTTCTGGATGAGTTGCTGCCACATTTCAGCAGTTCGCAAATCAATGTCAATTTGGATGAAGCGTTTGAACTGGGTGAAGGTAAAAGCAGGGAGAAAGTCGCAGAATTGGGCAAGGGCAGGGTATTTTTGGATTACCTGTTGAAGATCCACCAGGCGGTTGTCCGGCAAGGAAAAACCATGATGTTCTGGGGCGATATGCTGACCGCATACCCTGATCTCATCGCTCAATTGCCCAAGGATATCATCGCCTTGGAATGGGGATATGAAGCGGATCATCCATTTTCCAGTCGGTGTCGGGTATTGACGGAAAACGGAGTTCCCTTTTATGTCTGCCCGGGTACTTCCTCCTGGTGCAGTATATCCGGCAGAATCGATAACGCCCTGGAAAACATCAGAAATGCTGCGGAGGCCGGATTGGAGAACGGAGCCATTGGTTTACTTAACACCGACTGGGGAGATCATGGTCATTGGCAGACCCTGCCGATCAGCATGCCGGGTTTCATTTACGGGGCAGCGGTATCCTGGAGTTTATCCGCGAATAAAAATCTCGATTTGGCCTCTGCCATCAGCAGACTTGCATTTGGAGACGATAAAAGCAAAATCGGAAAACTGATAATGGAGCTGGGTCGTGTTCATCAAAAGACAGGGGCTGAAGCTATAAACGGCACCGTTTTGTTCAATCTTCTGCAGACCTCACTCAAGGAAAGTCTGGAAATCCTGGGATCGGATGACACCGGTTTGAAAATCTCTGATATCCGGGCGTTCATGTATGCTGACCAGGAACAGCCGGGAGACAATTCACCAGGTGAAGCAGAGATTCCCCGAGAGGTTATATTGCATGCTTACAAGGGCGATTTGCATAAACTGACCCGGTCTGATTTGGATGAACTGTTAATCGAATTGGAAAGGATAGAAGCAGCGGTGGAACAGATCGATATCTCCAACGGATCCGATAACTTGGTGAAACAAGAGCTATACTGCACCATAGCATTTCTGAAACATGCCTGTTTGCGCTGGGAGTGGGTGTTAAACCACAGGCAGGGTGAGGTTGATAATCAGCAAACGGAAGAGTTGATTAAAGATATAGATAAGCTGATAGCATCCCATTCGCAGGTATGGAGCCGTCGAAACCGAATTGGCGGACTCAGGGAGAGTGTGGGTCGACTCGAAAAACTCAGGGATGAGTATCTTAATCCGCCGATATCCAAAGGTTAGCTATGTCAGAACCTAAAAGAGCTATTGTTATCGGGGCAGGCGACAGGGGAACAACCTACGCATCATATGCCCTTAAACACCCGGAACAACTCAGAATTGTTGCCCTGGCTGAACCGAATGAGTGCCGCAGGGAACGATTTGCCTTGGATCACGGTCTTGAGCCTGAAGATGTCTTTAACTCCTGGGAAGAAATGAGAGATGTTCAATTGTCGGCAGAGGGTGCGATAATCGCTACACAGGATGCGATGCATGTCGATCCGGCAGTTATGTGCCTGCAGAAAGGTTATGACGTCTTGTTGGAAAAGCCGATGGCCCTGACCGAACCCGACTGTTTGAAATTGATCGATGTCTCCCGGGAATACGGGAAATCGCTCAATGTTTGTCATGTACTGCGGTATACGGATTTTTTTGCAAAAGTAAAAGCAATCGTTTCCGAAGGGATCATCGGCGATATCATATCCGTCTATCATTCGGAAAATGTCAGCTATCACCACATGGCGCACTCATTTGTCCGGGGGAACTGGGGAAACAGCCGGACTTCCTCTCCGATGATTCTTGCCAAATGCTGTCATGACCTGGATCTTATTGCATGGATAGTAGGGGATACGCCCCTGAGGATCAGCTCATTCGGTGCGCTTCACCATTTTAAACCCGAACTTGCACCGGAAGGTTCAACCGAGCGTTGCACCGAAGGCTGCTCCGAAGCGGGTAAATGCCAGTACGATGCAGTCGACACTTACCTGCATGGAAAACACATGAAACTAGGTATAGCCAAGGCTGATGTCTGGCTCTTTTCCCGTCTGGCCAAATTGATGTTGCGGTATCCGCGAATCATGGGGGCTATTCCCGGATTATCCCAATACAGAGTCTGGAAACACTGGCCCACCAGTGCCATTACAGAGGACTTCAGCAGGGACGGCATAATGGATGCCCTGAGAAAGGGACCTTATGGACGCTGTGTTTATCATTGCGAAAACGATCAGGTCGATCATCAGGAAACCCTGATCGAATTTTCAAAGGGGGCTACGGCAATATTGAATATGCATGGTCATTCTGAATCGGAAGGTCGAACCTTGAGGATCAATGGCAGCCTGGGGACTCTCCACGGGAAATTCGGAGGGGGTGGCGATCTGGAAGTCCATCTTCATGGCAACGGACATAAAATCCGATATCCCATTAAAACAGATCTCTTTGGTCACAGTGAAGGAGATTACAAGATTATGGAGAACTTTGTCCGGGTTTTAACAGGTGAAAAAGGCAAAACAACAGCCAGTGAGGCTCTGATGAGTCACCAGCTCGCTTTTGCAGCACATGAAGCACGGGTATCGGGTAATGTCGTTCGGTTTGATCAGAGTCATCAGGAGGTTTGAACCGGTATAATTGAGAACAGGAATTGATCATGAGCCAATCGTTTCAAAAAGGAAAAGAGACTTTTGAGTCCGGATTTTACTGCGCTGAAAGCGTTTTAAAAGTGATTGCCGAGGAGGAGGGAATCGATTCTCCGTTGGTGCCTGCTATTGCAACGGGTTTCTGCAGTGGCACCGCCCGGACCGGATTTTTATGTGGTGCGGTTGCCGGAGGGATTTTATCTATGGGTCTGGTATTCGGAAGAAGCAGCCCTGACCAGTCGGAAAATCAAACCTATAGAGCGGTCCGTCAATTACTTTCCGAGTTTGGCAATGAATTCGGATCAACGAACTGCTATGATCTTATCCAATGCGATCTTGCAACAGAAGAAGGTCAGAAGAAATTCAGGCGGGAGAATCTCCGCTTGAAGTGTGGGGAAATGACCGGTAAAGCAACAGCAATCACCAGAAGGATAATCGAACAGGTTAGAAACACCTGAAACCATCTAAACAATATTTGCTACTTGAACGGTTTAACGCCTTTTACAAAGCATAAACCGAATTATGCTTTTTCCGTTGGTTGAATACGGATCCTGGATGATATCCAACTTAAAATTGATTCATTTATAAGGAGTAGACGTTTTGAAAGATCGATTAACAAAACTGGCCAAATATCTCCTCACCTGTGTCGGAATTTCCGCCCTGTTGATGGGTGTTGGAGCTATAATCTGGTATGTCCGCAGGGATTCTCCCACCACCTTTCAGGATACCCTGTTCTGGGTCGGGGCTGTGCCCATTGCGCTTTTCACAATCGGTTTTTTTGGTAATTTCTTCGGCAGGGGGGATGTCTCTTTTCAGTTGAGCAGATCGACCATCAGCCAATCTTCCAATCAGAGGGCAGTTCAGGATGAAAGTGATTCCAAAGCCAAGCTGAAATCCGATTTAAAGTGGATCATTGGCGGCGTATCGGTCTGGCTGGTGAGCTACTTCATGTAAATGCTGATTGAAAAATATCGCTTGGACTGATTCATCTACTCCCGTTTTTCGCTACGATTGAGACCTAAAAACTTCAGATAGGCAATAATCTGGCGAATCTCCTCCTCGGTAAAATCTTTTTTGAATTCCGGCATATCCGTTGATCCGTGCCGGATACGTCTAAGCATGGCCTCAGACGAGTAATGGGGAAAGTCGACAATCGATTCTAACCCGGTGGTGGTAATATGAAGGCCGGGCTTTGTCAAATCGGTTGGTTTGGGATCAAACCGCTCTGAATAGATGCCATCTCCCCTGGCATTCTCTCCATGACAGTCTTGACAGTTTTCTACATAGGTAATTCGACCCTTATTCACCATATCGGGATCGAGCTGTTCCCTTTTTTCCGGTTCGCTTTCCTTAACATGAATGGTTCCGTAACAACCACTCAACAGCAATAGTATCAGAACAAAGCTGCCAAGTTGCAACGGCTTCAAAGAGCTGTTCGAGAAAGTGTAGCTGCCCATGTTTGATCTCCTTGCTAATTGCTTAAGGGGATATGTTGTCCGGATAGATACCGGATCGTTTTGAGATTTTCAATGCTTGCTTTCAGGTTTAATAGAGATTCGACCGATTTCAATTATAATGCCCCCCAGGGATAATCTATAAACAGGGTGGTGGCAACTCCTTCATCGCCATAGCCCAGGTCGAAACGGTAGATGAATCCTGATCCGGTGACCAACCTGGCCCCGATACCACTGGAGTCTTTCCTGGATTCCCATAAATCTTCACGCTGGTCGGCAACCGTTCCTGTTTCATGGAAAAATGCGATCTGGATTCCGGTTCGCAGATCTTTCATGATCCAGATATCAAAGGGGGTTTTCTCGTCGGTCAGGTTCCAACGAAGTTCCGCCCCGATAAATTCAGAATGGGCACCGTTGAACCGATCGCCGACATAAGAACGCAGTCGGGATCGTCCCCCAAGGGAGGTCGCATTCCCGTACCTGTTTTCCGCAATTTGATCCAAAATCACGCTTTGAACCCCCGGCTCGCATTGATCGAATGATGTTTCATAGCAACCAAAGTCATTTTTTAACATTTCGGGATCTGTTTCTCCCTCACGAACCACATGTGCATCAGAACGGAAGTAATTGAAAGCAAGAGTACTGTAGCTGAGAACAGGCAAATAGCCTGTCAGACTGTAATTGAGGACAAAATAATCGACGGCAGATTCGGACGAGGATTCAGATCCTGATTTTTCCACCTGCAGTCTTATGCCCTTTTTGGGATCCGAGCGATCATCGGTATAATCGATGAAAGTGCCGTAGGTAGTCGTCAGGGCCTCAATTGTTTCATCGTTGTCGATTTCGCTGGTGAGGTTACCTTCGTTATCACGAATGGCGCTGATTTCGAAGCCAATGTTATAGGCAATGGTGTAAAACTCCAACATGCGATCATAGAAGGTCAGGATCAGTCTGCCTCCCTGCAGGGTGGAATCGGAAAGTTCCACGATATTGTAGTCATCCCGATCACTCTCCATGCCCCTTTTTTGATAGCTGTTCTGTTGGCCTTTGCTGAATTCGACAGTGGTTAAATCCAATAACAGTCTTTTCGGAATAAGATTAATATCTGTAACGCCGACAATGCCTCCCTCCACATCCCCCCGGATGGTGACCAGATAGAGATCAACCTGTGTCTCCAGAATATTGTTGAGGCCTCCCAACAGACCGATTCCGGTGCCAACCCCGGGCAGGATAAAGGGCAGGGGGGTAACGATGTATCCGAACTCACTAAGGTACTGCGAACGACGACGTTCAATCCCCTCAAAGGCCAGAACGCCGGTTTGAATTGAAACAAAAGAGACAAAAAGCAAAATCAGGTATCGTTGCATACTATCACGAATGGGTTGTATTATTGAAAGTCATTAGTTATGAACCTATTGGTGGTTAAACAGGTTAACGTTGCAAGCTCTATACCTTGGATAAAATAGGTTTAAATGGCTGCTATGGTAAACATTAGAAGACGATTAAGGGAGTCGCCGGGAGCAAGACGGGGCAAATCTGTTTCAGGTTTTTGCAGACTATTTTGAGACAATAGTGTCTTGATATCGGTTTCAGAATTACCGGCCAAAGATTAAGATCGGGTATTCCTCACCGGATGTTGATGGATGAAATGATGTTTTGGACTGGTTGTTGCAAAATCATTCCTAATCACCCTTGAATGTTTAGTCACTTTAACTTGAGGAGGAAAAGATGTTGCCGACCTGGATTTTCACAATCAACCTGGGAGCGATAGTGGGATTTCTGATCCTGCTTTGGGTTTTAAGTCTCTATCTCAAAGATTCAAGCATTGTGGATATCACTTGGGGACTGGGATTTATTCTCATTTCCTGGATTACCTTTATACTGGGCGAAGGGGGTCGGGACCGGGCACTGCTCCTTGCCATCCTGGTTACGCTTTGGGGGGCACGACTGGCGCTACATATTGGTATCAGAAATTATGGAAAGGGAGAAGATCCCCGCTATAAAGCCTTTCGAAGCAGTTGGGGAAAAAGGTATTGGTGGGGGAGCCTGTTCCAGGTGTTTCTGCTTCAGGCTTTCCTTTGTTGGCTGATTTCGCTATCAGTACAGGCCGGAATGCTCTCAAAGGAACCGGCTCAGCTCTCCTGGTTGGCCTGGGTCGGCACGGCAGTCTGGATATTTGGATACTTTTTTGAGGTCGTCGGGGACTGGCAACTCACCCGATTCAAATCCAATCCGGAAAACAGGGGAAAGGTAATGAACCAGGGCCTCTGGTATTATACCCGGCACCCCAACTACTTCGGTGAAGCTGTTATGTGGTGGGGGATTTTCCTGATCGTTATGGAGGACTGGCGTAATGGTTGGACTATTATCAGCCCGCTTCTGATCACCTACCTCTTATTAAAGGTTTCCGGGGTCAAGCTTCTTGAGAAAACGGTGGTCAAAAGACGACCCAAATATGCCGAATACCAAAGGCGGACCAATGCCTTTGTCCCGTGGTTTCCTAAAAAAGATACCTGATTTGAAATCTGTTGCTGAAAACAGAAATCAACTGTTCAGGCGATCAGAAGTCGCCTGATTTGTTCATGTATCGTATATATTCGTAGTTTTCCCCTGCGTGGCAACCTGTCTGATCCCTCCGCTTGGCAATTTCTATCGCTAATCCCATCAAAAATTGACTGATCATGATGATCAGGTTACCAGCAGATCATCATTATATTTACAGAATCCGGAGTACATAATTCCCAAATCTGTGAGATTGAGTTTAGTCGATGAACTTTTGGATTGATGTGAATTTAATCCGGAGTGATTGATTTTTGCGTGGGACTCTGAAATTGTATCAGTACCAACTCGTTTTTCTTATTGTTCAACCTGTGAAACTCTAATCTCGAGTTTGTACCGGCAACGTCAGTTTTTGTCGCGATTAAAGAATTGGTCGGTATAACAAAATCCAAGGGAGAGATACCAAATGAATGTTCGCCTATTTTTATTGATCCCGATTGCCATGCTTTTCGGCAATCTTGCATACGCGGGTCCCATTCTGGAAGACTGCAGCGCCTTTTTGGCTTCATACAACGAAGAGGTATCCAAACTGGACAATAAAATCACAATCATCCTTATTGCCTCACTGTTCATTTTTGTCGGCTCAGCGATAAGCACCCTGTTTAACCTGATTTCGCCGTCCGGGAAAAAGAAGCTTGAAGAAGGCAGAAGAAAACTCTTTATTGCTTTCAAAGTGGGTGTGGCCATCATTTCCGCCTGCATTTTCATCTCCTCCGGTTTACAAACCCTGTTTGCGCCACTGACCGGGGCGGATTACAAATCTGTTCGACTGGACCTGAAAAACCTTGTCGACAGCACACGTGATAATTGCAAGTTGTACGACCAGGAAGACGATAACATCTCTATCGAATACCTGCAGTTTAAGACACAGATGAGGGGGACCTTTACCAGTCTGCTTAAGGAAATTCTTGTGAAGGAAAGCAACATTACCGGCAGTTTTTTATTCGACGTGGATGTCAGTATTCATCCCGTTGCCTATGCCGATGAAAGCGGGAAGCTGCCCGAATGGATTACAAAGAAGCCGGTTGAATGCGATAGTGAGTCGTTTATTTGCGCGGTGAGTTCTGCAACCGGCTCTGATCGCAAAGAAGCACTGCAAATTTCAAAATTCATCGGTGCGGCATCGCTGCAGGACCGTTTTTCGAACGGTCCGGTCGCACAGTTTGAAAATTGCAATGGGAAGACCTGCAGGGAAATCAGCGGTTCGGGAACCTATTCCCAATTCAAGGAGAAGATCTTTGTGGGAATAAAGTCACTGGGGATTGTTAAACACGACCATACCGAACTCACCAAAAAAACGGATGTCAAAACCAGGAGCGCTTCCAGTCTGATAAAAGTATATACCCTGGTTGTGATGGATAAAAATGAGCTGAAAGGAATGTTCGAAGATCTTTTGAATTACAGCTTCAACAACGCTCCGGATGAGGTTAAGAAAGTTATTGAGCGCCAGAAGCTGCTATTTGATAAATCCCTGGAAACGATGTAAGAAAGAGCCAATCCCTGGAGTCGTTCCGGAATTCCAGGGATTTTTTCTGTTTATGGGGCGAACTGAGGGTAGACAGACGCTATAGATCTACTTAAAAGCCGATGCCCGGGGCAGCAGGAAGCAGAAAACCAACGCACAAAGTACTACCAAATCAAACCAGAGTAAAGCGCTTCCGGGTGTTCCACCATACTTGGGATCTGCCAACCAGCCACCAACGAAGGTAGAAATCCCTGCCACACACCAGGCACTTCCCATCAGCAGACCGGAAACCGTGCGGGTATGTCCGGGCATCATGCGATTGCCATAGGTTAACCCAACCACATTGCAGGTATTTGAGAAAAAGCCCAGAAAAAACAGCAGAAGAGCCAGGGAGACATTATCATTGCCATTGAATAGTGCGACTGCTGGCAGCAGGAATGCAAGAATGGTCAATCCACCCATCATTACCTGCCTGGGACCAAACTTATCCGCCAAGTGGCCCGCAGGGAGCAAACCGGCGCAACCGCCCAAAACCATCAGCATGTGACCGCCTCCGTAAATCATCCATGATGAAGCTTTTTTCGCCTGCAAGACGTCCGGCAGCAGGAAAACCAGCAACATGTTTACGCCGGCGGCACAGATCATAACGATATAGAGAAACGCTAACGGTTTACGGATATTTCGGGTGGCGCTCCAGAAGTTGACCCGATCGGTTTTACTCCTTGAAGTGGCAGGGGCCGCCAGAAACAGAATACAGGCAACAACCAGCGCCGCCAGGTACATGATAGCCGGCTTGCCGCCTGTTTCATTGTAGATTTTGGTGAACAGCAATTGCGAAAAAGCATAACCGAAAAATCCTCCCGAAAGGAAAATTGCCGTGATTTTACCAATATTGGCTCCGCCAATAGCACCTGCGGTACCCGTCCCGCTGGGATGATATGCGGATGACCCCAAAAAGGTCAGCATAACCAGAAATCCCATCAACCAGTAATTATCGGTTCCGACATAAGGTACCAGGATAATGCTGCCTGATGCGAGGACACCTACTGCCAGGAGCTGTCTGCTCCATCCCCTGTCTCCCAGGTAACCGAACACAATCTGGAGACTGTTACCGATAAAACCGCCGACTGTCGCGATCAGGCCGGCCTTGACAAGGTCCAGTCCTGCCAGGGTTTTATAAATGGGCCAAATCCCGGAGAAACTATCTACGGTGAAATGGCCCAACCAGAGAAGCAACAGCACGGTAGCTGTTTTGGGCTTTTCTACAAGTGGCTTGTTGAGGATTGTGACGCCAGACATTATCATTCTCCAGAATCAGTAATAGATAGTTATTTTCACTTTTTTAACTGGTAATCAATTCCTTTGTAGTGTACTTTTTTTTAAATCGTAACACTGTTTCATAATAATGAATAGATAGTAGATATTAACAATTTTGTTTTTTATAGTGAACAATGAGCAAATGGGAAGGATTCGAGGAACTGGTACAGGTAGTGGACTGTGGCAGCTTTTCCAAGGCTGCTGAAATACTGGGCATATCAAAATCGCATGTCAGTCAGAAGATCGCTAAACTGGAGGATCGGCTGGGAGCCAGACTGTTAAACAGAACCACACGACGGCTCTCCCTGACCCAGATTGGCGAATCCTACTACAGGAGATGTTCAAAGATTGTGGGTGAACTGGAGGAAGCTGAAGCGGAAGTCACCCAAGCCCAGCTTGAACCCCGTGGCGTTATTAGAATCGATTGTATTGCAGGAATCATGGGCGAGCGCTACTTCGCCCAAGCCTTTTCCGAGTTTTCGGTGAGGTATCCTCAGTTGACCCTTGAACTTCGTTATCACAAGCATATGGATCTTCAGGATGAAGACTTTGATCTTGCAGTGGGATTGAAACCCGCCGATCCAAATTACCTGATGCAAAGAGTTACCCATGTCCATTTCCATATTTGCGGCAGTCCCGAGTACTTTGCTAGAAACCCTATCCCCCTCAGGCCTGAAGACTTGCTGGAGCACAATTGCCTGATTGGATCCACCAATCTTTGGGAGTTTAAAAAAGGAAAACGGGAAATCGAAATCACGGTCAACGGAAACTGGCAGTCCAATAGTGCAATTTCGCTCAGAGTTGCCGCAATTGAAGGGGTTGGAATCATCAGACAAGCGACTTTCACTGTGGCCCGGGCCTTAAAAAGAGGTCTTTTGGTGCCGGTTTTGGAAGAGTGGAAAGTCAAGCACTCCGATATCTGGTTGGTCTATCCCCAGAAACGATTTCTCTCCGCCAAAGTCAGATTACTGATCGGATTTCTAATGGATTATTTCAATCCACTCCCCCCTTGGCACCACGATGAGATAATCGACTGACCACCAATCTGACACCTAAAGCTGATGTCATGCCCGACAGCTTTAGCAGCTCCGGAATGAAGCACGGTTGGTGGCAGGATGAAAACAATATCCACAAGCAGAATATTGTCAATTGGCTGGGGCAGTCCCTGTGTTAAGCTCAATACTCCCTGAAGAGCTTTCTCTCACTGGTGATACAGTGGCTGATTCGATATTCGTAAGGCCGGTCCTTGTAAGTGAAGGCCAGCATTTCAATAACGACCAGGGGTGTGCCGGTCCTGATATTTAACTCCCGGGCAACATCTTTTGCTGCTTTCTCCACGCCTATCAACTCCTGATTATAGATAGTGGGAACTCCGTAGCTCTCCTCCAAGATAGAATATAACGCAACCTTTTCCATTTTTGTTCTGAACAACGGAGCATCCAGAGCCTTGAACTGGCTTTGCGCCAGATAGGACACTGACAGGATGCGGGGGCCTTCATCAAAATTCATGAGCCGGCTTACTTTGAACAGATCGCTCTTTGATCGCAGTTTCAGCAGACGATTGATTTCGGGAACCGGTCTGATGCGCTCAATCCCCAGGAGCGTTATATTCATATTGCTTTCACTGTCGCCAAAATTCGAGAAACAGCGATAATAACGTAATTTATCCCTTCGGACGTAAGTACCGGTGACAAAAGTTCCTTTCCCCTGGATGCGATAAAGAAAGCCCTCGTTGACCAGATTGGAAATAGCCTTCTTCACCGTACCGATACTCAATTTGTGCTCTTCAGCAAAAATCCTTTCCGGCGGAATCATGTCGCCCGGTTTCCAGTGACCCTGCTCTATCTTCTCCTTAATTGCCGATTGCAGTTTGAAGTAAACAGGTGTCGGATTCTCGCTCCTTCTGTTGAGCATGTTTTTCTCCCTCATCACGGTTAACAATTAATTTAAGGTATTCCCTGCTCTGACCTACCCCATACTAATCCGGGCTGCTGGTTGTCAAACTCTAACCCTGTCAAATCGATGCTGCTTCCGTGATATCCGGTCAACACATCTTTGCTGGAATTGGATGAGGGAAGAAGACTCCAACCCGGGAGATCGGATTTATCTCGTCTGTTATGACAAAATATATGAAATTTGGTTTGGATTAATATGCCTTTTATCACAGACCTTTAAGCTTGTTTTTCCCTCCTCGCCAAAAATTTTTGCTTGACACAATCCACAGCTTAACATAAAAGATCTCATTATACAAACATATAAACGTATATATGTTTAATCAAAAAAGCCCAATAAAACAGAAAGCTAATCAATCAGAATTTGTCAATTCGAGAAATACAACCATCGGTTTCGTGAGAATTGCCGTAAACATTGACTGTTCTGATGAGTTAGCAGACGGCGCTTCGGGATTGCGGCAGGAAACAATATTTTGCGCAGCAACATATGATATTTGTTGACTGTGAATCGAGGTTTTATTGAGCTTGTTGACGGGTTCTTGATTCTTCCGGGACTATCTCTTCTCGAATAGAATGTCCGGAAAGTTACTGGCGATGAGTCGCTATTGATCTGAATAAGGAATGTAAATATGAACACGGAGCACTCTTTTATCGATGCGGATGTACTGATTATTGGGGGTGGCAGTGCCGGGGCAATGGCAGCTATCCGGGCCAAGGAGGTCAATCCGGATCAGAAGGTCGTTGTTTTTGAAAAAGGAGAGATGAAGTATTCCGGCTGTATAGCCCGGGGAATGGATGCCATGAATATTGTGGCGATTCCCGATATTGCTACGGCAGAGCTGTATGTTGAATCGAACAGTATCGCCTGTGATGGTATAATGGACGAGCCTGTGAATTACCGGATGGCTGAGCGCAGTTACGATGTAATGAAAAAACTTGAGTCCTGGGATGTCTGTTTTCCCAAGGATGATAAGGGTGAATATGAAGTACTGAAAATCCATCCCAAAGGCCGCTTCTGCGTCACCATGAAAGAGCCGGAACTTAAAGCTATTCTGGCCAACAAAGCCCTGGATCTGGGTGTTCAGGTAATGAACAGAACAATGGCAGTTCGACTCCTCAAAGATGGTGAAAGGATTTCCGGGGCCATAGGCATGAATGTCAGAACCGGTGAGTTGCTGGTTTGCCGGGCCAGGAGTGTGATTCTCTCCTCAGGAGGCACGGCTCGGTTTGGACTTCCGGATAACGGTCATCTTTATGGTGTTTATGATTTTCCGGGGAATACGGGTGATGGTTATTGTCTTGCTTATCGGGCAGGTGCCGAATTGAGTGGTTTTGAGTACACCCTGGTTTATTATATTACCAAGGATATCAACGCCCCCCTGCTTTACATAACCTTGACCAGGGGAGCAAAACTTCTCAATGCTTTTGATGAGAGGAGAGACCAGGATCATCCCAATCCGGCCAAGATGTGGTTGGAACATATGGATGGCAAAGGACCTATCCGAATACGCATGGATCATCTTTCGGAGGAGAAGATCAGCGAAATTGAAGATATCCTGTTTACGACCGAGCGACCTGCTTGTGAGCGTTTTCATGCAGGAAGGGACAATGATTTTCGCACCGGTGAAATTGAGATGTGGCCCACCGAAGTCTACCTTTGTGGCGGGCATGGATTGACCGGTGTACGGGTTAATGAAAATGCAGAAACCAATATCCCCGGTCTGTATGCAGCGGGAGATACATCCCTGGTAGCACGGGGACATCTTTCCGGAGCATTAGTGATCGGTGAGGTGGCGGCTGAATATGCCAGCGATTTTGCTGCCTCAAACGGTGACGTTAAGATCGATGAGAAGCAGGTGGATGCCTTTAAGAAAGAGTTGGAAACACGATTTGACCAGAAAAATAATCCCATAGCTATCGAGGAGTTCGAGTTCAAGGTCAGGCGTATGATCAGTGACTATCTCAAACCGCCAAAGAATGAGTATAAGCTGGATCGGGCCCTGTGGTGGATGGATCGCTTTCGCAAGGAGTTGGGAACCATGGCCCGCGTAGGCAACGTTCATGACCTGTTTAAATGCTTTGAAGTTGAAAACATCATCCAGAGTGCAACTATGTGTGCCATTGCCTCAAAAGAGAGAAAAGAGAGCCGCTGGATTCCCTGGCATTATCGTACGGACTATCCGGAGAAGAATGATGCGGAATGGAAGAAGCATATTGTTTTAACCTGCGGAAGTGTACCGGAAGATGTGAGAGTAACCCACAAGCCGGTGATCAAGATGGAAAGGAGGGCATGATTATGGGTGCAAGCAATATGTTGGAATGTCTGTCCGATAATATCGTAGTGGACAGTGATAAATGTATTTTTTGTGGCAACTGCGCGGACAAGTGCATTCTGGATAATATCCGCTTGCAGTTGGCATCCTGCAGGCAAGCTTGCCCCCTGGAGTTGAACTGCCAGGGGTATGTGCAACTAATTGCCAGGGGTGAGGAGGTTAAGGCCATGGAAGTCGTCCGGGAGCGGTTACCCTTTCCGGGGATTCTTGGCAGGATCTGTTCACAACCCTGTGAGGATGGTTGCGGACATCGCGATACGGATGGAGAGGCGATCTCTATCAGGGCTTTGAAGCGCTACCTTGATGATCAATTCCGGGACCAGGAACCGGTGCTGCCGAAAACGAAAAAACAAACCGGAAAGAAAGTGGCAGTCATAGGAGCGGGTCCGGCGGGACTAATTGCTTCCTATGATCTGGCAGTCCAGGGACATGAGGTCACCATTTATGAGAAAGAATCGGCACCTGGTGGGATGTTGAGGTGGTCTATTCCGATTTTCAGGCTGCCACAGGAGGTTGTGGAAAGAGAGTTGAAGATTCTTGAACGACTGGGCGTAAACATCAAATGCGGAATCGCTATTGGTCAGGATCTGACGCTGTCTCAACTTCAAGACGACTATGATGCAATTCTGATCTCAACAGGTCTGCCCGGCCATTCCCGCTTGAACATCAAAGGGGGGGATCAGTCTGATGTGTTTCATGGTCTGCCATTTTTGAAATCTGTCAGGGATAATGCAGCTCCGAAGGTGGGGAAGCGGGTTCTGGTAATTGGAGGTGGCAATGTGGCGATTGATGTTGCACAGACTGCGTACCGTCTCGGGGCAGATAAGGTTCAACTCGTCTGTCTTGAATCACAAGAGGAAATGCCCGCATTTAACCGGGCAATTCTGGAAGCCTTGTCCGAGGAAGTAGAACTGAAATGCTCCTGGGGTAATCCCCTTTTGGAATTTGAAGAAGATGACCTTAAAGGGATTCAATTCCAATCCTGTGTATCGGTATTTGATAAGGAGGGAAGCTTCAATCCGCGGTTTGATGCATCAAAAACCTGTTATCTGGAGGCAGATACCGTAATTATCGCGATTGGTCAGGAGGCGGATATGTCACTATGGAAAGACGCCGAAATCGATGGTGATGTCCTAACCGGGATCAATCCGTTAACTCTTCAGACAACCGTCGATAAGATATTTGCAGCGGGAGATATCGTCAGTGGCCCTTCATCGGTTGTTTCAGCGATGGCTGCAGGAAAAGATGCCGCAGAATCCATTAACCGATTTCTTTCCGGAGTACCGCTGGCATACGGCCGTGCTTTTCCGGGTCCTGTTGAGACCAGCTTTACGGTAGATCGTAGCAAGGGCAGCAGCGAGAAAAGGATGAGTCTTCCCCGTTATCAGTATCAGGGGCAAGGCGATTTTAAAGAGATTGAGGCGGGTATCACCCGGGAAGCGGCAAGAAAGGAGGCGAAAAGGTGCCACTCCTGCGGTTTGCCGTTCGGGCGATATCGAACTTGTTGGTTCTGTCTACCATGCGAGGTGGAGTGTCCGACCGGGGCACTTTGGGTTGATATCCCTTACCTGTTGCGGTAGTCGGAATGCGGGCTGTTTGATGGGATCGGAACAGGCAGATCGACCTGGTTAGGATATCCATTTGCGGGAAGAGGCAGCCCTGGAACGGATACATTTCGTTCCGTTATCAGAAGCTTTGGGGCTTCTGCCCGGCATCGGTCGGGATGTGGCGAAGGGCAAATTTATCGGGACTTTGGTTACTGTTTTTTAATTCCAATCTCTTGCTATATCGTTCTCTCAGTCAAGGTGAAACGCGGTCCGGGGGCAGTTGGAAATCCCTGTTCTGTTGGAAGTGGGGATTCTGAATTCCGGATTGCCGGAAGAGAGGTTTGTTAAATGGAACCGTGGCCCAATAAAGTTATAGGGTCCCTTCATGGCCGCAGGAAAATACACCGGGATCTGTTGTAAATCATTGCAATCTGAAAGGGGAGTTCCATTTTTGCTCGTTTTGCGGTGATAAAACAACAGGGCCTGTTCTATTATGATGACGAGTTTAGGGAAGCAACTTAACAGAAGATTAAGGAGGACAATATCATGAAGAAAGCTCTGGTGGCATTAACAGCCCTGTTTTTGATAGGTGGTTTCTGGGTGAACTCAGTAATGGGGGTTGACTACCCTACAAAACCGATTACGATAATCGTTCCCTGGGGAGCCGGGGGAATGTCCAACGTCAGTACCCGAATGCTGGGTGAAAAAATGAAGGCTATTCTGGGGCAGCCGATTGTTTACATCAACAAACCGGGAGCCAGTGGTGTAATCGGTCTGAATGCGGTTAAAAAGGCCAAGCCGGACGGGTATACTATCGCCTCGGGTGCCCTGACCCTGGGATTTACCTCTCCTTTCTTTTTTGATACGGATCGTTTCGAGGTGGATGATTTTGTATACATCGGTAGTTACATGCCTCAGGAACGGGTTTTATTCACAACCAACGATAAACCATACAAAACATGGGAAGAGTTTATCGCTTATAGCAAGGCTCACCCCGGCAAAGTGTCTGTGGGCTCTGGTGGTGCGCAGTGGGCGTTGGAGGTAATGAAGAGTATCGCCAGGAAAGAGAATATCAAGTGGAAATATGTCATGTTCAAAAGTGGCGGTGCGGCTTCATCAGCAATCCTGGGCGGTCATGTCGACGCCTGTGAAACCGGAACGGGAACCCCCGCCTACCAGTCAGCAAGGCAGGGAAAGCTCCGAGTTTTGGTGGATCTCGGAACCGAGAAGGTTCCCTTTTTTCCTGGTGTGAGGAACATGAAAGACCTGGGATATCCGTTTTCGACCATGCTGGAATACGGCATGGCTATGCCCGCAGGCGTTCCCGAAGAGATCAGGCAAAAGCTTGAAAACGCCCTTAAAACAGTCATGCAGGATAAAGAGCTGATGAACAAAATGGGTGAGACCGGATTTACACCCAGGTTTGTTTCCGGCTCAGGCTACCGGGAGATCGTTATTGGCGCAATCAATGACACACCAGCCCTGCAGGATTATGTAAAAGATATTAAATAGGTTAAGTCCGGAAAATGACCACAAATCCTCCTTCCCTGGGTGCGGAAATGAGGGAATGGATATGAAAAAGTTCCCTTGTTTCTCCAGGGTGCCGGAGGGGGGTATAAACCTGGTTTTAATGAGTTAGTGCCCGGGTTTACACCCTTGGTTTAAAGGCTATTGGAATTTCCAAAGGAGAAAGCGGGTGAATGATGAACTGAAGCTGGGATCGGCAATCCTGGCCTGCTGTTGCTTTATGTGGTTTTATGCCATTCCGAATCACATAAAGGGACCCCAGGCGGCCTTGTATCCCAAAAGTCTGATCATCGCCATGGCGATGATCAGTTTGATGATATTGATCAAAGGGATCAGGAGCAGAAAAAATGGTGGTCAAGAGGAGAAATGGACCCTGCTCAACGAAGCATCTGTCAAAGCTTTGCTGGTAGTGCCTATTATGGCGGTTTATATCTTCCTGATCGATATCGTTGGTTTTTATACGATTACTTTTGTTTTCATTATCCTCTTTATGCTCTGTTTCGGGGCTCGCAGGCCGTTATCCATCTGTCTCTATTCGGCTCTTCTACCGGCGATTATCTATCTGGTCATCGGAAAGTTGCTTTCATTCCCTTTTCCGGCCGGGATCCTTTTTTAATCGGGAGTTTTTGTTATGCTTGAACAGTTATTAAGCGGGTTGAACATGGTGCTGGTGCCGGAGAATCTTCTCTGGGCAGGACTGGGTGTTGCCTTTGGCATGATCCTGGGATCGATACCGGGCTTGACGGATAACATGGGAATCGTCCTCATGCTGCCCTTTACCTACTACCTCGGACCCATTGCCGGAATTGCCCTGCTGATGGGGCTTACCAAAGGAGGCAATTTCGGAGGATCCATACCGGCGATTCTTTTTAACATACCGGGCACTCCGCAGGCGATGGTCACCTGCATTGATGGTCACCCCTTGACCAAACAGGGAAAAAGCGGGAAGGCATTGAAGCAGGCTCTCTTTTCATCCGTGATGGCGGATGCCTGCAGCGACCTGATCCTGATTTTCCTGGCGGCACCGGTTGCTATGATTGCTCTTAAGATCGGCCCGCCGGAATATACTTCAATCATTATCTTCTCCCTCATCGTTATCAGCGTTGCTGCTTCCGATAAGCCCCTGAGAGGACTGGTAGCAGTGGTATTGGGACTACTGCTCGGCACGGTGGGAACAGATCCCGAATTCGGAACAACCCGGTTGATTTTTCATGTTATCGATCTTGCGGATGGATTCCACATAATGCCCATGGTAATTGGTATGCTGGCTTTCTCTGAAGTTTTGCTTCAGTTGGAGCAACAGATCATGAACCGGTTGAGAAAGCGTTTTTCGGAAATCCAGGCCGAAGTATTCAAAAATGGTGACGTGATAAATCCGGATTACCATCGCTTAAGCTGGAAAGAGTTCAGGGGTACACTGCCTACAATTTTCCGGTCTACCGGAATCGGGGCTGCCATAGGCATAATTCCGGGTATTGGAACAACCGTCGGTTCCTATCTCAGCTATATAATGGCCAAGCAGTATTCCAAACATCCGGAGAAGTTCGGCAATGGCGCTTTGGAGGGGATCGCAGCCGCCGAAGCGGGGAACAATGCCGTTAACGGCCCAAACCTGATCCCCTTGGTAACCCTGGGGATTCCGGGGAATCTTGCCGCGGCTTTGATTCTGGGCGGCTTTATGATTAAGGGACTGGTTCCCGGTCCAACCTTCATGCAGACCAATGGAGACATGCTTTATGCCCTGTTTATTATTTTGCTTCTCAGCAACTTTTTTACCCTGTTGATCGGTTACTTCTATATCAAACGAGTCCGCAAGGTAACCTCAATTCCCAAATTCTACCTGTTCACCGGAATCATTGTTTTCAGCGTCATTGGCAGTTACGTGAGTTATGCCAGTCTCTTTGATGTCTATGTCATGCTTGTTTTCGGGATTTTGGGATATCTGCTGACCAAATTCAAAATCAACCTGCCGACCATTATCGTCGCCTTCTTCCTGGGGCCGATGCTGGAGTCGAAGTTTCGGCAATCTTTGAGCATTTCAGGCGATGACGCAACGGTCTTCCTGACCAAACCGATCTCCCTGACTTTTCTTATTTTAACGATTGCTGCGGTTTTCTTTCTCCTGAAACGCAAGAAAAAACTGATGACGGATTAATAATAAGCGGATTTAACTCCTTTTGCCATGGAGGTTAATCGATGAAAGATACCATCTCATCCCTGGTGGAATACTCGGCAACTTTTCAGAACCGGGATCTGCCACAAGAAATTTTGCGGATAACTGAAAAGCTGTTTCTGGATACCATCGGGTGCATCCATTCCGGAAGCAGTGCTGTAGGGATTGAGGAATTATTGTCCATGACTCGCTTTTGGGGCGGCAGGCGGCAAGCAACCCTGTTTTCTTTCGATGAGAAAACCAGTGCGCCCAACGCTGCTTTTCTGAACTCAGTAATGGGCCACGCCAACGATTATGATGACACTCATGACGGGGCTTTGAACCATGGTTGTGTAACGCTGGTCCCTGCCTTACTTGCCACCGCCGAATCCCTCCGGGAACAGGATGGAACTTTCTTACCCAAAGGCATCAGGGCAACTACCATCAGCGGAGAAGAATTCATCTCTGCCCTGGCGGTGGGCCTTGATGTATCAAACAGATTGGGGATGGCCTTTATACCCTATCTGCACGTCGGTTGGTTGCCTACAACGCTTTGGGGTCCATTCGCCTGTGCTGCTGCCTGCGGTCGGCTCTTGGGTTTGGATGTCGACAGGATGGCCCATGCCTTCGGATTGGCTTATTCACAGATTCATGCCAACAGACAGGGACTGCTCGATGGGGCGTTGTCAAAAAGAATACAACCCGGATTCAGTTCCATGGCCGGTGTTCAGGCCGCATTTCTGGCTGCATCGGGAATTACCGGTGCGAGTAATATCATTGATGGTGACTTCGGGATTCCCGCCCTTTATACCGAAGGAAGGACGGACAGGCATTACCTGACGGAAGGAATTGGCAAGCGGTTCGAAACAGCGAATGTCAGCATAAAGCCTTATCCCTGTTGTCGTTGTTCACACCCGGTGATCGATGCTGCCTTACAATTACAATCAATCCACAAGATCAAATGGCAGGAAATCGATAAGGGAACCATCTACCTGCCGCCTCAATCCATAGGTCAAATCGGAAATCCTTTTGCCATCAGGGAAAACCCAACGGTGGATGCGCAGTTTAGTGCCCAATATACAGCAGCCCTGGCATTTATCCGGGGATGGCCTAAAATGGACGACTTCAGCAGAGAAAATATCCTGGAACGGGAGAGTGTTGCGGCCCTGGCGCGCTGTTTTCAGGTGGTGGAATTTGAGAAAGATAAATCCAGCGTAATTCCGGTTGATATGGAGGTTACGCTGAACAACGGGGATCGTTATCAGGTTCGCATCGAAGAGCCCAAAGGCAGCCGTGGGAATCCCCTTACCCGACAAGAGCTGGAGATGAAGTTTAACGACTGCCTGGATCACTCTGTCAAAACCATTTCCCAATCCCGCAGAGTCGATATCCTCAGAACCTTCGATGATATCACGGATTTGGAGGATATCTCGGACCTAATCGGATTGTTTTGACTTTCCCAACAGCTCTGCATGCGCTGCCGCCAGACGGGCAATTGGCACCCTGAAGGGTGAACAGGAAACATAATCCAACCCCAGTTCATGGCAGAGCTTGATGGTATTGGGCTCTCCGCCGTGTTCTCCGCATATCCCCAGTTCAAGAGTTCCGTTAACCGATTTTCCCTTTTCCACCGCAATTCTCATCAGCTCGCCAACACCTGCCTTATCCACCACTGCAAAGGGATCTTCAGTGAGGATGCCCTTTTCCATGTATTCAATCAGAAATCCGGCTTCCGCATCGTCCCTGGAAATTCCGTAGGTGGTCTGGGTGAGATCATTGGTGCCAAAGGAGAAAAAGGCAGCATGCTCGGCAATCTGGTCGGCAGTCAGGGCTGCTCGCGGCACTTCGATCATGGTGCCGAATTTATATTCCAGGTCGATGTTCTGTTCCTGCATCACTTTTTGAGCTTCCTGCTCCAGGATTTCCCGTTGCAGTTTCAGCTCGTTTACATGTGCTGTCAGAGGTATCATGACCTCCGGTTTCACCGGCATCCCCTCTTTGGTAACCAGACAGGCGGCTTCAAAAATCGCCCTGACCTGCATGGTGATGATTTCAGGGATGTGAATACCCAACCTGACGCCTCTCAAACCGAGCATGGGATTGGCCTCTCTCAGGTTTTCAACCCGACTGAGGATAATCTCCTTGTCCCTTATTTTTTCCAACAGATCGTCTATTTCGCTCAGGTTTCCGGCGTGTTGCAGTCTGATTTTAAGGTCGGTCAATTCCTGCATCAGACTGGTGTGACTGGGCATGAATTCATGAAGGGGCGGATCCAGCAAGCGGATGATAACGGGTAGCCCCTTCATCACCCTGAACAGATCTGCAAAATCTCCCCGCTGAAAAGGTAACAGCACCTCCAGTGCCTCATTTCGCTCGATAGGGAGGTCTGTCATGATCAATTTGTGGACGAAAGGCAGTCTGTCCGTTTCAAAAAACATGTGTTCCGACCGGCAGAGACCGATTCCTTCCGCTCCATACTCCAAAGCACGATTGGCATCCTCCGGGTAATCCGCATTGGTGCGAACCCGAAGCTTTCTGATATCATCGGCCCAGGAGAGCAGTTTTCTGAGATAGGGATCCTTGATATCCGGTACTTTGGTGGGAAGCTTCCCATCGAAGAGTTCGCCGGAAGAACCGTCGATGGAGATCCAGTCCCCTTCTTTTATGATGGAATCCTCCACTTTGATGATCCGCTTATTGAGATCAATATTCAGGATGCTGACTCCGACGACAGCCGGTTTGCCGAATTGACGGGCAACCAGGGCGGCATGACTGGTTCTTCCGCCCCGGCTGGTGAGAATTCCTCGAGCTGCCAGCATCCCATGAACATCGTCCGGTTTGGTTTCGGCACGAACCATAATGACATCCTTGCCCTCTTTGGACCAGGCTTCTGCCAGATCCGCATCCATTGCTACGATGCCATATGCCGCACCTGGAGAGGCGTTAATCCCCGAAGCCAAAAAATGCCCGGCTTCTTTGGCAATGTGCTTTGTTTCTTCGCTGAATTGCGGATGAAGAAAGAAGTCAATTTGCTCCGGTGAAACCCTCAAAACAGCTTCCTCTTTGGAGATTTTCCCCTCTTCAACCATGTCAACGGCTATGCGAACGGCCGCCTGGGCGGTTCTCTTGCCGTTTCTGGTTTGCAACATCCAGAGCTTTCGTTTTTCTATCGTAAATTCAATATCCTGCATTTCCCGATAGTGATTCTCCAAAAGCTGGGCCAGATTCTCCAACTCACCGAATGCATCCGGCATCTCATCTTTCAATTCGGATATGTCATTGGTCAGCCTTATTCCGGCCACCACATCTTCCCCTTGTGCATTTACCAGGTAATCACCTTCCAGGTATTTTTCCCCGGTTGAACCGCTACGGGTCATGGCAACGCCAGTGGCGCTGTCATTGCCCATGTTCCCGAAAACCATGGTCATTATATTGACTGCGGTTCCCAAATCATGTGGAATCCCTGCCGCATTTCGATAATCGATGGCCCGTTTTCCGTTCCAGCTCGAAAAAACAGCTTCAGTTGCAAGGGAGAGCTGCTCAAATGGGTCTTCCGGGAACTCGTGTCCTGCCTGTCGTTTGAATATCCACTTGAATTTCTCGGTAACCTTTTTCCAGTCTTCGGCAGTCAGATCCGCATCACTCTTGACACCGGCGGCTTTTTTAAACTCGGTTATGACATCTTCAAACATTTCATCAGGCATCTCCATCACAACGCTGCCAAACATCTGTATCAGTCTGCGGTAAGCATCAAACACGAAACAGGGATCGCCGGTTATCCTGACAAGAGCTTCTGCGGTCTTGTCATTCAAGCCGATATTAAGGACCGTATCCATCATTCCGGGCATGGATATTTTAGCTCCGGACCGGCAAGACACCAGAAGGGGAGATTCATCTCCGCCGAACTGCTTACCGGTTTTGGATTCCGTCAGTTTGACGGCTTCCAGGACCTGATCCCACATGCCTGCCGGAAAGGTTTTGTCGCTCTCCATGTAGGCAATACAAGCTTCGGTCGAAATGGAAAAACCGTGGGGAACCGGAACCCCGATACGTGTCATCTCAACCAGATTGGCCCCCTTTCCGCCCAAAAGCGTTCGGAAAGCTTCAAAATCGTCTCCAACCTGTTGCTTTATGGCTGCAATATCATCAAAGAAAAAAACCCACTGTTTGGTCATCTTTTCTCCTGTGAAGTTGATGGAATTTCCGGGTATACGGAAAACGAATTACCCGATGTGTGTATATCCAGTTTCTACCAGTGCCTAACAGCCTCTTTTCACTAAGCTTACTTTAATTTTAAAAGGTTACCATTGGATGTCAAGAAATGATTCCATCTAAAACGTCAGCGGATTGAATGGGTTTGTGGAAGAGGGAATGAATCCTGAATCAGGTGTTGATTCAAAACAGCGCGGATCGACCTGCGACAGGAATTTTTTGTGATATCAATTTAAAATAAGAAACCAAAACTTTTTTGAATGGATGGGGAGAATAAGTATCTCGACAGGAAAGTGAGTTTGGTAATCACCCTCGGTTGTGAGGACCGAGCCTCACAGCTTCGATCTTGAATGCTTGCCGTGATGAGTTGCCCAACAGACCGATCATGGCTGCATATGGAAATTGGAAGATGTCCGTTTCACAAGGAAGATAAGTAATGAACTATGTTGTCGGTAATTTGACGGAACCGGTTTTCCGGCCTCCGTCCGAATGGGATGCGCTATTGCTTCCAGTCACAAACGGTTGTACCCATCGCTGTACCTTTTGCTCCATGTACAGAACCAAGAAATTTCATATTCGCAAGGATATCGACGAGATCAAACGGGAAATCGAGCAGGCCCGTGCCATGTATGGGAATCGAATACGTAAGATATTTTTTGAAGATGGGAACGCCTTTACGGTGAAACCGGAATTGCTTTGCGAAATCACCGCTTATGCCCACCAGGTGCACCCTAACCTGAAGAAAGTCAGTGCCTATGCCCATGCCAGGGATATTGTCAAAAAATCCGATGAGGATCTGGCCGATCTGGCCGCTGCAGGTTTTACCATGGTCTATGTGGGAATTGAAAGCGGGGATGATGATGTCCTCAAATCCTGTCGCAAGGGAACAAACCAGGATGAGTTTGAACTGGCTGCGCAGAAATGTCACCGGGCCGGAATTGACTGGTCCGGAATATTTCTTCTGGGATTGGCCGGTGATGATCCGCAGAAAAGCAGGAAACATGCGATTGAATCGGCCAAGCTGATCAACCGGATGGCACCCCCTTCACCTATCACCTGGTACATTTCACCCCTTACCCTGGAGCTTGCCCCGGGATCGGACTTATGGGAACAACAGAAGACAGGCGAATTTCGGACCGGTTCGTTCATACAGATTCTGGAAGAACTCCATACCATGATTGAGTATACGGATGACAATCTGCAGAAATGTGTCTTTAACACCAACCATGCATCGAACTACCTGAGTCTCAAAGGGGAGCTTGGCAGGGACAAAGCATCCTTCCTCAACTCCATTGAAAAAGCCATTAAACTGGCCAGATCGCGAGGGTATACCTGATGGGAGAGTGGAATCCCGCTTTCCGATGACGAAAACCGGAAATTAGATGAAAAGTCGGAAACTCCCGGCAAATCATCATACCCCGTCATCCAGGCCAGTATCGTTGCTCCCGTCTGGCTTTCCCCGGTGGCCGTGCTGACTTCCGGAATCATCGATCACATCGAAATACTTGCCAACTATATCAAAAGGCCCGGGAAGCGACGAACTTTCTAACCAGCCATTTTAATTTGTATCTGCCGAGCCTATAAGATATAATCATGAAAAAAGGCAGATGATCTCCAAACGCTCCCCTGGAGATTGCTTTTCCGAGTTTGTACAGCGTACACAACTGGAAAGATAAAAAATGGCAGCTTCTTCCAAAGTCCGGCTCGAAATCCCCTTTACTGCGAAGAAGATCTCTCCCCTCTTGTTTGGCAGTTTTATCGAAAACATTGCCGAATGCATTCACAATGGAATCTGGTCCTATCATGAAAGCAGAATTCCTTTTATTGATCATCCCAGGTTAGACAGGATTCGCAGGGATCTATTTCAGGCGTTGGTCAATCTGAAACCGAGTTTGATTCGCTGGCCAGGCGGCTGTTTTGCGGATGTGTATAATTGGAAGGATGGAATAGGTCCGAGGGAAGAGAGGAAGATCGTTCATGATGGTTACTGGAAAAATTGGAGTCACCGACTTTTAAAAGAGCTGAAAAAGCTTCCTCGTCACAGATTTCACTTTGCGGGCGCAAGCGATTTTGCTCAAAAGATGTCCAATCCGGATTATAATCAGTTCGGTACCATGGAGTTTCTTTCTCTTTGCGAGGAGATCCGCGCATTGCCGTATATTACCGTTAATTATGGCTCCGGAAGCCCGGAAGAAGCGGCTGACTGGGTTGAATACTGTAATGGAAATCCGGACACCAAATACGGGAGACTCAGATCCCAACACGGCAGGAAATCTCCTTTCTACGTTCCGATTTGGGGGATTGGTAACGAGATTTACCTGGAGAATGAAGAGGGTTTTGAGAAACATCCATCGGATTATGGAAAACGGTATATGGAATTTGCCAGAATGATGAAGGAGAGGGACCCGGGAATCAAACTGGTGGGGTGCGGCTGGAATCGGGAGAACTGGAACCAGGGATTTTTGGAAGAGGTGGAGCAGGGCTATATTGACTATTTGAGCATCCATCAGTACCTGCCCTATCCGACAAACCTGGTTCGTCTGTTGGAAGAATACCATCCTGAATCGGAGTCAGCCTATTATGCCATGATGGCTGCCCCTTTCGAGATGAAAAAGCAGATTCTGAAAGCCTGGAACAGCCTGGTCAAACGTTTCGGAGACCCTCCGGGAGTCAAAGTGGCATTCGATGAATGGGGAATTTGGTACACCCTTCAAGACCTTATCAAAGCGAACTATAATCTGCAGGATGGCCTTTTTGCAGCATTGGTGTTGATGATGTTTCAAAACCTGTCGGATTTCTGCTCCATCGGTTTATGGTCCATGCTGGTGAACAGCTTCGGAATGATTCGTACTGATGACGAGGGATTGATCCTGACCCCGGTTTACCTGGTTTTTTGGCTCTTTAAAGAGCACACCTACCCTAATAAAATCGAAGATATTAGCGTGGAAACCGGGCATTTTGATGCCGAAGAATTTGGTCAAATCGGTAAAGTAACCGGATGCCCCCTGGTTGAATGCTCTGCGACCTGCAGCGATGACGGTAGCAGGATATCTGTTATGCTGATTAACAAGCATTTTTCCGATAGAATTAAAGTCAGTTTAAGTATCAAAGGATCTGTTCTGATCAGGGAAGGCTTTCTTGTGGAGTTAACCAGCACCTCACCTTTTGATTGCAATGATCTGGAAGAGAGAGCACGGGTTCATATCCGGGAGCAACATCTGCGGAATGCAGGTGCCGATATGACACTCGATCTGAGTCCTCATTCCATCACTATCCTCAAGTTCACAAACCTCAACCCCGACTTTCCCGGATACCACTAATTACTTCTCAGCCCGGTTTCAAAGTCGGTAACCAATCCACGGGCCCCGGGGTTGAATCCAAGTTGCATCTCCCTGCCGATCGTAAAAGATATTGCCCTTCTCTGATGTACTGGAATAGCACTCACTCAAAGTCCGGGCTCAAGCAGCCCTGCTTTTTCAGATGAATGAAGAAAAACAACGTCTGTTCAATGAATTCCTTTATGCTGCCGGAACCTGGAAGCGAAGAAGACGCATCCTTGTCAAAGCGGAAGTCAATCCTTTGGGGTCCAACACCCGAGAAGTGGTGGGTGGCAACAGTTTTCCTGTTTCCGCAGGCGATATCTGCACTGCCTTAAAACGCAGCATTTCAATCAACCGGGTATCCGTTTATCGTATCTTAGATTTACTAGTGGATCACGGTTTGGTCGAGCGCATAAGTACAGGGGGCAGATCGACAAAATCGTGGTTGGCATTGATGGAATTTGTAAAAACTGTCTGACAAGACAAGTATAGTTAATCCCTTCTAGGACTGAATCGATCTTAAAAATCGTTCTAAATCTCAGTCTTCTTTAACCGATTCTTTAATACGTTTAAATGCATTTCTATTAAAATTCGAGATGCTCGTATCTTGTTTTCTGTTGTGTGACTGATGAAATGTCTCAACGAAACGGTTACTTGCCGGCCTCGACACAAGACGGGCAGAGACCGAATAAAAAAATTTCGTGGTCTTCCACAACAAACCCATCGGGAGCTACGCCTTCTTCTTTCAGTGCACAGCCTGGTAGTTCAAAGGCACGATCGCACACACGGCAATGAAAATGGTGGTGATGCCCTCTACCGGCTCGTTCATACAAAGTCCCGAGAGATGGATGGGAGATCCGTTTCAACCAACCGTCATCGATCAGAAGCTTAAGATTCCGGTAGACCGTTGCCTGGTTGAGTGACTCTACCAACTTGCGACCGTACTTCATAACTTCATCCACACTCAATGGCCTTTTATGCTCCCTGAAGACCTGTTCTATAGCCTTTCTTTGTGTGGTGTTGCGTCTCGAAGTTTGATTCTCCATATTCAAAATAATAGCTTTTGTCTTTTTTTATTGCAAGTGCTTTCGCAATAAGCTTGACGAGTGATAGACTTGGCAGATAAAATTTAAAAATACATTGTTGCAAATGCATTCGCATTAGCGTATCTATAGGTGGCGAATTACCAAGGTTGACTCAATAAACGTTGACCCAGCCTTAAAAGCTCTCTATTTGAGGGCTTCACGGATGGGAAGCGATTCTCAAGGAAGCTTTGACAATCGCTACCTTTCACCATCACCTTAACAGAATTTATTCAAAAATATGGAGGAGCAGTCATGTTAAGAAAAATCACAGTGACCTTTGGATTGTTTTGTCTTTGTATCACCTTGGCTATGATTCAAAATACTTATGCCCAACTCAAAGTGGTGACTACATTATTTCCAACCTATGATTTTGCCAAACAGATAGGAAAAGACAAAGTTGACGTTAGACTCTTATTGCCTCCCGGAGTTGAGTCACATGGCTTTGAGCCAAGACCCAAAGATGTTGTTACCATCAATAAAGCGGACGTCTTTGTTTATACCGGAGAGTTTATGGAACCATGGGCAGAAGACATTCTCGATGGTGTCACCAACAAGAAACTCGTGGTTGTTGATTCAAGCAAGGGAATTGAGTTGATGGATGAAGAAGATCATCATGATCATCATGGGCATGGTGGTGAACACGCCTTTGAGTGGGCCGGTGCGTTTCATCTTCCTGTTGGAAAATACACATGGACCTTTGCCAAGGTTGATGGTGCATACGCAGATCCAGCCATGAAGATGGTTTTTGTTTCAAGCAAGGAAAAGGGCATTGAAGCAATCGAGTCCCAGGAAGAGGCGGCAGAAAATATGTTGGAAATGGAGGATACGACGCCACGCGGCCATGGCCAAATGCTGTCACCAAATGGTCAGAAAGCGTATAAATTAACCTTTGATCAAAATCGAGACGTCACTGAATTTACCATTGTCATTAAAAAAGAAGGGTCCTATGCATTTTTTACTGAGCATATGCCTTTTGAGTTTGAAGCAGATGAGCATTTCCTCAAAGATAGCAAAAGGAAAGATGTTGAGCCCTTCGCTCAAGAACCTGACGCCGGCCATGAGCATCACCATGGTGGTGAACATGGATTCGAGTGGGCCGGTGCATTTGACCTTCCCGCAGGGAAATACGTATGGACCTTTGCCAAGGTTGATGGCGACTATGCAGATCCAGCCATGAAGATGGTTTTTATCTCCAGTACGGAGAAAGGCATTGAGGCGATCGAGTCCCAGGAAGAAATGGCAGAGAAAATGCTGGAAATGGAGGATGCGACGCCACGCGGCCATGGCCAAATGCTGTCACCAAATGGTCAGAAAGCGTACAAATTGACCTTTGATCAAAATCGAGAAGTAACTGAGTTTCCCATTGTTATTAAGAAAGGTGGGGTCTATGCATTTTTTACCGAGCATATGCCTTTTGAGTTTGAAGCAGATGAGCATTTCCTCAAAGATAGCAAAAGGCAAGATGTTGAGCCCATCGCCCAAGAACCTGACGCCGGCCATGACCATGGCCATGGGCACGGTCACGGGCATGGCCATCACCATGGTGGAAAAGACCCTCATATCTGGGTGGATCTAGCCCATGCACAACAGATGGTGGATACAATCGCCCAGTCTCTGGCTCAGAAAGATCCTAAGAATAAGAATTTTTATCTTAAAAATGCAGCAGCGTATAATGCGAAACTTGCTGCCTTGGATACACGTTTTCATAAAACGCTTTCGACCTGCAAACATAAAACAATACTATACGGTGGACATTTCGCGTTTGGCTATTTTGCAAAGCGTTACGGTTTAAGTCATGAATCACCTTATGAAGGCTTTGCACCGAACGCCGAACCAAGCCCAAAAGCAATCGCGGAGTTAATTGAAAAGGTGAAAGATACAGGAATGAAGTATATTTATCACGAGGAATTGCTTGATCCTAAGGTAGCCAGAACAGTAGCGCAGGAAACAGGTGTGAAGCTTGAACTCTTGCATGGCGCGCATAATGTCAGCAAACGTGAGCTTAAATCAGGCTTGACTTACTTGGATATTATGGAAGCTAATTACGATAAGTTAAAAGTAGGACTATCGTGTCAGTAAAGCTCCTGGAGATTAGGGACCTTAGCGTTCAGTATCGCGGGGTAGAAGCGCTTAACGGGGTCTCTTTGGATATTGATGTAGGCGACTATATTGGTCTGGCTGGTACCAACGGATCAGGTAAAACAACACTGGTCAAAGCTATTTTGGGCCTTGTGCCTTTTGCGGGAACGATCAGTTTTCAGTCGAGGAGTCTGCGGGAGTTCGTTGCAACTAAGCACATCGGATATCTTCCACAGAAAATGTCTTTTCTCGATCAACGGTTTCCCGCAACAGCTAAAGAAGTTGTTGTTTCAGGGGTATTTTGTTGCAAGAAATTTCCCAAATATCTTACCCGCGACGATTATAAGGCTGCTTTTCAAGCGATGGATATTTTAGGCATTGCGGATTTGGCTAACCGTATGATCGGCAGACTTTCCGGTGGTCAACAACAGCGAGTCTTGCTGGCCAGGGCATTGGTGCATAGCCCTCAGCTTTTAATATTGGATGAACCGACCGAGGCGTTGGATCCGCAATCGAGGGAAACTTTTTATTCAACAGTTGAAAGGCTTAACA
This sequence comes from SAR324 cluster bacterium, assembly GCA_028282885.1. Classification (GTDB taxonomy): domain Bacteria; phylum SAR324; class SAR324; order XYD2-FULL-50-16; family XYD2-FULL-50-16; genus JAHJTV01. Next base: position 66,979 of record JANQGX010000095.1, read on the forward strand.
AGGAGAACGGTGTGACCGTTCTCCTTGTATCCCATGACATAGGATCGATAGGAAAATACGCCTCTAAAATGATCTATCTGGACAGAGAGCTTGTATTTTACGGAACTTTTGAGGAATTCTGTAAATCGTCCAAGATGACAGATTATTTTGGTGCAGGGCAGCATATTATTTGCCACAAGCATCAGTAGACTTATTGGCGCTACCGAAAGACGTTATGATTGAAATATTCACAGAAATTCAAGAATCACTGCAGTATGCATTCGTGCAGCGGGCGATAATCGCCGGTTGCTTTATGGCCTTAGGATGTTCATTTTTAGGTGTTTTTCTTGTCCTACGCAGGTTTTCTTTAATCGGCGACGGGCTAGCTCATGTGAGTTTCGCAACGGTCGCGGTCGCGCTCTTATTGGATGCCCAGCCAATAGTAGTTTCCATTCCTTTAGTTGCACTAGCATCTTTGGTTGTTCTGCACTTAAGTGAAAATGCTCGCGTTCATGGAGACGCGGCTATAGGGCTTGTCTCGTCATTTGGTATCGCCCTCGGTGTCATTATTGCGTCCACGGCTGGGGGTTTTAATGTCGATCTTTTCAGCTATCTATTTGGGAACATTTTATCTGTAAGTAGCCTTGAGGTCTGGTTGACCATAGGAATATCTCTGTTGGTCGTTTTAGTCACGACCTTATTTTATCATGATCTTTTCTCGATTACTTTTGATGAGGATTATGCTCAAGTTTCTGGAATAAAAGTCAAAGTTGTGAACCGGATCCTCATTCTGCTTGCTTCTCTTATTGTGGTTCTGGGGATTAAAATTGTAGGCACAATGCTGGTCTCGAGTTTGATTATTCTACCTGCGATATCAGCCTTGCAGATCATGCGCAGTTTTAAAGCAACGATGGCTTTAGCGGGTGTATTTGCGGTTGCATCGGTCATCGTCGGTATATTTACTTCGTATGTGCTTAATTATCCTTCAGGAGCAACGATTGTTATGGTTAACTTCGGATTTTTTGTTGGATCTTTTGTATTAGACAGATTTATAAGATAAGAGGTTTCTGCATGACAAACGATATAGATAGCTTAAATACATCATCAAAGCGGATTCCAGTGACAGTCCTGACTGGATTCCTCGGTTCCGGGAAAACCACCCTGCTGAATCGGATTTTACATGAAAATCACGGTAAGCGTATCGCCGTGATTGAGAATGAATTCGGTGAGGTCGGGGTGGACAATGATCTGGTGATCGGCGCCGATGAAGAGATCTTCGAGATGAATAATGGCTGTATCTGCTGTACGGTTCGAGGAGATTTGATCCGCATTCTGAACAGCTTGATGGAACGTCGTGACAAGTTTGACTATATCCTTATCGAGACCACCGGACTTGCCGATCCGGGACCGGTGGTTCAAACATTTCTTCTAGAAGAGACCCTGCGGGAGGCTCTCAGTATCGATGCAGTGGTGACATTGGTCGATGCTAAGCACATCGAGACCCACATCAATGGCAATGGCAAGGCCAAAGAACAGATTGCCTTCGCAGACGTGATTCTATTGAACAAGGCGGATCTGGTCGATGGGCCAACCCTGAACCGAGTAGAAGATCTTATCCGCAGAGTGAATGCAACCACGATCATTCATCGAACCGTCAATGCCACTGTCGAAATGGATCAGGTCCTCAACCGGGGCGGATTCGATGCGGAACGAGCATTGTCGGTCGACCCAGATTTCCTGCAACCTGAGTACCCCTTTGAATGGATGGGTTTGTACTATTTTCAGGCCGGTACTTACGAATGGAACTTCAAACCTGGGTCGGATGCATTTCTAGATGCAGCTTTGATACCCGTTATCGGTTTACCCGCCGAAGTGCCCGCGTCGGCAATTAAAACTGCGGATGCGCTCTTCGCTGGTGCTAAAGATCTGGTGCAACCGGGAACGGTTTTTGAACCGGGGCTTTCCCTCAAGAGGCTTAAAATGGGAGAAACCGAGTCTGCATTTGGATTGCACATTAAACAATCCGGTTGCTATGTCGTGATCGGCGAGCATCATCCGGATGAATTTGAGGCCAGAATAACCAATCGAAACGGGCCCATTGAACCGGCTGCAGTCCGTGAATTCAAACACCTGCACGAGCATGATGAGGAGGTAACTTCTGTCGGCATTAGCATTCCGGGGGATCTGAAACTCGAATTGGTAGAAGGCTGGCTGCAAATTTTGATAAAAACACAAGGTCAGGATATTTTTCGCATGAAGGGTGTTTTGAGTATCCAAGACTATCGCGAGCGTTTCATCTTTCAGGGGGTTCACATGCTCTTTGAGGGGAAGTTCGATCGAGAATGGGGAGACGAAGAACGTTGTAACAATTTGGTCTTTATCGGTCGAAACCTAAACCGGGATTTTCTTAATTTGGGATTCAAGGCCTGTTTGGCTTGAAAAACGCAAAATTGTCATAAGGAGAAATAGGATGGCAACCTCAGGAAATCGGAACATCATAAAATTGAAAAGCACGGAAAGCCCTTACATCTATACCACGACAAAAAACAAGTCCAACAAACCGGGTAAACTGGAACTTCGCAAGTATGACCCCATAGTCCGAAAGCACGTCCTCTTTCGGGAATCAAAGTGAGATCTGGGTTTAGGCTTTCATTTTATCAGTTGAATGAAGAATAACATTTGTTTGAGAGTTTATCATGAGCAATGGAAATCAGTTTAATGATGTTATTGTCGTGGGTGCTGGTGCTTCAGGCTTAGGAGTAGGAATAGTCCTAAAAAAACTAGGCATTGATTATGTTATCCTAGAAAAGGATAAGATTGGCTCTTCGTTTCGGAAATGGCCTGCAGAAACCCGATTCATATCGCCTTCATTTACAGGAAATTTTTTTAAGATGGTTGATTTGAATGCCATATCTCCTGAAACATCTCCCGCATTTAATCTTTTGACAGAACATCCTTCAGGAAGAGAATTTTCCCAATATCTTGAGGGTCTTGCAGAGTATTATGAATTGAACATAGCAACGGGCATTGAAGTAAAAGATCTGCGAAAGGAAAAGGATTTGTTTAATATCAACACGAACAAGGGAGAATACAAAAGTCGATTCGTCATTTGGGCTGCCGGAGAATATCAGTATCCAAAGAGAAGAGCTTTTGAAGGTGATGATCTCTGCAGTCACTATTCAGAAATCAAGTCTTTTTCAGAAGTTCAAGGTGAGGATAGTCTTGTGATTGGAGCATATGAATCTGGATTTGATGCAGCTGTCAATTTAGTAAAATTAGGCAAAAAAGTGACACTTCTTGATAGCACTGAATACATAGACCTAGTTAGCAGCGATTCAAGTTATTCACTTTCTCCATTTACTCGAGACAGAATAAGAAAAGTCTTTGATATCATGACCTACTGTGAGAATACAAGGGTAACAAGCGTTAAATTTGCTGATGGTACTTATACTGTAGCAACTAAAGAAAACAGGACTTTTACGTCAAAGTATAAACCCATTAACTGCACGGGTTTCGACAGCAGCCTCACTCTTGTAAAGTCTTTATTCGAATTTAAGGATAAATACCCTTTGCTCACTGATTTTGATGAATCTACCAAGACTGAAAACTTGTTTCTGGTAGGACCTCAAGTAAAACATAGTAACGCACTATTCTGCTTTATCTATAAGTACAGACAAAGGTTTGCAATCGTCGGCGAAAGAATCGCATCGATGTTAAATATATCTTCAGAAGTTATTCAAGAAGTTGTTAAAGAGCATAAAGACTACAATTTTTACCTGGATGATCTATCTTGTTGTGACAACGCCTGTGCTTGTTAAGGGGCTTTAATATAAAATTTCAGAAAACTTGATAAGAAAAGCGCATAAAAAACCAATGCTGTTATTTTTATTGTTATTCAGGAGGATCTTATCTGGTCTCTTGATTTTTATGTAACCACGAAAATTAAATAAAAAAGGAGTTTTTTATGGATTTCGCTACACAAAAAATGACCAACGTGAATGTTTGCTTCGTTAATGCCAAATGCCAAAGCTGTGAGAACAATGAAGTCAATGCAAAGGAAGTAGAGTACTGTATTGCGAGTGGCTTCGTACGTATTTCTACGGCTGATGCGGTCTATGTAACGCATATAAGCAATGTAGTCTTAAAAACACAAGCCTGATAATCGATAAAACCTGCTTGGATCACCGATCACAACCTACCACCAGTAAACCCAATGGTTTTTCTGTTGGAATAAACATTGATGATCCAAGTGACCTATCGCTCGGAATGAGCCGATTCCCACTCTTTCTATCTGTCACGTTCCGCACACTAGGTTAAATCCTGGGGTAACGGAATCCGTCTCAGCCAAGCTTGGCTATCAACGAGGGTTAACTAAACCGCCACACTAATATGAAAAAATCAATCGTACTTATTGGAAATGAGAGTGTTGGTAAAAGTCAACTCGTTCGCTCTTTAACAGGTAAAAATGCCCTTTCTGAAAAATTAAAGGGCACGACCATTAATGTTCAATCCTACGAAACGGATCAATTCCGCTTTATTGATACTCCGGGGATTTTGTTGGAGGCAGACTCCGTCACCAGCAAACTTGCCCTAAATGAAATTCCAGATAATGATTGCGTTCTTCTAGTTATTACAGCCACTTCTATTGATCAGGACTTGTCCGATCTTTTACCATTGGTCCAAGGTAAACTGGGAGCAATCATTATAACACATTGGGACAGAATGGGAACAATGATCAGTACAGAGATCTTGCAAACTCTGGAACAAGAAATAGGAGTGCCCCTTATAAAGCTTGATGCACGAAATGTTTCATCGGTGGAAAAAAAGGAGATATTCCAAACCCTGGCTTCCCCTCAACACTTCAAAAAGGCAAAAGTTGATACCTTAGTAGGAGTGACTCGCAAACCGAGAAAGAGTGTGTTTGAGGTTCCCATTATCGGTAAAATCATATCAATTCTGTTTCTTTTCCTGCCGGCTTGGATTGCTGTCCAAAATGCAAACTTCCTTGCAGATAGCTTTTATGATTCTGTTTTTGATAGTCTAAAATCAATTCTTAATGTCGTTAATAGTTATCCGGCCCCAATCAGTCACCTCCTTGGTAAAAGTTATGGAATTATAGCAATGTTTCCTTTTCTAGTTTTGTACGCTTTGCCAACAGTTTTTCTTTTTGCCCTTATTTGGTCCTTATATAAGACAAGTGGTTTGGCTGACAGACTGACGGTAACGCTTCACCAACTGGTAGCTCCACTCGGTCTGGCTGGGCGTGATGTTGTGCGTGTCATCATGGGATTTGGATGCAATGTACCAGCGGTTATCAGCACAAGAACGTGTTCTTCTGCCACACGATGTAATTGTATTTCTGCCATTTCCTTTGGTGCTGCCTGTTCTTATCAGCTTCCTGCAACGATTGCGGTTTTTGCTGCTGCGAAAATGGGTTTCTTGGTCATACCGTATCTTTGTATTTTGTTTCTCACCACCTTATCTTATCTCTGGCTAACATCTCCCAAAAAAACAAAAACATTCAGTAATAAACTGGTTATTAATGAACGGGATTTTCTTCAGTGGCCTACACTACGTTCAGTCATTGCGGAGATATGGGTATTGGTTAAAGAGTTTTTCACCGTTGCGTTTCCCATATTTTTAATCATCTGCTTAATCGCAGGCGTATTAGATTGGTTGGGAGTTATCAGTGTATTATCCTGGCTTCTCTCACCCATCATGAGCTTGTTTAATCTGCCGGCAGAAGCGGCCACAAGCGTGGTGTTGGGATCCATTAGAAAGGATGGTATCGCAATTGGACTCCTAAATCCTGCGTGGGATGGATTAAAGTTCGCTATAAGCAACCCGGTACAAGTATTAACGGTGGTTTATCTGGCAGGTGTTTTACTCCCCTGTCTCGTCACGCTTTTCACTATAACGAAAGAGATAAACCTTAAGTTTGCCTTAAGGCTTATATCAAAACAAATGATTGCCGCTGTTTTCTTTAGTTTTATTATAGCGTGGGGTGGCTATTTCATATTCCAGGTAATTCTTTAATGTCCGTATTTGACTAGTTACCATTTGTTTTGAAAGATAATCTTAACTACCTCATCGTCCTTGTGCATAATGATGGCAACACCCTAGGTCTGACCGCAAATCTTCACTGAAGTTTGGGCTAGCGACTCATTTGATTTAAGATGATTTCAAACTCCCAGGAGAGATGCCGGTTGGAGCCCTTTGACACAAAGGCACAGCCTGGGTGATGTTTCTTGACATATCAATACCTGGATTTTAGCATTTGTGTGGGTAAATAACGAACCGGTTGGACCCAGACTTATGTAGAATATCACCCGGGAGGCAATCGAAAACACAATGCTTAAAAAAGGTAATACCTATCAAGAGGTCTACGAAAACTTTCGTTGGCGGATCCCGGAGAATTATAATATCGGTATTGATATCTGTAGCAAGTGGGCCGGTGACACTTCGAGACTGGCGCTAGTGTATGAAAATGACAAGCATCAGATTGAAAAATATACCTTTGCAGATATAGAAAACCTTTCCAATAAACTGGCAAACGGCTTTATTCATCAGGGACTGGAAAAAGGCGATAGAGTCGGAATACTCTTGCCTCAATGCCCTGAAACCGCTGTTTCGCACGTTTCAATATACAAAGCAGGTTTAATTGCTATACCGCTCTTTACACTGTTTGGTGCGGATGCTCTTCAATATCGACTTGAAAATAGCGAGGCGAAAGCGATCATAACCAATCCTGAAAACCTGGAAAAAGTACTGCAGATTCAGCCCGATCTTCCCTTTCTTGAAACCATTATACTGACGGGGAAAGAGAGACCGGCTGAGACTGTGCTATTCAACCAACTAACTGAAAAAGGTTCCGGATCCTTCCAGGCTGAGGCCACCCGGGCAGATGATCCTGCCTTGATCATATATACCTCCGGTACAACCGGACCACCAAAGGGTGCTCTCCATGCTCATCGTACACTTTTGGGCCACCTTCCCGGTGTGGAGTTTCCTCATAATTTCTTCCCCCAAAAGAACGATTTTTTCTGGACACCAGCGGACTGGGCCTGGATCGGTGGTTTAATTGATGTGCTCTTACCGAGCTGGCACCATGGCGTACCTGTTTTTGCACAAAGGGCAAAGAAATTCGACCCGGAGGAAGCTTTCCATTTTTTTGAAAAACACCAGATTCGCAATGCTTTTATGCCGCCGACAGCATTGAAATTGATGCGTCAGGTCAAAAATCCAAGAAAACGATACTCCTATAACATCAGGAGCATCGGAAGTGGTGGAGAATCCCTGGGTGAGGAACTGTTGGATTGGGGAAAGAAGGAACTGGGTGTGACCATTAATGAGTTTTATGGCCAGACAGAATGCAATCTTGTTATCGGATGCTGTGCCGAAGTAATGGAAATACGACCAGGTGCAATGGGCAAAGCCATTCCGGGAAAGACGGTGGAAGTGATTGATGAGCAGGGAAACCCAACCCTTCCCAGCGAAGTCGGGCAGATTGCAGTTAAAAAGCCGGATCCGGTTATGTTCCTGGAATACTGGAAAAACCAGGCTGCAACAGAAGGTAAATATAAAGGAGACTGGCTGCTGACAGGGGATAGCGCTTACAAGGATGAAGATGGTTACTTCTGGTTTAATGGGCGGCAGGACGATATTATCACCAGTTCAGGATATAGGATTGGCCCAACCGAAGTGGAAGACTGCATCATGAAACACCCGGCAGTGAGTATGGTTGCAGTTGTTGGAAGCCCTGACCCCGTACGAACCGAAATTGTTAAGGCATTCATTGTCCTGCACCCCAGTGATAACCCTAACAGCGAGCTGGAAGCTGATATCAAGTCCCATGTTAAAACCCGTCTGGCTGCTCATGAATACCCAAGGGAAATCGAGTTCATCCCTGACCTTCCCATGACAGCCACCGGAAAAATCAAACGTGGTGAGTTGAAGCAGAAGGAAATCGAACAAAAAAGACACCGTGAGGTCAAAAAAGTAGAATCCGTTCAAAAATAATGCAAAAAGGAGAGTAAACCAATGATTGACCACCTCGCCATTGATGTAAGTGATCTTAAAAAGAGTGGGCACTTTTATGGCAATGCTCTTGGGCCTCTCGGATATAAGAAGTTGATGGAAGCTCCCCAGGAATTTGGGGGACGTCTGATTCTCGGTTGGGGAGATTCAGATGGAAGGGATCTTTATATTGGTGAAGGTTCAGGCACGGAACCGCGACTTCATATTGCATTCAGAGCAGACAGTCGCAAAACGGTCGACGAGTTTTATAAAGCAGCTCTTTCTGCTGGCGGCAAAGACAATGGCAAACCTGGTCTCAGACCACAATATCATGAAAACTATTATGGTGCTTACGTACTTGATCCCGATGGTCACAATATAGAAGCTGTCTTTCATGATCCTCCTGATAAATAGTCAATGGTAAGCTTAACTCTTTCTTTGTCTCCCTGGTTTGGAATGACAGGACATCTGCAAGATTAAGACTGTTTAATTCAAACAGCAGGATTGCATGCAAGGTAATGTGTTTTCATCGCATGCATGAAACTTTAATAACCGACCATTTCTTGAACAAGGGAGACATGTCTCCGCCCTTTACTTCTTTGATCAACAATTCCAAAAAATCTTCCTGCAATCCCGAGTAAACTGAATACTCCCGCATTTCGGATTTTCCCGGGAATCCGAGCTTGACATATTATCCCGGAAGAAACTTGAAATTGTTGCGTTCCAAACGGAGTACAAAGACGGTTGATGATAACACACGTATCATTTTGACTTGGGTTGTTGCTGTTTCAACGACGTTTTTCTTTGGCATTAGATTTTTTTATTCGTTTCTACTTTTGCTACTTTTATTTTCTTGTGCCAACTGGATTAGACGAGATGAGATAATAAGAACTTGCTTTTCGTGTGTCAAGGTATCGGACAAAACTTTTGAAGGAAAAAAAGCTCATTCCTGGATTTGAGTTTCAAAATCTCGGTTAAATTTTTTGAGAACGGAGGAGCTAAGAATCACTCGAAAATACACCGAATTAATGTCTGCGAATTGGTTGCGGTGTCGGATTTCATGTGATTGCCTTGACAAAAATACTGAACCTTATCATGATGTCAGTTCATCAATTAAATACGATTTTCAGGTGCCAGATGGCTTAAAAGGGAAGTTCGGTGTGATACCGGCGCGCCCCCAGGCACTGTGAAGAGTGAGATTGTATTCGATCCACTGTCAGTTTGAAACTGTGTTTGATTCAGCAAACGCTGCCAACGGTTTCACGGATGGGAAGGGAGATACAATCGTTTGAACTCCAAGTCAGGAGACCTGCCTGAAAAATCGATGATGTTTCATTATTCACTGGGCGTGGGGTAATGGGGCCGGTTAGGATATCTTTCCCGCTGACTAAACAGCCTGCAGTTTCCTTTCCTCTCATCACCTCCTCCGTTAACTGGCGAGGAGATTCGGAATGAAAAGCAAAAAACACCAAGCAAACTACAATATTCCCATTTTTGGTCAAGGATCTGAAATTCTTGTGATCAGCAAGAACCATTCATCCAAAAATCATGTTTTTGCCAAAAAATATGATTTTAGGGGATGACGAGTATTCGGATTGGAATCTTAACCAAAGCGGAGTATAGATCTGCCATCCTGAATGTCTGTGTTCGATTCATTGTCACAATCATAACGAAGTATTGGGAATACGTATGTTTTTTGATAATTCCACTTCTTTGCTAGTCAAATTTTAATTGTAATCTAGACAGGAGGTATGGTGAAAAAATTGTTATTTTTTGTACTTGGATTAGTGTTTTTGTGTGGAAGTGTAAATGCAAGCGAAGCAACAAATTATCCGGTAACCATAAAAAACGGGAACCGGGAAGTTGTATTCCAGGCAGCTCCTAAAAGGGTTGTTACGAATGGTGATACGAATATCATTGAACTTATTTTTGCGTTAGGACTTGAAAATAAAATGGTCGGCTATGCCGGGCATCATAAGAAAACAGTCTCTCCACAGCACCAATCAAAACTGAAAAAAATTCCAATGATTTCCGAAGGATATATCAAACTTGAATCTCTTCTAGGTGCCAATCCTGATTTCTTTCTTTCCGGTTATTATTATGGCATGGATATTCCAGGAGACTGCACAGAGAACTGCATTACGCCGGAAGAGCTTGAAAGATTCAACATACAGAGCTATGCAATTACCGAATCCCTCATCCGAATCATGGATAAGCCGCCTGTCAGTCTGGAAGACATCTACAATGATATTCGCAATCTCGGGATCATATTTAACGTAAAGGCAAAGGCGGAGAAAGTAATCCAGTCTATGAAGAACAGAACGGATACGGTGATGAAAAAGGTTGCGACCAAAAAAGATAAAAAGCTGAACGTTTTTATTTTTCCGCTTTGGGGCGCACCCGACAATCCACCACCAACAGCAGCCAGTCAGGCAATGCCCAGTGCTCTGATAACATTAGCGGGAGCAAAAAATATCTTCAGTGATTTAAACGACAGTTGGGTAAAAGTAACTTGGGAAGAAGTTATCGGACGAAACCCTGATGTTATCTTAATGCTGGAGTATGGCACAATTCCAGGTGAAGTACACAAGCAGTATATTTTAGACGATCCGGCGTTAAAAGGGATGAATGCGGTAAGGAATAACAAAATATTTATGATACCGGTTCAAAATGTATATACAGGACCTCGTGCTATTGATGGTCTTGAGAAAATAGCTGAGTTTCTGTATCCAGAACTGTTTTAGTTTTCACGACAAACATAAAACTGGATGACACGAAGAAAACATACCTATAAACCAGGACAAGTATTCAATCAAGCCCAGGAGATGAGATGAAAAAACTGTTATTCTTTGCACTAGGATTTTTACTTCTATCTGGAAGCGTAATCGCAGGTGGAACAACTAATTATCCGGTAACTGTTAAAAACGGGAACAGGGACATTTTATTTAACGCCGCCCCGAAAAGGGTTCTTACCAATGGGGATAGTAATATCATTGAACTGATGTTTGTGTTGGGACTGGAAAAGCATCTGATCGGCTATGCTGGTTTTCCTTACTATGGTTACGAGATTTCCCCTCGCTATCAAAACAAACTGAAATCTGTCCCACTCGCATCGGAAGGCTACATTAAATTGGAGAACCTTCTCTCTGTGAATCCCGATTTCTTCCTGTCCGGATATTGGTATGGTTTGGATATTCCGGGAGATTGCTCAGAAAACTGTATTACACCCGAAGAACTCAATAAGTACGGCATCAACAGTTATGCTATATCGGAATCACTGGTCCGTGTGATGAAAAAGGCACCTGTCAGTATGGAAGATACATACACTGATATCCGCAACCTGGGGATTATCTTTAATGTCCAGGATCGAGCTGAAAAACTTATCCGGGAATACAAAGATCGGATCAAAACCATTACCCGGAAGGTTTCCAGGATCAATAGACCCCTTCGCGTGTTCATCTACACAACCGGTAAGGAAACTCCGGGAACGGCTGCCGGACAAGCGATGCCAAATGCACTGGTAAAACTGGCGGGAGCTGAAAACATATTCGACGACATTAAAGACAGCTGGGTGATTGTTAGCTGGGAAGAGGTCGTTGGACGCAATCCCGATTTTATACTAATTCTCGAATACGGTAAATTCCCTGGTGAGAATCACAAGCAGTTTGTATTGGATTCTCCGGCACTAAAAGGTGTAAACGCTGTGATGAATGACAGAATCTTCATTATGAGGGTCGAAGATGCATACACAGGACCTCGAGCTGTAAAAGGTCTTGAAATAATGGCTAAGGCGTTTTATCCGGATTTGTTTTAACCATCATTAGACGAGATAACTGATTTTTACGGAGGAGATTTGCAGACTGGACTTTCCTTTTTTGCCAGACTTGAATTAAGAACACTACCCTATCGCCAAACAGGAGTTTTTATCCTGTTTCTGGGAGTTTTTCTTTTTCTTAGCATGTCAATGGCTGTCTCTATTGGCTCGGTATCACTGCCACTTGAGAGGGTCTGGTCTATTATTTTTCATCAGCTCTTCCCTGAATCGATGCCAGGAGATTGGCCCAGAAACGAAATTGGTATTGTCTGGCAAATCCGACTGCCAAGGGTAATTCTTGGTGCTTTGGTCGGGGCTGGTCTGGCTGTTGCGGGAACGACCATTCAATCTTTGGTCCGTAATCCCCTAGCAGATCCTTATCTGCTTGGGATTTCATCCGGTGCTTGTACAGGCGCTGTTCTCGCTATTCTTTTTATCAGTCGAATCCTCAACACAAAACTTAGCGGAGTTTATTCGATCTCATTCCTGGCTTTTCTGGGAGCTGTATTAGCCTTTTTCCTGGTTTACATGATTGCACAGAGCTCGAACGGACTGACTCCTATGCGCATGATTTTGTCAGGTCTTGCGGTCTCATATGTGTTTATGGCGGCGACCAACTTCATGATATATCTCGAGCAACGGAATGGTGCCACATCGGCAATTTTCTGGATGCTAGGTGGTCTTGGCGGAGCTCGATGGGAAAAACTTTTGATTCCATTCGTTGTGTTGCTAGGTTCCATGAGTTTTTTGACAATGCAGGCGCGCTCCCTTAACTCTCTTCTCATGGGAGATGAGAATGCTATCGTCCTGGGAGTGAATCTCAATCGTTTTCGATTGACTCTTTTTGTTGTCACTTCTGTTTTGACCGGCGCTTTAGTTGCAGTAAGCGGTTCGATAGGATTCGTAGGATTGGTTATTCCCCATTTGGTTAGAATGATTGTTGGATCTGATCATCGCAAGGTGTTACCGGTAAGTGCAGTTGTCGGAGCCATTTTCCTCATTTGGGTTGATGTATTTGCCAGGACAATTCTTGCTCCGAGAGAATTACCACTTGGAATTGTCACCGGTTTTCTAGGTGCACCGTTTTTCATCTGGCTTTTGAGAAGAAAAAGCAAATCGTAATACGAGGGACAAGTGAAACTCAGGACTGAGAACCTTGGTTGGGGTATTAACGGTAAAAAGATTATAGACAATCTCGATCTGCATATCAGAGAGGGTGACTGTATCGGCATTGTCGGTCCCAATGGGAGTGGAAAATCAAGTCTGTTGAGATGTATTTACAGAGTCAATAAACCTTCCTCCGGCACAATTCTGCTCGATGAAGAAAACATCATGCGGCTTAGCACTCGAGAGATGGCGAAAAGGGCTGCTTCCGTACTTCAGGAATCAACCGATCAGTTTGAGTTCAGAGTCAGAGAAGTCGTGATGATGGGTCGCAATCCTCATAAAGGGTTGCTTGACAGGGATACTGAGCAGGACAAATCCCTGGTTAGTGAAGCTCTGTCACGTGTGGGATTAGCAGATTTTGCAGATCGATTTTATTCCACCTTGTCCGGCGGTGAAAAACAACGAACACTGATCGCCCGTGCATTGGCGCAACAAGCTGAGTTTTTAATGCTGGATGAACCGACAAACCACCTGGATATACATTATCAGCTGGAAATCATGGAATTAATCAGGACTCTCGACGTTACTTCTCTCGTCGTGATGCACGATTTGAACCTGGCAGCGCAATACTGTAATGGAGTTTATGTCATGAACGGTGGTAAGATTCATACTTTCGGCCCACCGGAAGAGGTTCTTACAGCAGAGATGATTAGAAAAGTCTACCGGGTAAACGCCAGCGTTAACCGACAACCTGAAACGGGCAAATTGAATATTTCATTCTACCATTTTCAATCCAAGGGGATTTGCAGTACCAGCAAATAAGAGTTTTCAACTGACCGAATGAATATTACCATTTGGAATTAAGAATGCAGTTATTGACACTCAATTTATTAATTTTTTATCGTTATGAACCATCTAAAACTGAAGAAAAGAAAGCTAAAAACTGAACCTGCTCTGATTTTAGCAGGTTTCGGAACGACAAGTGATTCCAACATTATCTATGAGAGCATACAACAATCGATTGCAGCTCACTTTCCGTCTTTGAAGTGTTTAATAGCCTTCACTTCAGAAATTGTTCGAGAGAAAACCGGGCAGTTCGGGATGCATGAATGCCTGGCTTTGCTCGAAAAAGAGGGGTACCGTAAAGCAATTGTTCTTCCGCTCCACATTTTTCCGGCCACAGAATATAACCTGCTTTGTTCATTTTGCGATGATTATCCTGAGATGCGTCTGCTGGTGTGCGAGACCCTGGCACATCGTTGGGGTTTTATAGAAGAGATGTTTGAGTTTTTATCAAAGGATTTTCTGGAACCTTCCGAAGGAATAAATCTGATTATTGGACATGGCTCGCCACTGGCTGCTGAACCAGCTAATATCATATATCTTGGTATGGAAGCCTACTGTCGGGAAATGTTTGACAATGTTTATTTTGCAACCATAGACGGAATCCCTTCTATGTCTATGATGTTAAAGCAGATTGGGAAAAACGGACAAATAAAAGGTAAATCAAGAATTTTTCCATTTACCATTACTTCGGGTAAGCATGTCAGTAATGATTTACTGGAAGGAGACGAAAGCCTTTACCAGCAATTAATCGATTTGGGCTTCACCGTGGATTATCTTTCTACAGAAATCGATGGAAAGGAATTCACCAAATGTCTTGGATTTTATCCTGAGTTAATATCGATATTTATTAATCGCATCGAGCGAAGTCTGAAGTTACTAGAAGTTTACTAATGTCGCGTCAACAAACGTTTAACGTAATTGTACAGATAGCAGATTCCGATGTCAGAATAATGCTACTAAAAAACGAATTCCGACACGTCGGAAAATACTCTGTATCATACTAATTTTAAGTATCATCCTGCCTTGCTAATCACATCAGATGAATCATCAAGAATCTCCTTTAGTCTCTTTAGTTCCTTCTTTGTTGCAACAACGTAATTAACGCCCACTTCAGATTTGTACAGGTGGCTTTCTGGAACATTCTTGTATTTGATAGTCAGGAATCCCTTTCTCACCCTGCAAAGCGGTTTGATAGTGTACGTTGAATCGGTAATAGACGTGATCTGGTAAAAGACAGCACCCATTCCTTTTGTCTGCATCTTGATTATTTTTCCTTCCATGGTTGGCTCCTGTGATATCATCAGAATGGTAAACAAATGTTCTCTTTTAATCAATAAAGAAATGAATATCAATACTGACAGCCATAGGAATGATCAAAACTACAGAGCGTTCGGCTTAAGAGGTATAACATGCAGAATCACTCAAACAGATTGTGCAACCGCTATTATAAAATCAGTTCTTCTTAGTGTTGCTGAGTAGTTAATCGATTATAAATATTGAATTTATATTATGACAATTCCTAAGGAAGACAGGCTCTTTGGAACTAAAACCATTTGGTATGGAAGCAAGAAAGTCAGAGTTAGTGATCCAACAAAAACAATCGTGGATATTTTAGACGATCCAAAACTGGTCGGTGGAATGTCTGTCGTGTATGACATATTCCGGGAGTACACTGAAACAAAACATCGGGATTTCAAAATATTGTTGAATTACGCTGACAGAATAAACAACAAAACCATATTCAAACGGTTAGGGATCATGATCGATACTAAATTGGATGATATACCTGTTGAATTTAGAAACCTTAATGAACGTTTATCATCCGGTTACTCAAACTTCGATCCGGCAACTGAATGTAAGTTCATTGTTGAGAAATGGAAATTGAAAGTGCCCGCCTCATGGAAGAAGGAATATGATCGAAAGAAATGAAGCTCTCTAAGTAATAATAAGGCTCTAAACAAAACCTCTACACTTATCAATTATTGACGAGGTATTGTACAAAGACAAAATCAGGTTTGGGCCTTGTTTGACAATATGGTATAACAGTTATACTATGTAGCTATGAGATTCAAATTCGATGTAAAGAAAAGCAATAAACTAAAGCAGGATAAGAGACGTGGTATTGATCTCAAAGAGGTTCAAGAAATTTGGAGTCACTACCATTATATCGATTATCGTTCTGATGATCCGGAGCAGTATCGTGCCATTGGTTGGGTAAAAGGAACACTTTATTCTGTTATCTATGAAATACGGGAGGATGAGGAAGGAGAGTATAATCATCTCGTTACCTTATGGAAATCAACAAAGCAAGAGATAGAACTTTATGAAAGCTACATCCAAAGATAAAAGGGCGAACAAGCCTTCAGCGGATGAGATCGCTGAAATGGCGATGGATGGAAAAGACATTTCCGCCTACTTTTCAAACAAGGGGCAAATGAAACCTCCGGTTCAACGAGTAAATGTAGATTTTACAGTTGATATGCTGAAAGAATTGGATGAGTTTGCCAGTGAGCTTAATATCAGTCGGCAAGCAGTTATCAAATCTTCACTACGACAGATATTGGATCAACATAATCTAGCTAAAAAGGCACGAACGGGATAACCATCTTCATTTGATCATTTTTTTGTTTCAAAATCCCATCTGTCAGGTTTCAATATCGGATTGGGAATCGAACCGGTGTCCCATTTCTCCATTCTGGAAATCCTCCAAATTTTTTCTTGGACTTCAAAATCGAATATGCACAATAGGAATATTATTTCAAATACTTAGTTTGTCACACTCTAAGTCACGTTTTTTTTGCCTTTTTTAAAACGGGTACTAAATAATTCATAAAAACAATGCATTATAGTCCTCTAACGCTTTTCCCGCCACCTCCACCATCAGTCGCACCGGAACGACGCCGGTCATTGCATCGATACCCAGGGTGGAAGCAGCAGTAATACCAATCCGCTGATTATCACGAATTCGACAATTGGCGTCCCTAACTCCCCGCCATCTGGCAGTGTACTCTATTGTTCCGAAATTGAGATTGTTCATCAGTTCCACAATCCTGTAAATACGTATTGGCAGAAAGAGCAAAGCCTTTTAAAAACAGCTAGGTAAAAAATATACTTGCAAAATGCAAATATTCCTGGAATGATCGTTCCGGATCACAGATGAGGACAAATCGACTAACAGATCAAGGGATTTGGATGATCACAAATATTCAGCGCGAAAAACTTGACGAGGTGTTATTTCAAGTATTGAGAACATTGTACAGATTCGGTCGGGTCAAGATTGAGCAGTTTGGGCTCTCCTACGAAGGTATTTATCTCTTGCAGTATCTCCGGCGCAATCCCAATGCTGGTATGACTTCCATTGCCGAGGAGATGAGGGTCCCGATCAGCACCCTAACCAGAATTGCCGACAGATTGGAGAAAAAGGGGTTCCTTTCCCGCAAACGTGATCCGCAGGATATGAGAAAGATTCGACTGCTTCTGGAAACTGCCGGGGATGAGATCGTTACGAAAATTGAGGATCATACCTATACAATGCTGGAAAAAAATCTGGAGGGATTCGTAAAAGAGGATTTCAACAGTTTTCTGGACACAGCCGTTGCCATAGGAGAGCTTTTTGATACAACATCTGTCCCTGTTCCATCGAAGAAACAAAATGGGAGTTTGTCTTAGCGGTCTTCATAGCATCTGGAAAAAAGCAGTTCCAAGGAAAATTGTCAGTTGCCTGTAACTAAATGAATTTTCAATCATCGCTATTATTCGGGAGATATCATGAAATCACTTAAGGGAAAAACTGCACTTGTCACCGGTGCTGCGATGGGAATGGGAAAAATGCTCTCCACTTTGCTACTGGAAAGTGGGTGCAGGGTTGCATTAGTTGATATCAACAGGGATTTACTGGAAGAGACCGGGGAGACACTCTCTAAAAAGGGGATATCTGAAGCTTTCGTTTGCGATATCTCAGACTCTACAGCGGTGAAAGAGTTGGTCGATACGGTTAACACAACGTTTGGGCCGGTAGATGTTCTGGTGAACAACGCCGGAATCGTCAGGGCCAAACCACTCCTGGATCTTACTGAAAATGAAATTAACGCCATGATACAGGTGAACCTGACAGCCCAATTCTGGACGACCAGGGCTTTTCTACCCGGTATGATGGAGCGTAACGAAGGCCACATCGTTAATTTCGCCTCCGCGGGCGGAATTCTCGCCATCCCCAATCTTTCGGCATATTGTGCCAGTAAGTTCGGTGTTATAGGGTTTTCCGACGCCATTCGTCAGGAAATCAAGCGTCAGAAGCGAAAGGTTGGTGTAACGGTGGTTTGTCCCAATACAGTGAATACCGGAATGTTCAAAGGGGCCAAAATGGTGACCGGTACCAAAATACTGACACCCGAGAAGGTTTGCAAACAGGTGATGAAAGGAATTAAGGACAACCAGGCGATTGTTGCGGTTCCTTCCGTGTCGGTTAAGATTCTAACGCCCTTATTGAAGACAATCCTGCCGGTAGGAGTAATGGATTCCCTCAATAAGGCCTTGGGGATGTGGGATGCCAATGATTCCACTGTCGGACGAAGTGCCTGATTCCATCAATTCGGTTTGACGGGATTCTTTAGCCCGGCCATTAACGCACTATTCGACTAACTTTTCGAGATCCAGGGGGGCTGTTTTTCCCGGATCAGGATATAGAGATAGCGCCTCATTCGGACAGTGCTCCGTACAAAGGGCGCAACCCATGCAGGCTTCCCGATCATACTGTCTCTTCTCATCTTTCCATTCCAGAACATTGAAAGGGCAAACGCGGATGCAACTGAGGCAGAGGCCGCAGGATTCCGAGTGATACTTTACGGAATATCCGGATTCAGCCGACATGGAAAGTCCCGGATCGATTTTTTTACTCAATCTGGTTGCTTGAAGGCTGACACAGGTGTCCGGATGGCAGTTGCAAATGACACCGGTTTTCCCTCCTGTCGCCCCTTTGAAAAACGCCTGTGTGATGTGATGCTTTTTCCTGAAGCGCTTGATCAAGGTGAGTGCCTCCTCTCTGCAGATCCTGCGCGGATGATATTTTTTGCAATGCTCAAGCCAGAAGGAGGTGATGTCTGAACCGATGGCGAGACAGGAATTGATATCCTCTTCCACCGCATGATTGGATTTCTTGCAGGGGCAATCCATTACCACAATGTTTTCCGGTTCCTGGAAGATTATTTTGGTTGCATATTTATAGGGAATGACCTTTTTATTGTCAGGAGAGACAATGGATATATTCTCATCCAACCGGAATATCTTTTCCGTGTTTTCCAGACTGAGGATTTTTGCATGATACCGGTCAAATATCATTCTCCCGATAAAAGAAAGAGGTTTTAGCCAGGTTAAATACCTGACCAAACGAAGTGCCAGATGGATGGATTTGACATAGGGATAGTAAAAGACAAAATAGAGATAATTGTGGATGGACAGATCAATACGCCATCCGTGCATCTTAAACATTTTGCGGGTCGAATTTTTCACAAGTCCTCTCCCTGATAATTTTACCTTGCGAAATCGATAAACAGTCCCTTTGATATTTCCTGGCAAAATCACACAACCGGATGCTCTAACGTCTGTTTTTCTTGCAAACGCATCCATGCAATGGATAGCTAAAATCTATTAATCTGTGAAGCAAATTAATCCGGTTTGGACTTTGATCAAGTCCTTTTGCGTTATGGGTCTTTGGGATTGAATCTTTCGAAATCCCTGGAACCATACTCTGGAAAAGGCTCTCGGTCAGGTGGTTAACACCTTGTCAATGCCGACAAATGCTGCGGCTTCTGGCGAGTTCAACCGCTATCATGGAGATGTTTCAACAATTCACCCTGAAGTGTCCAAAACGGGTATCGGAAAACCGGTATTGGATATGATGGTCTTCACACTGGAATTGAGGGAGTCGACAACCGGAAAATCCAGAATCTATTTGGCACAGGAAAGTGGTATCTGGTGGGTTCAACTCGATGGGGGCCCTACAAGACCAGAACATCAATTAAATATCTGAAGTTAAAAACGATCCCCATGAGTCCCCATCTCAAACCTATCGCTGCTACGGTCAAATGTGTGATTGATTGCCGCAATCCGGATCGGAAACAGCAGGATTTTCTGGAACCATCCCTGATCCGCTGAAAGGAAATGTTGGCAGAACTTTAAACTGTACAAATTCTGTTAAAACCGGTTTTTCCTGTTTTCAGCCAAATCTACCTTTTGCCTCTTTTTCGATTTGTAATCAATGCTTTCGTTTTTACATTTTTTTCCCTATAATGACGTTGATTTTTTTTTGCGATATGAACTTATAATGGCAGCCTTTTGGCGCTTTAATCTCAAACTCTTTCATCGGCAGTTATTGCATATGCAGAGCTGCAATTTCAGAAAAAAAAGGAGGACAAAATGAAGTCAATCTGCAAACGGTTGTTTCTGGTCACCCTGATGACCATAGGTGCAATCGCATTCTCGTTTTCCACCATGGCTGGCGGCCATCTTAAAGGTGAGCTTGAGATCTTTTCCTGGTGGGCAGGTGATGAAGGCCCTGCACTTGAAGCTTTAATTGATCTCTATAAAAAGCAGCATCCGGGCGTTAAAGTAATAAACGCAACAGTAACAGGCGGGTCCGGAATTAACGCCAAAGCGGTACTGAAGACCAGGATGCTGGGCGGAAATCCGCCGGACAGTTTTCAGGTGCATGCAGGCCAGGAACTGATTGGAACATGGGTCAAGGCTAAACGTATGGAAGACCTCACTCCTATCTTCAAGGAGATGGGTTGGATGAACAAATTTCCCAAAGACCTGATTAATCTTATCGGCACCGATGAAGGTATCTGGTCCGTCCCGGTGAACATCCATCGCTCCAATGTGATGTGGTATGTCCCTGCAAACTTGAAAAAATGGGGCGTCAAGGCTCCGAAATCATGGGCTGATTTTCTCAGTATTGCTCCCAAGCTGAAAGCAAAAGGGGTGACTCCCCTGGCTCTGGCAACCAACTGGACAGCCAACCATCTTTGGGAATCTGTTGCCCTTGGTGTGCTCGGCCCCGACAAGTATGACAAGCTCTGGACAGGTGAATTGTCCTTTGCCAGCAGCGATGCTCAAAAGGTTTGGGAAATGTTCGGTAAGATTCTGATGCATACCAATACGGATGCCTCTTCTCTCTCCTGGCAGCAGGCAACGGACATGGTGGTTAACGGTCAGGCTGCATTCAACATAATGGGAGACTGGGCCGCCGGATATATGAGCACAACCCTGAAGCTGAAACCCGGTAAGGATTTCGGTTGGGCCGCTTCTCCGGATACGGGTGGTGTGTTCATGTTCCTGGCTGATTCGTTCGGCCTGCCTAAGGGTGTAACCAACAGGGATAATGCAATCGCCTGGCTGAAAGTGCTGGGTTCAAGAGAAGGCGGAGATGCCTTTAATCCTCTCAAAGGTTCCATTTCATCCCGGCTGGATTCAGACCTGGGAAAGTACAATGCATATCTGCAGTCAGCCGCTGCTGATTTTGGCAAAAACAGGATTGTGGGAAGCCTGGCTCACGGGGTTACAGCCAATGAAGGCTTTATGAATGATTTTGCCACGGTGATGGGCATGTTCCTCAAGTCCAGAAACGCGAAACAGGGTTCAATGGCAGCCCAGGCAATTGCAATTCAGAACGGCATTGCAACCAAATAGGCGGTTCAAAACAGGGTAGTTGTCCGGAAAGCCCCACGAACGGCTGAAAAACAATTACCCTTCAGATCAGGGAAAAATGGGTTTTAAACGCGACCAATTGATAGCAGTGTTGATGCTGTTGCCTTCCATCCTGCTGATAGCCCTGTTTGTCTACGGCTTTATCGGAAACACCGTCTATGTATCAATGACGGACTGGGGCAAAGATGCCGCACTGGCCCTGGATCCGGTTAAGAATTTTGTCGGGCTGAAGAATTATGCCGATCTTTTTACCGGATTTCTCGATGGCAGATTTCGGCAGGATCTGGTCAATGCCGTTTTTTACTCATTTTTTCTGGTGGCCGGATCTCTGGCTTTCGGCCTGTTTCTGGCCGTTCTTCTGGACCGCAACCCGAAAGGGGAACGTTTTTTTCAAACGGTTTTTCTATACCCCCTTTCACTTTCATTTATTGTTTCGGGTACCATTTGGCGATGGTTGCTGGCTCCGGATGGAGGTTTGAATGTACTGCCGGTATTTATCGGTCTTCCCAAGCTGGAATTTCAATGGTTGAGCAGTCTGGAAACCACCCTTACCTTTAACTGGCAATACCTGCCCCGTCTGCTGGTGATCATGATCTCCCTGGTTGTATTGGTGATCAGCCTCTTCATTCTGGGGAAGGGAAGCCGTAAAACAGGTGCTGGTGTGGGGATACTGGGATTTCTCCTCTTGGCGATCGGTATATTCGGCAAGGATCTGCTGCCAACAATTCTGTTTATGGAAGAGATTCACGGTCTGAACATGGCAACCATCGGTATCATTATCGCGGCTGTGTGGCAATATTCGGGATATACCATGGCCCTTTTTCTGGCCGGTTTGAGAGGTATACCCCGGGATCTTGTCAAAGCCGCAAGACTGGATGGGGCATCGGAGTGGCAGTATTACCGGCGCATTGCAATTCCCATGTTGAAGCCGATCACCCTGAGCGCCGTCATCATTCTCTCCCATATCTCGCTCAAGATTTTTGATCTCATTTTCGCCATGACTGGCCCTGACAATGTAGAAGCAGGCCATCCATCCCTGTTGATGTACCTGACGACCTTTAGAGCAAATCAATTCGCCAAGGGAGCATCCATTGCGGTGGTGCTGTTTATCCTGGCGGCTATATTTATCGTTCCCTACATAGTGAGTTCCTACCAGGGGAGAAAGGCGGCTGAACTATGAAAACACAAATCTCCCCGGGACGACTGATCCTTTATTCATTGTTGATTCTGATGGTGATCGTCTACCTGATCCCGGTTTACATGACCATCATCACGGCGCTGAAGTTTCCTGAAGATATCAATCTGTTGACATCGTGGGATTTCCCGGACCGCATCAATTGGGGAAGTTTTTCACAGGCTTACGACAAACTGGGACCCAATCTTACCAACAGTATTATTCTCACCATCACGGCAACTATTCTCTCAACCCTGTTGGGCTCTTTGAACGGGTATGTATTTTCGAAATGGAAATTCAGGGGTAGTGAAACCATATTCACCCTCTTTCTCTTTGGAATGTTCATACCCTATCAGATCATATTAATTCCCCTGTTCCAGGTATTGAGGGCCTTGAATATTTACGGGGGATTACCCGGGTTGATACTGGCCCATGTGGTTTATGGCATACCCATCACCAGCCTGATTTTCAGGAACTTCTATGCCCAGATTCCAACAGGCCTGATCAAATCGGCTCAACTGGATGGTGCCGGATTTTTCAGGATCTACTGCAGGATTGTTTTTCCCCTGTCGGCGCCCGGTTTTGTCGTCGCCAGTATCTGGCAGTTTACACAGATCTGGAATGAATTTCTCTGGGGAATCTGTCTGACCCGGCATACTTCCAACCCGATTACGGTTGGATTGGCGCAACTGGCTGGCGGACAGGCGGTTAACTGGAATATGCCCATGGCCGGTTCCATTATGGCGGGGCTCCCGGTGGTATTGGTCTACATTTTTCTCGGAAAATACTTCATTAGAGGACTGCTGGAGGGTGCGATCAAGGAG
The DNA here is from genome assembly GCA_028282885.1 of SAR324 cluster bacterium. Lineage (GTDB taxonomy): Bacteria > SAR324 > SAR324 > XYD2-FULL-50-16 > XYD2-FULL-50-16 > JAHJTV01. Next base: position 90,443 of record JANQGX010000095.1, read on the forward strand.
TGATGAAACGAATGAGAATCGGGTGTTTTGTTGGCCTGTTCCAGGAAGGAAAAGGGGCAAAAATCCGCATCGTTTTTTACCGGGAGGTCAGATAGTTGTATTCCGAAGACACTCAATCAACTTCACAATAGAGCAGACTTATGGCTTCGTTATCCATAAATAATGTTACCAAATCATTCGGATCGACCGAGGTTCTCAAGGGAATTAACATTAACATCGATTCCGGGGAGTTCCTGGTTTTGGTGGGACCATCCGGATGTGGAAAGTCTACTTTACTCAACCTGATAGCCGGGCTTGAAACGATTACTTCGGGAGAGATTCTGATCGGTGACCGGGTAGTGAATGAAATCAGTCCCAAAGATCGGGATATCGCCATGGTTTTCCAGAACTATGCCCTCTATCCCAATATGAGTATCAGGAAAAACATCTCTTTCGGGTTGGAGACAAGAAAAGTTCCCAGGAAGGAGATTGAGGAGACGGTGAACAGGGTGGCAACCCTGCTTCAGATCGGAGAACTGCTGGATCGCAAACCGGCCCAGCTTTCCGGGGGACAGAGACAAAGGGTTGCCATGGGACGGGCCATTGCCCGGAATCCGGAGGTGTTTCTCTTTGATGAACCCCTCAGTAATCTGGATGCCAAGTTGAGAGTGGAGATGAGAACCGAAATAAAACACCTTCACCAGAGAATTAACACAACCATTGTCTATGTTACCCACGATCAGATCGAAGCCATGACCATGGCAGATCGGATCGCCATTATGAAGGATGGAATCGTGCAGCAGTTTGATACCCCCCAACAGGTGTATGACAACCCTTCTAACATGTTTGTGGCTGGATTCATCGGGTCACCCTCCATGAATTTCATTGAGTGTTCTGTCAAGACGGAAGGTAACCAGTCAGCGGTTGAGTTGAATACGGGGACGGAGACGCCCCAACAGTTGGTCATTCCTCCCGAGGTATGTCAGTTGGAGGCCTACAGGGAGAAATCGGTCATTCTGGGGGTGCGCCCGGAAAAAATCGCCCACGGTTTCCCGGACCAGGATGCAAATCCCAGTATTCACGCCTTGCAATGCAAAGTCAGTGTTATCGAACCCACCGGCCCCGACACCCTGGTTATCGTAATGATCAATGAAAAGGCCGTGACCTGTCGTGTTCAACCCGCGGAAGCATCGCAACCGGGAGAAGAGATGACCCTTATGATCGATCTCTCCAAAGCCATCTTTTTTGATCCCGACTCCGGACGGCGAATTGCTTAATTCAGACTGATTGCCTTTGAAGGTAATCCTCTGTCGCAGCCTGTTTTGTCCCAAAGAACGGGTAGTTATAAACCCATCATTCGTCATAGATGACGGCTACAATAGTGGCCTGATCCTTTTTTGCGGCGATCAGATGAGGTGTGGTAGAGAGGTAGTAAACACTGTCCCCCGGTTCCAGTTCAAAGTGATCTCCCCCGATTTCCAGGCTTACGATACCCGACAGCACAAAAATAAACTCCTCGCCATTATGAACCGAAGCAGGGCCATCAGGATTCTCTTCCAGTTGCACAATCATGGCTTCCATGTGCCGACCCTTCACTTCCGGAGCCAGGCTTTTATAGGTATAAAGCTGCTTTGCGCCTGTTGCGGACCTGGAAATGGTTTTTGCTTCGTTTTTCCGGGTAACGGAGTAAAGCTTTGTTCCAGTCCCGGAAACCAGGCGACTGAATGCCCCATCCAGAGCCTTGGATAATCTCATGATGGTGCCGAGTTGAGGCTGAAGCTCGTTTTTTTCGATTTTTGCGAGGCTCTCGACATCAAAACCGGTTATGTTGGAAAGCTCTTCAAGGGAAATACCCTTCTCTTCGCGCAAACTGCGGATTTTTTCCCCAATAGCCTCCACATTTGACTCCACTGGCCCGGTAACATCACCAGTCAAATCTGAAAAATAGTCAACATTGATATGCGGTGTCTCTTTTTTCGGGTTCATAGCTCCTTTTCAGTCTAGATTGTTTTAAAATCGCATATTGCCAAAATTGGGTTCGCCGATCGGTTTCAACAGACTCACCTCGAAGGTCATGGCCAACCAGTCTCTGACGCGGGAGAACTTAACGACCCTGTCACTGAGAATTCTGGCACCACAATAAAAGGGATGCGCCTCGGTATCGTATTTCTTAACCATGGTATCATTGAAAGCCTGCTTCTCCTCATCGGTCATGGGATTTCCCTTTGCTTCCCTTTTGGCCTCTTCAATGGAAAGCAGCACTCCTGCGGCACTCTTGCCGCTCATGACTGATGTTCTGGAACGCATGGTATGAAGCAGAAAATGTGGTTTGTAAGCTCTGCCGGACATGCCGTAGTTGGCGGCACCGTTATCCGGGCCGATTACAAGTTGGATACGCGGTACTTGGGAACAAGAGACGGCTCTTACCATGTCCGCACCATACTTGCCGATTCCCATATGCTCGGAATCACTTCCTACCATATAACCCGGCGAGTTCTGTATAAAGAGCAACGGGATCTTCTCCATTGAGCATCTGAGAATCCATTCGGTTGCTTTGCGGGCCGCCTCGACAAAGATGATTCCCGAGTTATTTGATGCAATGACACCCACCGGGATTCCCTTGAGTAGTATTTTGCCTGTCACCAGGTTATCCCCCCGGCCCGGGGCATAATTCTGCTTATATTCGTTGAAAACACTATTGTCAGCAATGGCTTCAATGAAGGCTCGCGTATTAATCGACTGGTGCGGGGAAGGGGGCAATAGCTCGGCGATTGTGCCCCGGCTCACCCTTGGCGGAATACTGTCAAACCGATGAACATGCAGTTTCTGTGGAGGTTCCAGGGCCAGGATTTCGCGCACTCTGTTTACTGCTTCCTCCTGGTTGGCACACAGGTGATCGGCACCACCCGAAACCTGGGTGTGGACTTTGGCCCCGCCCAGTTTTTCTGCCGTGGTTTCTTCGCCCGTCGCCATTTTCACCAGTGGCGGTCCACCCAGGAAGGAATAGGAAAGCTGGTCGATCATTATCGACTGACAAGCCATAAACACAATATAGGCACCACCGGCTGTATTGCCACCGGTGCTTAAAGTGATCTGTTTCAAACCGTTGGCGGACATCCGGGCCATATTGAAAAACATGGAACCGAACTGCTGGTCATCCGGGAAGACTTCGGCCTGCATGGGCAGGAAAGCGCCACCGGAATCTGCGATGTAGACACAATTGATACCACATTGCTCTGCGATAGCCTGGGCCCTGAGATGTTTCTTAAGAGTGATGGGAAAATAGGTGCCCGCCTTGACACGGCTGTCGTTGGCCAAAACCATGGTCCAATTACCATGGATTTTTCCAACTCCTGTTACGATTCCACCGCCCGGTATATCATTTACCCCGGGATAGTCCATGCCAAAGCCTGCTATCCTGGATAGCTCATAAAACCTGCTTCCGGGGTCAATCAGATCCTGAATCAAATCCCTGACAGGACGCTTTCCCACTTTTGCCAGTTTCTCCACGGCCTGCTTTCCGCCGGCCCTGGTTGCGCGTTGAACCAGTTCATCGAGCATCTTCTCTTCTTTATTCCAGAATTTTCGATTATCAGCACTTCGTTCACTCATGTTATCTCCCTTTGTAAACCGGTTTTCGTTTTTCCTTAAACGCTTTCAAACCTTCCAGTCTGTCCTCTGTGGGGATTGTCAACCAATAAGCGTTTGACTCGATACCCAATCCGGTGTTGATATCTGTTTCCGTTCCTGCGTTGATTGCATATTTAGCCTGTTCAATGGCTATGGGCCCGGTTTCCAGGATCATCTCCGCCATTTTGTGACACTTGGGCAGAAGCTGATCTGGCGCGCAGACGCTGTTCACCAATCCAATTTCCAAAGCTTCCCCGGCATCGATCCTGCGACCCGTAAAAATCAACTCTTTGGCTTTACCGATTCCGATCAGTCGGGGCAGTCTCTGGGTTCCACCGGCACCGGGTATGATAGCCAGCCGGGTTTCTGTCAAACCCATGCTGGCGTTTTCAGAGGCAATTCTGATATCAGAGGCGAGGGCTAATTCTGTTCCTCCGCCCAGTGCAATTCCATTGACCGCTGCAATTACAGGTTTGTTCAGGTTGTCGATTCGGCTAAAACAATGGCGGATGGTGAAGATAAACTGTTTTACTTCCGTCTCATTCATCCCGGCTCGTTCTTTCAAATCAGCTCCGGAACAAAAGGCCTTCTCTCCTGCACCCGTAATGATTACTACACGAACTCCCTTGTCAAACTGGATTCTGTCGATACTGCCCTGCAACTCCCTCAGAAGATCCCGGTTCAGGGAGTTCATCACCCGGGGGCGGTTCAGGGTTAAAGTGGCAATGCCGTTTGTCTCTTCGAAGTTTAAAACTGATTCATTCACGATAATTCTCCGTTACTTGTTGCAACTCAACTGGTCACAATGGTCTCGTGGAAGTAAACCACGATTTCCGGGTGGTATCATCAGGATCAGAAGGTGCCTTCGACATTGTTATCCCGAGATAGCCAAAATGGGATCGCAGTTCAGCTTTCCCTCACAGGACATTGGCTGAATAAACTGACTCCTGTTTCAACAACCTATATAGCGGGAAATGACAAGTCGTTGCACTTCGGAGGTTCCTTCTCCAATATCGAGCAGTTTCTGGTCGCGGTAAAATCGTTCAACATGGTACTCCTTCATCAGACCGTAGCCGCCGTGAATCTGTACCGCGTGATTGGCAACTCGCCCCATTAACTCGGAACAGTAGAGTTTTGCCATGGCTGCTTCCTTGGCGAAGGGGCGTTTGTTGCTTCTCAGCCAGCAGGCTTTGTAGAGTAGGTTCCTGGCGCACTCGATTTCCGTGGCACAATCCGCCAATTTGAAGGCAATGGCCTGAAATTTGGAAATGGGTTGTCCGAATTGCTCTCTATCTTTAGCGTATTTCAGTCCGATCTCGTATGCTCCCTGGGCGCCACCCAAACCCATGGCACCGATAGATAGACGACCACCATCCAGCGTTTGTAACATTTGATGGAAGCCATCCCCCACGTTGCCCAGTACATTCTCATTGGGAACACGGACATCGTCGAAATAAAGCTCGGAAGTATTGGAAGCCCGCCACATCATTTTCTGGTGCATGGGCAAGGCCTTGAAACCCGGGGTCCCGTTTTCCACCAGAAAACAGGTATATTCGGGTTTACCGTTTTCACGCGTACCGGTAATAGCTTGAACTGTGACTCCCAATGAAAGATCGCAGGAGGCGTTTGTAATGAAGATTTTGGAACCGTTGATGATCCAGTTGTCTCCGTCCCGAACAGCGGTTGTTTTGCTGCCTCCGGCGTCCGATCCGGCGGTGGGTTCGGTCAGCCCAAATCCCCAAAGCGCCTTGCCGTTGCAAAGGTCGGGCAGGTATTTCTGTTTTTGCCTTTCCGAACCAAAATAGTATATCGGGCCGATACCCAGGGAGTTCCCGGCAGCAACCGTTGCGGCTTGAGATCCGTCAATCCTTGCTACCTCTTCAACTGCAATGATATATGAAATATAATCCAGGCCCTGTCCGTCATATTCCTCTGAAACGAACATGCCGAAGAGACCGATGTCTCCCATTTTCAGGGTCAGGTCTTCCGAAAACTCCTCTTTTTCGTCCAGTTCGATGGCGATGGGAAGAATCTCCTTCTCTGAGAACTTTCGAACCTCCTTCCGGATCATTTCCTGCTCTGTTGTTAGATCAAAATCCACTGCAACCTCCTGTTCAGTTCAAACTTCATTCAGCATCAATAGCTCAGTCTCTAACCAAGACTCCCCTGGAGGGGGTGGTAGGTTTGACTCGACAGATGTCATCTCTTGTCCGCACTCCTTTCTCTCCCGGTGGGAGTGCGGCAAAATAGAGACGACTGAGCGTTCGGTTTTTAGCATAAACAACAATCATCTGGTTTAATGTAAGATGGTAAGAACTCGAATATGGGGAGTCAAGGTATTCTTTCTCCACTTGTAGATCAGTCCTGTTTTTATAAATATCTTTTACCGGGCACCGTGTCCAGGAAATGAAGCAGCTCCTTTGCTTTGAGGTGCGTCTGACGGAGGGCATCCACAACGTGATCTCCGGTGGTAAAAATGAAGTCCATATCCGGCGATTCGAGGGAATCGGCCGCTTTTTGGGTGCCCCCCTGATCCAGCAGCCCAACTGCTTTGTGAATAGCGGACAAGCTGAATCGGGCCTGGCGTAACAGGTAGATAACCTGCAATCGATCGATTTCCAAGTTGGTAAAATATCGGGTTTTGTTTGGCCCTTCTCTTGGAATGCGGATCAAACCGTTTCTTTCCCAGCCTCTTATGGTTTCCCTGGAGACTCCGATCAGTTCGGCAGTCTGATGGAAACCCAATTTCCGGGAAGGTTTATTAAGAGTCGTCCGGTCAGACCAGGTTTTGATGATATCGATGGCTGCAATCGCTTTATCAATCTCCTGTTCAATGGTTTTCAGGTAATCACGTGCCCGGGATTTTGCTTGAGCGATATCCCACTTCTTCATCGCATCAACAATGGTGTAGGAGGCATTGCGAACAGCGTTCCCCGGCCACACATTGAGAAAAACAAATCTTAATACCAGAACCTGGCATAGATGACGATGAGAATACGCCCGATAGTTGTTGCTGTTACGGGGCACCGGCGAAATCAGTTGGATTCTTTCATAAAAACGAACCGTATTGACATGAATCCCGGCCCGTCGTGCAATGTCTATAGTGCGATAGATAGAGGCAGTCACTGGTTTTTCATCCAATTGCCCGATCCGATGGCTTAAAACAGTCTTGCTCTCAGCGAAGAGAACAGAATCTTTAATTGAAGGCGCAGCGGGACACCGGGACCCGATTTTGCGGGAGGAGCCACTGCAGTGAACCTGATTTCAGGCGATTGCCCGCTTGAGCAGTCGTCATCGCCTTCAGCTTCGATGACGGCGTAATAGGTTTCACCAAGGACAAAAGGGCCTTCTTCACCCAGTGATTTCGAGTGTAACATGGTATCCGCTGTCTCGAAATCAGCTAAAAATTCGCCACTTTTTTTCCCGCATTTGATTTTGTATGTCTCGGCTCCCGTCACTTTTTCCCAATGGAAATAGACTCCTTCGTCGCCATACAGCGCAAAAAAGCCTTCGGGTATTTGCAGCGGAGTATCTGTTTTGGCAGGCTCAGCCTTTTCCTGAAGAAATCGGCTATATGGCGGATGCGCGAAGTTCAAAAGGTCATTCTGCTGAGCCGTCGGGAGAGAGTCTCCTTTGAAGAAAGAGAGCATTATTGAGAATGTATTGCAATGGCCGTTGTAAGTAGGTCCTGCGCTGGCATATTGCTCCCCGGTAATGAAAGCTGCACGAAAACCCTGCCCGTTACTCCAGGTAGGTTGGTAATATTGACGACCGAAATAGGTTCCGAAAGGATTCAACTTCAGACTGAACGATTGATCCTTCTGCTCGTGCTTCATTTTTAGCGGACAAAAGGCGAAGTTGGATGAGACAGTGGTGTCAATACCGATGGCAAAACCGTTTTCATGGTTGCTCACGCCAAGATACTCTGCCGTAATATGTTGATTGATATTGTCCAGATTAAGATTTTGTGGGGAATGACGGAAGTAATCGATATCATAATGTGAGTCCACCCCCAGGTAGTTGCGCTTTAGAACCCGGAATGGTTTGTTCCTGGACGCCCGGTGCGAAAGGTTCAATTCCAGGGGTGCTACTTCAATCCATGATTTATCCACCAGTCGGGCCAGGGACGGTTTATCGGATTTTATCAGATCAACCCGTGGTGTTTCCGGATAATGAATTTGGCCGGAAACGTAAAGATAAGGCAGTTTCTCAACCAAGGTGAAATAATAATCGATGAAGCCGGGTTTTGTATCATCGACCAAAGGAATATCGAATGTTCCGGAGAGTCTGATTGTTGCCGCTCCATTATCGCCCGGATTAATCACGGTCAGTTCCGGATTCGCTAGGTGAATGACTCGATTCTTGTATTTGATCATCGGCAGAAGACTATCCTGCTCCAATTGTTTCTCGCCGTTCGCCCACAAGCCCATAATCCGGTGATCAGCCGAAAACTCCAACCGGATCGATTCGTTTTCAAGGATCGTGGTGTTGGCGGTGACCGATGATTTTTCATTTTCGGAATGGTCGTTGTACAGATCGTATAATCCGCTCTCCAGATCGGAAAGGGATGATACGAAGAGATTCAACTCATCGGAGTTCGATGAGATCACCCTGGCCGGAATTTCCTTGTTGTCACCCCACTTCAGTACTGCTTTGCTGATATTTTCATGATTCCCGGAACCGGGGAGTTTGAGGAAAAGTCCCTCTCCCTGGTCAGCTCCCAGTGGATCCCTGGTGACCAGAACCTGCCCCAAATGGTTTTGCTCTTCGGATTTTGAGCTTCCGGAATCAATGGAATCCCTGAACGCTTCAAAAGTCTGCTCCAGAACCTCTTCGGAATAGGAGTCAACCTGCTCAATAAGGTCTTCTACAACTCTTTCACGCGCCTTGGCCAGGTATGGTGTCGCCATTCCATAGTTGGTTGTGGAAAGAAGGCGGATACGGGCTTCATATGCTTTTTCGGCAACCTGTTGGGTGTCCGGAGAGATCAGATTGAACTGTTCGGATATTTCTTCCTGCAAGCGTTGGTTCCGCCTGCCGTGTTCTAAACGGGTCCAGTAATCATGGACATAGGCTTTTTCCGACCAGGAATTGTATCCGTTAAAACTGCCATCGGCAGTGTCTTGTCCGAAAAAGATTTTTTCCACAGGGGAATGATTCTTCAGATAGTCGCTGAGATTGGTGTAGTTGACATATTCCAGATCGCGTATGTCCTCGATGAGCTGTTGCAAACCGCCGGTATTGGGCAACCAGGCCAGATGTGGCGGGAAATCGAATCCGTACCAGAATTCGTCATCTGCATCAAAATTAATATAGATCAGGACATCATTTTGAATTTCACCCCTGTTCTGCAGTTTGTGAAGCTTTCTGATCCAGTGACGCAGGCTGATATTTTCTATCAGATCGCCCACATTATAGCTGGGGATCACGGTTATGGATTCACCGGTTTCGGGATTTTCATAAAGCAGGGGGTTATGGGCTGCCTCCATGGAAAGCCTCGGAATAAATACTTTGAAGGTATCAAAGGTAATACTGGAATAATATAAGGAAATGGCCTCGATTCCGAGTTTCTTGTAGAGATTGAAATTTCCCGGAGAGGTCATCATCTCCTGGGGGCGGACTATCTTCCCATAATCACCGAAAATGTCTGCAATCCCACTCTTTTGAGAATTGCTGATGGCCCAGCGCATGCTGTCCAGAAACTCCTTTTCATTAAAAGCTGAAACCAGGCCATTGTTATAAGACATCAGAATCGCTTCATCCCCGTGGTCATTGACGCGCCTTTGCAGGTTTTCAATGATATCGGGTGCATACCTGGGCAAGGTCTCCTGAAGGGAGAAGAGGTTTTCAAAATCCCAAACGCCTTTGACCGGTAATCCCTTTTGATTGAATTCATCCAGGATGGAAATGGTTTTTCGGATGATGCGGATATCCTTTCCGAATCCTGCTTCGTCGTTGGTGTCTACGCGAAAGGAGTGGTAAAGGTTCCCATGAAAGCCAAAGGCAACATGTACTCTGGGATTGGGATTGTTGGAATTTCTGGGCATGGAAAGCTCCTCTTTCAATTCGTCCTGTTTTCCGGATGTTTTTGCTGATCAGTACGATAAAAGTCCGGAAGTTCTGTTAGACAATGAGAATCCAAAACCACCAAGGATCGAACAGATCATGATAACGGAAAATATCCATCCGGGTGTTGTAAACTATCAAGCGAGAGCTCGGCTGTAAATAGCCGTTGTTGTTGTCGGAACAAAAGGCCATTGCCCGAGAGTCAGATATATGGTACTGCGGACGATAATGTTAATAGATTTTGAAACAGGGATGTCATCAAACCACGGAGAATCCATGGGTACAAAACAAAGCGATAGGTTAACACTTTCAACCAAACTGGCATTTGGCGCGGGTGATGTATTCGGCGGCGGATCGATGATCATCGTCGGCTTTTTTTATCTCTATTTTCTGACAGATGTTGTTCTGATCTCCCCCGCACTGGCAGGTTTTGCATTCCTGATCAGCAAAGCCTGGGATGCGATCAGCGACCCCATCATGGGTGTGATTACGGATAAAACACGGACTCGCTTTGGTAGACGGCGCCCCTATTTTCTGCTGGGAGTGGTGTTGATTTTCTGTTCCTTTTTCATGATGTGGTATCCTGTAAATTTCGCCGAAGAGTTTCACCGATTCCTTTATGTCATTGCCGCCTACCTGTTTTTCTCCACGAGTTACACCATTGTCATGATCCCTTACTTCGCCCTGGCGTCAGAGATCACCACCGATTACAACGAAAGAACCAACCTGACTTCCATCAGAATGGTATTTTCCATGCTCTCCTCCCTGATCTGCGCCGTAATGCCTCTGGAAGTCGTGAAACTCTTTCCCACCGAACGGGAGGGCTATGTGGCAATGGCCCTGATCTTTGCCTGCTTCTTTTCGCTTCCCTATATCGCCACCTTTCTCTTTACCCGGGAAAGAAAGGAGTTCCAACGGGAGCCGGAGCCGTTCAGCTTTAAGCGAACCTTTATAATACCCTTCAAAACGCCGACATTTATCAACGTGCTGTTAATGTATCTTTTTGCCATGACCACCATGGACATTATCTCCTCGGTAATGATGTATTTCATGAAGTACTACATCGGACGGCCCGGAGAAACCAACTATATCCTGGGAACCCTCCTTATTATCCAACTACTCTTCATCCCGGTGGCTGTAAAGATTGCAAAAAGATTTGGCAAAAAAAGAACCTATACCTATGCCGCACTCTACTGGATGGTCATAATGGTTGGCTCCTTCCTGATCACCGACCAGTCACCCGATCCGGCAATTTATATATTTGCCGGATTGGTGGGGCTCGGATCGGGAACATTGGTCATCATGGTCTATTCCATCATGCCGGATGTACCCGATGTTGATGAACTCTATAGTGGCAAACGACAGGAAGGGGTTTACTCGGGGTTGATGACCTTTGTACGAAAACTGGGTTCCGCCCTGGGTATATTTCTGGTCTCCAACCTGATTCAACTGGCCGGATTTAAAAAACCGGTTCTACAAACGGTGGATGGAGTTGAAACTTTGGTGCAACAACCGCAGACCCCGGAGTTCTTCATGATCCTGCGGCTTGTTTTTGCCGCGGTTCCGGCATTGTTCCTGTTGATTGCTCTTTACAACGCCATCAGATACCGCCTTACACCCGATACCCATAACCGGTTAAAAGCTTTTCTGGAAAAACGTCGCGCCGGTGAATCCGTGGCGATCGAGGAAGAGAATGCGTTGAAGGCACTGCTGGAAAAATAGTCGGGGCGATCAGGCAAATCAGTATTGCAGGTTTGGCTTTGACGGCTTTTGCGCAACAGAGGGGTTGCGCTGTTAAATCAAAGGTCGGGGTATCACGGGTGAATCTTTACTACAATGCCAATACCAGGACCTTCGGTATAGTGATAGTAGGTGAAAGTATTACTACCCGGCCGGCAGAAGGATGTAACATCCAGAAGCTTATCCCGGCCATATTTCTCCCACCGTCTTTTTTTTCGCCTGGTAAAATCCGCAATGATCCCGCCTTTTTTGTTGTCATAACGCATAAACTTCCAGACCATTCGGTCGTTGACCTTGAACCAGGCATTCCAGCCCCCGTATTGATTCGGAGTGTCTTCTCCCTGCCCGTAAAATCCCACTTCCACCTTTGAGAAACTCGCTGGAAGCTGTATCGGGAAGTTTTTGGGAGCACTCGCAAAATGAACCAATCCCAAATCCAGCTTTTCCTCTTTTAATTCGTAGAGTAAAAGGTTGAATCCTTTGTTGATCCCTTCATGAATTTGAACTCTTTTTTGTCTTTTCTTGTAACCCTCTTTATTAAGGACAAAATTATAGTAACCCGATTTCAGGTTTTCCACGTTTTTTGGTGTTTTCCCGACCGGGACGTTATTGATGACAATGTCCGCACCCTCCGGTTTGCTGAATACCTGGATGCTTCCCCTTCCGGGAATGGTCTGGGCAAATAATGAATTGACGCCACCGGACACTGTTAACAGGAAAGATATCACTGCTGCAATAAAGAAGAGTCTTCTTTCATTTTTGGTAATCATGTCGCCCTCTTGGATTGATCCGTGATGAATCCCGAACCCGGGATCGCTGCTGTATATACGGACGTTTAAACCTTAAGTTCAGTATGTGGCTGATGAGTTGTAGGCGCTTTTATCGTTATATCCGGTCTGGGATCGATTGGACCAATCCTATCACAAAATCCGGGCCGAGAAAACAAATTTGAGAGGGAAACCGCCCCTGCTCCAGATCTCAGACCATAGATCCGGGGCTTATGCGAGGGTTTCGATATTTTATGCGGGTTTGCAAGCAGGTGATTGTTTGATTACCACATCCAACTGGCACCAATGTGCAAATCGTTTTGAACATTCTTGACACCTCTGATGCCTTCGGCAATGGTGATAATGGCCGTAACCAGTTTCATGGAACCTACATCGCCGGAAATAGAGACATGGCCGCCGTTACATTCGATCTCAACTCGTACACCACGGGTCGGTTTGTTTCGAATCAGCTCAATCCAGATTTGTGAGACGATGTGCTGGTCGTCAAAAGCCTGATGGGTATGTTCATCTTCTTTGAATTCATCCAGGTTCATGGCCTCGGCTATGATTTTAACTGCACTGTTTATGCTGATGGTGTCGAGATTCAGAACCAGATCGTAAAGCGATTGATCGGACCACTCAATTCCCCAAAGAGTTCTGGCCCATTGTGATCGCTCTTTGTCCATTTCTGCAATCAGTGAGATCGCCTGTTCACGGCCGATCTTTTCATTTACCATGGCGCTGTGAATCCGGTATTCCATCCCTGCCGTAATCCTTACCCGTAAGAGTCGAGGGACTCCTTTCAACAACAGATGCCCACCCCACCCATGATAAACTGTTCTGAAGTCCTTGCAGTGACTCAATAATGAAGCCCGGATATACCTGAGATTGATAATGCTGCTGGAGACCTGTTTGTTAAAAAATCCCGGGGCTTTGAGAACTGAATCATGCAGCTCCTTTTCCGGTATTCCAAAGGTTTTGGAGGCATCCTGGGCAATGGTTTCGCGACTGATGCAGGCATAGCCTAAATGGTCAGCCAGAGCTTCCGCGACGGCCTTGCCTCCCCCGAAGGTTCCTCTGGATATGGTGATAATCGACATGGTTTATTCCTCTGCTTGTTTCAGTTCCGGGGGACCAAGCCACCTGGTGATCAGTGATAAAAGTGCTGCGGCAGACAGCATGACAACAATCAGAATATAAGACAGATCGGATTTACCGGTGATATCCTGAATCAGCCCGTTAACCCAAGGCATGATCAGGCCTGCCAGCCCAAATGCGACAAACAGACACCCGTAGTTGTGACCGAAATGACGAATGCCGAAATAGTCCTTACAGATAGAGGGAAAAATGGTTGGATTACCCCCATAGTTCATTCCGATTAGAAAAACGATGGTCAGTATCATCCACCAGGAGCCCCCGCCGTTTACAGTTAAGTTGTAGAGAACGACAATGACGCAACCCTGAAAGATGTTGTCCGCAAACAGGGTCCACAACCGTCCAACACGATCAGAAATGAAGCCTGCTAAAATTCGACCAGCAGAGTTACCGATGGACAGCACCACAACCGTTAAAAAAGCGTATTGTTTTAGCGCTTGTTTTCCCAAGTCGGCAGCTACTCCGATAAACACCAAACCTGCAGAAGCGCCGATAAAAAACATGATGAACAACAACCAGAAATGGACGGTGGTCACCATCTGCAGCCAGTTGAATTCTGCTTGCTCCCTGGTCTTCTCCATTTTCCTGGTAGAGAGCGGGACGAATCCCACGGGCGGATTCACTACAAACCAGGTCAGGGCGACCGTCATGATCCAGATAGCGATGCCGAGGGTTATCATAGTCGCCGAAACCCCGGACTCCAATGCTTCCGTCGCTGTAGGACGAGCATGCAGGTTTAGCAACCACGCTGTCAAGGGGGCCAGGGGAACCGGCGCCATTCCGACTCCGGCGACGACGATACCGGTCACCAATCCTGTCTTTTCTGCGGGGAACCACTTAATGGCAGCCGGTGTCAGGGCTGAATAACCGAAACTCACGCCTGTTCCGGTGATAATTCCGAAACCAACCAGGTAGGCGATAAGAGATGATCCCCCGAAACCGGATATCAGGCAACCAAGACCTGTGAAAAACCCTCCCAGTAAAATCATGGGACGCGGCCCGAAGCGGTCCTGCAGACGACCAGCCGGAACCATCATGATCGAAAAGAAGGCGGCCATGGTCGCATAGGGCAGTGCCTTGTCGGCATTTGACCATCCCCAGGAAGAGGGAATGCCTGCCTTGATAACGCTCCAAATATATAAGATTCCAAAAATGAGCCCCAGGGCGGTTGCCGTATAGGTGACCAGCCATCCCCTGAAAATGGTAATCGTGATGTAGGTGCTTTTGGTCATTGGATTATGTTAGAGAATGCTCAATGTGATTGCAAAAAACGGAGATCAGTTGAACCAGGCAGATGCCCACTTGGTTGATATATACAGGAACAGTTGCCGAATCTCATTATTATAGGTAGTGTTATCCGGTTTCGAATATGGGGAAAACCGCAATATTGCGGTAGTTATTGTCCAATCTCACCTTTTATTGTTGATTCATTAATTTTTCAATGGTGTTGCGGATCTGATCACGTTGTTGATCGACCTGTTCGTTGGTAAAGGCTTCCACGCGCTCAAGCCCTTTGGGTAAAAACCGGACAGCAGGTTTCGATTCGGCACTATAATCCGCATTCCTTCCTTATTGTTGATTTCACCTGCAATGGCTTCCAGATCACCGTGGGCGTGGACAATCTAGCCATTCGATTTCAGCAGCCGATTTACGGATAACGTTCCGGGTATCCTGAAGGGACTTAATTTCTCGCTGGCCATGACCAGCTACCAGTCCCAGGCATTCGCCGGGACTTTTCCAAAAAGTGTCTCGGAACCGATAACCTCAACCGAGATGTGACCATCATCCAGGCCAACAACGATTTCGGTTAACATGTGATTCTCCGTTTCTTTGCTTGATTGGTGGGTCTGGGATAGAGTTCACCAGAACAGGAATTTGGTTCAATTGTCCGGACAGTGTGACTATTTTCCGGATGTTGATCAATCAACACGCGGGCCCAATTTCTGTGATTGCACTGGAGGCCGGATCAGGCAGAGGATAATTGTAGCGCCAACAGAAAGGAAGGCAAAAACAAGAAAGGCATTTCGGTAACTTCCGGTCGTGTCAAACACCCAGCCTGTAAAAACCGGAGCCATCAGCGAAAGTGGAGCCCTGACAGCCAGGGAACTTCCCATAATGGACCCAAAAGCCTTTCGTCCAAAATATCGACCGGTCATCACCAGGAGCAAAGGAGTGGAAGCGCCGCTGCTGAATCCGAAACATATAAGTAAAATGTAAACAGAAAACAGATCGCCGGAAAAAAGAAAAACCATGATACCCAAAGTCATCACCAGGAAAACTCCTGCGAGGAGGTACTTCAGATTTGCCTTGGAAACCCGGTCAGACAATATGCCACCGAAAAACCTGGAAGGGATTGAAAAAAAAATCATCAACCCCATCATACTCCCGGCAACAGTTCGCTCAATCCCCATATCTGTCAGAAACGGTATGAAGTGAATATTGAATGCACCGACAGCGACCGTCTGGGCACCGAAGGCAAGACATAACATCCAGTAAGAACTTGTTTTCAAGGCCTCTTTCAGAGAGAAATCTATTTCAACCGGTTGATAGGAAAGCGTCATCACTTTCAAACCGGTGGTGGCTGTGCCAGGTTTTTCCGCTGGTGTTGACACTGGATCTCCGTCCGGCAGTAATCCATAGTGTTCGGGAATCTTCTGTTTCACAAAGAGAAGGATGAAAGGTGCACAGGACAGCAGGATAACACCCCAGATCAGGCAGGTGAGACGCCATCCGAAAACAGAGACAAGCCAGGTGACAATTGGCACAAGAGCAACGCCAACAACGCCGATCAGGGCAAATTTTGTCCCCATTGCCAGTCCTCTTTTTCTCATAAACCAGTCATTCAGGGACTTGTCCACGCTGATGGTGAGTCCGATATTAAGTCCCATACCGATCAGGACGCCCCAGACAAGGTAATAGCTCCAGACCGTTTTGACGAAGTACATCAGGATCAATCCACTTCCAGCCAGGACAGTTCCAGTAAAAATTACCCACTTGGGTCCGTATCGATCAGAAAGCCAGCCGGTCAAGGGTGAAGTAATCCCCCCTTCCAGACGACCGATTCCCGCTGCCAGAGACGTGGTTGCCCGATCAACGCCAAGGTCCGAAGCCAGATCCTTGAAAAAAACGGATATCCCGTATCCATAAAAACCATGTCCCAGCCCTGATACTATTCCTGTTACCAGCACTGTCCACCAGCCGAAAAAGATTGCTGGTTTTTTGGGGATTTCTGCAGGCGAATGCGACCCGCTTTTCTTATTTATGTTCTTCACGTTGTAACTACTCGCCTTAAATCTGCGTTTGCCCCAAAGGTGTTGTATTTCAAGAATCTTGGAAGGTAGGGATGGCTTCCTGAAACTCCATGGATGGATTTATGCGGTTCTTGAAAACAATACGTTTGGGGTAATTGCATGTGAATAGATACTTTTAGAATTGAATTCCAGAGTTCAGGCTGGATTTGGAGAAAAAGGCAAGAATCACCTGATAAGTCTTCACAAATAAGCCCAATTTTTTGAGATTTGATTTAACTTCTCTCTTATGGAAAAACGGGATTCCGGAAGGTCTAGCTGACAATATCAGACAGCGAATGTCGTTGAGCTGAAACAAACCATCAGGGGAATGGATAATGTCAACCTGGCTGCAGAAAAGAACATAATGCTTTGAAAGAGAGGCTGGCCTTCCTCGAAACGCAATCACCCGACCTGATCTAGAACATGGAAAACCAGCGATAGTATAACCGAGATTGTCCTTTCCTGTTGAAAATCAGAAAACGGTATATCTGCTTCGCGAATGAATAGATCTGGTGATTCAGTTTAAAAGAGTACGCCAATTATCAGCTCTTAGATCCCAAAAAATACATCGTTAGAGACCTACAGAATTTTTCAGAAGCTCTTCAGGATAGATGCAGTCTCTTGTTCGTTGAAGCTAAAAACACATGAATACTCACCGGTTCAGCGCTAACAAAGACTTTATCCCCTGGTTGAACAGTTGTTCTGCCACGTAGCAGAACTCTAAGGGTATTGCCGGCCAAGCGGGCGGTTATTTGTGTCTCCGACCCAGTTGGTTCGACCACAACCACTTCACACGGCCATCCTTTTTCAGCCAATACAAGGTGTTCCGGACGGACACCGATAATGACATCGGTATCTGCTTGAGCAAACTGCTTCCCGAGGTTTAGTTTCAGTTCTTTTGACAAAACCAATGACTTATTGTCATCCAGCTTGCCATTAAAAAAGTTCATCTGTGGTGAACCGATAAATGCTGCTACAAAAAGGCTTTGCGGATGATCATACAGTTCTAACGGCGCACCAATCTGTTCGATACGACCGTTATTCATAACCACGACACGATCCGATAAGGTCATGGCCTCAACCTGGTCATGGGTCACATAAATAGTCGTGGTGGAAAGTCTTTGATGAAGTTCTTTCAGTTCCGACCGCATTTGCACGCGTAACTTTGCGTCAAGATTGGATAAAGGTTCATCAAACAAAAAGACAGTCGGATTTCGCACAATAGCACGTCCCATAGCTACGCGTTGACGCTGACCACCGGACAGAGCTCGCGGTTTTCTGTCAAGGTATTCAGTCAGGCCCAGTATCTCAGCTGCTTCATGAACACGCTGATTGATTTCTTTGGCGGGGAGTTTGCGTTGTTTCAGGGCAAACCCCATATTCTTGCGAATTGTCATGTGGGGATAAAGTGCATAGTTTTGAAATACCATTGCTATGTCACGATCTTTGGGGGCAATGTCGTTCACCACCCGATTCCCAATAATGATTTCACCGGAATTGATACTTTCTAACCCGGCAATCATGCGAAGAAGTGTTGATTTTCCACACCCGGAGGGGCCAACCAAAGCAACAAATTCACCCTCTTTGATCTCTACATCAATCCCATGAATAACTTCAACGTTATCATATGATTTCCGTATATTTTGAATTAAAACTTTGCTCATGGCGGTCTCTTACTAATAAATTGTGTTCTCTTACCAGCGTCGAAGCACTTCTTCGGTCCATCCAAGTAGATTCTTGATTCTGATGACTTTACCATCCGGTCCGGTAATTATTCCGTCAAAATACCCAAAGCACTGATCTTCGCGACTCACAACAATCAGCCTGTTGAAATGTGAATGCCGGACGAACACCGGCTTGAATTGAAGATCGATACCATGACCTTTGATTGTCCAGGGACGCAGGAAATTGTTTTGGTCATATTCCCAGTCCAGTTCCTCACTGACCTTAAAGATTTGGCCATCAATATTCAGCGCATTTTCAGTGGATGGAGTATTGATTGTCCATTTACCGCCAAACTGCAATCCGATTTCGTGCCCGTCCGTTTTTCCACTTGCTGATGCCCAGTTCCATACAATGGAATATGGCCACCGACCACGACCGTGATCAAGCGTGGCGTAGACAGTTTCTTTCGATAATGTGTAGGTCTTGCCATTTGCAATGACCTGACCACTGGTAGGCAGGCAATTGCTTTTACGGGTAAGCTGAAATCGCTTTTTATCCCAGGGAACCACCACGCTCATGGATTGATGGTTTTCCGGTTCATGAGCAAAAGCGTCGATGGTAAGACGATCGTTTTCAAGATGTAATCGTGTGCCACCGGGTTCAGGAATGATTCTAATATCAATCTTGTTACCCTTGCCGCAAATGGTCCCTCCACCTGATACTTCAGGCATAGCGAGGACACGACGGCCAGGTAGCCAATGGATTTCAGCTATAGCAATGTTCTTCAGGTTTTTCAAATCAAGGAAAAAACCGGCAAGTGTAACACGATAGTCACTATGTGAAACATTCAAAGCCGCAATTACTTCAGGAGATGATATGCACCAATACTCAAAGCGTTTGTTGCGACCCCAACCATTCAGATTCGCTCTAATTATCGGTTTCCGTGACCAGCCAATTGCTGAAGAATTGAGCTGGCCATTATGGTCGCACAAATTAACAGCTCTGGTGATCTCTCTTTCTACAGTATTAAGAGTCACCATTTTCTAAAAACCTCTTCTGCCATGCCCTGTACGTGATCAACTTCTATCACTTCACCATTGTCTGCAATTACTTGCCCGTTGAAATGGCCGAAACATTGATCCCCGCGAGCAGAGATAATCCATTTATTGAAATGATGTTGATGGTGAATTTTAGGTACGAAAGTCAAATCAACCCTTGATCCTCTGATCGTCCATGGTTTCATGAAATTTCGGTTGTCATAATTCCATTTGAGTTCTTCGCTGAGCTTTTGTATACGTCCGTCAATGCGTAAACAGTTTTCTGTTGAAGGAGTGCCGACGGTCCATTTTCCGCCAAGCTGAAGGCCAATTTGTCTTCCGTTTGTAAATCCGTGGCCCGCTGACCAGTTCCACCAGGTAGTATAGGGCCAGCGTCCCCGGCCAACATCATGCAGGGCGAGACATTTTTCTGGCTCGATCTTCCATTCCTGGCCATCGACAGTCACTCTGCCGGAGGCGGAGAGGCAATTGTCTTTGCGGGTATACTGGAAAGTGCGACTGTTCCAAGGAACCAGTACTCCCATGGATTCGTGACCTGCGGGTTTTGTGATCAGTGCATCCAGTTGCAGGCGTTCGCTATTGGTGATTAGTCGCGTTCCATTGGCTTCCTGACCGATTGTCACACCAATTCCATGCGCACATTCAGATACCGTTTTTGGGCATGTCGGATCGGGCATGATGCAGCGCTCCGGTAGCCAGCGGTTGCCTCGGTATGCAACGATCTCACCGGTTTTCAGGTTAATAAATGTGGAGGCAATATTGGCCCGGTAATCATGGTGAGAAATGTTGGCAGTAATGATGAAATCTTCACACATCAGGCAGTAGTATTCGAAACGCTTGTTACGGCCCCAGCCCCTCAGGTTATCGCGGTGCAGGGGAAACCTGGACCAGCCAACAGCTTGGGGATTGAGCTTTCCGTTTGGCAGACATATATCCACAGGGGAGGTAATCTCTCTCTCAGGTTTAATTGTTGAATTGAATAAGAAACTCATTTGCTGGTTTTTCCTTGAGTTTTATTCAGAGAGTCTAATAGCCTTTGGCCAGCAGAAACCTCATCCAGATTGGCTAATTTAGCCGCTTTCTCCAAATCACCAGATCGCAGAGCATCACGGATAGCCAAATGAGTATCCAGTGACTTCTGCAAACCATCGGGAATTGCTTTGAAACCGTGACGAAATACTTCGGATTGGCTTTGCAGTATACTGAACAATCGGTAAGTCCATTCAGCTTCCTCAGTATTGCATAGTAACTCATGAAATTGACGGTTAAGCTTGGAATAGGTTTCAAATTCGTTGTTGCGAACCGCGATTTTGCTTTGTTGGATATTTTGGTCGATGTGTTCAAGCCGTTCTTCGTTGTATGAAGGACCACTGAGCCGAACAGCCTGAGCGTTTAACAAACCGCGAAGTTGAAAAACTTCATTGATCTGGGCGTTTTTGAAGTCTGCAACAACAGTGCCTTGATGTGCTACATGACTCAACCAGCCTTCGCTTACCAGACTTTTGATAGCTTCACGAACAGGTGTTTCACTCATCGAAATTGCGTCGGCAATTCTTTTGGTAGTGATGGGAGAACCTGTTGGTGCCTCCCCGGATAAAATCAGTTCCTGAATAAACTGACGAGCAATTTCAGATTTGGTTTTAAATGTCTGCTTTACATTCACGAATTTGAATTCTCCTTTAATCAGCCCTTTGTCGCACCATCAGACAGCCCTTTAATCAACCATTTCTGGACGAGCAGGGCGAAAATCACAACAGGGATTACGGTCATCGTGCCGACAGTCGTCAATGCGCCCCAATTCGCACCATTTACGGTATCACCAGCGATTCCTGCAATTGCGACAGGAATGGTTGATGCTTTGCGATTTGTCAGCACCAAAGCAAAAAGCAGTTCCTCCCAGGCGAGGATAATGCTGAAAATAAGTGTTGATAAAATTCCAGGTATGGATATTGGCACGATTACCTTGAAGAAAGCACCAAAACGAGTGCAACCGTCAAGCATTGCTGCTTCTTCCAACTCCATAGGCAAGCTTATGAAAAACCCCCGCATGAGCCACATCACATAGGGGATGAGGAAAGTACAATATGCCAAAATCAGGGTTATGTGAAGGTCTGTCAATCTCAGCTTACGAGCAACGAGGAACATTGGAACTGCAAGAGCAATTGGCGGTACGCCACGTGACATTAGAATCAGAACACCCATTGCTGCGGCACCTTTGATGCGGATTCGACTAAGAGCATAGCCCGCCAGCGATCCGGCTGTAATCGATAGGAGACCGGCACCCGTTGCAACGATGACCGTGTTGATCATACGTCTGCTGATATCGGTACGTTGAATATTGCTGATATATGACTCCAACGTCGGACTAAAAAACAAAAGCGGTGGCGTTGTGAATATGTCACGCTGCATTTTAAACGACGACAAAACCATCCAGAAAACCGGAAATAAAAACACGGCCGATAGTAAAATTCCTGCCCAAACCCGGGTATAGCGTGCTACATTCTGTCGCTTATGCGATTTCAAAACAAGGCCAGCCATTAGTATATGTTCTCCAGTTTGCGCGTTCCCAGAAGGAAGATACCGGTCAGGATCATAGTAAATATCAGAACTATAACGGCCATTGCCGCGCTTTCAGCAAATCTCAATGATCGAAAAGCCTGTTCATATATATAGAGATTGACCACATTGGTTGCATCGCCAGGCCCACCACTGGTTGATGCGAGAGCAATATCGAACATTTTCACGGCTCCCAGCCATCTGACAACAAAGGTTGCAGCGATAATCGGTGCAAGCAGTGGAAGTGTGATGGACCAGAGTTTGGTCCACCAATTGGCACCATCGATGTCTGCAGCTTCAAAAACATCTTTTGGAAGCGCCATTAAAGCAGCGGTGGCAATAAGAACCACAAATGGCGTCCACCGCCAGGTGTCAATAATCACTATAGTCGCCATGGCAAGAGAAGAATTGCCGAGCCAATCGGGATTACCCATACCAATCAGCCCCAACAAGTAATTAACCAAACCCCATAGAGGGTCTAACATCATGCGCCAGATACCTCCGGCAACAACCGGTGCAACCACCATTGGAATAAGGAACAAGGCTCGAACAATGCCACGGAATTTCCACTCAGCATTGATCAGATAAGCAATGCCAAATCCGAGTATCATTTGGATCGGCATTGCCCAAGCAAGATAAATTCCTGTAGCTTTTATGGAATTCAGGAAGCCACGATCCATGAATATAGCTTCATAATTCTCCCAACCGACATATTCTGTTGCGCTGAAGCTTGCAAGATCCAGGCTCGCAAAACTGATCTGAACTGTGTAAAAAATTGGATAGGCCAACACTGCCAACAATATGATGATCGAAGGCAACATGAAGCTCCATCTTGATGCAACGTCACCAAATCTGGTGACTCTGTGACGGTGTGGCCTTTCAAACTCCTCATTGTCTCTTCGTTTTGAATCCGTTGCCATGATCACCATGTTTGATTCCAAGCTATCTGAGGACGCGATTAACCCGTTTTGCAGCAGTATCTAGTGCTTCTTTGGGAGAAATCTGACCAGCAATGGCTCGCGCGATTTCGTCTGCGAGTATCTGCTGGACCGCATCAGACTTTGGTGTGCGCGGTCGATACATTTTTCCTTTGCCAGCAGCGCTATAACCATCTTTCAAGGCAACAAACACAGGTGCCATCCATTTGCTTGTTGGCGTGCTGTTCAATGTAGATTTACGTGCCGGAAACACACCCAGTGTATTGGCATGCCATTTTTCACCTTCTTTTGAGCTTAGTGCTCTAGGTCATAAATTCGGTGACGTATTTTAAGCGGCCAAACTTGGCTTGTCTTTGATTTTGGATAAAACATCGGCCAAATCCTTCCGGGTGAAT
>JANQGX010000010.1 GCA_028282885.1 SAR324 cluster bacterium
TGATTGAACATAACGATCAGTTGAAGGCCCTACTCCCCCAGTATCATGATTCAATATCATCTGGTGAAAAACAAGGTGGGGGTTAATTGGCGGTTACGCTAAAAAGGCATATCGGAGTGTCTTATCCATCCGGCTGCCTGGTCTATCAAGCACAAGCTCATGCAGGTTATGGTCGAAACAGATGCACAATATAAACTGTCAGAGATCGTGACAGTGGATGACGCCTATTTGGGCGGTCGCCTATCAGGCGACAAACCAGGACGGGGCTCCAGCAACAAACAGCCCTTTGTAGCTGCTGTACAAGTAAACTCCGAAGGTCATCCTCGCTATGTAAAAATGACACCTGTCAAAGCCTTTACCAGCCATGAGATTCAAAAATGGGCCTTTGCCAATCTCCAGTCGGGATGTCTAGTGGCCTCTGACGGATTGCCTTGTTTTAATGCCTTTTCAAAAGTAAACCACCATAAGGATGTACGCATCAAAATGAGAAAAGATCCTAGAACAGGGGAGATCCCTTATTTTTATTGGCTAAGCATCATTTTGGGCAATGTCAAAAGTGCCTTAACCGGAACCTATCGAGCCAGTCGAAAAGTATATGCTCAAAGATACTTAGCAGAATACCAATATCGGATTAACCGTCGTTTTGATTTGATAAAGCTTTTCAAGAGTGTTCTTTGTGAAGCCCATTTTACCCCTCCTTTACCGGGGAAGTTGCTAAAACGGGCTGCGGATAATTGATAATCAAATATTAAGTTCTTAATAAAATGAATCAAGCATCAATAAAGTTGCAATATACTATCTTGTAATCTATATAATATTGATTTTTCTTCATATTAGTTCCATGCTTCCTACAATCTATCTATAGATTTATGCTTATACTTTTTCAATTAACTAATTTAATTGAAGTACTATAAATAGTTTAAACTGCGAGTTTCCTGTATACCCTAAGCAAATGTTCTTCCTGAATTTCCCAATTGAATTCGTTCTTGGCTATCTCAAAGTTAACCTTCATCTGTGCTAGTTTTTCAAAAGTTATATTCTCAAATACAGATTTCAATTCTTCAATAGAGTTTTTTTCATCAACACTTATTCCAACCCTGTATTCATCTACAAATTTTCTCATAGAATATAGATTTGAAACGATAATAGGCAGATCAGCCATCAAATACTCGAACATTTTATTTGGTAAGCTATAGTAGTAGCTTAAACATCTGTTTTCAATAAGCGACAACCCGATATCTGCAGATGAAGTCAGTCGAAGTAAATCCTCGGAGGGAACAGCCTCATGCACAAAAATATTTGAGAATTTATTTGATGCGTGAATTAGAGAATCCAAAAGAGGTCCATAACCTAAAAAAATCAATGCCAAATGAGAGGCAGTGGTCTGTTTAAAAGCTTCCAGAACCTTATCAATTCCCCTTCCTTTTGATAGGGCTCCTTGATACAGGAGTATAATTTGGTCTTGCCTAATATTGAACTTTTCGCGAAAATAAGCCGATTTCTGCACTTCACTATAGTTTGGGCAGTTTAACACAACTGTAGGTTTGGGAATCCCGTAAAGTTGCTGATATTCTTCAGCGATTTCGTCACTTACGGTTATAACGCTATCCGCATACCGAATCAGAAGCTTTTCTGCAATCCTTACAAATTGCTTGAGTACTGAGTTTAATCCTTGTTTTTCAATTTCATATTCATGGGCATCATATACTATTTTCACTTTTCTGTTGAATAAAAGCTTTACCAAAAACCCGACTGGAAGAGCCTGTAAATCATTGCAGTGAATTATATCGCATTTTTTTGAAATAACGGATGCTCTCAGAACAAAAATAAAAACGACAATGATAATTTTGAAAATATTGCCTTGCCACTTGTTTATCAAACAACCAATACGAAATAATTTGATTCCTCCGATGTTTTCCTTCTTTTCCAATCCTCTGGTGTGCATTGCCAGTATACTAACATCATAGCCTTCCTTAACCAGTGATTTGTTTGTCTTCAATACCCTGCTGTCAAATTCAAAGGTATTAAGAACAATAGCATGTACACATTTTCCTGGGGTTTTTTCCATTGTAATAGTTCGCGAACTTTGACTCCGGTGATTTTTCATGGCGACTGGATTGACAGCAACAGAGTTTCCTGTATTTTTCTCCAATTATTAATTGAAAATTCAAGGTGTTTTTTGTTTAATCAGTGATCCTAAGTAAAACAGAGAAAATAGGACGCAGATATTCATGGCAGGATAAACCGGGATCGTGTAACGGTCGATGGTAGCGGCGTTGACTATATGAACCATAATATGAAAGAAAACCGTGAATGAGAATAGAAAAACTATATCTTCCAGAATCATCGTCTGGTTTTCTTCAGATTTTCCAATAATGAAGTACACCACCTTTTTTAAGGTAACCAGTATAAGGATAACCGGGGCCAAAAGCAAAAAAATGGTGTATTTGACACCAGTAAAATCGGTAAGATCATAATATCTTTGTGCTAGCCAGGAGTAACTCGCTACCGACTGATGATAAACAGATACATATTTGCGGTATGGTTTTTGTGGAAAAACATTAGAGATGATGTAGTTTTGAAAAGTCCTGTGACCAATAATGGAGTTCTGGTCAACACTGGTATAAGAAAAAGCATGGATTGTTCTTAAGTAATTAATGGCATACGATTTAAGGACTGTTAACGGATATTTAAAAAAAACAGTAGCTACCAGTTTAACCGATTTTCCAAGCTTCGAATAAGAAGGATTAAGATAGACGACGTCCCTGTTTATTAGCTTACTATTTGAGTCATGAATATCTATTACTGCATAATTAACTAAGTTTTTAGTCTCTTTATCTATCAATTCAATAATTAACTCAGTGTTCGCAAACATATCTTTATCGTCAATTTCTTGATTCGCCCAATTCTTTAGATTTCCGGACACCGAAACCAGTTTTAGGCCTCTAATCATGCCTCTTGAGAGAAGTCCCTCGGAGGTTCTCTTGGCAATATTTGCATGCCCCTCATTAGGTAAAAAATGATTCCAATAGGCAATGCTGACAGACAATGAAATCAGAGATAGAACAATTATAGCTCCTGTCCTTAGCAAGTATTTCCTGCTACTTCTTTGAAGAATCTGAAGAGCTAAAACCGCTGAAAGTGGCAATAAAATCAATGGCATGAAGGGTTGTTTTAAGTGCCACATAAGAGGTGTCATAAATGTGAAATAAATACTAAACAACAATACGCTTCTTTTCTTCTGTATGGCCTGATTTTGATACATATTATAGGCCAGGAACAGAGTAATGATGCAAATGGTGGCCGAGTAGCTTTCGGTTAACAAGGTGTGATAGTAACCGACGATTGTGGGATCGGTAATGATGATTCCAACTGCAACGAACATATAGACCAGATAGCTGGTATTCGATGGCAGATATCGATAGAAATTATGAATAAAGATAACCAGAACTGCAAAAAAAACAAAAGATGATACAAGAATCCCCTGTTGTCCATATCCAAGCAATTTGTGAATGAAATACAGGAAATATGGAAACACAGCTCCTCTCACAACGTCCCAGTATCTCCAGGTATGTCTGCCTGAAATCACTTCGAAATAGCGATGATAGTGCCCAGTATCCCAGGTAATCACCATGGGGAATGAAAAGTGGATTATTGTAATCAGGATCAAAAAGAGTATCAGATAGGTTTTTGGTTCAACTGAATCATTCAAAATGGTTTTTTTGACAATACCAGTATGTGCCAAACGAGGGATGAGATATGATAAAACCAATAAAAATAGCAATCTTGGAATCAATTCATAGTAATAGCCTGTTTCTTTGCACCAAAAAAAATTCATGAGGGCCAAAAATAGAAAAAAGGGATATACAAATTGCTTGTTGCTGTGATGAAAGTTCTTAAGTCTTTTCAAAATGCTCATACTTAGCCAGATTCAAAGTTTAGATGAGTTGTTTTGGTAAATAATGGTATATATACAGAAACGATATATAGTTGTATGACTCAGGTCCAACATTCATGAAAATGACATTATCAGATCCGATATTAGTTTAAGCATTCCATTCTTTCCAATTGAACAGTATACTTTCCAACTCAGAAGCTTGATTCGAAACCGTCACAATCTTTGCAGAATCGATATTTTCGACAATTCTATTCAATTCATTAATATCACAGCATTTTTCAATCTTATCTGCTAATTGCTCATAGTCATCCATACTATATAAAAAACCATTTACTCCATTTTCGATAACCTCTTCCGGACCACCTGATTTACTGGAAATGACGGGGATTTTCCGTATCAGTGCTTCTCGAGCCACCAAAGAATATGATTCCAACACATTTGCGGCAATAATAATGACATCCAGGTCTTGATATACCAGATCTGTATCTTGCCACTTATAGGCGCTAAAGTATCTTACATTCAGATCAGTTGGTAAATCATCAGTCATCAACTCATAATCAATTTCACTCTCGGGACAGTAGATGTTCAAAATATAGTTTTTCGATTTTACGCGTGAAAATGCCTTAATTACAGTTGAATAACCCTTATGCTCATTTGTTCCTCCCATAAACCCGAATCTAACTACTTTCTGACCAATTTGGAAACGAGAAGGAGAAACACCATTTGCATTCAGCACAACACTCTCTTCAGGTAATCCGAATTTGATAAGTGCACTCTTCATAGTTTGAGAGGGAACGATGATCTTTTCTGACTTTTTTAACAAGCCGAGTAAAAATCTGGTACGTTGGTCTATCCATTTTTTTGGTCGGTACCTGGAGCTTGTATTTGCATCAATTATAAAATCAGATTCCTGTATGTTGGTTTGCAAAAACTGCTTGTGACTTAACCACCAAAAGTCGTGTACGGTCACAAAGAACTTTATTCGGAGTTCAAAGGCCGCTTCCAGAAGGCTGGCTGACAGGCCCTGCATTGAATGGAAATGAATTACGTCCGGTGTAACCAGCTTAAGATATTCCTTAAATATTTTCTTAATCTTCGGATTTTTATAATTCTTTGTATGGTCGTTGTTTAGAAACGAATCAATGTTGACTGTTCTGACTAGAATCTCCTTGTGCATGTAATCAATAGCATGCAGGTTTCTGGTACGCTTTTTTAAAAATCCGGCAAACCCAAAGACTTCGTATTTGGATTTGAGCTGTTCAATTAGATTGGCGACAACTACTGTTGCCCCGCCAAAGCAGAATGGTGGGAAAAAGATATTCACAAAAAGAACTCTTTTCCTTTGAGGCAGTTCGGATTTCAGCTCATCAGTTTTTCCATCGATGGCTTTGTTGATTCTTTTTCTTAATTCCTGCCTGGCATACTGAGAGGCTAAAAACACGTCAAATCCTTTGACGTCATTGCTAACCGATCCCAAGCCCAAAGCGGATAGTAAATCAGAACAATCAACAATTGTAATCTGTAGCAATCTCAACAGACTGGAAATATCACTTTCCCGGATATTATCATCGGAATCGGTAGTCAGCAAAACTGTAAAGCGCTCAAGCTTCTTCAGGAAATAAGGTGAATCTGTGTGGAGTGTCTTATGTCTTATCCCGGCATGGGTTAACAGCGTACTGATCGTAAACAGGATGTTTTCGGATCTTGGAGAACGTTTGTCAGATTCAATTAGTGCAATCTTCCGGCTTATTTTCCACCTGTCGTTCAGGCTTCTCTTCAAAAGGGTTGAAGAGAATGTGATATTCAGATATCCCAACCGTCGAAATAGTAACCTGAAAATACGAAATGGAAAATGCTTTATATCTGATTGTTGATTAGCTTTCAATACTCACTTTAATCGGGCATACACCAGTTTACAGCCTGTCACCTATTCCTGGACTCAGCGAAACAACAAGTCATAAATAAATCTCACCAGGCGGCTGTTTCTTATTTTAATCACCAGCCTGTACATTTTTGAATGGCTGATAGCATAAACTTCTTCATTCATGACTCTCAAAAGATATCGGGTTTTCTCCACTTGTTGCTCAACTTTGCATAGTGTGTGTTCGGTAAAATACTCACGGTAAGATTTTAATCTGTTTACTGATCGAAATTCTGTTACAAACTCCAGATTCTTTTTTAAATCCTCCAGCTTGTCAGGATTGCTTATCAGATCCATTATACATTTTACATACTGCGAGGGTTTGTTGATCTCTTTAATTATTATGCCGTTTTTGCCAGATTTTAAAAACTGATTAATACCACCAGAATCGGAAACGACCGGCACGGCACCACAAGCCATCGCCTCAATAATGAACAGACCAAATCCTTCCTGTAGTGAAGCATCCACAAAAACATCCGTCCGTTGCAGGATCTCTGCAATCTTGGGCTTAGGTAACGGCCCTCTAATCCGTCTAATAGCTGCTGCCGAGTCTTTATCAAAATCTGTCGATTCATTGAAATCGATGACCGTTATGGCTAACTCTGCATTTTGTATTGATAACTGCCTGATGATATCGAGCAGTATCCAATCACCTTTGTAGACATCCCCTCTGAGCACCATTGTGACATTCATTTGCTGACTGGGATTCTTCGAAGTATTGACAGGATGGAAAACATGTTCATCATACCAGATCGGAAGCAGCTCAGAAGGTCTTTGAAATACGCTGGACAGTTTGTTTTTCAACCATTCGGATGTGACGATAATATTATCTGTCATTTGATAGGTTTCTGCGACTCTTCCATAGTTAAGGCCATTATCAAAATATGTTTCATATCCCTGTACAAAATAGACGAGTGCCGCCTCTCTCAGTGCTGCAAAGTGATAGGCAGGATACATGGTGTTCCAGGCAGTACCCGCAATTACATTGGCTGCCACATTGCTATTAAATAACTCCCTGGGTGTTGTCATAACCAGACTGTTAAAAAGCATCATCTCTGAGTATTCATAAACAATATCATCCACAACAACCATTGCTTTGATATTGTTTAGAATCAGGTCATTAACTATCTCGATGCAAACATGAATACCACCAATTTTCTGTGTAATGATAGGGAGATAAAATATCACATCAAAGGATTTATTTTTAAATTTCTTTCCAAGTCTGTTTATTTCTCTGGTTATATACTTAATCGGATCGTTTTTTTTATATGACTCCCATGCTGAATTATATATTTCTCCCCACTTTTCAAGAAAAAGCTTATGATTTCTCTGCCTGTGTTCATTTATTTGGTGATCACTACCAAAACTGGCTTCAGCCTTGTGAAACACGTAACAGTCCATCGCAATCTTGGCTTTGAAACCCTTTTCCATCGCCCTGAACTGATAATCCGATTCTTCTCCGTATCCCTGCCCCCACACCTCATCAAGATATCCGATTTCTTCAATACACTTTCTTGTGATAAGCAGACAATTCCCAACAATGGTGCAGGCATCCACAGATCTTTCAGAGAACAACTCTTCAAAAAGTGTATCCATCTGCATATAGCTATAGCCTGGGAGCATCTCATAAGTTACAACCGGAGAATTATTAGAAATGGGAGAGATCAATCCAACATCCTGATCCTTTTCAG
Organism: SAR324 cluster bacterium; assembly: GCA_028282885.1. Classification (GTDB taxonomy): domain Bacteria; phylum SAR324; class SAR324; order XYD2-FULL-50-16; family XYD2-FULL-50-16; genus JAHJTV01. Next base: position 7,511 of record JANQGX010000010.1, read on the forward strand.
CGTGGGCAATCAGCTTCGGTATGGTTTTTTGTGTTATCAAGCAGTCACTGTTTAGTAACAAAATGTAATTAGATATGCTGCTGACCAATCCCCTGTTAACTGACTTTACAAAACCTAGATTTTGATCATTGCGCAATAGTTCGATATTTCCAGATTTTTCTGCAAAATCCACCAGTAAATTCTCAGTATACTTCTCCGAACGGTCATCTATAACAATAATTTTGCCGATCTGATTGCTGGGGCAACTAAGAAGAACTCTCAGGCAAATCGACACCCATTCGGGTGCATTGAATACGGGAATTACGACATCACATTTCATTTTTGCTACTATCTGATAAAGGTTAGCAGTTCAACTATTTCTGATAATTGCTTCTCGAGAAAATCTTGTATTAATAAACTCTGCCGCCTTACCCACGACTGTTATAAATAGCAGAATAGAAATCGGATATCCCGGATATGAATATCGATCATTAACCAATCCGCTGATGACATGAATAAATACTATAGAGAATACCGAAAAAGAAGCCAGACACATTGCAGTTTGGTAACTACTAAAATGCAATCTTGCTTTTCGCCTTATGGAACGATAGATCCCAAAAGAAATGGATAATAACCAATAAATCGAAAACATGGATAGCAATATTGGGAAAAGTAACAAGGAAATCTCTTTGAACAATGTGTACGGCAATTTGCCAACCACATTTATGGGATTCCTGCGATAAGGACGAACATACTTCTGGTATTCCGGAAGCGTCAGGAAAACGTTTTCATGCAGTTTTTTAAAAGTAAAAGAACGGAATGCGACCAAAATCACTTCGTTAAAAGGGTTCTCCTTTAACCTGATACTTTTACTAAAATTGTCCCAGTAACAGGAAAACGCCAATTGAGGATGGTTCAATACAATTCTTCTAAAAATACGAAATGAAGACAGTATTGTACGATCTGCAGGAACATCCCAAATCAAGAGTTTGTCAATAACTTCCCCTTCTTTGATGATATTTACAAATCGATATTGCTTTGAAACATATTCACCTAACTTCAACAGCCTGACAGCTTCCCGTTTGTCTATTTGTTTAATATTATTATCACTGACAACATTCTCTATTGAATAAAAATCCAGCGATATCAATTCAATGCGATGTATCTGTCCAATCCCTCTCATTGCAAAATTAGACACGATATGGTAAGAAGACCTTGTTTTATTTGCTGCCGGTCCCGAATCAGGCAAAAAGGAATGCCAGGAAAAAATTGAGACAATTAATAGGGTAATTGCGACACAAAAAACCAGACCCCTTTCAATTAGGTTAAAAAGATTACATCTGTTCCAGATTGAGAATGCAGTACCGAGGCATAATGGAGGTAAAGTCAAAGCAAGATAAGGTTGCTTTAAATGATATGAAAAAGAGACCAATATAATAATTACTGCCGAAAACCCCAGGTAGTCACGCTTACTCTTTGAAAATGAAGTTTGCATCCAATGATAAGTGACTACAATCATTAGAATTGAAAGTGTTGTTGCGACAAATTCGGTCAGCAGAGTGTGATAAAATCCGAGTATTATCGGGTTCACCAGAATTAGTGTTATAAAAATTATCCTAACAAACAGGCCAATCTTGTTGTTAAGCAATATCTTTAGAAAAACAACTGATAATATCGCGAATCCAATAAAAAAGAGATATGTCAGAAATAGCGCACTTGTGTGTGAATGACCGAATAATTTGATCGATAGGTGTAAAATATATGGAAATACAATGCCTCTGACTACATCCCATGAAGTCCAGGGATCAACTTGATTGAATATATCGATGTATTTTAGATAATGTGCAGAATCGAATGTGATGACAATACGAATGGAGCAGTAGATTGTAGTAAGAAATAGAAACAAAAATATATAGAAAATCGTTCCACCTGCTAATAGACGATTCAACCAATACTTTGGATTCACGCTATTTTGTTTGGCTGCATGCATTTGCTGATGATCGTCTTAAATCGAACTCAATAATCTTGGTTGTGATTAAGAAATAAACTGGCTGAGTTTTCGCGGGAGAAAAGTGACCAGCCTGCCTATTTTCCAGCTAGCACTCGTCCGACAGTCTTCCACCAAATCAATGGTTTCACGAAGTTGCTTTGAAAGAATTTCCTGATCCTTTTTGAGAACTTTGTTATCACGTTGAAAATCGCTGTTTTCGTGTAATAATCTGTTTTTTTCATCAATCAGCTTTTCTTTTTCTTGTTTTATAAGTTCATTTTCCTGCCTTGTCCTTGAAAGCACATGGTTATTTATATTGTCCCAAGCGGTTGCTGTCTGCAAAATCTCCTGATTCAATGTTAACTCCAGGCTTGACCTTGCTTCTTCGACACTCTTTATAACAAAAATCTCGTTTTGTAGCTCCAGTTCAAGATTTAGATAAAAATTCAAGATGTCTTCATTGAATTCAACATCAATAGACTTGAATACTTCACCTATCCAATATGCTATGGATTCCCCTTTGAATATTTCTGTCTTCCTGTACCAATAAAGATTTTCGACAATGTCATAGAAAACACCTCTAAAAACAACGAATCCCAATGGTAGACTTGAGTGATACTCCCACTCCAGATCAAACACTTCCAATTTCTCATCCGGATTCAACATCAGATTCGACAATTGACAATCCAGATATCTACCGGGTAGTCGGGTTTCTACAACTATAATTTTCGATTGTTGTTCAGTGTGAGCAAGAGTTTTTAAAAATTCAATCCATGGGCTAAGATAGTCAAGATAGGTTTGAAACGTAACATTGCTGAAAATATTGCATAGTCCAAGAAAACCATATGGTCTGCCCGCGACAAAAGCTTCCTTACCTAGATGATGACGCAAAGTATCAGAAGTTGTCTCTTTTGAAACATCGACGTACTGGAGTTCCTTATTAACCCAAAACTCACCGTTATCATCAAGGAAAAAGGTATTAACAGTTAGAAATTCCTTTTTTCTTGATGAGCTGAATGATTGTGCACACCATGAATCGACATATGGTTTGTTTTTGTGTTCTTTTGTAGATGCAATTATTAAAAAGGAGTTCGCCAGGTGTCCCACAAGTCGGTTCTTCCATAATAGCTCCCATACCCTACTCTCTATAAACAACCTCTCAGCATTTTGGCTGTAATCACGTGAAAAAAATTTGCCTATAATCTGGTAAAAGGGAAAGCTCTCATTTGCAAGGCCAAAGTCACTAATAATTGCCCTGGGAAGCTTGTAGTCCGGAAAGGGATAGTAGAAGCTTGTGTGATCAAAACCGGCAGCACCGAATATACTTTCGAGCTCCTTTTTTCCGAAGGTTCTGAAGGTATTGGGCAGATAGAAATTGTTAATGCCCCAAAACAGCTCATTGGAGTGGTCTTCAGCGCAGGCATTAAAATACTTAAGTCCAAGCTGGTTCTCTATGGCCACCACCAATATGCCATTGTCAGAAAGCAGAGATCGGACTTTGGACAACGCATCCTCGAATGGATTCTCGGATGAAGAATATCCCGGGCTGTACTCCAAAACACCGATCATGGATATGAGGTCATACTTCTTTGAGGATATATAGTCTCCAAAAGCATCACAATACACCTGCACATTTTCAAGATCCCGGCATCTTGCAGCAGTTATCTTCGCTCTATTATAACTCCCTTCCAGCGCTACCACCTGATTCCCCCTCTCCCCGAAAAGTCTGGTGATCGCCCCACAACCAGATCCGATCTCCAGGATGTTATCAAACTGATCTAACTTTAAAAAAGAGAGAAGATTGTGCCTTAATGGAGAGAGATGATATTCACTTGGCCAGTCCTGAATCAAGGCTTGGAGTTCGTTAGAAGCCAGACTTACGTCTTTCGCGGTGGAAATTCGATTGTAGAGCCTCTCCTCGATTTCCTCTCCGTCGGTATATGAGAATGGTGTATCTTTGCTATCAGATTTTATATGAACACCATTGTCATCTTTCTTGTACATAAAACTCTCTTTTTAAACCAATTCTTGAAGTTGCAGATCAAAATCCACAATCCCCATTTTTGATGAGGAATTGTAAACCTTCAGATGAACCATATCATAGCGACGATCGAGTGGAATGATCTCACCACTTTGGGATTCAGCTAACCCCAGACTGACAAAATACTCTCCGGAGATAAGGCTTACCGGAAACTCATATGAGACTATGGCTACTTCCCCAGTTTCCCGTGGCTTGACATCTTGTCGTTCAAACAGTGTGTTTATACCAAAAACCTCTACCCCATCTATCGTCTTCAGGGTCAGTCCAAAAATCGGTGTCTCCACCTTTTTCAAAAAATGATACTTTGCGTAGATGCGGATGATAGTATTAGCTTGAATCTGTAACGGGTTGGCATTGTTTTCTCCCACAACCAGATAGTCCATGATTTTTCCGCTACCATCTCCATATCGGTGTTCATTGCCATTATAGGTTGGATTTTGGAGGCAATGATCCTCTGAGAGATCTTTATTCAAAAACTCTTTGAATAGAGGATCCGAATTCGCTGGTACATTTACAATCCGGGGTTGTTCGGCCTTCGCCTGCGAAGATTCCTTCTCCTGCTTTTTTTCAGGAATTCCCAACAGCAATTCCAGATATTTATTAATGACATCATTGGGATTCCCGTCCATCATCAGTCTGCCCTGATGAAGCAAAACTGCTCGATCACAATGCTTTGCCACCAGATCCGTGCTGTGGGTCACAAAAATGATGGTTTTCCCCATTTCCTGGAACTCATGAAACTTTCGATAGCATTTGTTCTGAAATTTCACATCCCCCACAGCCAATGCTTCATCAATAATCAGGATATCCGGATCCACATGTATCGCTGAGGAGAAAGCAAGACGAACAAACATCCCCGACGAATACAACTTAACCGGTTGGTCAATAAATTCACCAATATCAGCAAATTCTTCAATCAAGGGAACCCGTTCGGCGATCTGCTCCTTGGAAAATCCCATCAAACTGCCATTAAGATAAAGATTGTCACGGCCGGACAGTTCCATATCAAAACCGGTGCCCAGTTCCAAGAGTGCAGAGATTCTACCATCGGCAACTGAGACTCCGGAAGTAGGCGACATCACTCCTGTGATAATCTGTAGCAAGGTGGATTTGCCTGATCCGTTTCTACCAATTATTCCCAGTGATTCGCCTTTTTTGATTGAAAAGTTAATATCCTGTAGAGCCCAAAATGGTTGATGATATTGCTTCCTCAGCGGATGCAACCATTCCTTTACTCGATCTTTGGGGCCCCGGTACAGCTTGAAACACTTGGACAGGTTTTCAATAGTAACAACAATACTCATATTATGTCGGCAAACTCTTTCTTGACTGACTTAAAAAACCAACCACCGATCAAGAATACCAAAATGGTAAATGTCCAATAATAAACAGTCAGTTCGGGTGAATCCCAGAAAGGCCTGTGATAAATAAACGAATCCCTGAATCCCTCCACCAGGTAGTAAATCGGATTAATCTTCCAATAGACCTGTATACTCTCCGGGAACATGCCAATATTATAGAAGATTGGAGTTGCCCAAAAAAGCGTCTGTAAAGCGACAGCCAGGAGTTGATTTGCATCCTTAATAAAAACCGAGGCGGCAGAAAAGAACCAGCCGGCACCGAGGGATAACATGGAAATGGCAAAAATATAATATGCCGCTTGAAAGGCATAAAATGAGAGATCAACTCCCTGAATCAGCATTATCAGAATCAGCAAGACAATAAAAACAACACTGTTAATCAGGTTAGACAAAATCGAAATTACCGGGAGTATCTGGGCCGGGAAAACGGTTTTTTTGATGAGATTCCCGTTTCTCAATAGAGAGTTGCTTGCTGACAAAAGCGATTCTGCAAAACACTGCCAGGCGACAAATGCACAAAAAAACCAGGATAAAAACGGGATGTTATTGGGGGGAGGTACCTTGAACCCAACAGAAAAAACCACCCAATAGATAAATACTAGAACAACCGGATGGATAATGTTCCAAACCACTCCCAGAACCGAGCCGGCATATTTCGCTCGAATCTCCTGCACGGCCATGATCCAGATCGTGTATCGGTAGCGATATATCGTACCAAACAAAGATAATAAAGTATTAATCAGATTTCTCATTTCATCCGCCAGGAATCAATTAATCCCCTGCCCATTGCAGTGATCTTTTTAAATTTCTGTTCTTCAAATAAAATAATTTTAATAAAATCCTTCAGGTTTTCCTTGAACAGAAAAAAGCAATATCCCGGAAAGTCCTTGGCAAAAGATTTGACAATATAAAGCCTGTTGCGAGTGATATAGTATCTCCTGGTGGGATTGTGATGGGTTGAAACCATACCCCGGAAATGCACTTTTTGGTCCCCCAGATTATGGTCAAGAACAGCCTTGTTGACCCTAACCACCTGGTAGCCTGATTTTACAGCCCTCAGGCAGTATTCATGGTCGATGCTATCGATAAACAGCTTATTCAGAAAAGGACCAATTTCCTGATAAACTTGCAGATTCATCAAACTGCCGGAGGTGATCACGGTGAGTTTCAATTCCTCTTCCAATAATGGCGGAGTCTCTGATTGAACATTTGTATGGAATGGTGCGACAATGGCCGTTTTCTGTACATCGTTCTGCTCAATGTAATCAAGCAAAAGCTTGATAGAATCTGAGCGGAACCTGCTGTCCTGATCCATCGTCAACAGCCAGCGAAAACCATCCTTTATCGCAGATTCTGCTCCAACGTTCAAGGCTTTGGCAAGACCGGTGTTGCTTGACCGGGGAATATACCTGATCTTGGCGGGACAATTGAGACTGTCGATCAGTGACCTGTTTTCTGAAATCGAATTATCAATAACATAAAGGATATCAATTTCACCGAGATAGGAGAGGATATTTGCTTCCACATCTCTGTCAGGGTTGAATAAGACGACAACGCCGGCCAGCTTATGATTAAAATCAGGCTCCATGATGGCTTGGAAGCAGTTCGTTTTTGATTCCATTCATCATTGCCTTGGCCAGATGTTCCTGCCCTTTGGCAATATAAATTAGTGCTTTAATCATCCTACTGGGAATGAAAAACAGATAAAACCTCAGGAGAGTGAGCCCCCCAAAGTGTTTATGCATCAGCTTTATTCGATTCTTATTCGAGTAGTAGACCGGAATCTCCGATTCTTCCCCACCTGTGGACGATCCCACCCTGTGATGTAGTTCAACTTGAGGAGCAAAATACAGCTTATAACCTGCCTTTTTCGCGCGCAAACACAGATCAACATCCTCCAGATAGAGAAAGAAGCTCTCGTCCATTCCTGACAGGTTCCGATAAACCTCTGGTCTGCATAACATGCAGCAGCCACTGATGAAGTCCGTTTCCTGAAGTGGATCGTTTTTCAGCTGATCCGTCCAATGCACTCCCGAACCTCTAACCAGATTTATCCTCCCACCTGAATACCAGACTTTCTCCTCAGGATGGGTCAGTATCGTACAAGAGGCAAAACCAAAATCTTTTGAATTTGCCTGTTCGGATACTGCTTCCAGAAAGGTGCTTAAAAAAAGAGGAGATACGATGGTATCGTTATTTAAGAGGAGGAGGAAATCAGGGTTAGCAGAACGGGCTATTTCTGCTCCAAGGTTCATCCCCCCGGCATATCCAGTGTTTGAGGAGGATCTGTACCAGTATACTGATCTATCAAATTCTATAGGGCCAGAGCTTTCTTCCAAAACCTTAAATTGAACCCCCTGATCGAAACAGTTTTTCTTTATAGTGGTTTCGTCAGTCGACCTCAAGCTATTGTCAATAGCTACAATATTGAAACTGCTATATTGCGAATCGAGTATGGATGCAATACAGCTCCAGGTTACCTGTACTTCGCGGTAGTGCGTCAATAGTATGGATATTTTGCTTTTCAAAAACAACGGATTACTTCAATGATTCTAGACTTGGATTTGAAAAAGATGAGAAAATCAAAGGCATATCTGGATCACTCATCGTCACTGGTAAAGACTTTACAGTATTTAGGTGGATCCTTTTTTAATTCCTGATTCAGTAGATCACCGGTAACTCCCTTGTAGGAATAGTAAAGAGATGTTCTCCCAATGTCCCGTTGCCAATGCCCGGTCTCTATAGGAACCCATGAATCAGGAAAACCGACAAGATTGATAACACAGAGATCTTTTCTTCCGGTTTTTTTCTGTTCTCCAATGGCATTATCCATTTCTTCAATCCCAAGTAGCCTTTTTCGTGTCCGTTCACGGAAAAAATAGGCTTTTTGCAGAAATACCGACTGTAAAACTGTTGCTGTTACTGGATCTGTTCTTACTTTCCGGAGATTCTGAACCGATTTTACAGAATTAACCATGCTCCCCCAATCAGGCCACCATGGTCGATTATCAACCAAATAAAAGTCAAGTTTCCCGTAAATGGGTCCAGAACGAACTCCACTAAGACCTATGATAGCAACAACACAGAATAATCCGAAAACGACATGGATTCCTTTTTTTACAAATCGATGTCGATTTTGGCCTTTGCCAAATATCGAATTTCCCAAATTGATATTGGAGATTTTGCTAATGATTCCGAACAGGAATGCTGCGATAAAAAGCCAATAGAAGGAAGCGTAGCACAGCCTCCAATATGAACTCCTAACATTCGATGCCCAAATAAAATTCAAAAGCGGAACAAAGTAGATCCAGAAAGGCAAAGTCCCCAACACCACAATAGGTGTGCTGATGAGAGAATCCTTGAATATTAATCTCCAGAGCAGAAGAAAAGGTAGAGCAAATAGTGGAATAAAACCCAGGAGACCCAATGTATCACTAATTCTATACGCCCATACCTTCCCGATTAGATGGTACTCATTCATATAGAATACATACCGCCTATTCGAAGTCCAATATGTATTAATAAACCATTCCGATAGGTGATCCTTAAAAACCTGGAGTTGAGGCAAAATCCAAAAACAGCAAAAGATCAACAAAATATATAAACAAGTTACAAAAACCTTCTGATTAGCCTGTTTGTAATCTTTGATTCTCGTCCAAATCCTCTTATTGAATACAACTCCTATCCATATTCCTCCCGTTATGATTAGGAAAATAGCTTCCTGTATATGATTGACCAATAAAATTGGTATCAGTGCTATAAGGACACCAGTTCCCAGGAGTATGTTCTTCTTTTGGCGTTTGAAAAAAAACACAGAAACCCACAACCAATAGATGATCATGGATGATAAACTGGGGGCCAGGGAGTAATAACTGAAATAGCTGAACCTGTTCGTTCCCATGAACAGGAACGCAATCAGGCAACTGACCAAAGCCCATTGAATTGATAAACCTGCAGACATACCCACAATCAGAATGGTAACACCCGCTAATCCCCAATAAAGTCCATGAACTGTGTCAATTCTGTCTAAATGTGATTTAACCGGACTTTGTTGATTTAAAGAACATAATAGAACACCCGACATATAATAATGCCAAAATCCGTGATTAGTCTTGCGGATCCATTTTGGGCGAACCTTACAATAAGAGTTGGTTCTCTTTAAATGCTCAAGTGGATCAGAAGGGGGTTCAAGATAGGGGCCCGTTGCATAGCCGACACAAAATAAAACTACAAATACAAGTAAACTGGCTCTAATGAATTTCCTTGAGAGATTTATGACTGTCAAAGTGATGCTTAACCACCCAAGCAAGCCCAGAGTTCCGCGTGATAGAAACAGATAGCCCGTGAAGCGATGAAGGTGATTCAAGGATACCGCTACCATGAACAATATTATCGTAGCGTTTATTGCGATCAACAGTCGGCTGAAAGAAATCTTGGCTTTTATAGCTGATATGGATGTCTTTATTATTGAAATATTTATGTTTTTCATCAATTGACTACCTGCGAAATTTAAAAATATCCCCTTTAATCTCGATTTTTCCGATTGTTCTCTGTAGTTTGGTTAAGAAACAGTAAGTGCTTTATCAGATAACCCTTCTTTGTTTTAAACTATACACAAGTGATATGTTACGTTACTCATCTTTGATCTCTGTTGCCATTCTCTCCTTTGTAATAGCCACAACGATTTGTCCTTTTGGTATAAAATTCTTAAAACGCAAAAACATCAAATCTAAACATAAGTCCCGATTTCGTGATGTTCATGATCAAGTCATTCCACGTATTGGTGGAATCGGCATCGTTTTTGGTTTTTGGGGAACCATCGGAACGCTCTTATTTGTTAGAACGCAATTGGTCAGCATACACTTTTTAGACTCGGATAAGCTTTGGATATTACCTTGGTTGTTCGGGTTAAGTATGAGTGCTTTTCTTCTTGGGCTGATCGATGATTTTAAGAATATTCGGGCTCGTTACAAGTTAATTGTCCAGATTGTTATAGCATGCATCACAGTAGCGGTTTTTTTTCAACCAGATGTCATTGTCTTACCTTTTTTTCAAAAAGTGCATTTTGGTAAATTAGGCTATATAGTCGCAGTAGTATGGATTGTAGGGATTATGAACGCCATGAACCTTATTGACGGACTTGATTCCTTGGCAGCTGGGGTTGCTGCAATAGCACTTCTTGGAATAGGAACCATTGCCTGGTTGGAACAGGATATGATTATCTTCACAATGACTATCTCACTGATATTCTCCCTCTTAGGTTTCCTGGTCTACAACCTTCACCCAGCTCGAGTATTTATGGGAGATAGTGGAAGCTTGTTTTTAGGCTTTATTCTGGCGGTACTTCCTTTTATTCAAATCAGTGGATCTACCCATCGTTACAATATTCTACCAATATTGTTGTTGGGAGTTCCCATTGTAGACACATCCTTTACAATTATCCGTAGATCTATCAAAGGGATCCCTCTATTTTCCGCTGATAAAAACCATATTCATCATAGATTGATAGAAAAAGGATTGTCACATCGGCAAAGTGTCCGCAGACTTCATCTTGCCGCATCTGGATATCTTTTGATTTTTTTACTTTCCTCGTTACGCGTAATCGACATTAAAGTCGGACTACTTGCCTTTATGGCTCTCTCATGGTTGCTAATATTCTATGCAGGGTATGACGAACGCATTAACCCGTTTTTTGGCATCCAAGATAGAAATATGAAAAGGCAGAATCGGTCTTTTATGATCCAATTATCAAATAATATTGATTTATTTTATCAAGATGCTGAAAACATCAACCAAATACTCTTCACCTTAAAGATATGGGCGCAACAGTTTCAGTGTATCTCGTTTGCACTAGGCTTCACTGATTCTCAGATGCATTGGGATGAAAATTGTGGAAACTCGGATGAATCCGGAGAAGAGGTAGAGTTTGAGGAAAATGGATTATACTTGAAACTAAAATTTCGCAAAAACTCTCTTGATATGGACTCCGATTTAAAATTTGAGCTTCTTAATAAAGTCAAAGAGGAGACTTTCAAACACATGAATAGAGTTAAGGATACGGTGACAAAACATTAACCTTCTAACGCTTTGTCGTGTACTGGCAGCTATGTGTTTACCGGAAACTCATGTTTGATCATTTGGATCAACCCCCTTTGTATTGTATATTCAGGGTTAAACCCGCTCTCAAATGCCTTTTTCGCCGACACTTGAGTGCTCGCGCAAAATTTTTTGATTCTAACCGAGCTAACTGGAAAAGTTGTCTTCATGGCAAAAGCGACCGTATCCAAAGCATATCCCATCATCATTCCAATATAATACGGAATTCGCAGCCTTCCCTGCTTTTTATTTATTGTTTGATATATAATGCTCAACAATTCATTGGTAGTGAGATCCGGTTTGTCTGCATAATTGAAAATGAGAACCCGCTTGTGCTGAGTTAATAGATGGACCAGAAACCCACTGATATTGCCAACATATGCCATGGATTTTTTGTTTTCTCCAGATCCAATTTTAATAAATTGTCCACCAGCAATCTGTTTTATTAAATTGTAAACATTTCCTCTATTCTTTTCTCCAAAGACAACCACAGGTCTAATAATGTTTAATGACCTTTTGTTATCCGCTTCAGCCCAAATCTCAAAAACCTTCTCAGCCTCATACTTGCTTTTTCCATAGTCGTTAAAAGGTTTTGCAGGACTCTCTTCATCAGGAATTCCAACATTAAGTCCATATAAGGCAACTGTACTTGTGAATATGATTTGCTTAACTCCATTGTCCTGCGCAGCTTTGACAATATTTTTTGCTCCATTCACATTTACATCATAGTAAAGGGATATCGGCCTCACATCATCACGGTGCTCTGCAGCCAAGTTGTAAATCACGTCGATGTTTTTACAGGCGCGCTGCAGTTTGGGAAGGTCACGCACATCTCCCTCTATCTCCTCAATGAATTCCAAACCGCTTGGACGTTTATCATAATTCCTTACTTTGTGCCCCGCTTCCAGCAAATCTTTGATGAGCACCTTGCCGATAAAACCACTTCCTCCAACCACTAATATTCTCAATTATATACCTTTAAGTTTAGCGATTCACCAGATTGATTTGAAGTTTTCAAACGCTTTCGACAATGTGTATTTACTTTGATAAGCATCAAAAGCGTTTCTCCCCATTTCGGCAACCATATCCCGATTGCTCTTTGCATATAAGATTGCTTTGATCAAGCCATCGAGATCCCCCGGATTAACATGAAAACCACAGTTGTCTTCCTTAACAACCATTGCAACTTCAGACTTTGCAGGTACCTGCGCCATAATAGCTCTTCCCGAAGCCATCACACCATATAATTTGCATGGAACTGCAACTCCTTCTAATCCACTCAGTTGTGATATTAAGGCAATATGACAACAGGTAAGACTGATCGGAAGATACTCCTGTGGTTGAAAACCAAGCCAAGTAATGTTCGGTGTCTCTAATGAATATGAGATTTTTTCAGCATCCCTTCTTTTGATTCCATCTCCTATGAAAAGAAAATGGATCTCATCTTCATTCCTCAAAGCATCCGCCAGTCGCACAAAAATGTTAATATCGTGCCATACTCCCATGTTCCCGGAATACTGAACGACAAACTTGTTCTCAATTTCCAGTTCCTTTGCCAATGGATTGTTTTCAAAGCAAATCGGTTCTGATATCTCCGCAGCGCTCCAATGGGGAATATAGTGTATCGTTTCAGCCCCCAATTGATAATCGTCCTTGAGAATCAAACTCATATCACGTCCGAGCACTATCAGGTCTTTGGCTCTTTCATATGCTCTCCTATTCAGATACTTCCAAATCCGCCCTGCCAATGACTTTTCTTTAATCTTTCCCAGTCTTATTAGTCCTTCAGGATAGACATCCAAAAGCATGTATTGAAAATCGAACCTGCCGATTCTCGATACCCAGCTGAGAAATAAGAGAAGGAAAGGCGGATTTGTCACACCAAAAACAACATCTTTGTTCTTCAAAAAAAGCAGTTTCCAGGATGCATGCAGCAAAAAAGACAAGTATGCGACCGCCCTGTGAAAATAGCTCTTTTTTAACGGGATATTCATCCCACATCTGTAGATGTCAATTCCGAAAACCTTCTCATAAGCAGGCAATTTTGACTTGCTTTCTGCTGGAAATCCGCTGATAACAATAACCTTGTAGCGATTGTCATTGGCGAATCTTTTCAACAAATCAGTAAACAGCTGAGAGGTAGATGTGGTATCCGGATAGAATACCTGGCAGACAAAAATTATTTTTTTCACAAGTATTAATTGAAAGGGCTTCAGGAGAATAATTGCTGGAAACCAATCTTGAAACGTTTGAACAGAGTCGAAACCCTTATATCATTGTTTTGGATAACACAATCAAAACAGATAATACCGTAAATTGTAGAAAAGGCAACAAACCCAAGGATATATCTCGGAGATGGTATTGCCAGAATTCCGTATAACGAATTGAATGCCAATCCAATGATGCAAGGCGCAATCATTTTAAAATCAACTTTATAAAATAATGACAATAAAAAGCCGACGTTACTAAACAACAGAAAAAAAAGAACATAACTCCAAACTTGGCAAAATAGGTGCGCAACACAAAAAAAGGATGATAGCGAATCAAACGAAGAATTTCACTCTTTAAGACTGAGTTGTACTCGTTTGAAAATGGGACTATATTGGGATCTTTTTTTCTAACAAAGTCTCTAGCAAATCTGTCGTTCCATTGGATTTTCTGACTACTGTGCAAAAATCCAAATCCAAGATACGCATTGTGCCAAACATTGTGAATGTTCTGAGAAGGAGGTTCGATTGCTCTTGAAATAAGAAAAGCATCCCTTTTTTCTATTAGATGATTGAAGTGGAGATTAACTACCGAGATGCCTATTACTGTAGCAAGAATTGCCACGACTTTCTTTCTTTTGGAAGCCTTAATTTTTATCAAGATCATAAAAACCATCATCAGAAGCACTGCCAGCCCCGAATAAAGACGCAAGTAATTTGAAACACCGATAATCATCCCTGCTAGTATTAGGAATATAAGAAATGATAGATTGATATTGTCCCGCTTCACATAAAACAAAAACAAAGGAATAACGAAAAACGGCATGCAACCAGCTACCACATATGCCCCCCAAATAGTCGAATAAAATATTGTTAAAGTGATAATAACAAACGCATAAATCCGACTTCTCCAAGATTCCAGAAAGAAAAAGGCCCCTATCAATCCTAAACAATAAGAACCTAAAACAATCACTAGGAAAAATGCATTTATAGCTTAATTGATAGTGATATCAAACAATGCCCCGATTTTCGGTATAAAATAGACCATACCTAAATCATTGTCTCCAACGGAGGAACTATAGGCACCGGAAGGATGTAGCTTAACCAGCGAAACACCGACCTTTTTCTCAGCTACTAGAGTATAAGTCAGTTGAGAATAAAAAGTGTTCTTAAGTCTAATCCACAACTCCCCCTGGTTCATTTTCTTTTGGAGCGCTCTATCTCTTGGCCAAGATTCTGGAGAGATACAGGATGTGGACAACAGGATAACAAACATCAATACAACAGATAAGGTTGTTTTTGCTTTATGCATGCTTGACCTCGTCAAAGTATGAGGTGGGGCATAGTTGTTATGCCCGACAAATATGTCATGTATAAAATGCAGAAATGTATTTATCCTACAAAAACTCTCACGTTAACTGCGATTCAATCCACTGATAAGTCTTTTCCAACCCCTCAATCAGAGGCCGATTTGGTCGCCAACCTAGTTTTTTCTCGATCATGTTGTTGTCTGAATTCCTGCCTCTGACGCCTAATGGACCTGCAATATGCTTTTTAGTCAGTTTTTTTCCAGCAATGTCCATTGCCATGTCGGCCAATTGATTTATTGTAACCATTTCATCAGAGCCTATATTCACTGGACCTGACCATTCGGACCTGGTCAAACGAGTTGTCCCTTCCAAACATTCGTCAACAAAGAGGAATGATCGTGTTTGCATTCCATCTCCCCAAATCTCGATCTCTCCTCCATCCTTAGCCATCGCAACTTTGCGGCAAATCGCAGCTGGAGCTTTTTCTCGCCCGTCATTCCACGATCCGAATGGACCGAAAATATTATGATACCGAGCTACTCTTGCCTCAATCCCCTTATTCCTTTGAAATGACAAAAAGAGTCTTTCACTGAAAAGTTTTTCCCATCCATATTCGCTATCAGGCTGAGCAGGATAAGCACTGTCTTCTGCACAATTTGGATTGTCCGGATCCATCTGATTATACTCGGGATAAATGCATGCTGATGATGAATAGAAGACTCTCTTTACATTCCTTTTCCAACAAGCATCCAGAACATTCAAGTTAATCATCCCGGAATTGTGCATTATGTCAGCATCATTCTCACCTGTAAAAACAAACCCCGCTCCACCCATATCCGCTGCAAATTGGTATACTTCATCAAAACGTCTATCGATTATCTCTTTACAAAAGTGTGAATCTCGAAGATCACCCACCACAAAATCGTCTGCAATGGTTTCCCAGAACTGAGGGAACTTCAAATCCACTCCTCTTACCCAAAAGCCCTCATCCTTCAACCTCTTCACCATATGAGATCCGATAAAACCACCTGCTCCGCATACCAATGCCTTTAACATGTAAACCTCCTGCTATTCACAATTAATAATTCTCTATTCAGAAATTGATCAACTTGTTCAATGGCTACAATCATAAAACCGCTAACTCATACATACCATGATATCATTACTGTTATTTGCTATTTCTGTTTCTTTATTCTGGTCTCCACATTCTTTAATCCTCCATTAATCCAGGCTTTCTGCCGAGACGTCTGTCCAACCGCAATTCCTAACCACAACCAAAAAGGCATTGCAACCCTGTCAACTATTCCCTGTTCCGAAACAAAACCAACTGCAATGAATCCAGCAATAGATGCAATAGCTGCGATAGAAAAACCATAACCCACACTAGACCCAAACCTAACAAATCCCTTTCTGCTGTTGACCATTTTGGTCAATAAAACTATCAAAATCATCAGATAGGCCAGAAATCCCAGAACCCCTACTTCGACCAGGATATGCCAGAAGAAAAGATCCAATAGCCAATAAAAACCGATGCCTAGGCCCAAAAAGGGGAACAATGAAAAACCACTCCAGGTATTGTAACTTCTAGTTATATGATAAAGCCTGTCGAAAGTACTGCTGTTTAACCAGCCGTACACCAATCTTTTGATTGAGAATTTGGATTGTAAGCCGAGGTTATGAATCAGCAACTCATTTACCAGCAGAAAAAGGCCGATAAAGCATACGACTGTCAGGAGTGTTTTCAGTCCCTTGAAGGGTTTATCCTTTGCTTCAAAGTATAAAAAAACCGATATAGTGATGAAAAAAGCTATCAAGCCAGCGCGACCTGCCGCTAGAATCACTGCAAAAAAAACCAGGATGGGTAGTGACGATCTGACTAGTCGATTTCTGATGCTTGGACGCATGTATGCGTAAGGCATCAACAGAGACAGGGCAACGCCCAATGACTGGCCACCTTTCCGATAAATGAAAGGGAAGTCAACCCGTTTCCATTTCAAATTGCCGGCTAATAACTCGTACTGGTAGTAAACAACCCAAAGAAATAGGATAGTAAAAGAGAAGAGCAACACCAGTCTAAGGAGCTTAATATGCTCTTCTCGTAATGAATATGAAATAACTGCCGCAAAAATAAAAAAAAGAAAGTACTCGATATGCTTTCCTGTTATTACAACAAATCTGAAAACTTGATCGGGAGTAGTATTCTTTTGAGATAAGATTGAAATCAAATAGCTGAGAAAGGCAAATACCAAGAATATCAAATATAAAATCAAAACAGGGCTGAGAGTTTTTAGCCATTTATTCTTTTGGGCAGCATCTTTTTTTAGAATTATCTCCGTTGAAAAAATAAAAAATATCAGCAGAAAAATCAAATCTGATATTCTCAACTCATCATAAACTGGCGG
This sequence comes from SAR324 cluster bacterium, assembly GCA_028282885.1. Classification (GTDB taxonomy): domain Bacteria; phylum SAR324; class SAR324; order XYD2-FULL-50-16; family XYD2-FULL-50-16; genus JAHJTV01. The sequence continues at coordinate 24,897 of JANQGX010000010.1, forward strand.
TATTATATAAACAAAAGACAGTAAAACTAGAAAAAAAAAGTAAATGGAAGATCTGTTTATTGTCATTTTAGTATACTAATTTTCTACCATTTTATGCATTTCCCGATGTATAAACAATAGATCTTAAATCATCAATAAAAGATGCATGAGTAGAAATTTTTTGCTTGCTCATATTATCTACATAATCCAGGGTTTTCGAATAATTGTTCAAGACAAACCCCATCTGCTCATATAAATCGTCATCGTTTTCGGGATTAAATGTCAATCCATTTACTTTGTTTTTTATTCTGCCTTGCAGCTTATCTGTAACCAGCACAAGGCATTTTCTTGAAATAGCCTCTTCGACAACTTTCGGATAAGCTTCCGTGAAGGAAGGTAAGACAAAGACCTGGCTCATGTCATAGAAAGAGATGAGTTTTTTTTGATCTGTTACTTTGCCTAGAAAAAGTACATTATCAGCATTTTCGCCTGCAGAGCTTTTCAAAGTTCTTTCCTCAGGCCCATCCCCAACAATCCTTAAAACCATTGCTTCCGGAAAGTTCGCTTGCAGTTTCCTAAAGGTTCTTATAAGCATGTTAAGGTTTTTCTCCTTAACCAGCCTTCCAACAAATAAGAAATTCAATGTACCGGAATATGGTTTTCTGAGTGGTGGATTCTTGAACCAAAGCGGATTAAGCAATGAAGGTCTTGCGAGAAAAACTGACTTGGATACTCCACTGTAATAGTCGGCTAATGCCGAACTCACTGCAATAATCTTGGTGTTTTTTAACATTAACTTCTCAGAAAATTTTACCAAGTTCAGGGCAAGCTCCTGGAGTTTCGAAAATTTAATATACTGCTTTATTAATTTGACATTCACTTCATCCTTAAAAAAACTCCTCACATATACAACAAAGTTTTTTCGAAGTATTCTAAAATACTGGATAAGTAACAAATGTATAGGATTAATAGAGACAACAAAAAACAAATCTATTTCGTTAAGATATCTCTTGATATATTTAAAAAAAGATCTGTAGTATCTTGCAGAATTGCCTTTGAAAAGATCCAGACTTGATGTAATGAATGGCAGGTCAAGTAAATCAATATTTTCTGTGTTTATTTTAAAAAGATCCTTAGTCTCGTACTCTTGATTCAACTCGGAAAGTGGAGATAACAAATAGACTTTGTTACCTGTAGCGCAAAACGCGGGCAACAACATGTTGAGGAAACTATTCTCAGCATAAATCGCATCTTGGTATTGATAAAGCCTTTCATATACTGAGATGAGTACATTCATTTTAAATCACTGTTCCTCGGGCTTTATTCAGGCTAAACCATCCAATATAACAGGTATCTTCGTTTTCCAATCCAGATATGTGGATGCATATCTTCTCATTCTGCAACTTAACTCCATGTCCTGAGTAATCAACTCATACCATTCAATGATCTTTTGCAGATCGATGGGTGAATCATCATTTGGAATTTTCAACGCAAAATCCGGATTTTCTGATTGGAAGTCAGGGTCATCTGATGAGTAAATAAAAGGGATGCTTCTTGAACAGTATTCTCTTAACTTCAGTTCACCTGCAACAGACATCTTTTTGCGATGTATCCCTATTGCCCCAACCGCAACGTGGGTGTCTTCCAAGTATTCGGACAACTCATTTCCAAACAAAGGGCCAGTATAAATGACATGACTATCAAGATCCAGTTCATTGGAAATAGCCTTCAGTCGTTTCAGTTCCGGTCCCTCTCCTATAATGGAGAATAGTACTGTAAAAGGCGTTTTGCAGGAGTTGCTTTTCTTCAACCATTGACTGATTCCGTGCAAAACTCTGTCATATCCATGCCAGAAAGCCAAATTAGCTACACCTATGACTTTAAACACGGGGGCAGGCCAAATGGAAAGTTGTTTTCTTTGAGAAATGGAGTCCACGTCAATTGCATTTCCAATCAATAGGCTTTTTTTTCTATTTCCAAGCATAAATAGTGGGCTTTCAACACTATACTGAAGAATCCTATGTGCTGGCCACCAACTCCATGGCAGTTGAATAAAAAGAAGGAAAACTCTGGACATTCTGCCAAATAGAGAAATAGGACGTTCTAATATTTCAAAAACAGCATTAAACATAGGAGTTGGAACATCCAATATGATTTTTGTTTTCTTTAGTCTCAACCAGAGCATGCAAAAAAAAATAAAGGTGTTTCCCATAGAGTCGACTCTGACCAGTACTATGTCTGCTTTAGTCAATACTAATTTCTTGTAATAGATAAACCGGTCCCTTGGCCGATTGGTGTTTGAAAAGTAGCTCGATCCATCATACCCAAGCTCCTTTAAACAGCTTATCATCTGGCTGATTTTATTAGCAACTCCAGGCTGTTTTAAAGGCTGACAAAAAGCAAAGTAGGATATTTTCACCTGTGACACCTGCGCGGGCGATCCGATTCTATCGTCTCACAATTCTGACCATATCATACCGAACACCTTTCCCCAGAGCTTGAATACGAAAATCGCGGCCAAATATCTTCCTGAGTGCATTCAATGAGGGAGACAACATAAAACCAACTCTGGTTTCACGCAATTCGAATAGACTAAAAGGGTCAAACTTTAACAAGTTCCTGATCCAATTGGTTGACCATGACAAGTAACCTATTGGTTTTGCGAGCGATAGCTCTATATATGCCGCTTGCCCGATGACACTTTTCAATTGATTCAAAGCGCCCAAAATGTCTTGAACCTCTGTCAACACAGCTATACAAAATACAATATCTACTGTGCCAATGGAGTTGATTGTCTCTATCCCCCTTTTTTCAAATGTGATATCCAGATTCTCAAGCTCAGCGAGTTTCCGGGCCTGCTTTAACCGGTTTTCATTGATATCAACCCCAATAACTCTTCCAGCCCCTCTTCTTTTTGACATCAAGCAATAAGCTCCAGAATTGCAGCCGACATCCAGCACAGACTTTCCTGAAAAATCTATTTTATCGAAGAATGGAAATCGCTTTCTGGTATCAAATTTACCTGGAGTAATTGTTCCATCACCAAGTTCAATAATTTGATACCAGTCCTGATTATCAATCCATTCTTTGTTCTCCTTCGAAATACGGTGTGAAGTCTCGTTAGTCATAGGCACTCCAATTAGCTTAATTTTGAATAAACAAATGATAGTGTTTTATAAATAAAACCTGGCATCACAATACACTCAGGAATTGAATCACAACCTAATACTTTGAGGATACAAGCCCTGTGATGCCCACCTCCTTCCAGATAGTATTTACCTCTATTTTTGGTGACAAGGATTGTATCGGCAATCTCAGTGTCATATCCATTTTCTTCTATAATATCAAATAATTCAAATCTTTCATTGACGAGTTGATCGATAGCTTTCCTTACCAGGTTTTCATCTAGATTGCCCAATTGATCATTGATCGTAATTTCTTCCAACTCATGTAGGCGAACAATTTTATTAAACAGCTTGCCATTCTGAAAGCCCCCTCTTTTTTTCGGGTAGTTGAAGTAACCTTTATTAATGATCAAATCATAATACCATGCCTGATATTTCTGTTTTGCTTCCTCTTGCAAACCTTTTTGGTATATCGCCATAAAGGTATACGGAGGAAATTCAAGTATGGGCTTTCCTCCGTAACCTTCATTCAATGACACTTCTGAAACAAAACATCTAACGGCATTTAGACTAATATCAGACTTCAGAAACCTGAACAAAAAGTTCTTAATAAAAATGGTGAAGTTCATTCGGTCTTGTATTCATAAATACTGGAAAAAAAATGTGGGACTTTAGACAAATACTTAATTGATCAGAGTTTGCTGATACAGCCTTCTATCTTCCTCTCTGACCAAGGTGGTATTGTGCCATAGCAGTACAAAATCGCCATTAAACATCCGACATCGATTTTTTAATTTCAGCATGAAGTCCAAAGCTTCCTCATAGCTGGATATACCCATATAATGCTGGTTAAGAATGGAACGTTCCATTACTATCAGGGGTTGTTCAAGGAGATTCAGTTTTTCCTTGCTTTTAACGTCAAAAACATAAAACGGAATACATGTCCCGCACCTGAATCCCGCAAAATCAGCAAAGGCCATTGTGGAATCAGTTTCAAGATCGCTATCTGCCCAATATCTCCAGGTATAAGGCACTTCAAATCGAAGGTAATGTTGACGCCCTTTGGTAATTTTAATGCCCTCGGGCAAGGAATCTCTTAGTAGGCTTAGTTCTCTATTCCAGATTTTTTGATCCGAGGCGGTATAATATCCAGGATGGAAACCTATCTCGTGCCCACGAGAATGTGTTCTTCCGATTAATTCCCTGGTTCGTGTTGAATAGAGTGAATATCGTTTGTCATATTTGCTTCTTTTCGCGGCCTTGAAAAAGAAGGCTGATTTGAGATCCAGGTTTTCTGATTGCTGCATTATCCAATCAAAAGTATCAAAAGGATCTTTCCTCCTGCCAAGTTTGAAGTTGACTACGTCCGCTGCATGCTTCAGGCCCTGCTTTAGTGATTTTCTTTTGATAAGATCACCACCGATCGTTCTAGCAATGAAGCGAGGATTATTTAAGGATGGGTCGAATGGGCAATCAACATCGTGGGTAGGTAAGATTCGAAACTCACGTTGTCGACGGCGAAGGACTGGCCAAAGTCTTTTCATTACAGCCCAGAGTATTTCAGTGTATTCATTGACAATGGGCCGATCAAGGAAGTTTTCCAAATAGGCTAAAGAAAATCTAGCTGGGAAGCGACCGTGGGCATCTCTACTTTTTTTTACTACCTCTTCATAGCGAGTTAACATGAAAAAGATACTGCCAAAAATATCAATAGTGATCTCTGCGTGATCGATTCCAATGTCCAGCCATTTCCCGTTCTCTTTTTTCTTGCCATAAATGACAGGAATCTCCGGTTTGCATAAATTTACATTTCCCGGATAGTCGTGTAAATCCGCAATTTCCAATGGTGTTTTGGGAAGCGATTGATCTTTTAACCAATCGTCGTTGCCGATCTGGAATAATGCATCAGAAACTATGACTTTTTTATCTTTGCAGGCATCATTAGTAATTTCCCAATTCAGATCTCCATGAGTTACTGATTTAAACGGAATTTGAAGAACATTTTGAAAAACATATTCAATGGTGTAGTCTCTTTCGGCATCATAGCCTTTTGGTTTTTTAATAATGAACATGAAAATTTGGCAGTGAGTATTTCTCTTTGAGGCTACTATTTACGAAAACCCTTTGAAAAACAGTAAATGACTGATTCTGAGAAATTGCTAATGCAGTGAAGATTTCAAATGTCGGGCTTTAATCTGAAACGTTACAACTCATTGTTCTTGCTTAACCGACCCATTTGAGAGAATTGTTGAAAACGCTTTCTCAGCAAGCTTATCTCCTGTTTCAATGTATTTAGGACCTGTCCATTTCATTAATTTATTATCGAGGGATATGTTTACCTGTTGTATCAGCCGCTCTCCCGAATCAAAGTGTTGAAACCTGCCGTCAGATATCTCCTGTTTAAAAAGATCAAGTGCATCCTGGCTGAAAACTGAACTGTTTATTCCAAATGCCTCAGCTTCATACAACACGCTGGAGTAGGCAGTTATATGATAATCGGCAATTTTCAAAAGGGAGTAGAGGGGTATCTCGTTCAGATTATCTATAATGTATTTATGATCAGCAGCACCTTCTAAACTTGCCAATACTTCATCTTTAACATACATATGGTTATGATGCCGCCTCAACAACCACAACCAGTTATCTGGTGAATCCTCGATTGCGGTCGCGAGTTCGTCAGGCACTACCCTTTTTAGTGAACCTAATTTAGCCTGCAGTGACACAAGGATCACTTTTTTCCCTTCCATTTTAACGTTTAACCAATCAGGGATAGAATTAAATTCTTCGGACCTTCGAAACCGATCTATCCAGGGCAAACCACCGATAACAGCAACATGGTTTTTCCTCTCAGGCGAGTTCTGCATGATGTTATCCTTACTTTCAACTCCCCATACCCAGAAATAGTCAGGAAGATGATCATATCCCCCTGGTGGTATTGAGTTCCAATGCGTGTAGGCCCCTTGGTATTTGCCCTGCTTCCCATGTTGAATATCAATACTGGCAATTTTCCTTTTTCTTGCCGCCGAAATGATCCCCATATTTTGGGGTGTATAGTAGCAGATTAGAAAAACAGCTTTGGGATTGATTCTCTTGATAACCCGGGTAAAAGCCCGTTCAGCAGCATAAGTAGTGACCATTCTCTTAATCACGCTGATTGCCAAATGGAGGAAATGAATATCCAGGTCCCTGCAAATTGAAATGATAAACGGGCGATTGATTAAGACCAGTTGGATGGCTTTTAAATAATCTATGAAGTTCGTATGGTTCAAATTGACAACAGGTGCCGGATATAGATTCTTCAAATCCTTGGAATTCTCTTCATCCAGTTTTATGGTTGAATTATTCCTGGACAAAACTTCTAAAACCGGGTCAATGAGGGGAGAATATCTTTTGTTGTTAGCTTGAATTAGATAGGAAGAAGCAGTGGTAACTAAGATATAATCTGCCTCCGGTATCTGATGATTAACTGGTTTACTCAAATGGACCAGAGAAGAGACAGCCCTCAGAATCAAACCGATGAGGCTTTTTATCAAAGCCAATTTCGGTGGATTCTTCTTTTTCAGTATATACCAGATACATATTCTAATGGATGGCCAGACATACTGATCACCATACCGGACTGAACTTGTGTCATATCTTTCCTCCAGCTCTGCTATTTTGAGACTTGCTTCTTTAATATTCATCTTTCAAAAAAAAGCCGTCAACGTTAATGAATGTTCCTGTTTTTAATACACCTGGTGACGGCCATCAATGCATAAAAGCTGATCGATCAGGGCTCCAGAATGTGGAAGAGTTGATTATGTTTACCGATTTCTCAGTTTTCTCGTAGCCAGAGAAAGGGTAGCAAAAGGTATATTGAATGGATATTTCAACTTCAAACCGTGACAACTAATACATTTCGGATCATCACAATGGGTAATCTTCCGATTTTTGCCTATCATCTCTAAAGTAATTTCAAATGCTTTTTTCATGTTAAATACAGCGCTTCTCCCTCTACCGACAAAGCCGAACTTAACTGCGTCGTTAACAATGAGAGTCCCAAACAAATTGCGACTCCCCCTCGTACACCCTCCTACATCATATCGGGTAAACAATTGGGTTTTTCCTTGTTCATCTTTGAAATAGGTTTGATACATTCCACTAAAAGGGTGAGTTGAAGAATAACCTAAACGTTGCTGAGCATAGTGTAGTGTTACTGATCCACTCTTCTCATCAACCGATCCAAGCATCAGTTCTTTACAGCCAAGATCGACCATTTTACCTGGCGGGCTATAACTGAGTGATTCATGATCATGCCCTTTCAAAATTTCAGCTGCGTTTGGCCCTATACCTACAAATGAATTAGTAGGATGTGTACTCCTAATTGATCGTTTGTCTTGAAATAATGCAGTCGATAAGGAACCGGAATTTGGGGGGGCCAAGCTGGTAAATACGATGTCTTTGTTCTTCTTGAATCTAAGAAATCTATCTGTGTAGGCAGCAGCAATTATTGTCCCTTGGGGCCCTATAACCTCTAATAAAATATCTACCCAAGCCTGCAAAGTATAGTCTCTATTTTTTTTAAAATACCCTACTTTCATCAAATCTGATGCAACATACACCGTGTCGCCTTGGTCAATACCGAGGTTATGGATATCTTTTATAATGCTTTCTCTTGATGCTCTCATAATGATGCTCCTCTTCCCTAAAGTTTATGGGCAGTAGTGATTGTTAATAAAAAGCGTTTGGATTAGATTGGATATGTGACGCAAATTATGAAGAACATGACTCCAATTACTTAGACATATCAATATGGATAACCTAATGATACCATACAGCGACTTGTGTACTTTAAGGCATTATCAATTGTTTTTTTACATGCTTTAAAATCTCATGCATCAATCCAAAACCGTGTTATCACAGTTTGAAGTCATTTATTGGGAGGGATGTTATTAATTCCTTTACTTCAAGATAGTCACTTTCACCTAACGCTAATAAGGGCATTCGGTCGTGCCTACTCATTAATCCTCGCGCTTGAAGAGCAGCTTTAATCGCAAGATGCCAACCGAATTTCTTAACTGCTTTATCGAAGAATTCTACCTCGATTTTATTAATGATTTTGTCTTGTGTGGTCTGGTCTTTGTTTTGATAGGCTTCCCAGAATTTGACTGCCAACGCTGGTTCAAAGACCCCTATTCCATTGAGCCATGATTGACAACCAGCTTCAGCAAAACGTAACCATTGCCGCTTACCGCCTCCTGATATAACAATGCTGATTCGATCTTTTATCTTGGATATGACACTGTTAGAATACTGATCATCTTTGGCATCTTCCTTTAAAGCGATTATGTTGGGAACATCAGCAAGGCGATCAAGTATTTCAATAGGCCAATTTATTAGACCTCCTCCTCTCCCATTAATGAATGGCATTTCGTGAATCAACAAACCAATGTCACATGAATCTGCACACATTTTGTAGTGCTTGATAACCTGTTCATGACTGTAAAACATCTCACGAAAAACCAGCGAAATAACATCAGCTCCGATAGATTCCGCATGTTTACAAAAATCCATGCTGACAGTTGTTGGACAATGTAGTGGATCTGCCACTATTACCACAGTATCATTACCAAGTGATTTGACAAATTTGGTAACAAATTCGTTCAGTTTTTTTATTTCCTCCCAGGAAAGCAGACTAAATCGGCTGTTATAAGCCAAAACATAAAACAGTCTACCTCCACTTTGATAAATGAGGGACAGATAATTTTCCAAAGCCTTATAATCAACTAAATCATCCTCTTCCCTGAACGGAGTAACAACTGAAAAAACCGGCCCCTTGATCTTATCTCTTATTTGGTCTAATTCATTCATAATAAATTAACTCCTGTTGGTTAATAGAAACTCAGCATAAGCCAAATCCATTTCTGTATCGATATCTACAGAATCTAGACGTTCCATCACGTACCCCCTCACCTTCCCTTTCCAGAAGTTTCGATTATTCAGGAATTTCTTCATCCACTGAATATAGAATGCTCCATTAGGTCGATAAATAGGAGACTGATCTTGAGATCTTGTATTTCCCGTGATTAAAGGACAATCATCAAATACAGATTTGACCAAGTCATCTTCAATGACAACGCTTAATTGAGGAGGAAACTCGTATGATGTTAAACTCACAACACCATCTACTTCTTCTGTCAGGAGCTTAAAACCTTCAATTATATGCTCAGGCTTTCTAAACGGTGCTGTCGGTAATAGAAGTGCAATAACATCATATTCCTCTTGAATGGTGGAATCTGAAACTATGTTATTCACCAATTCTAAAGCAGTCACCGTATCACCGGACAAATCAGCGGGTCGCGGAATAGGATCAATAGTTGGATATTGATCTGCCAAAGCAAGTATTTCAGAGTCATCAGAGGATAGTATAGCTCGGTCAACACAACCACTTTTTGCAACTGCATCAAGGGTATGCTGAACTAAGGGAGTTCCTCCGAGTGGTCTTAGATTCTTTTTCTTTAGGCGTTTTGAACCACCTCTTGCTGGAATAATTGCTAATGTTTTCATAAAATTGCCTTTTTATATCAAAGTCCCATGTTTTCAAGTAAACTCAAAGCCTTCCAAAATCCTTCACCCTTGTTTTCATGACCTTGCCATATTTCCGGTATCCATGAAGCGTTGGGAGCATATTTTTTTATGTTTTCTCCTAATGCATAAAAATCTATTTCCCCTTCACCGATTTGAAGTCCTTCTCCATCCACTCCACTCGCATCTGCAACATGAATGTGAGCGGTATGTGGCAGAACCTTTTCCAAAAACTGCTGAAAGGAATATTTGTAATAGTTGCACGCAAGTTTTGAATGAGATACATCCAGACATACTTTCATACTCGCTTCCTTGCACATTTCAATGATCTCGTCCGCTTCAATGAAAAGATTGTGATACCGTTGGCCCCCGAAATGCCAGGGAAAAGGGGGCATCGTCTGAGGCCAGATTTCAATTCCGTCATCTGTTAGTTGCTCGATGCTTTCCAAGAGAGTTTTTCTTTTTTCCTCACGTTCATTTGTATTCAATGGCCCATTAATACTGAACCCACCAACATTTGTAATTATTCCAATTTTTTCCTTATTGTTGGAGAAATACTGCTTTAGTATTTTTGTTACAGCAATAACCTTTTTCATTTCAGCTATAGAACGCTCCCTGTAGGCTTTATCATTGGTGGTCAAATCAAGCACGTGATCACCGGCAAAAAGCTCTGGTGCGTGTACAATCAGATTTTTCGAAATTCCCGAAGAGAAAAAAGATCCATGATCCAAATCCAGATCTTTGTAGCTTAGATGAAACTCCAACAGGCTTGGATTAGACATAGCAAGTAACTCGTTGTAATCATGATGCCTTACAGCTATACCCCAAGGCGTATGGAAGTTGTACTGTTTTGGCTTTATACTGCCGCTCCCCAACAAGTCAGACGGATAAAAAACATCTCCAGCTTTCATGGTTCTCGAAATGGATTTCCCAACCAGTTTCATTAATTGATTCGGTTGAAGGCCGTTCCCCGGACTTTTGATTTCAAGCATTTCTTCTTGTATAACCTCTCCCTGCTTCAAATCACATTTGGCATAGACGGACTTTGCCAAAGTAACCCGATTCATCATTTCACCTTGAGACAGTTCGCGTTCTTTCCCCATACCCATGGCTGAGGAAACCTGGTTTATCCCCTCAACCATTCTGGCAAACTCATCAGGTAGGAGGCTGATTTTATGGTCATTCCCTTCGAGGTTACGATCAATCGTGAAATGCTTTTCAATTACTTTTGCCCCTAAAGTGGCAGCAGCAATCGGTACAAAGATGTCTCTCTCATGACCCGAATACCCAATCAGACAATCGCCGATCTTTTTCAGTCTCTCCAGGTAGGCAAGGTGAATATCTTTGAAAGGGGCCGGATAGGTCGAATTACAGTGGAGTAGGATATATGCAACTCCATACTTTCGTAGCAAGGCGACTGTTTGTCGTATTTCTGACTCCTGAGACATCCCAGTCGAACAGATTAAGGGTTTTCCAGTCTCAGCCAACTTTCTCAGAAGTTCATGATTGGTAAGATCTGCCGATGCAACTTTAAAAGCAGATAATCCATATTCCTCCAATTTTTCAATACTCGCTAGATCCCAAGGGGTACAAAGCGGTTCAATCCCGATTTTTTTGCAGTGTTCAAACGCTTCAAATAAGTCATCTGTAGACAATTGGTTTTTCTGAAGTAGATCTAATGTGTACTGTGAGCCCAGGTTTTCTTTTTCATCATTAGCATTTCCAGAGTTAGCATATAAGGTCTGCAAGTCTCTCATCTGGAATTTAGCGCAGTCAGCTCCTGATTCTTTCGCCTTGTCAATTAAATGCTTGGCAAGTTTGAGACTCCCATTATGGTTGTTCCCAATTTCAGCAATTATGTAACACCCGCCATCTTCTTTGAGTATTCTATCTCCCAGCTTGATACCCTTTTGGAGATACCTACGCATTGCCAATGCTACTGGTCGGTTTTCTCTATCAACCAAAGGTAAATATGCGACCTTCTCCAGTTTTTGCCGAATCTCCGCACTTTCACTAGACTCATAAGCTACTATTGGATTTTGATTGCAGATATCACCAACCTCGACATTCAAAGAATGAGAGCTCTCCGCAATTAGCCATCGATTGATATCACCTGGTGTAAGAACCCCCCATAGCCTTCCGGTTTCATCCAAACACATAACAAAACGAAGCTTTTCTGAATCCATCAGTTTCAGTGTTTCCTTCAAGGTTGAAACACGTTTAGTCGAACAATAACTAAAATTGCGCTCAAATATCATACCTGTCCAAGGATTTGAATTTTTAGGTAATTATCTATTCGAAAAAAGTTCTTAACGTCTTAATTTTTAACCACTAGTTTTTCAGTGACCAATAGCCTAATTTCCTGAAATTGCTTGGGCTTTACCAATACAAACAGCCCCATATACATAAACACCCCTGATACAACCTGCAGAACCAGCAACGCTACTTTTGATTCGATGTTCAGATAGAGTCCTTGCGCATAAACAATCGATCCCATAACCAGCGAAATACATAGATATGGAAGTAAATCTATTATTTGTTCAACCGCAGTATAATTAAGGGATCTACCGGTGTGATAGCTATTCAAGTAAAATCCGATTACAGACACGATTATGCCTCCATACAACATTGCCTCTATTCCCCAGCGATAAGTAATCATAACAGAGATTACAACAAGTGCTTTTTTTATTAACTCCAGCCTTAAATATATATCCGAACGGCCCAAAGCTTTTAAAACGTTCAGATTTATCATGTGAAGTGGAAGCATTGCTCCAATAACACACAACAAGCGGATATAAGGGATACTAGGAGTCCATTTAGGAGTAAGAACCACATTGACGAAATTATCTGCAACAACAGCTAGTCCTGTCATTACAGGGAAAACTATCAATACAAGGGTTGATAATGCTTTTTTGATACTTTCTCGCAGCAGGTACTTTTCAGATTGAATTGACGAAAAAACCGGAAATGCCACACGGCTTACAATTGTGTTAATGTTTTTGACTGGTATTTCCTGGAGTTTTTTTGCCTGAGTATAGTATCCAAGCGCGGACGGGCTGTAAATCTTGCCGATTATAATGAGATAAATGTTTTCAAAGGCGGAGTTTATTATTCCGGCCATCAGTAATCTGGATCCAAAGCCAAACATATCTTTCAAGGATTCTAAGCTGAAATCAAACATTGGACGCCAGCGCGAAACCACCCAGGCTGAGAGACTCAATGCTAATGAACTAACCATTGACTGAAACACAAGACTCCAAACCCCAAACCCATGATAGGCAAAAAAAATGCCGGTTCCACCGGAAAGAACAGTGGATAAAAACTGCACTTTAAAGAGTGACTTGAAATCAATCTTTTTAATCAGCAAAGTGATGTGAATGAATCCGAGGGAATAAAATATAATATTTAATGCCAGTACACGAATCAGTGAAATGAGAATAGGCTGGTTGTAAAAAGCTGCAATCAGTGGAGCGCAAACAAAGAGAACTCCTGCCATGAACACACCGATAAGAAAATTAAAATAAAAGACGGTACTTTCATCTATCAGTGTTGCGTTTTGCTTCTGAATTAGAGCTTGTCCGAATCCGCTCTCAACGATTTTGTTCGATATCGTTATAAACACGGCAAGCATTCCCAATAATCCAAAATCTTCTGGTGCGAGCAATCTTGCCAATACGATTGTAACGAGAAACCGTACGGCCTGATTCGCAAAACGCTCCACTGCACTCCAGGAGAGTGCAGCAATTGTTTTTTTCTTTAATGCCAATGATTTAGTTTAAGAAAGCAGCTTTGAAAACAAATTGCAGGGACTATTGATGTTCGAAGGCCAAATTTTTATTGGGATGGGTGAATGATTCTTTTTGGAAATTCAACTATTTCAAATCCGCTTCCATTATCAAGGTATCGGCTTCAATATCCCTGAGAAGGATTTTTCCAACGAGTTGGTCAATTTTTTCCGGAGGTATCCCTGTACCCGGTCTCTTCACACCAAGATCGTCTAACTCCAGCCTATCACCTGCTTTTAAATCCCTGACAGCAATAACACTTCGTCTCATTTTGCTTCTCTGTTCCAATTCTTCCGGGAGGACTTTTCTTTGTTTCTCTCCCAATGCGACCTGAACATTGTGGCATCCCTGGACTAGAGTTGCCATAACATCGGGTTCGATTGCCATCTGGTTATCCATGCCAATTCTGCTGCGATCCAGCGTAAAGTGTTTTTCGATCAGGCAAGCACCCAAAGCAACTGCTGCGGAAGCCATCTCTGTTCCATCTGAATGGTCGGAAAAACCGATCGGATAATCAGGGAACTCTTCTCGTAAACCCAAAATATTATTTAAATGAATGGTCGATGTTTCCGGTGGGTAAATAGAAATACAATGCAGGAGGCAAATGTATTTATTCCCCGCTTTTTCAATAACATCAACTGCTTTTTTGATCTCTTCCATGTCACCCATACCAGTTGATAGAACAATTGGTGCACCCGATTTTGCTATATATTCCAAGAAAAGATAGTTGTTCAGCTCCATCGATGCCACTTTAATATATGGGGCATTGCACCTGTTAAGGAGAAAATCCACTTCTGAATTGGAGTACGGGGTCGAAGAAAAAGCTATTCCGCATGCGTTGCTATGTGCAGCTACTTCTGCCAAATCCTCTTCTGAAAAGGAAAACTTGGTGAACATCCTTTTGGCAATTGGATTTTCATCGTAATAGGTCTTTGAATACAGGGTTTCAGCAGACCAGGATTGAAACTTCACACAGTCGCAGCCCACTTCTTTGGCTTTACTAATCATTTCTTTAGCAGTCTCTATATTACCAAAATGACTTGTATTGATTTCGGCAACTATATATGGTCTTGCGAAATCGTTGAGTTCTGTTGAATCACGCAAAATATATGGTTTCATCTGCAGTCTCCTTTATTCAGGTAAGTGGTTTATTGATCTATTGGGGCAACGATCATTTCTGATAAAAACAATTCTCTATCCATGTATGGCGCTTGATCTTCCAATGGCCTCAAAACAAATCTTTTATCGGCGTTTCTTGCATGAGAGCTGGCAATATAATCTTGTTTTTCAAGCCCCATTATTTCACACAGTACAGGTCCATTGTGTTCCATTACCAAAGAAAGCTTATCCTTCAGTTCCGCAGAGTTTTCAATCCTGACGTACTCAAATCCGAAACATTCTGCAACTCTGCTGAACTCCGGACAACTAACACCATCACTTGGATCGGTTCCAATTGTCCGTGAACGAAAAAGTTCAACTTGTCTTCTGCGAATGACAGCATAGGCATTGTTGTTGATAACAATTATTTTTGCAGGAATCTTCTGATACCTTATTGTTTCAAGCTCCTGCAGATTCATCATTATTGATCCATCACCTACAACAGCTATAACTGGACGCTTGGCAGCATAATGGGCACCAACCAGCCCTGGAAGGGCAAATCCCATGGATCCCTGTGATGCGGGATGAATACACCTTTGATCTTCCTTGAAGCTTATGTTCGTGGGAAGAATCAGTTCAACCAGTCCGGAATCACTTAGAAAAACCGATTTTTCTGGAAGGGTTTTGGATAAGCATTCTGCCAAATAATAAAGATCAACTTTTTCAGATGTCTTACGAACCTCTTCACACTTCGGGAATAACTGCTTCCAGTGAAGACATTTTTCCTGCCATGTTTTACTGGCTCCCCTCAAACTCTCCTTATTTAATCGGTGAAGGAATTTCTTGACATCAGATGTAATCAATCTATCGATTTGCACCATACCCTTGGAATGTTCGACAGGGTCAATATCAACCACTATGATTTTTGCCTCTCGAGCAAATTTTTCAAATTCCGTACCTACAGTCATCGGGTTTAGTCTGCAGCCCAACACCAGAAGAAGATCTGAGTTTTGCAAAGTAAAGTTCCCTGCTCTTGAACATCCCATGGCGCCAACTGATCCAATAGAAAGATCAAAACTGGTTCCATATGCATCTGGCGCAGAGTTGGCATAAGTAACCGGAATTGGATACGATTTTAGAAATTCCTCAAGCTCTTGAACAGCGTCTGCTGATTGAACCCCACTTCCAAGTAGCAACACGGGTCGTTCGCATTCCTGAAGTCTATTCTTTACATATGTGATATCTTCTTGATCCGGTTCGTTTTCCGTTTCATTTTCTGATTTGTAATGTTCAAGTTTTTCAGGATCAATTCTCATGTTCTGAACATCCAGAGGTACATCTATCCAAACAGGACCTTTTCTACCTGTCTGGGCCAAATGCAGTGCCTTATCCAATTCGAATGCGATCTGGTTTGGATCCGTAATCATTACGGCGTATTTTGTGATTGATTCAACAATTGGGATAATATCAGCCTCTTGTTGTCCAAAAGTACGAAGGGGGATTCCTGTAAAACGCGAAGTCTCGTTAAGCTTGTTTTGACCGGAAATAAAGACACATGGTATCCCATCCTGCCAGGCGTTAAGCACACCAGTAATGGTATTTGTTCCAGCACAACCAGTAGATACAAGGCATGCACCCGGTTTTCCGGTATACTGGGAATAAGCAACTGCAGCAAAAGCTGAAGATTGCTCATGGTGCAGGGAAACTCCTTTCAGTTCTTCGTTTGCTGCTACCGCATCAGAAAGGAACAATGCTCCACGACCTGTAACCATGAACACATGTTCCACACCGGCCGCATTTAGCCTTTTAAAAATGTAATCTGCAAGTCGAATCATTGGGCCTTACCTTGAAATACTAAATACCATTTAAAGAATCTGTTTCGGATGCATTCAGATCTGGGCTTAAAAGATGACAACTAAAACTACATCGACATACTATTCGACTAAACGTGAGAATCAACAAGCGTGACTATTTTCTTTGCATGATCAATCGCCATATCATTCTTTAATACCTCATTCATTCCTCTTTCAGCGATTATATCGAGTTGACTGAGATCGTTTAGTGCCGCCTCTAGCTTACTTTTCAGCAATCCATCCTTGAAATCGTAAAACAGAATATCAAACCCATCTTTAAACCGTTCTAAAAGATACGGAGTCTCATTAGTTGCTACGACAGCTCCGTTTGCCATGGCTGCAGGGATTTTTTCATGAGCGCCGGAAATCTGAGATTGTGTATTAATAACAATTTTCGCTTCTGCCATCATTCTGGTCACTTCTGTCCATGGCTGAAAGGGAAGACATTTAACATTAGGACCAAATTCGTCTGCGATTTCCTCAGGTTTGTTTGTTACAATGCTCACGTTAATGTTAGACGAAACGTTTTTAATCTCCTCAATTACTCGCATCCGCCTTTTTGTTCTTACATAATGTGATACTCCCCAAATCCAATTCAAATACCAAGGTTCAACGCTAGATTCAATTCCCGGGAGAATTTTTTGAAGCAACGAGCTTTTCTTGATCTCATTGCAGATAATATCATACGTGGAAACATCAGTTGCTAAGAGCGCCTTTTGAACAGTCTTTTTGTATAGTGCTGCTTGAAGTAACTTCTTAATTAAAAATTCAGTTGAAAAACTCCCTATGGTTTTTGATGCTCTGTTTTTCAACCTTCGCAACAGATCCTTGTCTTTAATTAATCCCTTAACCCTCGTATTCAACCGCTTATTGAACTCTGACGTGTTTTTCTTTGTATAGGCCTTTTTTGATGTCAATCGACCGACAAACAGAATGTCAATTGGTCGGTTGTTCATTTCTTTCAAAGTTCGATCTGTACCTGCTAATTCAATGTGATCAAATATCGGATTGTTTATTGGCTTGACTGTAACAGCCTTTCCACAGATATTTCTGATAATGCTAAGTTGAGACCCATCGGCTGTTAGTATTATCGTTCCAGGCTGTAGTTTCTTAAGAATACCAACTTTATTCAATGGGGTGTCAATTATGCTGACAAAACAGGTAGACTTCAAATCACCTTTCTCCTGTACATCTGCATTGCGTCGTGTAAAATATTTCCACCCATTAAGATTGTGTGAAAAGACAAAGAAGATATCCTCATTTTCAATTATGTTTCTAAGCTCTGCCTCTATATTATCTTCATTGATATTCAGAAATTCAGTTTTAAATCCAAACTCTTGAAATAAAGCCTGCATTGTCTGCAAATAGAACTTTGGATTTACATCCTCAAAAGTTGAAAGAATTAGAATTGTTTTATTACGCTTTGAGGCCTGCATGAATCACCGTGAGCAATCATCTTTCTCTAATTGGAGTTGGGGGCGAAAGTGGTATTAAGTAGCTAAAATGAGCAGTTCGAGATCAATCGATGAGTTTTGAAAGGACAGCTCTACTGACAAGAAAAACGGAAGCTAGTGAACATCAACAACTCGAGACAAACTTCTTATCACATCAATACCATCCCAAATTAGTCCGATATCAAGCGCTTTACCTATCGGAACAATGCGGTCAATTCCCAGCAGACGATTTTTTAACACAAAATCGACCAATAGCTGCTTATCAACTCCGTAATATGTAAGCGTTTGATATTTTTTGTTTACGATATGTGATATCTCATTGATGTCATTTGCATCATATTCAAAGAAATATCCGCATTTGCCGCGAAACGTATCTATATTGGCTGGTAATTCTTTTATAGTTTGTCTGTATAGATAATTTTTATATCTGTCTAAACTTGATATCTCCTCCAAAGCTATGGCGTTTTGACATAGCAGCGTATATTTGTCCACTGAGTTGATGGCTTCCAAATCATATTTTTTTGTAACAATGTCATTTACGGCATCCCAGAACTTTTTCTTTGTTTCAGTTTTATGATGCCCAGCCCAGACGACTAAATGGGGGGAAGAACAAGCATTTTGGTCCATTAGATACGTATCATTGTAAAATCCCTCAGCTAGTTGGATTAGCTTTATTTGATCCAGGTCGGCAATTGACTCGGAATCGATTACACAAAACGAATATCGGTCAGCAAAAGAGATATCTGTGCCTCGCACAGGGATCGGGAAACTACGAATTTTCCTTATTGTATCATCGCCTCCCCATATTACTCGTGCATCACAATTAGAAGACAAATCCTCTGTAATAGTGTCGTTATACTCATAACGAATCACCGAAATCATGTTCCGAATATCTTGATATTTCTTGTTCGCCAGTACTTTATTTATTGCACTACAGATAACATCTACCTGCGGAAAAAGCCTGAAAGGAACACGTACCACATTTGCATTGCCTGAAAGAAGTCCAAATACAAGGGAATAGGCAAAGTTGATTGGTACATTCGATGGAGCTATATGGAATACTATCCCTAGCCCTATCCGAGAATCTAAATCAGTGTATATTGATTTTATTTTGGTAATATTTGCTTTTCGACACCAAAATGCAAAAGCCATTATCTCCGGATAGGTCTTACTTTCCGGTAGCACATTAAGAATCGAGGAAAGATCAGCTAAAAAATCGCAACATTGGTCATCAAAAGGCATCAAAGGCTTAATCAAATCGGGTTGGGTTCCGATAAGTACCTCAATGTTGTTGTCATCATGAAAAGGTATCACTGCAACCTCTTATTTCAGCTTTTTTAATACGTCCATGGATTTTGAAATAACTGCCGGTTCGGCCACATTGGCAGTCATCAATACCAACTATTTCACCTGTGTCCTCTGACAATATGATGTGCCCGGGGTAGCTGGAAGGAATTATGGAAATAAGCTCAATTAATCCAACTTCCCCAATGTCACAAACGGAAAAATCGCCGTGACGTCTCATTTTAACATCGGAATATGCTGAGCTATGTAAATATCCAGCTTCACACTCCATAAATATGGATCCTGTTTGTTCGACCATGCCATAATAGTTGTGAACTCGCTGAATTCCACATACATTCTGAAGATTTTTTTTAAATGTCGAGTTATCAACCTCTTCAGCAGCTAGTTTCTTCCATCCACCTCCATGAATCAGTATTCCTTTGTCGAGACCTAGTTTTTTATTCAGTTTTACCAGTTCT
Organism: SAR324 cluster bacterium; assembly: GCA_028282885.1. GTDB lineage: Bacteria > SAR324 > SAR324 > XYD2-FULL-50-16 > XYD2-FULL-50-16 > JAHJTV01. Next base: position 44,518 of record JANQGX010000010.1, read on the forward strand.
TTGTAAAAGAGCTCCCAGATCATATAGGTAAATCCGAATATCAAAATATCCTTATCTTTGTGTTTTGTGCTGAAAGCTTCAATTGCTTCGATGTCCAGATTCATCTCCTTATCCAGGGCGTATGTTACATCAAAGCCATGGAGCGAAAATCCCAAAATGCCTGCCCCTCTGGCAGAAAACAAGTTTCTGTCTTTCACAACTTCTTTCGTATCGATAACCAGCATCGGTAGTCGCTTTTTACCGATAAACTCTGATGTGATTTTGGCAAGAGCCTTTGTCTGTCTTGAAGCCGTTTCGCTATCCAGGAAAATTTTTGAAACCTTTTGTCCCGAAGTTCCGGATGACATCATCGTTTTAACAACTTTTGACCTGTCAACGCTGACCAACTCATATTCTTTAAACAATCGAACCGGTATTGGGGGAATATCATCTATTGTGTGTGTTTTTTTGGTATCGTATCCCAATGTATCTAGAATTCTTCGATATTGGGGACAATTGGAATAATGATGATTGGTTAGATTGAAGAAAATATCTTCGTATATCGCATCTTTTTCCTGACTAGAAATCGAGTAGGGAGATCTATTGAGTATCGATACAATGCTGTCCATCATTTGATAAATCCACTTTTAGAGTATTTACGTTGAAAGAGCTTAAGTAGGATTATGCAATTCCACGAGAAGATTATAATCCCTTTTCCCGGATTGGGTTACGGGAATAGCATCACTATCTTTTACTTGGATGACTGATTGGGCAAGTGAGTATTTTTTTGAAACCAAGTGCTTAATTTTCTTACTCTCCTCAGGGTCCTTTGTTTCAACAATCAAAATCAATTTATCATCGCTCCCGATACAGGCAACGGAACAACCCACTTCTGATTCAAGCATTGCTTCAACTTCATCAAGATTAATTCGAAGTCCAAATACTTTGATAAATCTTTTCTTTCTACCGGTAATGTAAAGATAACCATCCTCGTCTTTGTAACCTAAATCACCAGTATACAGCGTTCCTTTTTGCTCATCTTGTTTCTCAAGACATTCCCTGGACTCAGCATAGCCCAGCATCACGTTCGGTCCTTGATAAACAATTTCACCGATTTCATTTGGGGCACAAACTTTTCCTTCTTCTTTGATCACAGAGATCTTACCTCCAGGTATGGCTATGCCCACTGAGTCACATTTCTCAACCAGGTTTTCAGGCGGAATATAGGAAATTCTAGGGCTGGCTTCAGTTTGTCCATACATAACGAAAAACTTCATCCCTTTCATTTTTGCAATATCTGCAAAGTGTTTTATCTTCTCAGCAGCAAGCCTGCCACCTGCCTGGGTCAGTGTTTTTAAGTGAGGAAGATCCTTTCTTTCAAATCTTAATCTCTCCAACATGGAAAATGTAAATGGAACCCCTGATAAGGAAGAACACCTGTATTTTTCTAAATACTCCCAAAACTCCTTTTGCATCAAGGAAGAGCCTGTAAACACAATTTGTGCTCCTGCAAAAAGGTGCGAATTAATTATGGACAATCCGTAGGAATAGCTAATTGGAAGACTTGTGATTGCAACATCGTTTGAAGAGATATTCAGATACTCCTTGATTGATTCTGCATTTACCTGGATGTTTTGATAGGAAAGCCTGACGAATCGGTGACTACCCGTAGTACCGGAAGTGGAAAGCAATAGCGCAGTATCCGCGAACACTTCTGAATGCTCCATTGTGTTGCGTTTGTAAAACCTGACTGATGAGAGACAGTTCAAAAAGGTGTAGCCTTCAAAATGAAACTGGCCATTTTCCGGTACTAAGACAAACTCAGGTCGATATTTTTCTATCAGTTGTGATTTTAGCTCATTGTTTTGACTATCTTCAGTTAGTAGAACAGCATGACCACTCCTTAATGAAGCTAAATATCCTATCAGAGTAGAAACTGACTGATTGCACAATAGAAATACTAATCCCTTACCATTTAGTCTAAAATACTCGCCAAACTTTTCAATCTCTGTGTTTATAGAATTAAATGAATACTCTTCATTCGAATCAGCATTAAAAAAAACGGATTTAGACGGAACTGAGTTATCTTTTTCAAAAAACATAGATTAAATTAGATATTTGCAAATAACATTAACACAGATAAAACCGCATAACGATAGCAGACTTGTTTTTATTTTCCGTCCAAAATGCCTATTTAAGTTCGCTGTTACTGCTTCACCTTCGGCTTAAACTTGTCTAATTCATCAACAATGACAGCAGTAACCTCAAAAGACACCGCTTCCTCACCATTTACCTTACCTTCAACATAGCCCTTAGCTACGCCGCGCGAAAGGCGCTCTAAATTCCCAAACAGTTCCAATGTATCACCTGGGATGATCTTACGTTTCAACTGAACATTCTTTAGCATACGATCAGCTGTTTCACGCCTTTTGTACTCATCTAAGCTTAATAACGTTAAAAGGAAACACTGCATACAACATTCAATTTGAATAAAACCCGGAACACTCGGATCACCGGAGTAATGCGCCGGGAAGAACTTTTCATTGTATGTAAAGTTTTTTATTGCCTTTACAAATTTCCCGGGCTCTATATCAATTACTCGATCCAAGAACAACCAGGGATATCTATTCAACATACATTCTCTTATTTTTTCTATGCCAAAATCTACTTTACTCTCCAGTGTTTCAATTTGATTGAGATCCCTGGTTGCATTGTCAGGATGTGCCTGCTGGTTATTGCCAGTTAACCCGGGAACATCGAATGTACATTCCATTGAACACGCAAGCTTACCGTTTACTTTTCCATTGACTTTACCGCTCGCGACACCCTGCTCAAATTCAATTAAAGTCGCTTCAAAATCGAGTCTGTCTCCCGGTTCAATTTTTCTGAAAAACTGTACCTTATTGAACTTACTTCCTGTCGCAACATGTCCACGGTATTCATCAGCAGTAAGAAAAGTCATCAAAAAAACTTGCGACATGGCTTCAATTTGAATGACATTCCAAACAAAGGGACTTGCTGTTTCATAACCTTGAAAGTACCACTCATTGTAAGTAAAAAGCTTGAATCCCTTTGCATACTTAAGCGGTACACAATCTGTTATTCGATCTATAAACAGCATTGGATATCGATTTTGCTGATGGGATATGATGCCCGGAATATCAAAAGATAGAGTTTGATTTACCATTGTTAATCTCCTCCTGAAAGTTTATAGGTAATCTTACACTCACTGACTGTTTCATTATTAACACTTCCGGTAGCGCTTGCAGTGGCAATTCCCATAACAATGCGTTCAATCTGAACACTTATATCAAATCTGTCACCCGGATAAACAGATTTATAGAAGCGAACCTTGTCTACACCTGCCAGCAGTATCGGAATATCCGAGAGTTTATCTGGATCTTCTGCAACGAGTAACGGCAAGGCAACTGCTTGCGTAAATGCCTCAATTTGCAAACTTCCAGGCATGATGGGTTGGTTTGTAAAATGTGCAGGGAAAAACCATTCGTTATAAGTGAGGTTTTTAAATGCATAGCAGCTTACCTGCGGCTCTATTTCTGTTACACCGTCAAGCAGCAACATCGGATAATCGCGGTTTAAAATAGTAGAAATCTGAGAGATATCCATAGCTGTTAATCCTTGGTTATAATTAAGATGTCGACTTACTAAATAAACCTAAAACCATACTCTAAAACTATTTGCCAAGACGGCAACATCTCTTCATCCCTAGAGAGCTACCCCCTCTAGCTGCTGCAGAAAACAGAGACTCTGTTCAACAGGTTATATTTGAAACATCAAAATCAAGCTCCAAGATCAAATATGCGCGAAACCATCAACACGGATATTTACTCCGTTAACATAACTGGATTTGTCACTTGCCAAGTATACACAAACATCGGCAACTTCATCAGGAAGCCCAACTCTGTGACTAAGATAAACACCGTCAACAAGCTGCTTCTGAATGTCGCATGGACCGGAACGGAACATATCAGTATCAATGAACCCTGGTGCAACAGCATTTACCCGGACATTAAACTCACCCAACTCTTTTGCGGCTGTTTTGGTCAAGGCAATAACCGCACCTTTAGAACTTGAATAGGCTGTTTGTCCCCTCATTCCTCCTTCATCACCACATATACTGGTGATGTTTATGATTGCACCGCTTTTCTGCTTTGACATTATTCTTGACGCATACGACATCAGTTCAAAGACAGCAAAAACGTTTACCTCATAAATGTCTTTTAGAGTAGCTCTGTCAAGCATTGTAATAAGGGTATCGACTAATATCCCTGCATTGTTTACCAAGCAATCTAATCGACCCTGCTCTTTCTTTATTCTAATAAAGGCTTCTCTAGTCGCATCTCTATCAGTTACATCGAAATACACAGGAATTATAGACCCTTCGCCATAATCTTTGTCACAAAGTGAAGTAAGTGAGCCAGGTTTTCTTGCGTTTGCATATACAGTAGCCCCGTTTTCAGCAAATTTTTCGACCACACTTTTGCCTATACCCCTGTTACACCCAGTTACAAAGGCTATTTTTCCTTCCAACATAATTATATTATCTCCATCGCATGAGAAATCATTTTTTGAAACTAACGAAAAACTTTATGATCATCCTTACCGCGAGTTACTCTTGCAGGATTTCCGACAACAGTGCTTCCAGCAGGAACATCTCTGAACACTGCAGAACCCATCGCAACGATCACATCATCACCGATTTTCAGTGACTCCATTATGGCAGACTGCATTCCAACGAAAACACGATCTCCAAAAACCGTTCCTCCACCGGGAGCACAGAACGGAGACAGTACAGTATGATTCCCAACTATTATATCATGTCCAACGTCACAGAATGGCTGAATCAATGCATTAGTTCCTAGTTCAACTCCCGTGTGTATTGTTGAGTATTCACAAATAATAGCACCTTCGTTGATTTTTGCCGTTGGTGAGATAATTGCTGTAGGATCAATTAAGCGGGTCATCCTTATGCCTTCGTTCGTCAATTTTTGATACAATTCTTGTCTTGAAGAAGGTTCACCAACTGCTACCAAGCATTCATAATCTTCCTTCTGGCTTTTTAGAGAATCAAATCGAATGCTCTTAGTACCAAAAAAGTCGCCTTCATCTCTAAAGTCATCGATAAAATCGATGTTACTCCAAAGGGATGAAACAAGATTACGTCTGGTTGCTATATCGTAAATCTCGCGTCCCAGTCCGCCGGAACCATAGATACCTAATTTCATTTTCGTCTCCTTTAATACTGATAGCTTTTAAGCAAACACTCATTTAAAAAATCTATACCTAATAAAAGCGCCATTACTAATCATCTGTCATCAAAATCTGATAACATTTTCTTTTGAAACTCATCCCCGTGCCCCGGTAAAATCCAAATATCATCATTAATGTCACTTAAAAACGGTTTAGTGTACTTCTCATAATCACCCCTACTTCCTTCTGGAAACCGTGTAATGACAGGCATATCTTTTATCAGCGAATCCCCTGTGAAGAGAAATTGATCATCCATCAAAATGCAACAACTACCAGGAGAATGTCCTGGCGTTGATGTGAACCTAAGTAAATGTCTATTCCATCTATATTCCATTTCAATATCAAACACCTCATCTGCAATGCAGATATAGGGTTCATTTTTACTTGCAAACTGCTTGGCCTCTATCCTTCCATTACTCTTGTCTTTATCTGCGATTATTCTTGCAACAAGCAATGGCCTGTTATTCTTGGGTACTGCAATCCTCTCAGCACACCGTCTTTGACAAAATAGCTTGCTTTCGAATTTTTCGCGATACCAATTGACTCCAGAAGTATGATCATGATGCTCATGTGTGAGGAAAATAGTCACAAATGATATCTTTGCATTTCTCATTATTGAGTACGCATCTTCAGAGATGTTCGGGTCTATTACAAGTGCCTGGTCATCTTCAAGGATCATGTACATATTTGATGATATTGGCTCAAATACAAACCGAAATATATCACAGTTATCGAATATTTTGTACTCAGTTTGATTTCGATTATTCCTGTTTGCTTTCATCATTAAACAAACTATGATTCGATTTTCTTGAAGTCAGGTGGAATATGAGTCACTCGAAAGGGCAGCAAAACAAGATCTGATTGTGAGTAGTTCTTGCTTTTTCAAAAGAAAACACCCCTCTGAAAAAGCATTTAACTACTCATACCAAAACTGAATATTAGCTCGTTTAAAGCAAAATGTTGTAGAACTGCTTTTTGGAGTTGGTTTAAATGCGCTGACTATTTTGATGACTACAAATAGCCATTGGTTGGTAGTTTTTTGTGGAAGGTGTAATTCTTACGGATCCAATCGGTCTTTCGATTGTTGCTCCAGAAATCTGATTTTGCTCAGAATTCTAATACTTCGCCTATTCGATAGTACATCAAACAGCTCCTTTTGGTATCAAGGCGCGAATACCAATGCGTTCACGCTGAACATCATACTACTTGGTACCGTCACTTTTAGCGGGTAAAAACTGTTTTAGCAGATCCGGAATTGAAATCGTCATATCAGCTTCAACTGCAATTTCATCATTTGTATAACCGACGCCTTTACCTATAGCTATGCCCCTTTTCCATGATAGAACGTTCGTTTCAATTACCAATTTATCACCAGGCAGAACCTCTTTCTTGAATCGCACTGTATGAGACAAACCGTGAACCACTTTTCCTTTATTTCCTGGCAAAGTGGTTATCGCAACGGTGAGCATTTGGGCTAATGCTTCCAATTGAAGAGCCCCTGGCATATTCGGTGCCCCAGGAAAATGCTCTGGAAAATACCATTCATTCAAGGTCAAATTCTTGTAACCCTTTGCACTTACTCCTGGTATTACCTCTTCGACGTAGTCGATCATCAAAAACGGGTATCGATTTGGTTGATACTCTTGAAGTTGTACCGGATCTAAACTGAATCCCTTGTTTTCACTCATGGTGTCATACTCCATCAATGCTGTACTTTTTTAGAATTTCTTTCCCTTTTTCATAACTTGAAAAGTCCACGATATCGTCAGTCTCCAACATTATGTCAAATGCGTCCTCTAAACCGGCTATCAATCCCATATGCCCAACGCTGTCCCACTCAGCTATGCTTTGATAAGCAAGTTCTTCAAGTTGTGATGATTCAACACCAAATGCATTTATAAAAGCTTCATTGTACTTGTCTAAATTTGTCATAACGCCCCGCAATTATTTAAAAATTATCCTATTTTCGTTTCTCCTGACAACTCTGGTAGGATTACCCGAAACTATCATTCCATCATCAATACTTCGTTATACCATTGAACCCAATTCGATGAAAGAATCAGTTCGTATTTTAAGACTGGCATGTATATTCGTTCCCATGCCCTAAATGAAAACAATCGCCGATTTAAATTCCTGTACTAGCCATGAACCCGACTACATTTAAGCAATAACTGCCTATGCCATTATTATGCCCGGATGCATATCAGGGTTGTGTTGCTGCAGTGTTTACTATTGATTCGTAGCCTTCACTTAAAATAGCTGTCTCCGTGACAAATGCATTGGGCTGACTTATTAGCATAAAGAGAGAGCGACCCGCTTGGCCTTCTGCAATGATATTTCTTCGCAATGGAACTGTCTTGCAAAATAGTATCAGCTGTCTGATTTATCGCAGTTGGCAAAAAATATTTCACTCAATAGTTGAGTCTGTTAGTTTGTCCTCTTAGCATTATCATAAGGCTCCTTACCAAATCTGCCAGCTCAGTATTTTGCCAACTTATATTGCTTCCGCCCATTTTGATTCTATAATACTTCCAATACACCAGATTAAAGATTTCATCTTGAGTATTTGAATCAATTATGCGTAGGAAAAAATTGAAAATCACTCTTCAAAAAAATAAAATTTAGCCCTTTACAATCTGTATAATTCGCTCAATTTTTTCTAATTCCAGATTGAGGTACAATGGTAAGCACAGAATTCGTTTAGAAATATCCTCAGATATTGGAACCGATTGATAATCAACAACCTCTGTGTATGTATTAACCGAAGGGTAAAAATACCTTCTTGGATAGATATCTTCTGCCACCAACTTGTTAACAGTATTAACCAATTGATCCTCACTGTCGAATATGACAGGGAAATATGAATAGTTCGCTTCCCCACATTTTGTAATCTGCATTCGGACGAATTCTGTGTCCTTCAATCCATCCTTGTAGTATTTATATTTGTTTTTCCTGTCTGCCAATACTGCATCATAATACTTCAGATTGGCCAAACCAAGGGCTGCATGTACCTCTGTCATTTTACCGTTAAAACCATCCTCTATAACGTTCTTCACATTATCATGTCCGAAAAAACGAATTCGCTTCAGTTTTTCATGCAAAACCGGATCCTGAGTTATACATCCACCCCCCTCTGCTGTGTTGAACAGCTTTGTTGCGTGAAGACTTGTCGCTGAAATATCACCCGCCACTAAAAGGCTATTACCATTAAAACTGGAACCTATGGCATGTGCTGCATCATATATAACTTTCAAATTATGCTTTTCTGCAATTCGATCAATTGCCGCCACATCACATGGGTTACCAAATACATGGACAGGCATAATGCCAACTGTCCGATCTGTAATTAAATTCTCAATCTTCTCCGGATCGATATTCAATGTTTCAGGATCAATGTCACAGAATACAGGTTTAGAACCCTCCCATTTTATCGCGCTGACGGTGGCAATCCAAGTGAAGGGAGTGGTAATTATCTCACCTTTTAATTCCAAGGCTTTTATTGCCATTTGAATCGCAATTGTTCCGTTGGAGATCGCAACAAAATTCTTAATTTGCAACATAGAACAGATCTCTTTTTCTAACTGCTGAACCAATGGACCATTATGAGTAAGAATACCGCTTTCCCACACTCCTTGTAGGATTTCAACATACTCATCTAAAGGTGCTAAGGACGGTTGAGTAACATAAACAGATTTTTCAGTCATTTTAGTAGATATGGATGAATAAGGAGAGATTCAAACCTAATTAAGATTTGTGTTTGTTTTTCAATAAAATGCAGTGACAACCAATCTAAGCCTAAATCGTGAATGTTACTGCCTTTGTGCAGATATCATTGATTAATCTTGCCTGATCTATAAGGCTTTCATAATGACAATCATAATCACCACTATCGACAATTGAAGCAAACCATTCAACCATGCCGTTGTAGTGATTATCTGGGGAAAGTGTGATCTCCTTTCTTTCCCCTTGCTTTTCCAATATCATTATAGGGGCATGACTTGGAGGTGCTGTAAAAACTCGATTGGTCGATAGCTTCCCCTTTGTCCCAAGAAGCTCTACACTGCATTGGTAAAAGTAATCAAACCCAAAAGCGACTTGAGCAACCTGCCCTTTATCATTTTGAAACATGGCTTCGCCATAAAGGTCAACCCCGGATTTATCGAATGTTTGAGATGCTCCGATTAGAGAGATTTCATTGCCAAGCAATAGCTGCGATATCTTAGTCATGTACGCCCCAGCATCAAGCAATGCACCTCCTCCAAGCTTCTTATTCCAGCGGAAATTATCTCTCGGCAAAGGGGGAAAGCCAAAAGTACTGCGTACTAAATGAATATCTCCTAAATCTCCAGATGAAATCGTTCCCTGGATCCACTTCCATTGTGAATGAGTCTGAAATTGGAAGTTCTCCATTATTAAGCAATGGTTCTTCTGAGCGACTTCCACCATCTTCTTTGCAGAAGTTAAGTCAGTTGCAAATGATTTCTCCACCAGTACATGCTTTCCTGATTTCAGGGCTTTTGTGCACCACTCTTCGTGTAACCCAGTTGGCAAAGGCATATAGATAATATCAACATCATCCTTGTCAATCAGGGACTGATATCCAATTAGAAGGTCGCAGTTGTTGGATAGTGCAACGTCACTTGCCTTGCTTTTCGACCGACTCGCAAGATATTTTAATTCAAGATGTTTCGATGATGTAATCGCCGGGATCATTGCTCTTTGAGCAAAACTGGAACATCCCATTACTCCTATCTTCAAACTGTCCATGATTCGCAACTCATTTAAAGTTCAGGCTTGAAAGCAAACTACGTGCTTGAACATTTACAAAATTGTTGTACTTTATAAATTCCTTCAGCTGGCCTGCTGTCATCCAAATATAGTTATCAGGAATAAAGTCAAAAGAATCATTTTGCATGTCAATTACGATGTTTCTATTCTCTTCTCTAAAAAATCGACCTCCTTCCTCAGACTGTAAGGTATCAATTATCCTTTTCTCCTGGGGAGCATTAAGTACATATTCGACAAATGGAGGTCGGCGATCAGGTGGTGAATCTTGATAACTTCCTGTCAGACATTGGACTGTTGGAGCCATTTCAACAACATCAAAATTGCCAGGTTCCACTTTTGCCTGTACCAGAAAATGAAGTACCCCGTTAAATTCCTTTACTACATAAGCAATCAAACCTTTCTGATGGGCTTTGACAAGTGGTTGTGTCCAGCTTGCCACTTCTCTGTTGTCTGCTTCAACGGAGCAAGCAATAACGCTAAAAAACCGACCACTTTCGTGCTTTATTTCATATTCATTTCTTTCCCAATTAGTAACACTCGAAAGTGGTATTCGTTTAACATCTAACTCATACCTGAATTTTTGATCAGTAAACCAACTTATAATTTCTTCATTTGTATATAATGAATCCGCCTTGTTTGATAGTGATCTCAAAAAGCTAATTCCAAACTTCGAACGAAGTTGTCCAGTATTAGCTGTAACATCATCAACATTGAAAGGGATACAGGATAACACAGTTCTTGCATCCATGTTGATTAAGTTATTCTGCTTCATTGCATGCAAGATTTCACCGAGACTCATCCAGCAAAAATCATCATATACTGGAATCTCCTCTTCAGTTTTAATAATGATATTGCGATTGCGTTTTCTTAAAAACCTTGCCCCTTGCTCTGACTGCAATGCGTCTGCAAGAACTTTAGAAGATGATTTATCAGTAAAATATTCAAGGTATAGGGGCTTTCGTCCCTGATGAATTCTGGTAAAGTTGCTTCTCGTCGCCTGTAAAGTAGGGGCTAATTGAATTAAATCAATATTACCCGGTTCCATTTTGGCTTGAATAAGAAAATGTAAAATGCCACCGATATCTTTTGTAATAAACCCAAGGTATCCAATTTCTGGCTGGTTGATTATAGGTTGTTCCCAGACTGGAACGTTACCCCAATTTGTTTCTACTCTGACACCTTCAATTCTAAAAAACCCGCCAGAGCAATGACTGAGATTTCCTGTTTTGGTTTCAAATGACCAGTTTTTCAACTCTGAAAACGGAATCTGCTGCAGGCTAAATACATGATTACTTTTTCTTTCAGCAAACCATTCGTTTAGGTTTTTACTACTCCCATATAAACCTGATCTCTGCTGAACACTTTTTACAAATGCCGTTCCAATTTTTTTTTGATCATTCATCTATAGATATGGGAAATCCAGAATTTCACCCTTTACCTTCAATACGGTAGAAAAGAATTGACAAACCAAAGTTGAACCATAATCGTTTTTGACTATCTTTAGATTATGCTTTGATATTAATTACTTATACCTTGTTTAGCTTCCTCTAATTCTGACTTGATCCGCTCATACTCCTCTTCTTTTCTTCTAATAAAAGCCTTCGTAATCCGGAGCTTTTCTGTAATTCCGTCGGGGGTCAGGATATAACGATAGCCGACTTTATTGTTGCTTTGGACAAAATTCTCCATTTTGACCCAGCCTTTTGATATCAACGCTTTCAGGATAAAGTTAATCTTTCCCAGGCTTACCCCCATTTGACTGGCCAACTCCCTTTGAGAACTCGATTCCGATTTTTCCAATTCCTTGAATAAATAATATTTATCGTCCAGATTTGTTTTCATCGTTTTTGTTTAAGATTGGCTTTGATCAATTCTAATTTACTGAGGCTTTTTTGACATACCCAATTACCTGTATTCTTTAATGCCAGTATTTTCCAATGCATCGAATTTAAGGTAAATAGTCAACGGATCCAAAAGGTACGGTATTGTAATAATCCATAGAAGGGGATAATATGCCCTACCCCTGGAAGAGGCAGGGTTAGCTGTTCCCATTCTTCGAATGAAAAAAGATTATCGACTTTCTCTGTGTTCTTGGAATTTGACATACTTGAGAATCATTTCAGCATCCAGGCCAACTGTATCTACGCAATAGCCTTCTGCCCAGAAATGATTCCCCCAATACTGCTTTTCCTTCAGTTGATGAAACTTGCTAAAGACTCGAATGGCTGTTCTTCCCTTAACCATTCCAACATAACTGGAAATTGATATTTTCGGAGGCATCATGACCACCAATTGTATATGATCAATTTAGACATTAAGTTCAACAACTTCACATCCTTTTTGATCTGAAAACATTTTTTTGCACCTGGATACTTTATTGGACAGTTTGCCTTTCAGTATCCGATATCTATACTTCGGTACCCAAACTATATGGTATTGGCAATGCCAAATGACGTTTGATGATTTTCTAAAGCGGCCCATTGATTAGCTCATTAGCTCCATAGTTAGAGTTAGTTAGAGCTGCAGGAACAACTTAACTACTGGATCTATCATTAAGTCGTCCAAACGGCAAAGCCTCTGGACTCTAACCCCGTCCAGAGGACGGGTTTTTTAATGTTAGAATGAAAATGGAATGCTAGATCGGATCAATAGAGTGTGGATATTTGCTAATCAAGCACGTTTTGCTTTTCGATATAGGTCTCCGATTTTGAATATTATTTTGTAATAGAATTTAGATTTAATATTCTTCAAATCAACTTTTACGGACTCCAGCTCCTTTTTTAAGACCTGATTTTCATCAATCAAACCACCAAATGACCGTTGCAGCTCAAGCGGGTCATACTGGTATTCAACAAAGTTCTGACGGTGTTTAAGATAGTTATCAGTCGCTTGATTATCAGTGAGGATGTATTCCTCCACCTTTCTTTTAAGCTCTTCTATGGTAATCCATCCAGCTTCAGGGCAGCTGAGACATTCAGCTTTAAGGTTACCTTCAAGTAATTGATTTCTTAAAATCAACATTTGTTCATTATTTATTATCGAATCAATTGTTTCTCCTCCTGTAACATTACCAACAGGATGAAACAAAATACAGCAAGGTCTAACCTCTCCATTTGAAGAGATATAAATATAACTCCAAGGTAACAGACAATCTCTAGTCTTTCTTCTTTGAGAAATCGTTGGACTGGTATCTTTTGTGTTGGAGTCTTTAATCTCTGATTTTTTTGAAGAATTTTCATTTAACTTCTGTTTGATATCCTCAAGCAGATTGAAATCGTAGTGGTACCATCCCCCCGCTTGTTCAATCAAACTGAACAGTGTTTGAAAGTAACCTTCTATTTTTACTAAATGTTCTGTAGACATATCGGCAATAGGATTTATTTCAGCACTTTCTTCGATATCATGTTTGCAAAAATTGCAAAAATGAAAATGCTTTACCCCGATGGATAGTGCCAAAGAGACTAAATCGTTTAACTGAAATACGTTCCGATCTGTGACAACGCAAAAGAAAGTGATTTGCGGAGGCAAGCGTTTGTTTTTATAAGCCAGAGCTCGAATCATTGTGATGTTATAGAGAAGGGTTTTGAAATCAGCCCCTTTTCTGAAGTATTTAAAAAGCTCTAAATCTACGGTATCACAGCTCACATTTAAGTGCGTGCATCTGGAAAATGTATCAACTTCCTCTTCGGTCAGCTCTTTTGCCAAATTGGAAGTTACCTGCAGATTGATCCCTAAATCAATCAACTTGTTACAATAATTCTGCCAGTTCTTAACTGTTGTGACTTCTCCATACCCACAAATAGATACATACTGTAGCTTTCTGGAGACTAGTTCTGATATATAGGAATCAAAAGCATTAAGATCTATTGATCTTCGTTTATGATCGGATGATAGCGTGCAACAATAAATACATCTTAAATTGCAATAAGTCGTAAACTCTATCTGAAGTTGCAGTGTTTTATGAGTTTTTGTTAAATTCATCAATGTATTACAATGAGGTGCTTGTTATGTAGCAATCGATTATGTTTGAAATTCTTTTCAGTTTAGCAGCTTAGTGGCAGATTTCCGAATAGACTATCTGCCAAGTATTATTTATAGGCCTCTGATCATTCGATCAGTGAACCTACTAATTTGTTAAACATAAATAAGCCCTGTTGGTATCAGGAGAGCAAACAAACTTTTATTACAAACTGGTGCCCTTGTTGGACATAATAATAGATAACTCAAGGCAGGCTTCGCCATTTGCTTTACAGGGAGGCTGAGGCGCAACGTTCAAATTATGAACACTGATATTCTCTATTGATGATCGTGGAATTGTCAACCGGGATAATGTGAATAAAGTTATCCTTAATCTGTAATCAAGGCGTCGGTGCTTAAACTGATAGGAGACAGGGACTGAAATCCGGGAACAGATAATGAACACCCAGTTCAACTTAAAACACGGGGTCACGTGACGAATACTCAGGAATTGTCATAATATAACTATAACATTTCTGTTGCTTTTATATGTAGTTTGTTCCATGATCAATTCATGGACAAAGAAAACATATCTAAACGGTTCGAGATCCTGAAACCATTGCTTAACGAACGCTTACGCCGGCAGTTAGCTGCAGCCGAAGCCATGGCTATTGGTCACGGCGGCATTACACTCGTTGCTGAAGCCACCGGGGTATCTAGAAGAGCCATTACAGCAGGCTGCAAAGAAATCAAAGGTCATAGCAAAGAGGACATCACGAATCAAGGTGTCCGCAAAAAAGGTGCCGGCAGAAAAAAGGCTGTAGACAGTCAGCCACAACTTATGTCCGAGCTTGAAAAGCTTATTGATCCGTATACTCGCGGCGACCCGGAGTCCCCGTTGCGCTGGACATGTAAAAGTGTACGAAACCTGTCAAATGAACTGAAGAAAAAAGGATACAAAGCTAGTCATAATCTGGTTGCAGAACTTCTTAAGCAGGCCGGATACAGCTTGCAAGCCAATCAAAAAAGCCTGGAAGGCAGCAGTCATCCTGATAGAAATCTTCAATTCGAGCACATCAGTGAAAAAGTGATCGAGTTTCAACAATCTGGATATCCGGTTATTTCAGTTGATACAAAGAAAAAGGAGCTGGTCGGACAATTCAAGAACAACGGTAGAGAATTACGACCTAAAAAGTCGCCTGAAAAAGTAAACGTCCATGACTTCGAAGATAAAAAGCTCGGCAAAGTTGTTCCTTATGGAATATACGATATAACCCAGAATACAGGATATATAAACCTTGGCACCGATTCTGATACATCTGCTTTTACTGTTGAGAGTATTCGTAGATGGTGGATAACGATGGGAAAATCCATCTATCCAAATGCTGATAAATTGCTCATTACAGCTGATAGTGGCGGAAGTAATGGGTACCGTCGCAAACTCTGGAAGACAGAACTTCAGAAGTTCTCCAGTGAGACAGGTATAGAAATATCAGTTAGCCATTTGCCTCCCGGAACCAGTAAATGGAATAAAATCGAACATCGTCTGTTTTCGTACATCAGTCAAAACTGGCGCGGAAAACCGCTTGTCAGCCATGAAGTGATAATCAGCCTCATATCATCTACAACGACCAAGCAAGGGCTGATTGTCCATTGTGAGCTGGATGAGAATCAGTATCCAAAAGGAATCAAAGTGCCTGACGAAGAACTGAAAAGCATTAACATCCAAACGGATGATTTTCATGGTGAGTGGAATTATTCAATCTCACCTATTGCAAAATGATGCATTTAATTTATGACGACTCCTTAGTTCCATGGAACATAAAATACGGGGACACGTAACGAGTACGTGTCCCCGTATTTTATGCCTTCGACTACTCATTCTGAGCTGGTGAACTCCGGAACTAAAGTTTTGGCGCACTCCCGTATTTTTTGACTATCGTGGTTTTCGGCAGCCTCAAAAAGGAGTTGCAGTGATTTGACGAGCTTGTCCTTTGGCAGGACGTCGTCTCTGGCGCTGAAGATTTTAGGGTGCCGAGTCGGAGCGCTTTTTTCCGAATCGATTAGCAATTCTTCATACAACTTCTCACCGGGGCGCAATCCGATGATGTCGATATCTATATCCCTACCCAGACTCAGTCCGCTTAGTTTGATCATCTGTTTTGCCAGATCGAGGATCCTGACCGGATCGCCCATGTCCAGAAAAAACACCTCACCTCCCTTTCCCAAGGCTCCTGCTTGAATGATTAACCGAACAGCTTCGGGAATCGACATAAAATAACGGGTGATCTCTTCATGGGTCAACGTCAGGTTTCGTCCCTCGGCAATCTGACGACGGAACAGCGGAACAACCGAGCCCTTGCTGTCCAACACGTTTCCGAAACGGACCATCACAAACCTTGTGGAGCACGAATTCTTCTGACTATACGCCTGCAGGATCAACTCGGATATTCTTTTAGTCACCCCCATCATATTAGCGGGACGAACTGCTTTGTCAGTCGACACCAGCACAAAGGTTTCAATGTCATGAGCTTCCGCTGCTTCAACGCAACACAATGTCCCTTTCACATTATTGATAACCCCTTCAGAAAGATTTGATTCCATCAACGGGACATGCTTGTAAGCGGCAGCATGATAGATTGTCTGCACAGTGTTTTCGTTTAGTACTGCATTCAAGCGTTTTCTGTTTATCGTTGAGGCCAGGCAGGTAACCAACTCCATTTCCGGATGATGCTCCTTCAGCTCCATGTCAATGCTGTATAGCGCATATTCATTCCGTTCATAAAGAATCAGCCTCTTGGGTGACAACTCGGCGATCTGGCGACATAACTCCGAACCAATAGAACCACCCGCCCCGGTTACCAGTACGGATTTACCATGGATGTTTTTCTCCAGAAGATTGATGTCGGGCTTCACCTCTTCCCGGCCCAACAGATCCGCAATATCAATTCTGCGCAGTTCGTTGATGGAAACCCTGCCGGAAACAATCTCACTCAATCCGGGGACTGTTTTAATTTCAACTCCAAGATGCTGAACCTGTTGTACGATTTCCCGATTCCTCTGCTTGCCGGCAGAAGGCATGGCCAGCAATATTGAATCAACATCGTGTTTCCGAACCAGATCAGCCAGCTTTTTTGGTGAAAACACTCTGGTACCACTGATCAACTGGTTTACCAGTTGTGGATTGTCATCCACAAATCCAACGATTTTATACGATTTGTCCCTCGTTAGAGCTTGAAAAAGCTGGGAACCAGCCTCTCCTGCTCCATAGATGATGATCTTTTCAGAAATCACCCCTTCCTCGGGGATTACAAGCGCCCTGTAAATCACCCAGCGTACGAGAATTCTGGAGGCAACGACGAGAATCAGCGTCAGTAAGGAATCCAGGATAAAAACTGATCGTGGAAACAGGGGAAATAACAGGATAAATCCTGAAAGTGCTAATATCCCGGTACTCCCGACTGCTGCAATCAATGCGGTATAGAGAAATTCCACACCTGCATAGCGTAGCACCGGGCGATAAATTCCCACTAACCAGAAGCTGATTAGTTTAATAGGATAGATAAGTAAAACAAGCTGATAAAAAAGATGAACCTGGTTGAAAGCCTCAAACAAGTCGAACCGCAGGCTGAAGGCCAGGTAAATGGATATGGAAAACACCAGCATATCCACCAGCCCGAAAATGCTTTTTTTAGTATTTCGATTCAGTTTCTTATAGACTTTAGAGATTAGGTTCAAATACATTGCCATTAGGAAAGCACCTCCAATTCTTCCAGCACTCCTCGGAGATTTGAAACCAGGGCACCCGAAGGTATCTTGTATGATTCCAGGACCGGAGCAACAACCCAGGCTTTATCCGGTTTCAACAAATCCAGAGTTCTCGAAAATCCTTTTGAAACCCTTGGAGACATTGAAGCTTTGAATTCAAAAACCCATCTATTGTTGCCTCGTTCCATCACCAAATCCAGTTCTTCTCCTGATGATGTTCTATAATAACTCGCTTTCCAGTCACGCAAGTACCCCGCTATCTGTTCCAGACAGAATCCTTCCCATGATGCCCCGAAAACCGGATGCCCCATTAGTTCATCAAATGAACTAATTTCCAGTAGCGCATGTAGAATACCTGAGTCGCGTAAATAAACCTTGGGTGACTTTACAAGCCTTTTTTTATACTGGCAACAAACGGGGGAAGCACCCTAATCATGTATGTCTGCTCCAGGATATTCAAATGGCTGCGAATTGTTGGATGGGTTAAATTCAATGCCTGACCGATCTTTGATGCATTCCAGATCTGCCCATGATAGTGCGCGAGGATACTCCAAAACCTTTTTATCATGATCGATGGAATCTTGATACCGAACTGGGGAATGTCACGCTCAAGAAATGTTCTGATAAAATCCATTCTCCAATTCAAACTTCTTCTCCCCGATGAAGCCAGAACAGAATCAGGAAATCCTCCCCGATTCCAAAATTCGGAATAATCATCGCTAATGCCAGTTTTGGCTTTTATTAACTCATCAACCAAAAACGGCGTTAATTCAGAGTAATGAATCCGTCCAGCCAGCGTTTCAGAGCTTTTTCTTATCAGATCCTGCGAGGCGGAACCCAATAGCAGAAACCTGCCAGGTCGCCTTTCCTCATCAACCATCGCTCTTATGATTGGTAAAAGCTCCGGACCTTGCTGAATTTCATCGATACAAACCAACTTCTCCTTCTGAGAATAAAAATAAAATTCTGGATCATCAAGTTTTCGTAAATCAGAGGGTCGTTCCAGGTCCAGAAAGACGACATCGCTTCTGCCTTCAACCAGATGACGTGCCAGGGTGAATTTACCGCATTGTCGTGGCCCGAGTAGACCTGTTACAGGACTTGTATCCAGGGATTCAAGAATTTCCCCTTCTAGATTTCTTTCAATATATCTTTGTATTTTGTAAGTTATGTTTTCAAATTACAAAGAAAAATCTATCTATCAACCCTGAATTTATTCCAAGTTTTTTTCTAAAACCAATACTCAAAAGGATTATATCAATTTACTTACGGTAGAAAATATGATTTTCAAATCCACCCAGAAGCTTCGTTTTTCCACATATTTCATATAGAGAGACAACTTTTGCGGCAGAATGACCTCTATGTACTCTTTCTGCGGTTCCGTTGCTAATGCAAGAAGTTCGTTCTCGTTTCTGAATTTTATGGATGCTTCATCGGTGATACCAGGGCGGACCGAGAGTATCACCTCTTTTTGTAAATCACTATAGAATTTGACATATTCCGGCACTTCAGGGCGAGGCCCCACAAAGCTCATCTCACTCTTGATAATATTGAACATCTGAGGAAGCTCATCCAGCTTTGTTTTTCGAAGAAATCTACCACTGCTCGTAATACGGCTATCGTTGCTGGTTGTTAGCCTCAGCCCTTTGGATTCAGCTTCAGAGATCATCGTGCGGAATTTGAAAATCTGAAAATGTTTGCCACCTCGCCCAACCCGCTCCTGCCTGAAAAAAACGGGCCCCGGTGAATCCAGTTTTATCCAGATGGCGATGGTCAGGAACAGGGGCAAGAAGATGATTAATCCCAAAACCGCTAATGAGATGTCAAATAGTCGTTTAAGCAAGGTAAATATCTCAGCAATTCATCTGGCATCGCCCTTGAAATTAGGTGACACGTAATAATTACATGTCATTTCCTATACTTTTGCAGTAATTTGAAGCACGAGACCTTTTCCATTTCAGATTCGTCAATAGGATATCTTTGACGGCAGCGATTACTTGTTCCACGTCTGAGGTCGCCATCCGCGTGTAGATGGGGAGGCTGACCACTCTTTCAAAAACATGCAACGCCTTTGGAAAATCCTTGGAATCAAATCCATAGCAATCCCTCCGGTATGGCTGAAGATGCAACGGAATAAAATGAGCACTGGTACCCTTCTGACATAAGTTCTATGAATTGGTCCCGGGATATCGTCAGTTGTTCAAGATTCAGCTGAATCATGTAGAGATGCAAGGAGTGGATATTCTCGGGTCTGGTGATCCCCCCTCCTCGCCTTCATCGGGAAAAGATTGGAAGGAATTCTCATCGATCGGGAGCGAATTCTTCAGTATATTAATGCTTTTTTCGGAATGATATGAAAGGAGTCCTCACTGAGCAGGGTCAGGCACAAGACTGTTCTGCCTACCTTCAAAAATATCTTCAGCAATCACAATGAGGTCGTCCATTATCCCCTGGTAATCGGGCTCGGGTTTGATCCATTTGATGCTGCTTAACTCATCCCCAGGAAATGATTTTAAAAGATCATACAGAGCCAGTGTATCAATGCCAGCCTCCTTGGAGGAAGCTTCTCTCACCGTCTCAGCCCAGTTAAACGATTTGGATCTGGCAAGGTGCCATAAATCAACCACATCCTTTACTTCAATCCGGAACAGGGCTGTTATTTTGTTAGATAGAATATTGCGCCAACTATCTATTCTGCCTAGAACGGCATTCTTTTCCAACTCCCCATAACGAGGAGCTACATCGTTTACAAAATCTATTTTCAGATTAATGGTTTCCCCCTCTGCCCCATGCCGTACAACAAATAGCTGAACATAATTCTCAAATTTCTGTGTCCGCTCAGATAGAATCTTGAAACTGCCTTTTCTGGCTGTTTTTTCCAACTCTGCGTACAACCGATCAATCCATCGAGAGAATTCAGAATTATCGTTTACAAACAAATCCAAATCGTCCGAATAACGAGGAGAACCGTAAACCCTGCTAAGTGCGGTACCACCGGTTAGATAAAAGGGAGCGTCGATACTTTTCACGATTTTCAGGATTCCATCCTGAAAAGGATACAGGCTCTCCTTGTAGAATCTTTCGTATTCGCTCATATCGCTCTCTTTGTTCGGGTAATCGGAGTCGACCGATCATCTCGTTAGTCAGCAACTGGGTAATCCTGTCCTTTCCCAATAGATCCAATATATCATACCAGGGTAGTCTTTCCAGAATTCTAATAAAAAGCTTTTCCAGATCAAAGGGACCTTCCTTCCGCTTGCTCCCCGAAAGGACCTTCATGAGTTCTTTTCCATCAACCCGGTAATCCCAAACGATTGATTTTAGTAAGTTTTGTTTGTCACTATCTGTCATCATTTCTCATCCCTCCAAGCTTCATAAGACATCAAATAGTACCTACCAATGAGATCATTTTGGTTTTTGCATCACTTATAACAGATTTGAGATGATCTCTCGTTCCAGATTTCTTCCAATTGCCGAAAAATAGAGAGGAACCTCTTGATTTCCCCGTATAGAAGGTTGAGCGTTTCTACGGTTTGGGCTATGGATTCCGGGTAGTCATGGGTCAGATTGTTTCGCAGGTTTTGGAAGAATTGCCAGTCTTCCACTGATCTGATAATCCCCAGTTTCTCAAACCGGCTCAAAATATCCAGAAAAGGCCTAGGTGTAGTATCACCCTCCAGCCAGGTAAAAAGTGCAGGAATCAATCTCATTCCCATGGAGTCCTGCATTTTAGAAAAGCGATAAATAAACTGATCAACATGCTCAATCTCTTCATCGGATAAAGATTGGAAGGACTTCTCATTGATCGGAAAAAAATTCGTCAAAAGAATAATGCACCGTTCGATCTTCTGTTCGTGGGACCTGTTCTCTTTAACAGACGATTCAATGGTCTTCCGGGTTTCTGTTTTCATAACAGCACTCCCTCCCTTCGGGCGTTTTTTATTACCAATGGCAAGTCATCCTCATTATACTCGTTTTGAAAAGTTATAATCAGATCG
This sequence comes from SAR324 cluster bacterium, assembly GCA_028282885.1. Taxonomy (GTDB): domain Bacteria; phylum SAR324; class SAR324; order XYD2-FULL-50-16; family XYD2-FULL-50-16; genus JAHJTV01. The sequence continues at coordinate 66,279 of JANQGX010000010.1, forward strand.
ATTTTCTGTTCGCCAATCTTCCGTTGAATACTACCGATGATTTTTAGTTTTTTCCGAACGATATCAGTAACATTCCCTGAAACTTCGACTATCAGATCGATATCTCCACCGCGTTTTGCATCATCAATACGAGAGCCAAAAAGATATACGTTGGCATTTTCGCCTAACTCTTCAGTAACACTATCCTTAATCGATTTTCTCTGAAAGTCGGTAAGTCTCATGTCGACTATATGTAGAGGATGTTTTCTTTATTCAATCGCTTTTGCCTTCTTCAGAACAGTTCCTGCAAAATCCCTGATATTATCCGGATTGTTCGATAACGGAACAAACCACATCAAGATTAATGGATTGGTAATCGTGCATGAAAAGATTTCTGAGATCTACCAAGGATTGCAGCTTACCGCATTACTCCGGAACTATTGTTTCATTCTATTCCAATAATTGAAACCGTTCCCTGCTCTCATGCGCAATTCCCAGCTTTAGCAACCTGACCAAATGCGTCGCAAAATCAATAAGAGCTTTTCTCCGAATCGATGAGCGGTTCTTCATACAGCTTTTCGCCGGGGCGTAGTCCGATAATATCAGTTTCAATATCCCTGCCCAAGCTCAATCTAAACGTTCATAAAGAATTAGCCTCTTAGGCCCCAGTTCGGCAATCTGGCGGCACAACTCCGAGCCAATCGAACCTCCTGTTACCAGTACTGATTTACCACGGATGTTTTTCTCCAGAAGTTTCAAATCAGGCTTCACCTCTTCCCGACCCAACAGATACGCAATGTCAATCCTGCGCAGTTCGTTGATGGAAACCCTGCCTGAGACAATTTCACTCAATCCGGATACAGTTTTGATCTCGACTCCAAAGGATCACGAATAGAGGGACACAAGACCTATTTATTTTGATCAGGTCTCATCTTATATCCTGTGATTTGATAAGATCTTTCTTACCGCCGCAATCACCCGATCCACCTGTTCGTCTGTCATCCGGGTATAGATGGGGAGGCTGACCACTCTTTCAAAAACATGCAACGCCTTTGGAAAATCCTTGGAATCAAATCCATAGCGATCCCTCCAGTAGGGCTGCAAATGCAAAGGAATGAAATGGACACTGGTTCCGATGCCTTTCTCGGACATGAATTCTATGAATTGGTCCCGGGATATCGTCAGTTGGTCAAGATCCAATTGAATCATGTAAAGATGCCAGGAGTGGGTATCGGCCGGACGAGCTACTACCGGTAACTTGAGAGGCAGATTTTGGAAGGCGTCTGTGTATTGCCTGGCGATACTTGCTCGCTTCTTTTGAAAATCATGTACCCGATTCAATTGGTGAATCCCGAGCGAGGCTGCAACATCAGTCATATTATACTTGAAACCCGGAGCCACCACTTCATAATACCATTTGGGTTTGTCGGAAGTGTAGCGATCAAACACATCGCTGTTTATCCCGTGCAGCCGCATGGTTCTGATTCTTTCAGCATACTGGCCATTATCAGTCACCACCATCCCACCCTCTCCAGTGGTAATGGTCTTGGTGGCGTAAAAGCTGTATGCTGTCAGATCCCCGTGGTTACCGATGAACTTTTGATCAAATGTGGTTGGCAGAGCATGGGCTGCATCCTCTACAACCTTCAATGAATACCTGTCTGCAATTTCCAGAATTCTGTTCATATCGCATGCCTGACCGGCAATATGGACAGGGATGATGACCTTAACATTTTGATTCTCCCTGATCGTTTTCTCCAAAAGATTAACATCCAAGTTGAAAGTCTCCGGATTAATATCGACAAAAAGAGGTTCCGCCTCAAGATAGCGAATGATTTCAGCTGATGCAGTGAAAGTATAAACGCTGGTGATGACCTTATCCTCGGGACCAACTCCCAGAGCCTCCAAAGCCAGATGCAATGCCGCAGTTCCTGAATTCAATGCCAAGGCATGTTTTACACCGATCAATTCCGCGAAGGCTTTTTCAAATTGCATCGTTTTTCTGCCGGTCGTTAACCAACCGGATTTCAATGTGTCGACGACTTCAGCGATTTCTTCTTCGCCGATATCGGGCAAAGCAAAAGGGAGGAATTTTTTTGATTTGCTCATACTGTTTTGATTATAAAGAACCATTACTGCAGAATCGCTTCATCCGCCCACCAGATAAAGCACATGGGTTCGAAGAAAAGGGCAGCAGCTTTCCAACAGGTGTGTCAACAGAGGCGATAACGAAGAAATCCTTCGTGATAAAGGTGGTGCAAGGATCAGTGATTTGCTTGAGACTTTCATTCCGGAAAACAGCCTTCCAATTTCGCTTTTGCCGATGGCAACCGTGTCGGGGTTTCCAGGGTGGCTGATTTTGAAATCAAATACCTGAATCGTCCCTCTGCTACTCAACACGCGCTTCATCTCACCTGCCAGAGCTGCTCTTGCCTTTGGATCAAGGATTGAGGAAAAGACAACGAATGAAAGCACCAGATCCATGGAATCATCCTCAAAAGGCAAATCGAACCCACTTGCCTGCCTCAAATCAAACCCCGGAGATAGTATTTTTGCCTTTTCAATTCTATCGGGAAGCAGATCTATGCCGTGAAGCCTCCCCGGATCAGCTCCCCACTCGGACAAGGTCCTCAGCCAACTACCACTGCCACACCCCACATCCAGAATGTTCAATTCGGACAGATCCGTATAACCCTTCTGTTTTAGTGCACGAGCAATTCTCGATTTGACCCGGAATTCATTCCAGAGGCTGTCCGCCTGCTGCCAGGAATACAATGCAGGCTTTCTATGTTGATCCCTTTTCTGATATGCCTGAAGAATACGCTTCTCTTCCGATTTTATATCCATAAAGATTTTATCCATCTTTATTAACTGGCGTATAAGATTTCGGAACTCTGCCGGTGACAGCTTTTAGAATCCCAAACAGGAATCCAATATTAGCCAAAAGGAAGCTGTAAATCTGACCGGAAAAGAGCAACCTGATGCCCAAAAGCCCGGCAAGACCAAGAAAATAGAACAGGCATTGACCAGTAAAGGCAATCCTGTAAATCGCGCCCTGGTCTAGAAGGAAAAGATTGGAAATCAAGATCCCGATAAAAAAAAAGGGAGTCAACCAGCGGGCAATTTTATGGAAAAAGATCACCAGAGAATAAACGGGATGCAGGAAAAGATTGCTAAATCCCCATCTTAAGATGGTTCCATGAAAATTCTTGGCCGTCATCCGCACCCGGGCTTTGAACTCTTTGGCGTCAGAATCTGGGAGCCTGTCGTAGGCCAGGGCATCCTTAACATGGATGCATTTATAGCTCTGTAAAACAACATCCAGTGGCGTAATAAAATCGACATCACCGCTGGGAGGAATTGGCTGGAACAGATCCCTTCTCACTGCCAGACAGGCTCCTGACCCGAAAGCCAGGATTCCCAATTTGGATTCAAGTGTTCGCAAAGCCAGTTCATATCTCCAATAAAATCCGACTGACTCTGTGACCTCGCTTTCACCCCTGTTTTGATAGATCAAAGTTCCCGAGGCAAACCCGACCTGTTCATCGGAAAAAGGAGCTACGATGCGACTAATAAAATCCTTGTCAAAGCTCGTATCAGCATCTGTGAAGACCAAGATATCTCCTTGACAACCTGGAACAGCAGTATTGTGTGCATTTGCCCTGCCAGACTGGGCGGGTATTCTGATCAGCTTGACCGTTTCGTAATCTGCACCAAGTTTTTCCACCAGTTCATCAGTCCTGTCCGTTGATCCATCAGAGACAACAATAATTTCAAGCAGGTTTTTGGGATAAGTAGAATTCAAAATATCCAAAATTCGACCTTCAATGACATTCTCCTCATTGCAGGCTGCAACGACAATGGAGACAGATAATTCGGATTGACTCCGCCACTTCTGTGAATGGCTCCTAAACACTCCCATCAACATGTACAGCACTAGCGGAAAAAACAGCCAGGTTGACAGGAGCAGTACAAGACAAGACCAGAAAATCTCTTCCAATGGATTAATAGGCTGTTTAAGGTTCGGTTAATAAATAAGTGGCCGGAGTTCCGGAATTAATTTCCAAACTTTCCAAACGAAATACGTTTCAAAATGACCATGGCTGTATTGATGAACTTTTTGGGGTTCTTAACGAGGGATGAGAATACACTAATTGAAAAATCAATGTACGCGCGATTCAAAAAAGCATGGCGAGCTTTTACCATTGAAATATGTGAGTCCATATAAGATATCAAATCATGCTTCTTATATTTGCTTTCATGTTTAGCTAACAAGTTTTCAATACGTTGAATCTGCTTTTCAGCATTTCTTGAACGACTCTGATTATGTAATATACGTATGGATACCAAGGGCTGGTCAATTGCAAGGATTTCAGCATGTTCTGCGCAACGAATCCATAGATCCCAATCCTCTACCACGTTATTTTCAGTATCAAACCCCCCAATTTGCTCAAAAAACTCCTTCTCAATAAGAACAGAAGATACCGAACCGGTAATGGGAAATTCCTTTAAGCAATCATGACTGATATTCCCCTGTTTTTCCGCTTTTGAGACATAAAATGTTTTATGATTCTTATCGATGATATTTGCCGAGACATAACTCCATCTGCAGCCTGATTCTATTGTTCCATTATATTGAACGGTCAGTTTTTCTTTATCCCACCAATCATCAGCATCCAGAAAGGCCAGCCATTCTCCTGATGCCAATTCAGCTCCCAAGTTACGGCTGGCTGATACCCCCCTATTCATCTCATTTTTTATCCACTTGATTCTTTCATCCCTGATTGAACTGCTGACTCCGGAAAACGGAATGCTGCTGTTATCATCAATGACTATTATCTCCAGATCTTTGAAATCCTGATGAATAACTGAATGAATAGCTTTCGAAAGCCATTCTGCAGGTATGTTGAATGTGGGAATTATTACCGTAATCACAGCTGTATTAAAGTACTAAATAGAAATTAAGTAACGACAATCAACGGATATTTGTATCACTGAAAAGGAGGTGTGATTCTTTTCAACACTCTTCGAACTATTCGGTGGAATTGTCTGTAATAGGCAGTCAAAACAGGCAATCCGTACATCCTCTCAACCTTTCTTGTCTCATTTCCAGAAGAAAACCTGTTACTCACCCCTTCGAGCCTGAAATTTGCCAGCACTTTTTCATGATGAGATCCCTGAAAACCTGCATGCAGCATTCGGTATACAAATTCAAGATCCCCGGCAATTCGAAATCTTTTGTCAAACAGGCCAATTTCGCTGAACACCCTGCGATTAACGAATAAAGCAGGATGAGGAAAAGGCATGCCTTTTAGCGAAGAAAGTTTCGCTGGGATTGAAACAGGAGATACCCTGGCTTTCTTCTTGCCCTTGCCGGGAATCACGTTTATTGAACCCGCAACATAATCGACCTTTTCATCATAGTGTTTAGCGACATGCTTGAGACAATCGGGTTCCAACCAGTCGTCAGAGTTAATAAAGGAGATCATATCACCGGATGAAAGCGAAACTCCTTTATTCATGGCATCGTAAATCCCCGCATCCCGCTCACTTACCCAGAGATCAATTGCATGCTCATATTTTTTGATGATCTCCACGCTACCATCACTTGATCCTCCATCGACAACAATGTATTCAATGTTGTCATATTGCTGATTAATCACACTTTGTATTGATCTTTCCAAATGGAGACTACCATTGAAAACGGTCGTAATGATCGTGAACAGTGGTTTTTGAGGAGTCCCGCATTTAAAATATCCTTGATAACGCAATCCGCCCTCTCCCTGCCTACCATCGATTTTGGGCAGGAACAACCGGGATTCAAACTGGCTGACAGAAGATTGACCGGATTGCTGCGGACTGTCGACAACTAACCGAGTTGTACTGAATTCAGAATCAAGACAGAATGCATCTTCTGTTGTCATGGTTCTTTAGAGCTGGACCTTAATAAGTTGGTTGGGAATTGGGATTATCATAACCCTTTACCATTCAGCACCTTAAGGTATAATTTCATGTATTGCTCAGCAACAACGGGATAAGAAAAGGTTTGTACTGCTTTTTCTCTCGCATTTTCTGATAATTGAGCAGCTCCCCTGTTTTTTAGGGTCCATTCAATTCCACAGGCTAAATCAACTGTATCAAATGGACGGGCAAGGTAGCCTGTTTTTTGATGCATGACAATATCGGGCAGTCCACCAATATCAAAAGCAATTATAGGTGTTCCGCAGGCATGGGCTTCGACTCCCGTGTTTGGCAGATTATCCTGCCGTGATGGAATTATCAGTGCATCAGCAGCACAATACGCCAGCCTTAGACTTAAATCATCATGGAGATGCCCCAGGTAGCGGACAGGAAATCCGAGATCAGGGAGATTTTGGGGAGGCAGTGCTCCAAAAACCAACAGTTCTAATCCTTCCAAAGTTGACTTGAGGTGAGCCAGACTCTCCAGCAACAGATGATAGCCTTTACGGGGATCGCTTGTTCCTCCCATCGCACCGAAGAGAAGCAACGAAATGTCTTGTGGTAACTGTAGCAGTTCCCTGGCCCTTGCCTGTTCAGTTGGTGACCACAAGTCACAATCAATGGCATTGGGGATGGAGTATACCGGCCAGTTTTTCATCAATTCACTCGATTCGACACACTGCGCCAACCAACGGCTAGGGGTAACAATATGAAAAGGCCTTTTCCAGTGTTTCTTTTTTCTCTTCCATGTCCACCGGTTTAGATCAAATCCCCGCTCATAGGAGGATCGATTTCCGTTCCTGTATCCTTCTTTCCACCTGAAGTCTTCGGTGTAATGCTCCGCTCCACAAAACGCCCACATGTCATGGAGAGTCCACACGACAGGTTTGGTGATTTTACCGATGTCGCCGATGGACATCATCTCGCTGTTGATCCAATGCAAATGCAAAATATCCACATCAGCAGAGTTCATCAATCCGGGCCATTGTGAAGGAGTAATCCCGGGAGAATGCTGGTTCCGGTTCTCGGTTTTTAGCAACTGCCTTGCACCCGACTCCAGTAACCGCTTCAACTTACCGATTTCTTTCCCGACCCTCGAAACAGGAGCCTGAACTGTCCAATCTCCCGAAACTGCGGAATCAACCATCATCATGGAATCTAAGCCTGCGGACCTCAGTGCATGGTGTATGCGGTATGCAGCTCTGGCAGCTCCTCCCAAAATGTCATTTCTACTGATTGTTATCACCTTCATGGATTGAGAAACCCTAAAGTTGTTTTAATCGGGTCGTTAGAACTTGCTACTGATACGAGATAGGGCTTATTTTCAGACACTCCAGAGCTAAAGACAATTCATAGCTCCGTCTAGCTTGAGGGATTTGAACGATCAAATTGTGGCGGGACACTTAATCAGAATATATTCTGGCTGTGCTCAATACTCATTTACAATGAACTGTTGTATCTGCCTGGAAAAGTCTGGTTTTATTGAGCTGGTCTCTTTTCTATCTTGAATGAGAATTTTGTCCAACTCATCAAATATAAAACCCTCAGTAAGAGTACTCAGATCCATGTAAGGAACATTGTATTTCGCTGCCAGTGAGTGAACTTTCCCTTTTCCAAAGGTGTAATCCAAAGCAACAGAGGGTATTCCAAGGCTCAAGGTAAATACAAGAGAATGAAATCTCATGGTCAAAGCCAGATCTGCTGAATTGTAATAGCTCACATATTCTTCAGGGGACAACTCTCTTCCCAGTAAAACAGGATCAATTCTACTCAGCAGACTCTTCTTATGCCTGAAAAGCTTCCTGTAGAACCAACGATCATCACCACCAAAATGATTTGTACACATGGGCATTGGCAGAATAATCAGTTCGGGATGCTTGTCGGTTAGCGCTGATAATGAGTTTAAAACAGACTGTTCAAAATTCAGTTGTGTTTCTTTTTTTTGTGCCGACGAAAGATGTTTAGCATATTGATGAGAAGGGAAATCCCTTAAACCCAAAAGGAGGATTTTCTGACCTGCCCGCTTGCTCCCCTCATCTGAAACCTGATCCTTTTTTAAATGCAACCATGTGAATGCAGGATCCTCGGCAACTATATCACTTGAGATATCAATCCCCAGCTTTCTGGCAGATTCAAGCGATTTCTGATCCCTGTAAATCCTGGAAGTTGCGTTTTCCAGAATGTTCTTAATCGAATCATTATGCCAGTTATCTCCAAGTGGACCAACTCCGGAACCCGCGATCAGTGTTCTAACACCTTTGCATTTTGCTGTTTCAAAGATAATCTGCATATCTGCGGTTTCGTTTATCGCCATAATCGGACCACCACCAAATATAATGAGATCCTGTTCAGGGATCGACCGGATAGCTTCCTCAACACTCAGTATTTTCACCCGATTCAGTTCAGGCATCTGCTGTTTGGTGATTTCACTGACATAAGGATTCAACGATGCCAGGCATGTTTCCATCTCAGACAGTGAGGACGCCATTGCTTCCAGAATCCCTCCCAATATGGCTTTATCCCCCAGGGTTTCGGTCCCATACCATCCACAAATCAGAATTCTCTCTGGTTTTTCTTTGGATGTCGGTTTTGGCCCCTTAGTAGACAAACAATCTTTCTGAATTAACCGAAGCCTGCTGATTCTTTTGTCGAATCTCCTTTTTGATAATGCTCTGGAAATAGAAGGAACTCCCCTGACAGCTTTCACGATTTTCGGAAGATCAACCCCAAATTTTCTTGTGGCTTTGATGGCGAGATTTTTCAGGTATATGGACTTAGGTGGTAGCCCTACATAGTCATGCTTGCAGGTCGGACACCTGGCACTAAGGATATTTTGCAGGATTTTTTTCTCATTTTCAAAATAGACCTTCCCGCAGTCAATTTCATTGATGTTTCCCAGGTTTGGACTTTCCACGGCGCAGTACGAGAGCTCACCTTTTGAGCTGATTGTAACGCCTCTATGCTGCCAATCACAACCGGCCTGACGGGGGCTGTTGAGAATGATTTGATCGAAAAGGGTACGGTAGAAAAAGCGCTGGCCTTCATTTTTCTCATAGTACATCTGCAGGCCCTGGAGAAATTCACCAACGTGGTATCTCTCTTCATTTGTCAAATTGTAAGGCTTGACCTGATTTTCTGTATATAAGCGTTGATGTGGGATTCCCAGTCTGTATTTTATATAGATGTTCTTTTCAATACAGTACTCCAGCAGTTCTGCAATGTTGAAGACGTTTTCCTTGATGATGGTACATCCCACGGCACTAGTTAAGGGAATCTCCGTAGATTGTAGAAAATCAATGACTCTCTCGGAAGAAACAAAGTTGCCTTTTGTGCCTCTGACACGATCATGGACCTTCCCAACACCATCAAGTGAAACCATCACCGTCAGGTTTGCATTATGTTTTGCTGTGATATACCCAACTTTGCTGATGGCCTCAATTACCTGATTGTGACTTATTGCATTGGTAATTAACGAGATACTTTTTAAATTCGGAAGCTCCTCAAAGAGTACTTCTACAACCTTATCAATATCATCTCGCAGCGTTGGCTCACCCCCATTAATACCAACTGACCTGATCTTGCCAAAAAGATCATTGCGCAGTCCCTGCCTGAGAGCTTCAGGAGTCATACTGCTTTCCATATCATTCTTCCAGATGTTGCACATCTGGCAACGCGAGTTGCAATGATTGATTATCGGGAATTGTAAAACGGTCGGAGACTCAATGGATCTGCTAGAAAAAACAGGTCTCAGAAGTTGGAGATATTTACTCACTTTCATACCCGAGAAGTTTCATCTCTTGCTGTGCGGATGACGAAATATAGTCGCGAACCTTATCCGGCATTTCCACCTTGTTCCTTTTCACAAAACCAATTTCGTATCTACGGTCGTAAGTAACAAATTTTTCTTCACTGTTCTTCATTTCTTCCTGGGATGATCTGTTCAAGGCCACCTCAACATTTTCTTCAGAAAATCCCCAACCAAAGTTTGCAGACAATTCCGAAATCGTAAATTCTGGGTTTTTCAGCAAATCCTCATATTTAAGAAAATGCATCACATTTCCGGTAGGCCTTGTATTTAACCAGGAATTGATATGATCCTTCCACGCTTCAATCCCAATCTTTCTATTCTTGACAAACTCCATCATCTCCATGTTTTCTTTCAATCTAAATGAGTAGAACCAGTAGTAACTTCTCATGACATCAACCGGATGACGACACAGGTAGATAACGGATTTATAATATGGGTTTTTTCTGGAATGAGATTTGATCAACCTTGTTCCTGCCAGATCACTCAAAGAGTTTCCAATATCCCTACTGATGTGAATATCGGGAAAAATGTATCGCAGATTCAAAAAAGTGACCTTTCGATCAATCCCATATTTATCGAAAAATGCATTTGCCAAAATGGTGGATAACCAGGTTATTCCGGACTTCGGGAATTCCACTATGTAGATATCTGAATGCAAAGGATTTTTCGCAACAGAAGGAGAATATTTAAATTTATTAAATAGTTTTCGAGGTACTTTGGTTAAATATCTCATTTCTATTACCTCACCGGATTTTTAATAATGGATCTGGTAATGATCCAAAAAACTGGTCTGGTTTTTTTGTTTATCAGATGCCCGAAGTAACCGACAAAAGAGCGGGTTATCAATGTTGCCCAGGCGGCACCAATTCCCCCGTGTTTTGGAATGAGCGCATAATTCAAGAGGACATTTATAAACAAGCCGATAACCACTCGAAGAACCGCTATGTTTTGCCTGTTTTCTGCAAAATACCAATTCCAGCTGGTGTTGTTGACAGCAACAAAAATGCCTGCCCAGATATGAATTTTGAGGATAGCTGCAGAATCCAGATATTGGTGACCATACAGGACACCAATCAGGGATTCGGAAAGAAAATGAAAAGCAATCGCAATGAATACGGACATCCAAATCATCAATTTAAGCGCCTTGCCAAGCCTGCTGTGATATAATTGACGATTGGTTTCCCTCAAACGATAAAGCATTGGTCCGATTGAGGTGTTAATAGCAATGGGGAAAAAATACCAGATCTCGGAAATTCTTACTGCTGCAGAGTAAATCCCTACTTCCTTTTGACTCATCAGCTCCCCGATCATTATCTGATCGATTTTCATGTAAAGAAGGACTGAGGCACCAGATAGAATCATAGGCCAGGAATCCTTCAACAATTGCTTCCCGGTATCTATTTTGATTTTCCAGCGTGCAAATGAGTGACTCTTCTTTATATAAATACAAGCAAGACCCAATAGAACCAGTGCCACCTCAACTGCATTAACTATTGCAAAGGTAATGAGCGCAGCTTTCTGGATAATCAAAGCAACTTTAATGGCTGCAATGAAAAGAATGATAACGTTTTCGACCCAGACAACGTATTTCAGCTGAACCTGGGATTCGAACCAGCATCTGATGACCTGGCTGGAGCGAAAAACCAGACTGAATCCGAGGACGCTGACAATGATGCGGGTCAGATTATCGTTAGGCCTCAGCAGCAGTATCGTCATATTCAATAACGCAATAGCGAACAGGGCTCCAATAACCTGAAGGACGAAGGCTGTCCCCAGGAGCGTGTCTCTATCTTCCGGTTTATTTACCAGATTTCTTACAAGTATCCCTTTTAATCCCAGATCGGCAAAAATGCTGAAGATGGCTGCGAATGACAGGGCATAGCTCAGGATTCCAAACTGCTCAGGCCCCAGATATCGGGCAACCCAAACCCCAACCAGAAGAGCAACACTGAATCTTATGGCTTTATCGAAAAACAACCATCCGATATTGTCCAGAATTTTCAACAAATTCGGGCGATTAGCGATTTCGTTCTTTAGAAAAGAGGGAACGAGTTTCACGATTACTGTAAAAATGGAATCGGCTGTGGTGGGTCTGATTAATTACCTTCAGGAGAACCTCAAGAAACCGGTTTCAGCCAAAGGGAAACTCTTCGGATCTCTTCCCTTGATGAGCAAAAAAAACTGAGCTGAATCTGTTTTCATGCTTGTCTTCATTTTAAGTCTGGCATCTTCCTTGAGCACTCGGCAGTACTTGACATCATTTGACAGATTATTTCAATAAGGGCAAACGCTTATGAAACCACCAGATAAAGCTCTATAACCGCAGTGAAATAATAGACTACTACTCCCCTTAGACAGCTTATTATCCGATTGTTAATCTTTTGGTCTCATATCCAGATCTGTTTACAATTGAAGCAATAAACGATCTTTAATGAAATGACAGGAATTTAATTATGATCAGGCAGATTGATAATACTCCAAATACCAATCCACAAATCGTTTGATCCCTGTTTTAATAGATGTTTCCGGTTTAAAGCCCACATCATCGACCAGTTGATCAATGTCGGCAAAAGTCGCTTGGACATCACCGGCTTGCATGGGCAGCATTTCCTTTATCGCTTTCTTCCCCAATGCGTTTTCAAGCTCCTCAATGAACCCCATAAGTTCTACAGGCTGGTTATTGCCAATATTATAAAGCTTGTAAGGCGCATAACTGGTTGCTGAATCAGGATGATCACCGGACCAGTCCGGATTCGATACAGCAGGATTCTCCAACACCCGGATAACGCCCTCTACAATATCGTCAATATAGGTAAAGTCTCTCTTCATCTTGCCATGATTGAACACCTTTATGGGCTTGTCTTCCAGAATCGCTTTGGCAAAAAGAAAGTATGCCATATCGGGCCGTCCCCAGGGTCCGTACACCGTGAAAAACCTTAACCCTGTGCAGGGAATGTTGTACAAGTGGGCATAGGAATGGGCCAACAGCTCATTTGACTTCTTTGTCGCAGCATACACGGAAACCGGATGATCGACATTATCATTTACCGAATAGGGCATTTTTGTATTCGCGCCGTATATTGATGAGGAAGACGCAAAAACCAGATGCCCAACCTTCGAGTACCTGCACCCCTCCAGTATATTGACGAAGCCCATTAAATTGGATTCCACATAGGCTTGTGGATTTTTAAGTGAGTAACGCACACCTGGCTGAGCTGCAAGATTGACAGCCTTTTCGAAAGTGTGCTTTGAAAACAGATCTTCCATGGCATCTTGATCAGCCATATTGAGTTTTACAAATTCGAAACGAGATTGGTCGTTGAGTTGCTCCAGTCGAGCTTTTTTAAGATTCACGTTATAATAGTTATTGAGGCTGTCGATACCTACAATGTTATATCCTTTTTCCAGTAGGCGCTTGGCTAAATGAAATCCAATAAAACCAGCCGCACCGGTGATTAGAGTTTTAGTCATTTTGAAGATTAGGAAATGATTTTTTTAAGTTCACAATCCGATTTTCCAGTAAGGCTTGGGGTAGCAATATACAGGTGATGTGTTCTAACCAATGAAATCAGGGTACACGAAACGTGTTCATGTGCTATGATTTCATAAACTGCTGTAGAATACGACTAAGAGGATAGATAGGGGATTTCGCAAATGTCTGATTTGTCATTCGGACTGATACAGACGTTGATTAAGATGGGTTTTTTGGACATGCTTCGCCATCACCACTACAAATCGTATTAGCGGTATGTTCAGGCCTTGAACATATCTTTATGCAATAAGAGGGTAAAGTCAACCGACGATTGAGAAATCAGTGAGTTGCTAACAAAAAAAATAGATCCATTTGTCTAATGCAGCATGGAGGAGAGTGAACAATCTCTTTCGATCGGTTCGATCTGGGAAGGACTGACATGAAAGGCAACGGAACCGGGAATTGATTCAACACTGATTTTGACGAGTTCTCGATTTACTTCATCAACAAATCCCTGAACCCCCATCAGAGGCCCCTGAATCACTCTAACGGCCATCCCGCTGGCGAATTCGTTAAATGAAAGAATTTCACCTTCGTATTTCTCCAGCCGAATTACATTGTCAATCTGATTATCAGGGATGGGCAGAGGACCTTTACTGTTTTTTAAAATATCAATGACGCCAATGCTTTTAAGGATTTCAACATGTCTTTCCGGATTCAGTTCAGATCGAATAAACATGTAACCCGGGAAAAAAGCTTTGGTCAGGATTTTCTTGCGGTCTTTGCGCTTGCTCAGGATTTGGTAGGTGAGATTCAAGGACTGAATTTCCTTGGTTTCAAGGCTCTTTTCGACAATGGATTCATAGCGGGATTTGACCCTGATCGCATACCAGTTTTCACCGGGAAAATAAAACATCTTAAGTAACCTGTATGATGTTATTGTGATGCGTTCATTTACTGAACATGATATGATCCCGTTTGGAATCTGTCAATCAGACCTCCATCTTTTGCAGTAGATAGGGCATTCATTCAAATCTGTAAAGCTGTGTCTGTTGTCACTTGGTGTATAAACACTTGTGTTTTATATACTTATTACATGTTCTGGCTGAAAGAGACAGGATGCTAAATCCGACATGCAGTGCTAGTGTTACAAATTAAATCTTATAATACATTGGTTCTCTGATTATTTGCTGGATTTTGGCATATGCCAACAAAACATTAACTTGTTTTATCAGCAGCATACATTTCTCTAATACTGTATTTTCAATTTTTTACTGGATTCGGTACGGTAAATAGTTTAATTTTAGGTTGTTAAATTTTCACCTTAAATCGGGTTGAGCCCTACAGCTACAATGGCTTGCCGATAATATAAAATACGACAGGTGTAATACATAACTTCCCAATCAGAGTATTCTCAAGAATAGTTTCACGATGTGAGAATCTTCTGTTAGTGCAAAACACAGAGCTGATAATTAGTCGATTAAACATATATTTGAAAATACGACGAAAAAGCAATCTATTGCAGTATGGAAACTCAGTACCGAATTCTGGCCGTCGATGATGATGCAGCAAATCTGAACATCATCTCCGAAATGTTGGAGGATAAATACCAGGTAATTACAGCCGAAAGTGGTGAGGAAGGGCTTCAGAAAGCTAAAGAGGTCGTGCCGGATCTTGTTCTGCTGGATATCATGATGCCTGGAATTGATGGTTATGAGGTCTGTCGAAGATTGCGCTCCGATTCACAATACGCAAACACCAAGATTCTTTTTCTATCTGCAAAAGAACTGGTTAAGGATCGATTGATCGGTTACGACGCTGGAGGTGATGATTACATTACCAAGCCTTTTGACGATGAAGAACTTCTGGCCAAAATCAAGGTTTTTTTAAGACTGAAATACGAAGAACAGATCAAGTCCTTAAATAAGATAGTTGAAAAGGGACAAACAGATGCCATACAGAAGATTTCCCAATACTTCAGCAGTGTTCTGTACGTCCAGTCAACCTTCCCCTACTGCAAAATCATTTGCAGAGCCGAAGAGCAGGACGCTGTGCTTCTCAGAACCACACTAAAAGAACTGGAAAAACAGTTTGACGGACAGGACCTGTTGAGGATTCACAAATCCTATCTGGTTAACCCGATCAAAGTTGTCTCTGTTTCTCGAAAAGGAAGCCAGGACTATGAAGCGGTCTTAAAAGACAACGAAGAAAAGACAGTCAAAGTCCCCATCGGCCGCAAATATCACACCAGTCTCAGACAACTCAATCCCAAGTGGTTTACCAGTTAATTAAAGTTTCCAAAATTTAAGCGCTTCAATAAACTCCTTTTTTTGCTTTTCAAATCCCTGCCCTTTCCTGGCATTGATAATCAGTACCCTTAGGTACACAGAGAATACTCCCAGGAAAAAAGCGATAATTAGACTAATCAGCACCAGTTTATTGGCTGGGTTAAACCGAGGACCAGATGCGGGTATTCCTTGTTTTGCGTTGCCCAATTCAATATTCAAAAGACGGTAAACTTGTTGAGGAAGATCATAGGCTTTGTCAAAAAAGTGGAAACTGCTCTTGATCCGTCCGATTTCATCAATTTTATTAATATACAGTCCTGACTGAGAACGAGTCGCTTGCACTTGCTGATATTCCTGTCGATCTCGACCCCTTCTTCCCTGATGAGCCTGTTTGGCAATGTCTGACCAGATTGAGATGGGCATGAGATTAGTCTCGCTTTCAAATTCAATCTGCTCGGACAAAGAAAACAATGCAAACTCAACTTCTGTCATTATTTTGTTGATGTTATTCGATAATTCTCTGTGTTTGGATTCCAATACTTTCAGTTCTGGCAAAGACCTTAATTCCTGCCTTTGCAAAATCTCATTAAGATCAGAAGCAGTAGTATTACCGTCATATTTGCCCTTTAACCAGTTGGATTTGAAATCAGTCAAAGAAAGCTTTACCTTTTGAACTTCTTCCATCAGTTTGCTTAACTCCTCATAGTCTCCCTTCAACCGGTTAACAACGATTGGAATATCTGATTGTTTTACGGTTAAAAATAACTGATAGTTTTCAGGAGTTCGATCCGCAAACCGGGGATCAAATCCTGCGAAATTATTCAAACTGATAGATTGTTGTTCGGCCCCCTCACCAGATATCCCATACCGATACTCGGCACTAACAATCTCCATGATTTGCTGACTTCCATTGATCTGATCCATTGACTCAATCAATTTATCCCAGAGTACTTGTTTCTCGTTCTGTGCCTTTTCCAATCGGTCCTGATAGTAGGCAGCTCCAGTTAATTGAGGCGTTGTTTCTTTGGTTGCGTTAGCAGTTTTCCGGTAGTTATTCCAGGAAATACCGAATCCAATAGCCAAACCCAGCAGTAAAAACAATAAAATCTGTAACTTATATTTGACAAGAGGGAGAATGAGTTGCCAAAGATCGATCTCATCTTCATCCATATCCTGGGATGGAACCATATAGACGACCTGCTGCTTTTCTTGTTCTTTCTCTTCGTTGTTTGATTTCATTACTTACTCAGGGATTTGTGACTGTGCTAAAGGTCTTTTACTCTTTCGAGCGATGATCAAAATTCTGAAACACACGGTGGTTTTTCTTGAGCTGATTGCTCCATATCAGATGCCTCACTTCTCAAACAGACTAGAATGTACCAACTAATGGATCTCACGTCAATTTGAGTCACGACTTGAATGCTTCAATATAAATTTGTTATAATAGAAGGCACAATATGATTAGTGATTGGTAATATCGGATCTTTTTCAATATGATAAATCTACCAAAGATTTATTTAATAAAACCTCAATTCAATATGGGAACACGAATCGATGAACAGGAGTCAAAAGCCATATCGTGATCGAATGAGCTGGGGATTAGACAGACAGTCTGAAAAAAATAGCCCATTGGAGTTTTATCATTTAAACTCACGGTAACTGAGAACATCAAGTCCTTTGGATCTTTTAGTATATTTCATATTTAAAACAAGCAAGTAACAATGAAGAAGGAACAGTTTAGCCTTTTGGTTGTTGATGATGACGTAGACATTCTGAACTTGGTCAACCTTGATATGAAGGAGGAGTATGAAGTCCACGCCGCCTTTAGTGTCTCGCAAGCCATGGATATCCTCAAACGGAATGAAATTCATATTGCTGTTTGTGATGAAAGACTTAAAGGAGAAAGCGGATCGGAGTTGCTGGCTGTAATTAAGGATCAGTACCCGGAAGTTGTCAGAATCCTAATTTCCGGATACAACGATACCACCGCAATCATGAACGCTATCAATAAAGCCAATGTCTTCAAATTCATTATGAAGCCATTTGGCGAAGAATTTAGAGATATTATTGACGAAGCCCGGCAGCTCTACATCGATAAAACAAAAAACCAGTATAAGGACTCCTTGACCAGCCTCAAAAGTGAAAACACAATCCTCGACCACCTCGAAAGTGAATTGAGAAGAAGTTATCGATATGACGTAAATTTATCTACAGTTCTGTTATCAATAGATAATCCAAAAAAAGATAGTGCTCTTCATGGTTTCCTGATTGACCGATTGTTAATCAAAAAAATAGCTGACATTCTGAAAGGAGAATTAAGACAAAGCGATACAGCCGGCCGCCTTCGTGACAACAGATTTCTTATTTTGTTAACAGAGACCGATCACCAGGGTGCGGAGGTGTTTTTAAACAGATTCATGAAAAAAATCGACAGCTTCGAACAATCGACAAACAGAGGTTTACTGCCATATCGCATACAGGTTGCGAAACTTGCCATGGACAAAGAAAAAGCGTTCGATCAAAACGAGTTAATCGATAAACTCCAATCACTTTTGACAGATTCCTAGACACAAGAAATATATTGATTGCCAAGATATATAGGCAAACGTATTCCCCCCTCCGCCAATGACTCAATCGTATTGTGATGAGAGTTCATCTGTTATATTTGCTCCAAAATCGTCTTAGATAATCAGTATAATTCGAAAAAATGTACCCATCTTGCATATCCGTCAAGCAGACTCGTGGTCAAAACTGAAAATCTGGTTCTATTTTCAATGACACCTGACGAATTTGAGTCTCATTTTAATTTACTTATCTGATGATTCTACATTAAAACAGGCAACATCGCTGAGTTCACCATGAAAGTTCAAGATACGATTCTTATAGTTGAAGATGATCTGTTAAATCTGGAAATAATCTCCGAAGGACTCAAAGACAAAGGTTTTGATATCATCAAAGCTAAGAATGGAATTGAAGCTCTCAGAATCCTGGAGAACACAGACAAAGAGATCAAGGTTATCATATTGGACTGGATGATGCCTGAAATGAGCGGTGTTGATCTTCTCGGCTTACTTAAAGAGGATGAAGCCTTCAAACACATCCCGGTAATCATTCAAACTGCAAAAACCCAACCCTCCAGCATTGTTCAAGGCATGGATTCAGGAGCCTATCAATACCTGACCAAACCCTTTGAAGAAGAGGTACTGCACTCGATGGTTCGCTCTGCCATAGCCGAGTACAACAGATTCCAGGTGGCTTCGAGAAAGACGGAATAAGCGGTTTGAAAAGTATCTCCACTATAGCTTCCCGATTCGATATCAAGGGAAAAATTACGCGTATAATTGAACATAAAGAAGGCAATGTTAATGACACTTACATTGTCACCTCATCTTCCGAGAAATCAGGACAAATTCGATACGTCCTTCAGCGAATCAATTCAGAAGTCTTCTCTGATACCAGTGCCATTTTAAAGAACCTGGTAGCTATCAGTACCTATCTGGAGCACTCCCTAAAAAAAACAGCCAGCCCTTCCCATCGTCAGTTGGAAATCCCTCAAGTTATATCTAGCAAAAACGGCGAATCTCATTTTACTGATCCCGAAGGAAATTTCTGGCGAATGATTTCTTACATTGAAAATTCAAGAACTTTACAGACCATAACCACTCCTCAACAGGCAGAGGAGCTTGGGATTGCGCTTGGCTTGTTTCACAGTTCATTGGCAGGTATAGAACAGAATTTACTAGTGGACACCCTACCCGGTTTTCATATCACTCCGGAATACCTCGTCGAATTTGACAAAGCGGAACTAAAAACGAATCGTGTAAATTCGACAGAAAAAAGGTATTGTTCAAAATTCATAGATAAGCGCAGACATCAGGCCGACGTTCTCGAATCTGCAAAAACAAAGAGATTGATCCGCCAGCAGGTTATCCACGGTGATCCCAAAATCAACAATTTTCTTTTTGATGAAGCTGCGGACAAAACCATTGGCATCATCGACCTGGATACGGTCAAACCGGGGCTAATTCACTATGATATAGGAGACTGCCTGCGGTCATCCAGTAATCCGGCTGGTGAGGAAACTCTGGTGCTGGATGAGGTGGATTTTGATCTGCATTCTGTTCAGGGATTTTTCAAAGGCTACGCCAGCACAACAGGTCCCAACTTGAGCAAAAGAGATGTTGCTCTGTTTGCCCAAAGTGTTTGGTTGATGACTTTTGAACTGGGCTTGCGGTTTTTTACGGATTATCTGAAAGGGGACGTCTATTTCAAAACTGCTAGAGATAAGCACAATCTTGACAGGGCATTGGTTCAATTCAGATTGACAGAAATCATTGAATCCAAAATGGATCGATTGGACAAGATTATCAGTGATGTATTCAACAGCAATTGAATCATCCAACGCCTGTCTCTTTCAGTTTGCGATTTTATCTACCAGGTTATCAACAGCATCCGATCCTTTTTTGATTCCTTTTCCCAAGAAATCACCTCCCTTTTCGAAGATGCTCTTAGGCTTTTCGCCTATTATCGTTAAGACTGGTTCGGGGAGATTCCCTCTTGCCCAATCGTTTACAGGAGGTACAAATTTAATAATGATGACCAGAATTATCAAAACCAAAACTAGTTGAACCAATCCATTCCGTTTCATTTCATCTCCATGTTAGCAATTTACATTTTCATCTTTCCTTATCTCTTCCGATTACCTGGGAACCGGTTTTAGAATAATGGTAATCAGACGTATCAATTAATTACTTAAGATTGTATTTCCCTAACCCAAAAGCTGCTTCATCATGTCAGCTTCGGTATAAAGACCTTTTTTATCCTTTATCCATTCAGCAGCTATAACGGCTCCCGTTGCAAATCCCAGTCTGTTTCTAGCTGTATGTTTGATTTCAATACTATCGAACTCCGAATCAAATACCACAGCGTGGGTTCCTGGAATATGACCTCCCCTCATTGAGGCAAAATGCAATTCGTCACCTTCGATTTTTCGGTCTAGTCTCTCGGTTGCCAGTTTCTTCTTACGGTCGATATTGTCCAGGAGTATCTTCCCGATAGTAACAGCCGTTCCGGAGGGAGAATCCATTTTCTTATTGTGGTGTGCTTCATGACACAAAACATCATAAACCTCAAACTGGTTCATCACCTGCCCGGCCTGTTCCACGAGTTTGAAGAAGATATTAACCCCAATTGAAAAATTAGATGAGTAGACCAACCCGTTACCGGCATTTTGAACCATCTTTTCAACCTCCGGCATTTTATCCGTCCAGCCTGTGGTTCCGATAACGATCTGTTTTCCAAACTCGCTGATGTCTTTCATGTTTCCAAGAGCTGCGTCAGGCTGCGTAAAACAGATACAGACATCCACTCCCTCCATGGATTCCTGATCAATTACCTTGTGAGTTGCTTCCGGATGGAAGGGATCAACTCTGGAAGAAACCCTCAACTGACGTTCCACCGCAACTTGCTCAATCAATCTGCCCATACGGCCATAGCCGACTATTGATATGTTCATAATGACCTCTTTAGATAGACTCTTCTTTACACCTTACAAAAAGTGTGTCGTAAGCTGACAAACCAACTTCTGTTAAAATCCCTTAGTTTGCAAAATTCACACTTTGTACGCTCTACACGTTTCCCTGACTGCAAAACGTTGAAGCCAGAATCTGTCAAATCCGTTCCACGCAGGATCACTTAGGTCTGGCCTTACCTTCTTCTCCCGAAACTACCAGGGATGGTGGGTTTTTACCGAATACTCTATTGACAGATACCGAGATAACGTGCTTGGACAGCCAATTCATACTTCCAAAATAGTCTGTTTCTCCTTAAAATGATAGGAGGAAAATACCATGAAAAAAAAGCCGCCAAAAAAAAGAAAAGACCCTCAAAAATCAGAGTTTCAAGTCCCTGATGATGACGAATTCTCCATTTTGATGAAGCAGTCCGGAGTCTTAAAATTGGATGGGCAAGAAGGAAAGATAAAGATCGAAAAAAAAAGAGCTTTAAAGTCTGAGGCCATCAAGTTCGAAAAAAATGCCGGCAATCCAGATTTTCTCTTTTCATCAAAAGGTGAAAAATATACTGAAAAGCCGTTCAAGAAGCAAAGAATCCCCATAAAAACCAGAAAATTAAGGCCGGGCTTCGCCCCTGATATGGAGCTGGACCTGCATGGCTATACACAAAAGGAGGCAATTTCGGAAATAGAAAAAGTCATCGAATATTGTCTTCATAAGGATTTGGATAATCTCCTGATCATCACGGGAAAAGGATTGAACTCCAGACAGGAAGGCGGAATCTTAAGGGAATCCGTATGGAAGTGGCTGAAGAGTAGTAAAAATGAGCTGGGTTTTAGATATAAATGGGCACCCGGTTTTTTAGGAGGGAAAGGTGCGATTATCGTTTTTTTTAATTGAATTAGTGGCTTATTTTTGCTTTCAGGACTGCCTGTGGAAAACTGTGGGAAAACTGTGGAAAACTAATCGCAAATCTCCTCATCTCACGCCCTTAAAGGGTTTATCGTAAGCTCTTCTAATGATATATTTTTTCGATTTGATCGGATTGATTTGCAACATTATTTCAAAGAGTTACGTGCATATTTTGAACTGTTGTAACACCTTGCTTTCCTTCGTTTTTTTCCCCGTTTGAAAAAAATCAATAGTTTTCAACAGGCTTTCTCAATTTTGGAAAAAAATAAGGCAAATTTCCAAATTTTAGGCAGGGTTTTTGAAGTATGATCATCATCGGAAAATCATGGCGAAGAGATTTTTTACCACTCTTCATCGTGCAGTTCAACAATTTTATTCATTTTGATTTTAAAAACTCCCGAAACGACTTTCTTTTTAGCTATATACGGAGTTTTCGAAGATTCATCAAACAAACCTACACTGCCATCCTTCCCGAGAAATACCTCCACTTCAGGTTGCAGCGGATCAACCAGGAATTCCTGATCACCAAAATTCCACATTATGGTCCTCTGGTTTTTCAGTCGATTCGGAACTGAGCTTTCATCTTTTTTACTTAATACGACATGTCGATCAGCACCTTCCCCTTCCGAATGGGTTTTTAAGTCGAACTCCAACGCCAAATGATGGACCAATCGACGATAGTATGAATTCATTGGTGCCAGATGCAAAACATTTTGCTCACCCTTCATAAAATCAATCAGTTGCTCTTCATATTCCGTCAGAAAAGCTTCATCTTTCTCTTTGAACTCATCACGCTGCATATAACCCGTCAGTATTATATCTTATATAATCAAAGTGTTAAGCAAAACACTACTCGCTGAAACCGCCGGACGGGATCCTTCCCTCCCGACTAGACTTACTAGTATAGTCATTTAAAAGACGCTTCGGAATATAAAAGTAGGGTTTTATGGATCGAAAATCAATAACAATCAGAATCCGGCTTCATCGAAATCTAAAAGCCAGTTTCTGATTTAGGCTGTGAGGAGAGGGTTATGCCAGGCCTGACACCCTATCAAGCCTGAACTGCAGAGGTGTTGGTTTGATTATTATTGACAGGTGATGGATAGGTAAATGGTTTTTCAGCTTCATTCAAAAGAATTGACATGAATTCAGGACTTTTCAGGAACTCGAACAATTCTGTTCGTTTGTCAATATCCTCAAACATCTCTATCAATGTCTGTTTCAGCTCTTTGGTGTTATCAATCCCATTCTGCTTGAAGAACTCCATATTGCGAAGCCTGTTTTGCTGAACATCGTTCAATGCGAGAATTCTTTCTTCCAGAGATGTTGTGATTTTGTCCAGATCTTCATCCGTAATTTCTTCCAGATCAAGCTTGTTTTCGAGTCGGGAGAGAATCTTCAGGTAATCATTCACTTCCAGCTTGTCTTTTCCGGCTTCCATGCCCTGTTCCTTCGCCACAGGTTTCTTGTCCGACCTTAGTGCCTGATCTGTTTTATTCACATTGCCAGCCTGTTTTGCTGTTTTGTCTGCCGGATTATCTGTCTTTTTTTGGGGACCCGGCTTTTGCATGGCTTGGTAACCACGAGGTTTATCCGGATTTGGAGAACTGATCTGCGCAGTATTCATGACTGACTCCCGCTAAGTGAGGTTTTCCTAATTGTCTGTCCTGCTTCTTTGCTGGTAGAATGTTCAAATTGCTCAATTAAGGAAAACACTTTCCATGCCAAAGTGACCGTAATGTTCACAGATTTAGGATATACAGACCCATCAGTCATCAAAATCGATCACAAAGATGAATATGGAGTCATGGAAGTCAAAAAAACATATCGCAATCCATCTTTGCGGATATTAAAAAAGAAATGATGGTTTCTCCCCAAATTGCTATTATCGGAGCAGGATTAGCCGGTTGTGAAACAGCATGGCAACTGGCCTCAAGGGGTTGCACTGTTGTTCTCTTCGAGATGCGACCTTCAAATATGACACCGGCCCACAGAACAGACCTGCCGGCAGAACTGGTTTGTAGCAATTCATTCAAATCACTGGAACCATCCAATGCCCACGGGCTGCTGAAAGCGGAACTGGAATCTGCCGGATCAATTATCCTTCAAACCGCAAAAAACAATGCTGTTCCGGCTGGTGCAGCCCTTGCTGTCGATCGTGAATTCTTCTCACAGGAGATCAAAAAACAACTGCTGGAGCTGGAATGCTTGGAATACAGACAAAATGAGATACATGATATCCTTCCGTTGCTGGAGCAGTTTTCTATTGTAGTAATCGCCGCGGGCCCACTAATGTCCGAAAGTTTGAGCCATTCCTTGAAAAGAGTTGTGAATGATAAGGGACTGTTTTTTTATGATGCTATTGCACCCGTTGTTTTTGCAGAATCCATTAATACCGAAATTGCTTTCAAGGCTTCCAGATATGATAAAGGAGAAGCTGACTACATCAACTGCCCCTTATCCGAGCCAGAATATTACACATTCATCGGGGACTTGCTCCACGCCAGGAAAGTACCATTTAAAAAGTTCGAGCAAGCCAGACATTTTGAAGGTTGCCTTCCTGTAGAAGTCATGGCTGAAAGGGGTCCTGAAACTCTTTCCTTTGGTCCTATGAAGCCCGTTGGATTAATCGATCCCAGAACCGGGAAGAGGCCTTGGGCTGTGTTACAGCTTCGACAGGAGGATAAGCATGCCACTCTTTATAACCTGGTCGGCTGCCAGACAAGGATGGTCCAGTCTGAGCAATGCAGGGTGTTCAGGAAAATTCCCGGTTTGGAATCATGTGAGTTCGCCCGCTATGGAAGCATGCATCGAAATACATACCTCAACGCTCCTCTGACTCTGAAACAGAATCTGGAGCTAAATCAATTGAATCGTGTTTATATCGCGGGGCAGTTAACCGGGGTTGAGGGCTACACTGAATCAACGGCCATGGGTATGTGGGCGGCAATGAACATATACGCACACTTGAAAGGCGATACTAAAGCCGAAGCAAATCCTCAAACCATGATAGGGGCCCTGGTCAACTATTTGCAGACTGCATCATCCGAAAACTTCCAGCCTATGAACGCCAATTTCGGACTCCTTAGCCCCATGGCAGGAAAAAAGATCAGGAATAAAAAGGAGAGAAGAGTCAAACAGTCCGAACTGGCCTTGGAAATCTGGCAAAACCAACTCCAAAAAATGAGCTGGTCTGTTTAGGATCCGGAGCCAAAAAAGACGCAAACAGGCTAAGTGATTGTACTTATCTTATGCCTTACGCGGTGATGCCCATTCCAACCTTCTGACCCGACAAAGCTTTTTTATACTGTTTGTAATAATACTCGACTATCTGAAGATAACTTCTGGTCTCAAGTGGAAGCGATCGAATTGATCTTTTAAAAAAGTTATTGCTGTAGCGATTTGCTTTATATTTGTAACACTCAAACCCTTTGCACTTAAAAGCCCTTTTAACCCTGTGCATCCCTGCGTTATATGAGACAATAATCAATTTCCGATATTTGTCCGGATTCTCTATTCCCTCCAATCTTTCCTGAAGGGTTTGCAGATATTTTACCCCAAGCGCCACGTTCAATTCGGGCTGTTTGATCAGGTTTTCTTTCAACTCGTTCAATGAAGCATCCATCCCGGATTTTCTATACTCATCCAAAGCTGTTTCCGGCATCAACTGCATTAGTCCAAGTGCCCCTTTTGTGCTGATTGCCTCGGTTCTGAAGTTCGATTCGGCCTTCATTACGGCCAGTGCAAGTGGGATAAAGGATTCATCTGCTTCCGTGTATTTGAGGATGGTTGGAAGGTACTTTTCGGCGTGTTTCAGATCTTCTTCTTTCACTAGTGCTTTGATCCTCACACTTTTTTCAATTCTGGGTATGGATTCCGCCAATTCAGCACGCTGACGGTGGCCATCGTCGGGTGTGTAAACAATAAAACCGGTTATAAAGAGTATCGAAAAAAGGAAAAAACTGCGATTTATCATAAATTGTGATGGTGAGTTGAACAGATACAATTGCATTGAGATCTATCGACCTATGCAATTGTCATGGAAGCAATCTTAAATTTTATAATATTTGGAATTTTATACCAGCTTCAGTTTGGGAAATAGGGTCCGTTGTTTATCCAAATCAATAAATCAAACGGACCGCTATCTTAACGTTGTAAAGGATTTGTGAATGGAAACATCTGCTTTCATTACAAAACTGTACTAAAAAGACAGATCGTTTCTCATGCGATTATCGCAGTTACTTAATCAATAGCTGGAATGCTTTGGAGGGTCTGGACATATCATAGTTGGCTTGCCAGCTATCAGGAAGAATCGCACGATCACACTCCTTGAATCCCAGGCTTTCAAAAAAGTCGGCCATTTTGGGCTCAATGCTCAAGGCGAACATGTAGTCTTTGTTCGCCTGTTTTGCTGTCGCAATCATGCGCTCAGCAAGCTCCCGCGCTCTCCCTTTGCCCTGATATCTCGGTAAGGTACAAAATTTTGCCAACTCCACAGCGGAACCATGATCAGTCAGCTTGGCGATGGCTACAACCGAGTTGTTCACTGTGTAAACATAATAAGCCTCTACCTCTGCTGCGATTGAATCTTCTGAAACTGGCAGGATTGCTCCGGAAGAGATGTATGGTTTCAGCAATAGGGTGATGTCCATTACGTCAGACACTTTACCGCGACGAATAACATTGGGATAATCATTGGTTAGCAAAGTCCCTTTACCCCGGTGTGTGAAGATCTCCTGGAAAAGACATCCGCCCTCACCTTTCAGCAGCACAATTTCAAATCCATATTCCAGGTTGCTTTGGATAAGAAATTCAAACCGTTCCTGTCCCAAATTGACCGAATCGGATTCTCTCAAGTAATTTCCGGCTTCGTGGGGCGTTAGATGGGATACAAACCGCTCATCGATGCATAAACCATCACTCATAGAAAGGAAGAAGACCTTATCGACCTTGAAGTAGCTTGCAAGATTAATGGTAAATTGATCTGTTTTCTCTTGAACCCGGGTCGCCTGTTTCAATCCGGCCAAACCGATTACCGGGATATTGCCCGATTCAAATTGACCGGTCAGGTCTTCCACCTCTTTTTGTTCGAAGATATGGTCAAAACCAAACGACTTGAAACGAAAAGGATAACCACGACTGTTCCACAGTTTGACATTTTGCTCCAGATCTCCTTTATCCCGAGTTATAACGATACATCTGACCTGGGCAGCATTCAGCACCCTTAAATCGGTGACAATGTTTTCAAGTTTTAATTCTGCATCAAGGGATAAAATAAACAGATGCTCACGAAAACGGGATGAGTAATGGAAAAACTCCAGTGCGTTCAACATCTGCACTTCAAGAACTGGGTCCATGTCAATAGTAAGTAGATTGTTCGGATAAGCTGTACAAATTTGTTATTCTGTATCGCATCATGGTTGGAAAGGAATTCACCCTCAGAATGAACGGTAGGCGACAAGCTCACGGAGCCCTTAAAAACTCAAGATCTGGCTGATTCGTCCCCGGTGAGGTCCGTTGTGATTTTTTACCTTTATCCAACAGGAGTTTACAGATTTGTGTCTAGCGAAAGCGCCATGTTTCAGTTGCCTACATCAACTTATTCATACTACCATTGCCGAATAAAGTGAAGCGCGTCAACAACTTATCCCTTATTGACAGCAAGTCTGAGAAGCAATGGAAAATCAATCATCCACCGAAGAAGAACAACCCAAATCAGAAAAAACAAATGATGGTACCATGACATTTATTGATCACCTGGATGAACTGCGCAAAAGGTTGATCCGGTTTCTGATTGTCTTGATGTTATGCGTTCTGGCTGCCTACGGATTTAGAAAGGAGATCCTGGATCTGATCAGAAAGCCGGTGGATGCACCCCTGAAAAAGTACACATCTACGGAGGAATATCAGCAAGAAAAGGCCAAAGTACCCATCACTTCATTGAATGCCTACAATTGCAGTTGTGAAGAAATCCCGGTCCCTTCAGCCCCATTGCCTCAAACAATGGATAAAAAAGTGGAAACCGCCGCCGAGCAGCAAACAGAGGCGACGGGAGACAGCATCCGGGCAAAGGCCGATGATCCGTCTGTTAATATGGACGAACTTGCTGAACAGGCGGGGGATTGGATGGAAATCGTGAAAAACGCGGTAAATGATTTTGTTGTTTTCTTCCAGGTAACGATTGGAAAAGATCCGTCGCCAGTCTTCGAGACTTCACAGTATCTCGTCAAATCAGAACAACAAGGTTCCGGCACCCCCGGATATCAACCTATACCGGGAAAACTGAACCTGAATTGTGAATGCACGCTCTCTTCTCCTGCAGTCGAACCTCTAAATGCACACTCTTCGATGGTGTTCATCGGATTGCCGGAATTGTTTTTTGCTCAAATGAAGGTAGCCGTATTCGCAGGATTCTTCATTTCATTCCCCTATCTTCTAATTCAAATCTGGGGATTTGTGGGACCGGCTTTATACCGCGGTGAAAAGAGAGTCTTTTGGATTTTTGCAATCAGCTCTTATATCTTCTTTATCGGAGGAGCACTGTTTGGTTATTTTGTTGTATTCCCTTATGGTTTTGACTTCTTTTTAAGCCTGACCCAGATGGGGGAGATTATGCCTTCCCTCTCGGTCGGCCAATACCTGGGATTTGCTATCAAGCTACTGCTTGCCTTTGGATTTATCTTTGAACTGCCCCTGGCCACCTTTATACTTGCCAGAATGGGAGTGGTAACACCGGAGATTATGATAAAACAGGCCCGCATCGCTATTATGATTGTCTTCATCCTCAGTGCAATGCTGACACCACCCGATCCTTTTACCATGATGCTGATGGCCGGGCCTTTGATTGTTCTGTATATCCTGAGTATCGGGGTTTGTTTTGTGGGGATTAATCGACAAAAAGCTGCTTTGCGCAAACAAGGCGTTGATCTGGATGACCTGGAATTTTAAAAACTGATCACTTGAACGGACTGGTGTATTCCTTCAACAGTAGCATTACACCGAGGCATACTCCTGCAATAACTGCAGAAAGTTTGATTTCCGGGGGGATATCCTCTCCCAGTATAATGATCTGTGGAAGACGGTAGGAAAGGTAGCCAATCTGAATGAGAAACACAATCAGAATCAAAATGGCCAGTTTTTTTCTCATGTGAAACACAGAAATGTTTAGGTGAAATGGCTGACAATGGGCTCCCAGAAAAGCTGCATCGGTTTTTCAAGATAGGATTCCATCCCCACTGTTTTATCGGCCCAGTATAAATCGAAGGGCCAGACTGCCTCTCCTTCCTTTATCAACCTGCCGGTGGTCAGGGCCGGTGTAACCTCCCTTTCCAAATCCAACCCTGAAATCCAGCTTTCATCGAGTTCCAGCCAATTCTTTCTGAACTCTTCCAGGTACTCCTCTTGAAAAAACGATCCGAGGCACCGGACACCATTGAGAAAGCGTAAAACAAAAAACTGGAGGAAAACACCCGGGCAGAGATCTTCATTTGTCAATGCCATGATCAACCCTTTCCTGTCATATTTTTTTGTATCCGACTTCTGACCTTTGGTTTCCCCGTTCTGCCAGACTAATCCCTCAACCTTGGTGGATTTTTTCCCATTGTAGCGTCCCATGAAAAGGTGGGGAAAAGAAAAAACCCGATTAATCTTATTACTCAAATCTTCGGAAAAAAGAAGATCCAAAACCGGATGGCTCTCAGTTTCCGACAGGATTGTGATAAGATAACGAGCGATAACACGGTTGATATCGAATACCAGGATCGGATTCCTGTTGATGATTTTGGCCTGTATCAAGCTGCAGGTTCTGCAGGCCCAAACCGTGTAGGGTGTTCCCTCTTCCATCGGACTGACTATTTCCTTCAAACGATCACTAAATTGGGAGGATATGTTTTGATGATGCAACCCGACTGTTGAACCGTAAACCAGCCCGTCTCTTTCTCGTGCCGGAATCAGGGAGACTCGTGAATCCGATGTTCCATCGTTTTTTCGATTCTGTGACGCTTTCAGTGTTTTTTTATAGAGATCGGAATCCTTAACCAGTAATTCATCAAGGGGGATTTTGTCGTAGCTCAATGCCCCTGTCCAGGCTGGATTGGAAAATGCTATGCCGGAATTGGCAGCGACAAGGTAGGTATGATTTTTTGGTAACCCGGCCTGACTGATCAGGTCGTAGGCAAAAAACGTGGGTCCATTGGTTGGTGTTACATGATGTGCCGTTTGCAGTACCGGATTTCCTTCCAGTTGAACCAGGAGTGAATCGATTTCTGTTTCGGAACAGCCCAGAAGATTCCATTCATCTTTAAGTGCCCTTTTTAACTCAGGTTCGATACTGGCTGTTTTACTGGTGTACAAGGTTGAGGCATATTCCTGAAGAGGCGACTGCCAGTGCTCCTGGAAAACTTTTGCAACACCGGGGAATCGAAGGGAGAATTTTTCAAATCGTTCTGCACCGATCATCTTTTGTCCATCTCTTCCGCAATACGATACTGAATTCCCCCAAATCCTCCGTTACTCATGATGATGATAATGTCTCCCGGTTTCGATTCAGCCATACAGAAATTAACTATGTCTGCCTGGGTTGGCATCTGGCGTGCTTTAATATTGCGTTCCTTCAGTTCGGAAACAATCTGGTCCAAGTTCAGTTTTTCTTCGGGTGCAATACTGCTTTCACGATGAATTTTGGCAAAGGTAACAAGATTCGCGCTACCAAAAGCGTCACTCATTGATTGTTGATGAAAATTCCTTACCGAAGTGTTGCTGCGAGCCTCGAAAATGGCGTGAATTCTGGAATCAGGCCAGGTTTGTCGAACAGCTTTTATAGTTTCTTTAATCGCAGTTGGGTGGTGGGCAAAATCATCAAATACTTTGATTTGACTGTTATTGGTTAACAATTGCAGCCTGCGTTTAACATTTTTGTAGCCGTATAGCGCCTGCTGGACTCGATCAACAGCCAATCCCTCAGTCAACGCCAGGACGATCACTGCAGCCGCATTTTTAACATTGAATCTGCCCAACAAGGGAATCTTCCATTGTTGAGTCGTTCCCTGGAATGAAAGCTCAAAGGACATCCCGGGATTCTCTTCCGTCACCTTCAGCTTGTCAATAACAGCATCACAATCCCTTTTAAATCCAAAGGTCACAACAGTCGAATAGCCGGACTGTGCAACCTCAAGTGCATGCTCATCATCTCCGTTCACGATAATCAAACCATTTGCAGGCACCTGTCTTAACATTAGCGAAAAAGATTTCTTGATCTCAGATAGATCACTAAAG
Source organism: SAR324 cluster bacterium (assembly GCA_028282885.1). Taxonomy (GTDB): domain Bacteria; phylum SAR324; class SAR324; order XYD2-FULL-50-16; family XYD2-FULL-50-16; genus JAHJTV01. The sequence goes on from JANQGX010000010.1 coordinate 97,485, forward strand.
ATATCAGCATGATCAAACTCGATATTATTGATAATCACCCGATCAGGCAGATAATGGAAAAACTTGGACCGCTTATCGAAAAGGCTGGTATCATATTCATCGCCCTCCACAATGAAATATCCCCCTTTCTCAACATCCATGGAGGAAGTTCCGAAATTCTCGGGAATACCTCCGACCATGAAGCCTGTGGGTTTTCCACATTGGTGGAAAAGATGAGCCGCCAGGGAAGTGATTGTAGTTTTGCCGTGTGTTCCGCAGATGACGATGGAGGTGTTCCCGCGGATAAACTCGTTTTTCAATAGTTCTGCCATGGAGCAATAATACAGATGTGCCTCCAAAGCATATTCCACCTCTGCATTTCCGCGGCTCAGGGCATTCCCGAGAACAACATGATCCGGATGAGGAATCAAGTTTTCTTTTTGATAAGGAGAATTTATCTCTATACCATTGTCCCTCAGAAAATCTGACATTGGTGGATAAACATTCTGATCGGAGCCGGTTATCTTGTGCCCCCTGTTCTTCAGCAAAACTGCCAGGGAAGCCATGGCGGTTCCACACACCCCAGAAAAATGGAAATGTTTTTTTGCCATTGCCTCTAATGCGCCTCCTGCCAACTACGACCTATCTTCGCATCTACAATAAGAGGGACATGAAGCTTAACTGCCTTTTCCATGATTCCGATAACCGCTGTTTTAAAGTCTTCGGCGATCCTCTCTGGCGCTTCAAAAACAAGTTCATCGTGTACCTGCATGATCATCTTAACTTCCGGGAAATCAGTATCGATTGTTCGATTCACATGGATCATGGCAATCTTAATCAAATCGGCGGCAGATCCCTGAATCCGGCTGTTGATGGCACCTCTTTCCGAAGCAGTGCGGGCGATGTGATTTTTTGAATCAATATCCGGGAAGATCCGTCTACGCTTGAACATGGTTTCTACAAATCCTTTTTCCCTGCAAAATGCAACGGTACCATCCATGTATTCCTGAATACCCGGGTACTTGGAGAAGTAGGATTCTATAAAGGATTTGGCCTCTTTCTGTGAGACCCCAATCTCCTGGGAAAGCCTGAAAGCGCCCATCCCATAAATAATTCCAAAATTGATAGCTTTTGCTGCCCGGCGCTGATCCGCGGTTACCTTCCCCACTTCCGATTCATAAATTGCCGCCGCTGTCTCAGTGTGAATATCTCCACCCTTTTCGAATACCTTTATCAACCCCTTATCTGCTGACAGATGTGCCAGGAAGCGCAACTCCACCTGGGAATAGTCGGCAGAGATTAAAACATATCCATCTTCGGGGATAAATGCTTTCCTGATCTTGCGGCCATCCTCATCCCGGATCGGAATATTCTGAAGATTGGGATTGGTTGAAGCCAACCGACCTGTGGCCGCAACTGCCTGGTTATAGGAAGTGTGAATCCGGTCTGTTTTCGAGTTAATTAGAGTGGGTAACACCTCAAGATAGGTATTGATGAGCTTGTTTTTTGTGCGGTAAGCCAGAAGGTCCCTGGCAATAGGCTCAAAAGGGGCCAGCTTTTCCAGCACCGAAGCATCTGTGGAGTAACCTGTCTTTGTTTTCTTCCTGCCAATGGTGATTCCCAGGTCCTCAAACAGAATTTTGCTTAGCTGCTGGGTGGAATTAATATTAAATTCCTGACCCGCATGCCGGTAAATACTGGCTTTAAGCTCATCCAACTCAGTACTGAATCGATTATTCAGATCATTGAGATAATCGGTATTGATTTTAACTCCATGTCGTTCCATCAATGCCAGGGTACGGCACAATGGCAATTCAATGGTCTTGTATAGTTCACCGAGAGCTTGGTCTTCGAGGCTTGGAAAAATCTTCTCATGAACTCTTAGCGTCGCATCTGCATCCTCGGCAGCATAACGCAAAGCTGTATCCAGGGGTACATCTGCAAAAGAGATCTGTTTTTTACCTTTGCCGGTCACTTCCTCATATTTGATCATCTTGTGATGAAGATGACGGTCTGCCAGATCATCGAGATTATGCCTGTGTAAATTTGCATCCAGCAGATAGGATTCCAGCATGGTATCATGAAGTTCGCACTTGATTTCGATTCCGTAATTCGCAAACACCATCAATTCGTATTTGATATTCTGGCCAACGATTCGAATCGATTCATTACTGAAAATGGGTGACAACTCCTCCAGGACTTCAGCGACAGACAGTTGCGGACCGGTAGTATTGTGCGCGACTGGCACATAGACCGCAGCCTCACCTTTAACAGCCAGAGCGAAACCAACTATCTCCGCGTCTATGGGATGCAGTGAAGTTGTCTCCAAATCGAGAGCGACTTGCTGATTTTCTCTGATCCGGTCAAACAAGTCCTTCAGTTGGCCCCGATCAGTGATCAGACGATAACTCTCATAATCCAGTCCTTTTGGTTCCTTGTCCTTGTTTTCATTAAACTCATGTCCGGTAACCATTTTGAAAAAATCGTCCGGTTTGAAATCCATCTCTTCATAGAAGCTCTGCAATGCTTCCAGATCCGGCTCTTTGCGTTTGTAGGTATCCAAATTGCTATCCATCTCAAGGTCACAATTGATCTTGGTAAGCCTGAGACTCATAGCGATGTTATCCCTGGAGTTTTCCAGATTCTCTTTCTGCTTTCCCTTAAGCTGGTCGATATTATCGAGAATCCCCTGCAAAGATCCGAATTTATCAAACAACTTCACAGCGGTTTTTGGCCCGATTCCCGATGCGCCGGGAATATTGTCGGAGGAATCACCGATCAACGCCAGATATTCAGGAATCATCTCCGGCGGGACACCGAATTTCGTTTGCACCTCTTCCGGGGTATACCTTCTGTTGTTCATGGTATCCAGCATGTGAACTTCATTGGTCACCAACTGGGTCAGATCTTTATCCCCGGATATAATGGTAACGGTGATTTTACCCAGGAGTGTTTTAACCAGACTTCCGATCACATCATCCGCTTCAAAACCATCAACTTGTAAAACAGGCAGATTCAGCAATCTGGAGAACCTGAATATGGGATCGAATTGAACTTTCAAATCATCAGGAGCAGCATCCCGATTGGATTTGTATTCGGGATAGATCTCATTGCGAAAGGTCGGTCCGGCTTTGTCAAAAACCATAACACAATGGGAAGGGTCCTCGGTTTTCAAAAGCTGCAAAAGCATGTTCTTAAAACCAAATATGGCATTGGTTGGAAATCCGTCCCGATTCCTTAATGAAGCCCTGACGCCATAAAATGCTCTGAAAATGTATGAACTTCCATCAATAAGCAGTAGTTGGTTTTTCATCGCACAATAGGGTTCAATTGGTTGATTATTTGCAGTAGATTCGGAGGTTTCATCATCATCTTTATAACCGGAAACCGCTCGTCACCCTGTAGATTTGAAACCGCAAGACTTTGATGTCTTTATTGGAAGCAGTCTGTTTCTTGAACAACTCAGAATTCCGACAAATTTGTTTCAGTTTGATCAAAATTTGTCTGTCGTGTTAGACTGCTCTATCAGAATCCTAAATGGAAAATCCATTGGAGTTCGATCAGGAAATTTGAATAATCCGAAATTTCTGTCGAACTGCCTGTGATACTGGTTAATTGCACTCCCGGCTGATTATGAATGCTAATAATTTCATAATGAACGAGAAAGGATCTTTTCCACAAGTGATTTTAAGCATTTTTATAAAACACTATACATAACAGTAAAATATTTTTTACAGTTGCAGTGCCGGTTTGATTAAAGGGCATAGCAGCCAAAAGAGCACATTCAAGAAGCGGACTGAAACGACCAACTCAACTCGGAGTGAAAAAATGGACTCTACCAATCGCCGACTTCACCAAGGAGTTCGATATTACCTCATAGCGATAATATCCCTCTCTCTATTCTTGATTCCACTCACTCTATCAGCGGACAACCAGTCTGAATGGGAAGAGATCTATAATCAGGCTGTCACATATTTTGAACAGGAAGACTATGAGAATGCTGTCTCAGCAGCAATTCAGGCGGTCGAGTTTGCAGAAAATGCATTTGGCCTGGAGCACCCAACCACCATAACCAGCTATTACAATCTGGCCCTGTTTTATTATGAACTGGGATACCCCGAAGAAGCGACTCCGATATATGAGCAGGCCCTGGAATTGGCTTCAGGTGTTATGGGAGAGGACCAGCCTGATACGGTTATGATCATGGAATCCCTTGCCCAGGTCTATGCTGAGCAAGGTCTTTATGAAGATGCATTGCCGCTTCTGGAAAAAGTATATGAGTTTAAAAACCTTAACCTGGGAGAAGCAGATCCCGACACCTTGGCTACAAAGGTAACCTTGGCCCAGATCAAAGAGGGACTGGGAATGTACCAGGAAGCCGAAAACCTATACCAGGAAGCCATCACCGTATATGAGCAACTGGCCGGACCTGAAGATCCCGAAACGCTGTTTGCGCGCGAAAGCCTTGCATCCGTCTATAAAACCCAGGGGAAATTCGAGCAATCACTTGAAATTTTTCTGGATGTCTATCGAATCAAGAGTGAAACCTTTGGGGCCGACAATCCTGAAACCATTATCAGCCAAGGGAATCTGGCCGAAATTCATCATAAAATGGGGAATTATGATGAAGCGGAACTGCTCTATACCCAGTCAGTTGAAAACTTTAAAGCGGTTATAGGAGAGGAGGATCCGGAACTCTACATCCATATCTCTAATCTGGCGCTATTGTACCAGGATCAAGGGCGTTATAGCGAAGCAGAAGAACTTTTCGTCCAGGTATATGAATTCGAGAAAGGCGCCTATGGCGAAAATCACCCCAATGCGATTATAGACCTCAATAATATAGCTGGTATCTACCGTCTCCAGGGTCGATACGGGGAAGCGGAGGAAGCATATGTCAAAGCACTGGCTTTGATCAGGGATGCCATGGGAGAAAAGCATCCTGAAACCATCTCCATCATGAACAATTTGGGACTCCTCTTCGAAAACCAGGGTTTGTACGACAAATCGGAACCCTTGTACAAAACCGCTTTGAGTTTCTCCGAAGAGGTAATGGGAGAAGCCCATCCCACCTCTCTTGCCTTGATGAACAACCTTGCTTCTCTTTACGAGAGCCAGGGAGTTTTTGAACGTTCCGAACCACTCTATAACAGGGCGATTGGTCTGAATACACAGGTTTATGGATCTGACCATCCCAATACGATCGCGGTTATCAACAATCTCGGTTATCTGTATCTGATGCAAAAGGAGTATGATAAGGCCGAACCGCTTTTTGACAAGGTTTATCAGACCTGGCAGGTCCAACTCGGGGAGCGTCACCAGAAAACATTGAAATCATACAACAACCTCGCGCGTGTTTACCACCATCAGGGTAGGGTTGATCGTGCAGAAGTAATGTTTGTCGATGCCCTCCGTTTAAGAAAAGAAGTCCTGGGTGAGAAACATCCAGATGTAGTACGAAGTATGATTGACCTCTCTGCCGTTTACATTACCGAGAAAAACTTCCAACAGGCAGAAACCCTTCTATTAAAAACCATTCCCCTTGCGGAGGAGATTCTCGGGGACAAGCATCAGTATACCTTTGAAGCTATCAACAACCTGGCAAGACTGTATGAAACAACCGGACAGATGGAAAAAGCCCTCGGCGTAATGCAAAAAGGATTTGATCGCCGAACCGAGTTCTTTGACCGAGTTCTATGGGCGGCCGGTGAAAACACCCGCCAGAGTTATATCGAGCTTCATCAACATGAGCAGCATCGGTTTCTGAGTCTTCTGCTGGAAACCCAGGGACGTGACTCCGCCATCATGGCTTTGGATGCCTCCCTGCAGAGAAAAGGTCTGTTGCTGAAGATCACTTCTGAAATCCACAAAATTGTGGAAATGACCAACTCTCCGGAACTGTCTGCCAAGGCAGAGGCCCTTCATGAAAAGAGGAAACAGTTGGCCTCTATGACCTTGTCCGGACCGACCACGGAAACTCCTGAAGAGTTCCGTCAAACGATCGTCCGTCTTGAAAACGAACTTGAAGAACTCCAGGCCGAATTGGGTCGGGCCAGTATGATTTATCACCTGACCTCGCAACCCATTTCTGTCGACAGGGTCTTTGAGAACCTGGAAGTTGAAGACGTTTTGATTGATTACATGGTTTATCAAAGCGGTACGGAAAAAGTTTTCGCTATCATCGCACAGACTGATCCGGAAAAATGCTTCGTCTGGTGGGACTGTATTGGTAACAAGATAGATATGATTCCCCTGGGAGAGTTGGCGGAAATTAAGAAATCCGTGGATATTTTCCGTGAAACAATTCAGGACGAAGAAGCGGAAGACGAGGATATTCTGGAAACAGGATTCGATGTCTACGCCAGAATTTGGGAACCGCTGCTGCCCTATCTTCAAAACAAAACCTCTATCTATATCGTTCCGGACAGCGTACTGCATCTGTTGCCTTTCGATGCTATTGTCAATGAAAATGACAACTTCCTGATTGAGTCCAGGGATTTGAAAGTCCTCTCCTCCAGTCGGGATCTCGTTGTTTCGGAACTTCCGGATGCCGAAGGGCAGTTCATTATCCTAGCCGGTCCCGACTATGATCTTAAAGATGCCAAGGTGGAGGAAACCCAGAAAATCGTTGCTGCCAGAAGAAGCGGCGTTGACAGAGGACTGCGCATATCTCACGGTTTGAGATCACTCTCCTTTGAAGCCCTTCCCGGAGCAGAGATAGAAGGAAAAGCTATCAAGCAGGTTTCGGACTCTTTTGAAGCGCTTCCGGGAGCTGTGGATGAGGGTAAGGCGATTAGTGCGGTGGCTCAGAATAAGCAGGGATCATCGATTATCTATCTCAACCAGGATGCTCAGGAGGATCAGCTCAGGGGATTCGGAAGCTCCCCGCAAATGATCCATATTGCCACCCATGGTTTCTTTTTGAAGGCGGAGGAACGACTGAAAAAGCGCCTGCTTTCCATGCAAAGAGGAGGAGTACAAACGGCACCGCCACCGGGAGATAACCCCCTGTTGAGGGCAGGGTTGGCATTTGCCGGAATAAACTCGTATGCACCTTTCCTTGGTGAAATCGATACCGACAATGACGGGGTTTTGACTGCCATGGAAGTACTCAGCCTGGATCTTTCAGGGACTAGGCTTGTCGTCCTGTCAGCCTGCGAAACCGGGGTCGGTGAAATCCATGCAGGGGAAGGAGTTTACGGGCTGAGAAGAGCGTTTCAGGAAGCCGGTGTAAAAAGTGTGGTCAACTCTTTGTGGCCAGTGAGTGACGAAGGTACCCGCCGTTTAATGACATCCTTTTACGGACACATGTTTGACGGGGTCGCACCTAGAAAGGCTTTGAAAATGGCCCAGATTGAAATGCTCAACTCTGAATGGAGCTCTCCCTACTACTGGTCAGCATTTGTTCTGGTGGAGAGAAGATTCTCGGCAAATCTATAGACTCAATATCGTCAATTCCGCCCTTCAGCAAGAGGGCGGATCAAAATCCCTCCTCTTCAATCCGATGGATTGATGTCCTTGCCCAAGGCACCTCGTCCACTATAGAATTAGTCTTTAAGTATAAATCCTCAGAGATTGGCACCTCCCTATGTAATCCATTTAAATAAAAACCTGAAACAATGCCAACAGCCGCGTTTTATACCCTGGGTTGCCGTTTGAATCAGACAGAATCTGCCATCATGGCAAAAGGGTTGGAAAACATTGGTTACCAAATCATTTCGGATGAAGAAACTGCCGATCTGTGTGTTATCAACACCTGCACCGTAACCAACCAGAGCAACGCCAAATGCAGAAAGAAAATTCGATCGATTCAGAAGAGGAATTCGTTTGCCACGATAGCGGTGGTGGGATGTTTCTCCCAAATTGACAGCAAACAAATTGCCGAAATTGGCGGCATCCACCTTATTTTAGGAAACTCGGAGAAACTCAGGATCCATGAATACCTGGATGAGGTCGGCATTTCCGAGCAACCGATAATACATGTTAGTAAGCTTCCCAGGGAACCGTTTGTCATCGACACCCTAGGGCAGCATCTGGATTCTACCCGGGCTAACCTTAAAGTTCAGGATGGGTGTGACTTCATCTGCTCCTTTTGTGTCATACCATCTGCCAGGGGAAGATCTCGCCCACGACAACCGGAAAACATAAAAAGAGAATTGTTGAATCTGGAAGGAATCGGGGTTAAGGAAGTGATTCTGACCGGTGTAAACATCGGCACTTATCAGTACGAGTCCCTGTCACTGCTTGATCTGCTCGATATCTTTGAAGAGTTTGAGGGGATCAAACGGGTCCGCATCAGCTCCATTGAACCGACAACTGTGGGAACTGAAATATTTGAACGGATGAGCAACGACAGTAAACTAGTACCTTATCTCCACTTACCCCTTCAGTCAGCAGAGAACCAGATCCTGAAGAAGATGCGAAGACGATACAGTTTTGAAGAATATCTGGATTTCATCCGACAGGCCAAAGATCAAGTGGAAGGGATCTGTGTTGGAAGCGATCTGATTGTCGGATTCCCCGGGGAGGAGGATGAGCAGTTTGAAACTACCTATCAGGCGCTTACCGATGCACCAGTTGATTACTTTCATGTTTTTCCGTATGCGGAACGAGCCGGAACAACAAGCGAAAAGATTTACCCCAAAGTTGCGGGCGATATTATTCAAAGAAGAGCCGCTGCATTGAGAGAACTGAGCGACAGGAAAAGAGACCTTTTTATCAAACAGTTCATAGGCCAGCAAAGACCGGTTCTTTTTGAAAAAAAGTCGCAAACAGGCCAATGGCAGGGCTACAGTGACAACTACATTCGTGTCTCCGTACAGTCTTCATCAGAGTTGAAAAATGAGATCAGGATGGTTGGGATTCACTCTTTGGATTCCGGTAATGCTTTTGGCAAACTGCAGACATAAAAAAACCCCGACTGGGAATCTCTCGCAACCGGGGTTAAAGATAATAGGTTAATTTAGTTCTACATTACTTTCCGCCAAATTGATTCTGAAAACTGATCTGAATGAGTTCATCCTCAATAACCTTCAGCAACTTGGCAGTTCCAAAGGATATCACATCACAATAGGCTACAGACTGTTCCGCAAGTCTGTTTTTGATCTCCAGAAACTTGGGATGCTTGGGAAACATGGAGTTAAAAATAACAAGGTCCTGTTTCGTGGTGCGGGTCATGTTTTCTATCAAATCTGCCTTTTCAATATCTCCCCATTCCATGCTTAGCCGGCTGGGCAGGGCATAAACCTCATGCAGTTTACGTATGATTTCCGGTCCTCCACCGATAATGGTAACACTGAAGTTTCGGTTATCCGGAATCTTGACAGGTTTCAACTGCTTCAGCTTCAGATCTCTCTCCGCTTGATACTCTCTGACATCATCATCGGACCAGGCAGATGATTTGACCAAGTTTAATCGAATGTGCTCCAGTGTTTTCCTTAGGTCTCTACCCATTCTGGTTTCGGTATTTTTGGCATTGGTTTCATTCATTCGATCAACCAGCAGTTGAACCACAACTTCGTCTCTATTGAACTCTTCAAAAAGGTCAAAATCAGCCCAAATTTCATTTGCAAAATCGGCCACTTCAAAAAAGCTGTTGGTGTTCTTCAACTGTTCTTCCAACCTGGCAACTTGAAGCCTGATATATTTGTCTCGCAATTCTTTTTTTGTTTCGTCATCTTCGTTTTCTTCCTGATCAAGGACTTCCAGGGCAAGTTCTTTCTCGGCAATCAACTCCATATGGTCAAGATAGCTGTCAATCTGCTTTAGACTTTCTTCCAGTCGGGATTTAAACTCATCTTCCGGGTCGATTTGTTCAATCAATTCAATTAATTCATAGCGGCGTTTCTCCAATTCGGGTTTGATTTCCTCAACTTTGGTTTCAATGATTGAGATATTGTTCTTGCGGATATCCTGTTCATGGATATAGCTTTTGGCCTGAACAATAACCCTGTCAATTGGTTCAAATAACGATCTTAGATTCATAATAGGTTTACTGTTTAGGGTTAGGTTAAAATACATATACTTACTTATACAAACCACCATGCCCTTAGGCGTTACAAATACTATTAGCCGGTTTTCGGGGATAAACCGGTTACAGCATTAAGATTGCCCCGGAAAACCAACCTCCTACCGATACTCATCCCAGGCTTTTATTTTCAGTTCATCAAAGGGTTTTAAATAAACTGCCTCGATAAATCGTTTTGCCAGTTGAATATTGGTAATCAGGGGGATGGCATGATCCACGGCTTTACGACGGATTTGATAACCAAATGACAGCTCCTCTTTCCTGAAATTCTTTGGAATATTGATGACCAGATCAAATTGATTATCCCCCAAGATCTCCAGTACATTTGGTGACCCCTCTTCATCGGGCCAAATGGCGATATTGGACTCTATGCCATTATCTACCAGAAATTTATGGGTTCCGGTTGTAGCATACAAAGTTGAACCCATCTTTTGCAACAACTTCGCAGATTCAACAAAATTAACCTTATTCTCCAGTGGACCGGTTGAAAGCAGGATACGTTTCAGCGGAACCTTGAAACCCACCGAAAGCATTGCTTTTAGCAGGGCTTCGTGAAAATCATCACCCAGGCAACCCACTTCACCTGTTGAAGCCATTTCCACACCGAGAATAGGGTCTGCACCCAGGAGCCTTGTAAAGGAAAAATGCGACGCTTTTACCCCAACATAATCCAATTCCAAAAAGGATCGCGGTGATACCGGTGGATCCTTTTCTAAAATGGCCTTGGTAGCCAATTCGATAAAATTCTGTCGGGTTACCTTCGATACAAAGGGAAAACTGCGGCTGGCCCTGAGATTACACTCGATTACTTTGACGCTGTTAGCTTTAGCGAGAAATTGAATATTAAAAGGTCCGGTGATATCCAGATTCCTGGCAATCTGGCGAGCGATGTTTTTCACCCGACGGGTGGTTTCCAAATATGTTCGTTGCGGTGGAAGCACGAGAGTAGCATCACCGGAATGTACACCTGCGTTCTCCACATGCTCTGATATGGCAAAGGTGATGATCTCACCTTTGTTTGCCACGGCATCCAGCTCAATTTCTTTGGCATTGGAAAGGAATTTGGAAATGACAACCGGATGATCCACCGAGAGTTTGGCAGCTTTTTCAAGAAAAATCTCGATTTCCTCATCACTGGTAGCAACTCCCATTGCCGCTCCGCTAAGAACATATGACGGCCTGACCAGCACGGGATAATGCACTTTCCCCGCAAATTCCTTTGCCTCATCAAGCGAGGTTAGTTCACTCCACTCCGGCTGATCAATCCCCAGCGAATCCAGCATACTGGAAAATTTGTGCCTGTCCTCCGCCCGGTCAATCTGCCTGGCTGAAGTCCCCAGGATTTTAGCTCCCATCTCTTCCAGGGGAAGTGCCATATTATTTGCCACCTGCCCTCCCATGGAGATGATAACTCCCTCGGGTCTCTCCTTTTCATAAATATCCATCACGGTTTCCAGGCGGATTTCATCGAAATACAATCGATCCACTTCGTCATAATCCGTAGAAACGGTTTCCGGATTATAATTGATGAGGATGGAACGATAGTTCTCCTGTTTCACCGTTTTTACGGCGTTGACGCAGCACCAGTCGAATTCGACGGAGCTGCCGATCCTGTAAGTTCCCGATCCCAACACGATGACACTGGGCACTTTCCATTCGAATGAGATGTCATCCTCGGAAGCATTATAAGTCAGATAGAGATAATTGGTCTGGGCAGGGTACTCTCCGGCCAGCGTATCGATCTGCTTGACGTGGGGTTTGATACCGTAATTCATCCTCATTTTTCGTACGATCCGCTCTGTAGTCCCCAACAAACCGGCTATTTGTGGATCGGAGAAACCGGTGCGTTTGGCCTCGTCGACTATATGCCGGGGACAACTGCCACCTGCATACTCCCTGATCAGGCTTTCCACCCGAACAATATTGGCTATCTTGTGCAAAAACCAAAGATCGATTCGAGTATGCTGATGGATCTCTTCAACACTCATCCCCTCTTTCAGGGCAAAGGGAATCGTAAATACCCTTTCGTCCGTGGGTGTCGTCAGTTCTTGAATGATTTCGTCACGACTTATTTTGGATCCAATATCATCCGGATTGGTGACAATTCCCCAGGCCCCGATATCCAGCATTCTAATGGCTTTCTGAAGCGCCTCCTGGAATGTCTTCCCAATGGCCATTACCTCACCGACAGATTTCATGCTGCTGCCGATTTCTGTGGAGACCATGCTGAATTTCTTCAGATCCCAGCGTGGAATCTTTACGACGACATAGTCCAGGGCTGGTTCGAAACAGGCCATGGTGGACAGGGTAATGGAATTCTTGAGTTCCGAAAGGCTGTACCCCAGCCCCAGTTTTGCTGCGATAAATGCCAGTGGATAACCGGTTGCTTTTGACGCCAGGGCTGAACTCCGCGATAAACGCGCATTCACTTCAATAACCCTGTACTCCTCTGATTCAGGATCGAGCGCGTACTGAATATTACATTCGCCGATTATCCCCAGGTGACGAACCGTTTTTATCGCAATTTCACGAAGCTTATGGTACTCGCTGTTGGACAGAGTCTGACTGGGAGCAATAACAATAGATTCCCCGGTGTGAATTCCCAGGGGATCAAAGTTTTCCATATTACAGACGGTGATACAATTGTCATATGAATCCCTGACAACTTCATACTCAACTTCTTTCCAACCTTTGAGATACTCTTCAACAAGAACCTGGCTTGTATAGGAAAAGGCGTTGGTGGCCAGATCCCGAACTTCATCATCATTCCAGCAAACCCCGGACCCTAAACCTCCAAGAGCAAATGCCAGACGGATCATCACAGGATACCCGATTTCGTTGGCGATGGTGAGGGTATCTTCAACATTGGATGCCGACTTACTTTTGGGTACAATGACATCGATCTCATCCAGTTTTTCGATAAAGGTCTGCCGGTCTTCCGTTGCCTGAATCACGGAAATAGGAGTTCCCAAAACCTTGACATTGTACTTTTCCAGGATGCCCAGCCGATCCAGTTCCATACCGCAATTCAAGGCTGTCTGCCCCCCAAAAGCCAGCAGGATTCCATCCGGATTCTCTTTCTTTATGACTCCTTCAATGGATTCTGATGTTACGGGTAACAAATAGACCTTGTCCGCCAGGTGATCCGAAGTTTGAATTGTGGCAATATTGGGATTGACCAGAATTGTGTAGATTCCCTCTTGTTTCAGGGCTTTTATTGCCTGGCTGCCTGAATAGTCGAATTCACCTGCTTCGCCGATTTTTAAAGCCGCACTGCCGAGAATAATTACTGATTTGATATTATGTTCCATGACTCGATCAAATGAAGGTTGCCGGATTATGACTCGTTAAAACAGAAGGATTTACAACATGTTGACGAACTCATCGAAAAGAAAACTTGTATCCACGGGACCCGGCATGGCCTCGGGATGAAACTGAACGCTGCGGATGGGCTTGGTAGAGTGTCGAATACCCTCATTGCTGCCATCGTTGGCATTGAAGAACCAGGGCTTCCAATCATCAGGAAGGGTCTGATCGTCAATTGCATAACCATGATTCTGGGAAGTAATGAAGCAACGTTTGGTGCCAACCAGGACGCAGGGCTGATTCTGAGAGCGATGTCCGAACTTCAGTTTGTAACTGTGGGCTCCTGCGGCCAGCGAGATAATCTGATGTCCCAGGCAGATGCCAAATACGGGCTTGTCCTTTGCCAACTGCTTTCTGACATTTTCAATGGTTTCAGGAACCATGGTGGGATCTCCCGGTCCATTGGACAGCATCAATCCGTCAAATTTCTCGCCGCTGAAATCATAGTTCCAGGGTACTTTGAGAACCGATACACCCCTGTTTAGAAAACTGCGGATGATATTTTTCTTGCAGCCTGTATCGATCAGAACCACTCTTTTGTTAAAATCTCCATATATTTCAGGCTGATCTGCACTAACTTGGGCCACCAGATTATCGTTGTTAGGATCGTAGAACGAAAGATCCTGATCCTTCACAATCATTTTGCCCAATTGAGTTCCTGCAGAACGGAGCTTTCGAGTCAATGCCCTGGTATCAACCCCTTCGATTCCGGGAATTTCATGCTCTATCATCCATTGTTCAAGGCTACGGATTGCATTCCAATGCGAATAATCTTTGGTTAGCGAAGTGATAACGATTCCCTTCACATGAATCTTCTCCGATTCAAAAAACTTCAACAAATTGTCTTCTCGTGTCTCATCCGGAACACCGTAGTTCCCAATCAAGGGATAAGTAAAAACAAGAATCTGCCCCTTGTACGAGGGATCTGTTAGGGTTTCAGGATAACCGACCATTCCGGTGTTGAAAACAACCTCGCCCGCGATCGATTTTTCATATCCGAAATGCTTGCCGGAATAGGTTGTACCATCTTCTAGGATTAACTCCATTGTCATTTCATTTTCCAGTTGACTGTTTTAATGAATCCTCGCTTTATCAGTAAATAATCAATTCACCGGAGCCTTGACAGAAGATCGCAAAGATTTCAATACCCTGCACAAACACTGTCATCATCATTCATTCGGTAAACTTATAGAGCTTATCCAAATAATTCATTTTTGAATATGGGAAAGTTAAGAACGGGTGCTCGGGTGGAGGATGGGTGACAATTCTGTTGTCAGCAGCAAATTGTCAATACCTGATCAGTTGGGTTCATTGTGGCTGAAATACTCTCTGGCTGACTCGGCATCTCTTCGGATCTGGTTTTTCAACTCATCTACGGAGTCAAATTTTTTCTCTTCTCTCAGGAATTTGACCGGATAGACTTTTAGTGTCTCACCGTAGACCTCTTTGTCAAACTCAAACAGATGGGCTTCAACTTTCAGGGTTTTCCCTCCAAAGGTGGGAACCACCCCAACATTACAAACCCCGTTGTACTGCTCACCCAGTAAATCCACCTGACAACAGAAAACACCTTTCTTCAAAGGTAATAAGACATTAGGCTCGATATTCATGGTAGGGAATCCGATCGTATTTCCCAATTTTTTGCCCTCTTTGATTTCTCCCGAGACCGACCACTTTCTTCCAAGGTATTTTTCCACGTTTTTAAAGTCACTTTCAAACAATAGTCTTCTTACCATTGTGCTGGAAACTGTTATGTCACCGATGCGTACGGCTTCCATCTGCTGAAATTCTATTCCTTTTTTTTCAGCTTCCTGCCTCATGAAACTGGCTGATCCCTCTCTTGATTTACCAAAATTAAAATCGTATCCGACGATGATTTTTTTCAAATCAATAAAAGAGAACAACTGATTCAGGAATTCCAGGGAACTAAGAGCAGCAAATTCCTGGGTGAATGGGATGATAAAGGCGGCATCCAACCCGGATTGCTCCAGAAACATCCATTTGGTTTCATCCCTGTATATATGCCTGAATGGGATCTGTGACTGGAGAACCTCCTTGGGATGCGGATCGAAAGTCAGGACGCCACCTTTGACCTTTAACTTCTCCCTGTCCTCAAGTACTTGTCTGACCAGGGCCTGATGCCCCAAATGATAACCGTCAAAATTCCCTATGGTCAGTACCCATCCGCCATTCAACGAATCGCTTCGAAAACTTTTATGAATGAAATCCATTACTTGCCTGCATTTATCCAGGAGTTAAAAGAATGAAATTTAGCTGTATCTAAGAATCCGCCATCCGTATTGTATTGGTAGTGAAAATGATAGTGTCTCGACCCGGATGACTATCAGTAGTTTCCCAATATCTAATTTCAGTTTAAACGTCCTCGGTTTTATCATTCCTTTAAGAATAAATTCAGGATGATAAATATCAACACCTCACCCAGATTTTCTGATTGTGAAAAGCTGGAATCAAACCTCTAAAGAATGCTCAATAATATGAAAAACCTTGCGGCAAAAATGACATAAACTCAGGCCATCTGCTTGTTAATGGTAAGGTTATATGTAAAAATTAACAACTATGGGAGAAATCATCAACGTCATATCTTTCGGATTCCTGTTTAGCGCCCCGATTCATTGGAAAAGGTCAATCCAACGGATTCTCCGGTTGTTAAAACCGGAAATCATATTCGACTGTGCCCGTCCGGATTTGAGTCTCGGACTCAAGCAAAAAGTCGCTCATTTCCGAGATCCTGAATGGGAATAAGTCGGTATTTAATCGCACGGTTCCGAAAAACCCGAATCATGATACAAATCTCATTGCTTTAATCATAGTCAAAGAAAAGGACTTCGATGGGAAACAACCGGATTAAAAAACTCGGTGGTAAATACGATAACAACAGTTTTAAAAAAGTCCTGAAACAATTAAACGGCAGGGCTATCCTGGTGGTTGCCATTATCAACAGAAACTGTGAAGAGTGTAACAAACTGCTCAAATTCATTGGGCAACTTGAAGCAGGATTTATCGATAAACTTCAACAATTGGTGATGCTTTACGGATTCAACTCCACTCCGTTAGAGGATGCCGAAGCAAAAGCTCCTGCCAAAACATCAGGTGACTCGGAAGAAGAGGAAGGAAAAAAGAAAGGACTTTCGGACACACGAATACTGGACTGGAAAGAGATTCCCGAAGGTCACGGATATGGAATATTTCTTAGTGAAAATGATATTCTGTACTACAAAGGGGATTTTAACCACGATGAATTTGTCACCAACATCGTTGATAATATTCGCAGGTTTAAATCATCCATCAAGACCCTGGCCGGATTAAGCGCGAAGAATCAATTTTTAAAAAAGAAAAGAACAGGTATTATCATCGAAACAAACGGAGCAACCCAACAGTCACAGATTATGGATCTGGAAGAGCAAGTGAAGACCTATGGACCAAAACTGGCCACACCGGTCTATTTCTGCAAAGGAATTAACCAGGAGATGCAACTAATCGTAGGGGGGAATATCGTATATAAACAGAAGGGTCACAATATTACCAAATTTCTAAAAAAGCTTCCCAAATAGAAACCACTATCTTTTCAATCCGCTATAAAACTTTCCAATAGGGCAGAGAGGTTATCCTCGATTTTTGATCCCAATTCCGGATAGATAGTCTGCTGTTTACCAACATAAGGCAACATACCGGCAGCTTCTCGAACTGTAAACTTCTCAGTCTTCTCCCAGATATAAAAAAGAAGATCCTGATCGATCTGTGGTGTCACGTTGTTAAATACGACTGAAAAATCCAGATCCAACGCCATCAAACATTTCAGCTCGGAGAGATTCTGATTAAACCGATACTGTTCGGGATGAAACATCCAAATAATTTCCCCTTCCAGATTTTTGAGCCAATCAATCACCATCATCTCTTCAGTTATCGGGGTAAACAAACTTCCCGGAAGCTCAATACAGGTAAAGTCATAAAGGTCATTTAACAATTTCATTCGTTCCTGAACCAGTGACCACTTGATATTGATGCCATCTCTGCGCAAGGACATTTCGAGTGGGTAATCCTCGTGAGCGCAATAGGGAGAAACAAGGGTTTCAGCCGGTTCGCCAACCATTTGCAGACAAAACAGCTCTCCGTCGCCCAATTGTTCTACGGCGTTTCGTTTTAATAAACCCGAGTCAAACGGTTTAAAACCGGCGCCGTTCAATTGCCGTTCTTTGCCAAGTTGTAACAGAGAACAGATGAAGGATGTTTTACCTGTGGATTCCAGACCTGCAATGATGATGGGTGATTTCATCAATTACCTCTCACTGACCAGTTCTTCCCTTAGTTTCTTAATGACTTCGGGCTCGGTCTTTATCAATTCTCTATAAATGTCGTTGACGGTTAAAAAGTTCTTGCTCAGTAGCTCTTTTAACTTCTTATCCTTTAACAATCTTGCAAGTCTTTTTTGTTCAATGTATTCCATCACATTTATCTCCTGATCCCCATCGATGATTTCCAGGTTTCTCAGTTCTTCCTCGCTCATTCCCGCTTCCCGGGCTTGCTCGATCAACCGAATCAGTTCTTCTACATTATAGAACTTTCTCCTGCCGGTATTGATCGATTCCTGAGCATATAGAAACGATGTAGCAATTAAAAAAGCGACTAACAAAATGGATAGAATTTTCATCTTATATTCCAGGGTATTAAAATCATTGGAACCGGAAATTTAGCTCTTGGCTTTTGCGGGCGCTTCAAGATTCCGGATGGCAATGCAGAATCTGTACAATTATTGTAGATATTCCCTGGGAGAGAAATCAAGGGGGAGGACTGTGAAAGGTGTTCACCGGGACCATTATACAGTTCCCGGTGAATTTCAAGCAGAATAGCTCTTGTGAATAACCAAGCCAGGAGTTATGCCAACGCCGGCTCCTCTTTGGAACGCCTGACTCGCTGTATCAGGTAAACCAGGATCATCAAAGCCAGTCCAACCGGATACATGCTGTATTTCGTATCAAACATAAATGGGATCCATCGTTCGAATGCCCCCGGATTAAACAACAATAAAGTAGCCAACAAGAGGAAAGGAACATCATACCAACGATTTTTCACAATAAACCAGCCTTGCACAGCGCTGGTAAAGCAGAATGCTGCACACACACCCATCAAAAATATAAGAATTCCTAAAGGCCAACTGGTAATATTATGTAAAATCAGATCCGAGTTAAAGATAAACATGAAGGGGATAATTGCCGTTCGCAAATCATACAAAAATCCCTGTATCCCCGTAGGAATTGGTTCTGATTTGGCTATCGCTGCCGCGGCATAGGATGCCAAACCTACCGGGGGTGTGTCATCTGCCAGAATTCCGAAATAAAAGCAGAAAAGATGAGCCGCTATCAATGGAATAAAGTAATTATACGCCGAACCTACATGAACAATTATGGGAGCCGTTAATGAAGCCATAACAATATAGGTTGCCGTTGTCGGCAAACCCATTCCTAAAAGCAAACTTGCTATGGCTGTGATCAGAAGCAGCAGAAAAATATTGCCTTGAGCGAGGGTTTCCACAATCTGAGTGATCATTCCGCCGAGTCCCATGCCTACGATACCGACAATGATTCCGGCAGCAGCACAAGCCATACCTACCGACATCATATTTTTTGCACCGGCAATGAGACCTTCGCCAATAATCCTGATACTATTGGTTAAGATATCAGCCAGGTTAAATCCCTTCCTTATCGACTTTCGGGTCTCCTGGTAAAGAATTGTTAAAAACAAAAGTAGAATCGCTCTAAAGGCGGACAATTCCGGCGAGTGTCTCAATACAACCAGTTCAAAAACGAGCCATCCGATGGGAATCAGATAGTGTATACCTTCTTTTAACACACTCATGAAAACGGGCAATTCTGCTTTTGAGAGGCCTTTCATACCCAGCTTGCTGGCTTCCAGATGTGTCACATAGAACAGGGCGAAATAGGACACAAAGGCAGGAATCGCCGCCGCCTTCACCACTTCGATGTAAGGCACATTGACGTACTCTGCGATTATAAACGCCGCCGCCCCCATAATGGGAGGCATTAATTGCCCGTCCGTACTGGCTGCCACTTCAACTGCGGCCGCTTTTTTTGCCGGATATCCCACTTTTTTCATCAGGGGAATGGTAAAGGTCCCTGTTGTGACAATGTTGGCGATACTTGACCCTGAAACAAGGCCGGACAATCCACTGGAAACAACTGCGGCTTTTGCCGGTCCCCCCTTGTACTTCCCCAAGGCTGCCATCGCCAGATTTGTAAAAAACTGACCGGCTCCTGCTTTATCCAGCATTGACCCCAGCAGAACAAATAGAAATACAATTGTCGCCGAAACACCTAGGGGAATTCCATAAATACCTTCTGAGGACAGTGTAATCTGGCTCAAGTATTTGTTCAACGACACGCCTCTGAATGCCAACACTCTTGGCATGTAAGGGCCTAGAAAAGAGTATGCGGTAAAAACAAGAGCGATGATCGGTAGAGCCGGCCCGATTGAGCGTCTGGTCGCTTCCAGCAGAACTATGATCAATAAGACTCCGATAACTACATCCCTGGGAATTGGACTTCCCGCACGCAAGGCTAATCCTTCCCAGTCGAGCATGATATAGAGTGCCAGGAAAGCGCCAATAATTGCGAGTGCGTAATCGATAATCGGTATTCTGTTAAGGGAACTCAGAAATTTGAAGGTCTTCTTTGGTTTGGTACTGAAGGGGATGCTGAGAAATACCAGAATCATCGCAAATGCCAAATGCGCCGCGCGCACTTTGATACTATCGAGGATTAAAAAACTGGCCAGCGATAGCTGAAATAGAGACCACGCTATGGCTATCGTACCGATAATAATCCCTTCGTGACGCAGTAGATTACGGACATCACCGGTTTCCTCACGTAGTATCTCTTCTGCCGATCTAGGTTCTTGTTTTGTTGCCATGCAATACCTCTGAATACAGTATTGTTTGCCTTTTCATCAGGTATGTTTCAAAAATAACGAAAGCAGCGTACATCTGCTGATTTACGCTGCTTTCGATTTTTCAAATCCGGGTAAATCCGGAATTCAGATTACAACAAAGAGGGATCAATATACTGAGTCAGACCTGCTTCTTTGTAGTACTTAACTGCACCAGGATGGAGAGGAGCCGAGAGACCTTTCAACATGCTCTCCTTGGTCAGAACCTGATATGCCGGATGAAGTTTTTTGAAATCTTCAAAGTTGTCAAAAATCTCTTTGGTGATGGCATATACAATGTCTTCGCTGACTTTGATTGATGTTACAAAAGTTGCCTTTACGCCAAATGAAGGGACATCACCGGAGTTAGCAGCATTGGGATACATTGATCCGGGAACTACCGACTTGGCGTAGTAGGGGAACTTCTTAATCAGTGCATCAAGCTCGGCACCTTCGATGGGAACAATTTTAACCTTGATCCGACCGGAGGTAGCTTCCTTGATGTTTCCATTGGGATGACCCACAGTGTAAAAGAAGGCATCCAGTCTTTCGTCCTGGATCAGGCCGGGAGCTTCAACAGCTTTAACATATTCAGCTTTGAGATCGCCTTCAGCAAGACCGAATGCGGTAATTGCATCCTGAGAGTTCCCAAGCTGGCCTGAGCCCGGGTTTCCAAGATTAACTCTCTTGTCTTTCAGGTCCTTGATACCATTAATACCTGCCTCGGCGGCAGCGATGAGGGTGATACTTTCGGGATGGATTGAAAATACTGATCTCAGATCCTTTTGAGGACCTTTTTCTTTCCACTCTTTTTCACCGTTGATGGCCTGATATTGCCTATCTGACTGGGCAACACCAAACTGGAGATCACCATTCAGCACGGCATTGATATTATAAACGGAACCACCTGTTGATTCGACGGTTGCCTTGATTTTATATTGGTCGAATTTCTTGTTAACAATTCGGCTGATTGCACCACCAGTGGGATAATAAACACCAGTTACGCCACCAGTTCCGATCGTAACATAAGTTGGTCCTCCACCTGACCCCGTATCGGTTTCACAACCCGTCAAAGCCAGCAGCAATGAAAACAGGACTGGAAAAAACAGTTTTGATGCCAGTTTCATATCTCCTCCTTTTAATTAATAAATAACGACCAGACCGCATCTCCCAAGAAATGATCCGGGTCTGGTGACTAGAAAAACAGATTGGACTTAGAGCCTAAGCCATTTAAACAGTATTTTGCAATAAGAAACTATAATTTTTTCAAACCGCTAATCACAACCAAGTTTTAACTTGATGTTATAAATAGCGGCAAAAAAAGGATTACTCCGACTTAAAGGCGTGCCTTAATCCTTCACGGTAGGTGGGAAAATCAAATTGAAAATGGTATTCTTCGACCAATCGTCGGTTGTCTATTTTACGGTGGGGTTCGGATAAGGCATATTTTCTTGTTTCGCCGTTCTTCTGAAAAGTATAGGGGGAAAGTCTGTTGGCTGGAAAAAACGGCTGCGAGACCAACCATTGAGCGACGTTTGCAGTAGTTTCGCTCTCCAAATCAATCGCATTGATACAGTCAGGAGGGTCCTCCATAAAAGCCATCAATCGAACAATCGCAGCCAGATCCCGGACATGTATTCGATGAATCTTCTGACTGCCTTTCGGGATTGGTCTCCGGTTCAGGATTTTCTCTCCGATATTTCTGCCCGGTCCGTAGATGGCCCCAGCCCGTATAACAACAGTTTCAAATTGTTCCGAAAGAATTTGTTCGGAGATTTTACGTAAACGTCCTTTGTTGCTATCCGGTTCACTTATAGAGGTTTCGGACCAAAGTCCCGGCAAGTTGGGATAAACCCCGGTACTGGAGATATAAATACAACGCTTATATTTCACCCTGTGAGAATGTATCCATTTACACCACTTTTGTAGTCGGGATTTTTCCGAACGAACATCCTTGTTGAGGGGGGGGATCGTTATAACAAGCACAGATTCAACGTCAGGAAGATTCTCCCAGGTCCTTTGTTCATCCCACTGAAAAGGATGCAGGGTGAAGTCGGTTCCCCGGGGTTGATCGGATGGCTTAGCCTGCTGAACAGTTGCCCAGAGATCATAATTTCTCCCAGGCAACCGCAGCAACTCTGCCCCCAGGTATCCAGCTCCCAAAACTCCCAATGCCGGTCCGGACATGGTGACTTCTTATTTGATTTCCAGAAGTTCAATATCGAATATAAGGGTGGAATTAGGACCGATTAATGGACCGGCACTCCTTTCTCCGTATGCTAAATCCGAAGGGATATACAACTTCCATTTGGCACCTGTTTTCATCAATTGGAGTGCTTCCACCCATCCTTTGATAACCCCGTTTACCGGAAAAGTGGCAGGCTGCCCTCGCTTATATGAACTATCGAATACCGTACCATTAATCAGCTTCCCTTCATAATTGGTTACAACCGTGTCTGTCGCCTTGGGAACTGGGCCTGTTCCGGGGCGGATGATTTCGTATTGCAAACCACTGGCAAGTGTGATGACACCTTTTCGCTTTTTATTTTCCTCCAGGAATTTCTTTCCCTCCACTTGGTTTTTGCCAGATGCTTGCTGCGCCTGCTTCTCTTTTTTTGCTGCCATACTTTTTTGCAGATTGGTCATCACTTCCCTGATTTCCTGATCTGTCAACAAGGGTTTTACACCTTTAAGGGCGTCTTCGACCCCTTTGGCAAATGTTTTAAGGTCTATATCAATGCCTTGCTGAGTAAAATTTCTGCCCAGGCTCAGGCCAATGCTATAACTAATTTTTTCTTTTTCCGTAATCAGTTTGGACGTTGTGGCATAAACCGACGGTGTCGCAAAAACACAAATGGACAAAAATAGTACGATCTTTGATTTCAGATTCATTGTTTTCCTTATTATTTACTATTCATCTTTTCTAAGAACCCGGTATGTCGAATTTCATTATCCAAAAATGACTTTCCAGTTTTTGATATTAGACAGTTCCAGCTTTGATTGTGCTGAATAGTTTTGGATTTCAAACCAATCGAGATCGACATCCAACCTGAAACCGAACCGATCAGTTGTATGGTTTTTAAAACATGTTAGGATCGAATCGTTGACGATTTTACCAAATGGCCGGTTCTTTCACCCAATAGAGATTCGATCATCAAGAGAACAATAGCAACTCCCAGGAAAAACTGGAATAACTCGCTCCAGATTTTCGACTCTTTAGCCTCTGTTTCTCTTTTCTCCTCAACAGCAATATAATCCCGATACAATTCTGCGAGGTCTACCAAATTCGTCCTGACGGGAACAAAAACTCCCCGGGTGACTTCAGCAATCTTCTTCAAGGTAGATTCATCCAATCGGCTCTTAACGGTTTGATCCTTATACTTCAAGAGATTATAACTGCCTGAATCCCTTAGCGGAATATTGGAACCACTCGGATCTCCCAGACCGACAGTGTGGATTCTAATCCCTCTTTTCGCCGCACCTTCGGCAGCTTCAACCGGAAATGACTCGTGATCTTCACCATCGGTAATAATGATGATGTCCCGGTACTTATTGTCCTGATCGTAGAACAAACGATCCGAAACAGTTCGAATGGCATCCCCAATCAAACTTCCGCCGCGATTAACATCATCCGGACTAATACGCTGCAGCACATTTTTGAAATAGTTATAATCAAGCGTCAATGGGCATTTAATTGCCGTTGATCCTGCAAATACCAGCAATCCGACCCTGTCTCCTTCGATGACATCAACCACATCTGTTACAATCTGTTTGGCTCTTCCCAACCGATTTGGTTTCAAGTCTTCTGCCAGCATACTTCTGGACACATCAATCACAAAAACCAGATCACGGCCTCGCTTTTTGACTGTTCTCTCTACAGGATTGCCCTGGGGTCTCATGAGGGTAAAAACGACAAACACCAAAGCTGAAAGGACAAATATCTGTTTTATTTGCCTTCTGGTTATACTCAGGTCGCGCATAAGCAAAGGATGAAGTGTCCCATCGGCAAATTCACTTAAAGCCTTTTTTTTTCGATAGTTGCTATAAACAATCAGCAATCCCACGGCGATCACTGCTATCAGCCAAACCAGATTCGTAATATTATTAAACTGAAACATTGTTCTTACAATTCTGTACTAAACATAGCGTCATAAGCAATTGCGCATTAAAGCCTTACAAACGCTTTTATATTGGGGACTAAAGCATGTTAACTGTGCAATTAAATCAGACGGCGCGTATATAAGCAAATCTTATTTCAGCGCATCAATGTGGGAAACTTAAATCTCCGGCTTGGTAAATAATTCCTATAACATCCACCGAACTTCGGATGGTAACAAAACACAAAAACTCAGTCTATGATGGATCTGAATCCAAGCCACTCGGGTTATCGATGCGTCATTCCTTTGATACCGCTGCCCTCCTTGACCAAACTATGGATTGCAAGACTATCGGGTATCATATATATTGAGTGTTTAAAATCATATCATTAAGCCCTTCGAACAATCACCGGAGAGTGCTTAAATCTGATACATTGGCTGGTTTATCCCTTGTGCATAATCACCCATCCATCCTGATGATTGACCCATCCACGAATTTCCCAGATAAGAATATGACTATTGAGCTAAACAAGAAAAACGATGAAGAAAAGGAGGACTCCTTTTCCAAGGATTTGATGGAAACAAGAACCATCGTCATATCCGGCACTGTCGATAGCAAACTGACTGACAAAATAGTGAAACAACTCCTGGTACTGGAACAGAAAGACCCTGAAAAGAATATCACCATATTTATCAATTCCCCCGGCGGTGAGGTTTATAGTGGATACGCCATATTTGACATGATGAAACTGATATCCTGCCCGGTAACGACAGTTGTAATGGGTCTTGCTGCCAGCATGGGATCAATTCTCTCACTGGGTGGTGATGACGGTAAACGATTTGCGTTACCAAACGCAGGCATCATGATTCATCAACCCTTGTTAAGCGGTGCAGAGGGTCAAACAACCGATCTGGAAATACATTCCCGTCAGATTCTGAAAAGCAGGGAAAACATCGCCAAACTCTATGCGGAAAAAACAGGCAAGACCGTCAAGAAGATTCTTAAGGATCTTGACCGTGACCATTGGTTGAGCGCCCAGGAAGCAGAAGAGTATGGTTTGATTGATAAAGTAATCAAGGATCGTTCCGAGTTGTCTTTATAGTCGTTAACAACTTCACAACTCTATTCCAGAAATATTAACTATACAGTACTACCATGAAAGTGAGTGTGTTCGGCAGCGGTTATGTTGGGCTGGTAGCAGGAGCCTGTTTTGCTGAAAGCGGAAATGACGTCGTCTGCATGGATATTGACGAGAAGAAAATTGAGAATCTCAACAACGGTATCATCCCAATCTATGAACCCGGCCTTGAGGAGATGATCAAGCGAAATGTTCGACAGCGCAGACTAACATTCACCACAAGCACGGAAGAAGCCGTTTCCCATGGGCTGTTTATATTTGTTGCAGTTGGAACCCCACCCAGTGAAGATGGCAGCGCCGACCTCAAACATGTTCTTTCGGTCGCTAAGTCCGTTGCTGAAAACATGGATGAATTCAAGATACTGATCAACAAGTCAACCGTACCTGTCGGAACCGCTGAAAAAGTTAGAGATGCCGCTACGGAAATCCTGAGTTCGAGGAATATGGATATTGAGTTCGATGTGGTTTCCAATCCTGAATTCCTCAGGGAAGGTGCTGCAATTAATGATTTTATGAATCCGGATCGGGTTGTAATCGGAACAGATAATCCCCGAACTGCGGCATTGATGAACGAACTGTATGCTCCTTTCATGAAAAATCAGGATTGCCTCATTTCCATGGACATCAAAAGCTCTGAAATGACCAAATACGCGGCCAATTCACTGTTGGCAACCAAAATTTCGTTTATGAATGAAATTGCCGGATTATGTGAAAAAGTGGGTGCGAATGTGGATATGGTAAGAGTCGGTATTGGTAGCGATCAGCGCATAGGTCCAAGTTTTCTGTTCCCGGGTATTGGCTATGGAGGTTCCTGTTTCCCGAAAGATGTTCAGGCTCTCATCCGCACAGGGCAGGAAAATAGAGAACCCATGCGACTCTTGCAAGCCGTGGAAGATGTCAATGATACTCAAAAGCATTATTTGCTGGATATCATTAGAGACGAATATGGCGATGATCTTTCAGGACTTGTTTTTGCAGTCTGGGGACTTGCTTTCAAACCGCAAACGGATGACATGAGAGAGGCTCCCTCAAGAGTGATTATCAACGGCTTGCTGGATATGGGGGCGAAGATTAAGGCCACGGATCCGGCCGCCATCGAGGAGGCAAAAAAGATCTGGGGAGACATGATTCAATACGAGGATTACTACTATGATGTTCTAGTCGATGCTGACGCACTGTTGATTCTCACGGAATGGAATGATTTCAGAAGACCTGATTTCAACAAAATCAAAGATCTGTTGAAAAACCCGGTTGTCATCGACGGACGAAATATATATGTCCCAAAAACCATGGAAGGATTGGGATTTAAGTATTTCAGTATCGGGCGGTCTCACAATAACCATTGAAAGCTGACAACTTTTTTCCCGACAACAACCCAGACATAAAATGAAGCAAAGAAAAAGAGTTCTTGTTACAGGCGGAGCCGGATTTATCGGTTCACACCTTTGTGAAAAATTACTTGATGAAGGCCACGAGGTGTTGTGTCTGGATAATTTTTTTACGGGCTCCAAAGACAACATCAATCACTTGAGAAGTAATCCTTTTTTTGAGATCATTCGCCACGATATTACCCATCAGTTTTTCGCCGAAGTCGATTGGGTCTTCAACCTTGCCTGCCCTGCTTCTCCAATACATTATCAGTACAATCCCATCAAAACGCTGAAAACCAATATTATGGGAACCCTGAACATGCTGGGACTTGCAAAACGTGTAAAAGCAAGGATTCTACATGCGAGTACTTCAGAAGTATACGGAGACCCCAAGATGCATCCCCAAAAGGAGGAGTACTGGGGAAATGTGAATCCCATCGGCCCCAGAAGCTGTTACGATGAGGGGAAAAGAGCTGCGGAAACACTGATGATGGATTATAAACGAGAGCAAAATGTCGACTCCAAAATCATTCGTATTTTCAATACCTACGGTCCAAAAATGCGCGCAGATGACGGCCGTGTGGTCAGCAACTTTATCGTACAGGCGCTCAAGGGTGAAGACCTGACCATTTACGGAGATGGCACCCAAACCCGCTCGTTCTGTTATATTGACGACCTGGTTGATGTCACCCTGAGAATGATGAAAAAAGAGAACTTTGCAGGCCCGGTAAACACAGGAAATCCCGGAGAGTTTACCATTATGGAGCTGGCCGACAAAATTCTTGAAATGACCAACTCTAAATCTAAAATCGTTTACGGTGAGCTCCCTGGTGACGATCCAACCCAGAGAAAACCGGATATCAGCCTGGCGAAAGAGAAACTGGGCTGGGAGCCAAAAACCAACCTCGAAGACGGACTAAAGCTGACAATTCAATACTTCGATAACTGGTTGTCAGCTTAAAGATACGGCAAAGTTATATGAATGGGGGAGCATGTACCCGGTACGTGGTCCCCTGTTTTATTTCATGATCAGGTAAATCCGCTATCCAAGACTTTTGTAACCCCACACAACGCATAAAAATGATTCACCCTTCACAAGTGGCTGTCATTCTTGTTGAGCCCACTCAACCCGGAAACGTGGGCTCAACGGCAAGGGCAATGGACAATATGGGGATTACTGACTTCAGGCTCGTAAATCCCTGTCACTATTTCACGGGAGAAGCCAGGGCTTTTTCGATGAACGCCAGATATCTTCTACACCAGGCAAAAAAATTCGACCGGCTGGAAGATGCATTGGAGGACAGGCAGTTGATCATCGGCACAACAGCTCGGGAGAGGGAGAAGATCAAAAAACTTAGCCCGCTGCACCACCTGCCGGACATCGCCAGAGAGTATTCGAAAGAGGTTAAGGTGGCATTGATCTTCGGCACAGAGCAGTCCGGACTGGCAAACGAACATATCGATCTCTGCAATGAATGGATTTATATCCCCACTTACGGTAAAAGCAGCTCGCTAAACCTGGCACAGGCAGTGGTGGTGACGTTATATGAACTATCCAAACTGTTCGATGCCGAACCGGTTCAATCAGAGCAGGAGATTATACCGGCTGCTTCCAAAAGCATTGAAGCTATGAAAGAGCACCTCTTCAAAATCATGGACAGGACCGGTTTCCTGCGAAAGAGTTCCAGGGAGTCGATCTGGACGAGCTTCTCCGATCTAATTGGCAGGTCTAAACCCGATGAAAGGGATATCAGGATGATTCGCGGTTTTTTTAACCGCATTGAGGTGACATTGGATAGGAAAAGAAACAGATCAAATCAGTGAATTTAAATGCGGTGACATGTCCTCGTTACGTGTCACCGCATTTCATGCAATATCACACTGATTCGTACAGCGCCTCGATCTTGTCATCATGAAGTCGATGCACTTCACGCCTTTTCAGCTTCAACGTTGGAGTCAGAATGCCATTCTCCGGTGTGAAAGCTTCAGCCAGGATCACCAGCTTCTTGGGAACCTCGTAAGGGGCAAATTCCCTGCAGCCATGCTGGACTTCTGCTTCAATCTTTTCTATCAGCTTAGGATCCTTGATCGCTTCCGCGTGATCAAGGGGAAGTCCTTGCTCTTTCAACCATGGATCGACAACAAGCCAATCAGGTACAATAACCGCAACATTATAAGGTCTATTTGCACCGTGAACCATTGCGTTTTCGATAAACATGCTCAACTTGATTGTCTCCTCTATATCAGCCGGGAAGATGTATTTGCCGTTTTCCAGCTTATACTGCTCCTTGATTCTGCCCGTGATGTGAAGATACCCGTCCTCATCCAGCCAACCCCGATCTCCGGTCCTCAATCCGCCATCCTCGGTAAAGACTTCTGCTGTTTTATCAGGCAGATTGTGGTAGCCCGCCATCACATTCGGGCCGTAGGCGATTATTTCACCTTCCTTATCATTGTCAAATCCCAGCGAAGTATCAATTTTGATGGAGCATCCGGGTATAGGACAACCAACTGTTCCGGGTTTGTTCTTTTCATAGGTATTGACCGTATGTGCCGGTGATAGTTCTGTCATTCCCCACGCCTCGTATACCGGGATGCCGATATCGAAGAAAAACTCCGCAATCTTGGGACTCAAGGCAGCGCTTGAACTAAGGCACATTTTAATCCGACCGCCGAATTTTTCACGGACCTTGCTGTAAACCAGTTTGTCGACTAGTCCCAGTTTCAGACTATTCATGAATCCACCTTGACCAGCTCTCTTTTTCTCCGATTCGACCAGCCCCATATCAAACAGTTTCTTGGGGAGCCCTCCTTCTTTTTCCATACGATCCTTCAACCCGGTATACACTTTGTTGAAGACGCGAGGAACCGCTATCAGAAGTGTGGGTTTAACCAGTGCAAGATCATCGACAATGGTCAACGGACTCTCGGCAAAACCGGTCTGTCCCCCAAAATGAATCAACATGTGAAGTTCGGCCGTCTGTCCGAATGAATGGGCCCAGGGAAGAAACGATAGGGTTCGATCGCCGGGTCCGACATCACTGGGCAGACACATACAAGCCGCCACCGCATTAGAGGCAAGATTGTAGTGAGTTAACAGTACGCCTTTTGGATTACCGGTGGTACCTGAAGTATATATCAGACCAGCGATATCCGTTTTTTCCGGTTTTACGGAAGGCACAGGTTTCTCTTTCCCTGTTTTCTCAAGGGCGGCCAGCGAATTGTCCCCATCTCCCTCTATCACAAATATCTTTTCCAAAGTCTCAATTTCATCCGGAAAGTTCTTCACCCTCTCCAGTATATCATCTCTCGCCACCAAAAGTACTTTGATACCGGAATCCGTGATGATGTATTTTAGAATCCGATCCAGCTCTGCTTCATACATAGGTATAAACCTGCCACAGAGCCCGTAGGTGGCGTAGGCGGCAACCGCCCATTCCACTCGATTGTTGGCAATAATACCGACCGCATCACCTTTGCCGATGCCCTGGTCCGCCAGTCCCCCTCTCAGGTTATTGACCCGTTCCGCCACATCACCATAGGTAACCCAATCGTAACCGGATTTCTCTTCGTTTTTGGTACCAAAAAGATCCCTCTCCTTATACTTATCCACTGCCTGCTCAAAAATATCGACCAGATTATCCGGTCCGGGCAGTTGAACCTGTTCACCACTCATAGCGCTCTCCTATAGGTTTCAGCTTACGCCTTCTTGATTTCGGTTTTGGCACATAGAATAATCATATAACCGGTTTATAACTGTTCGGTCTCCACTCGTCAACTCAAGATTGATAATCTATCCCCTTGACGAGACTGCCCAAAATATCAACAAGAGAAAACCTAAGTTTGGTATTTACCAGGAAGGTAGTGGGATTAAAAGTTGGGACGAAAGTGCGTAGTTGAAATATTGACATTTGATATCAGATACCTCTAACTCATCGAGCCTGTAGAAAAACTAATTTCACAAACTTGACCGTTGGTTGATTATGTTGTCTACTGGCCGATTTTTTCTGTTTGATCATCTTCAACGATCAAATC
>JANQGX010000017.1 GCA_028282885.1 SAR324 cluster bacterium
CTCGTGTTAATTTTAATCCCGCCGACGAATTTTTCGGCACCGAGCATGTTATGACAGAATTTTGACCCTCCTGGAAGATGGGGTTAAATAAGCGCTTACAGTAAGGCGATCACGTCCTAACATTTCCTATTTATTCCCAGATCTATTCGTCATTCATTCAAGATGGATGAGTTACATTTTTGTCCCTCATCAGGCACAGCAACAACCAAATTGAGTTCATAAATCTTCTTCTTTTTCGTCTGTGAATGAATCCGGAATGGTATGAATAACGGTATGAAAATCGAAGTTAAATTATTTACTAGAACTATCTTTGCAGTAATTTACTGAAATAATTGGAGCCGACAGGGGGAGTCGAACCCCACCTACACATTACGAATGTAAAGGACTTCATGAGATTCTATTGTCTTTCAGTTTTTCAACACCTATTTTGTACTCGATTTTCTTCACAACTTCATCCATCAACACCTTGGGGCGATACTGTTTCCCGTATCTGCCAAAGGATTGTGAAGATCCAGAGCCATGCCCTAGGAGTTCCTCAACGAAGCCCATTGCGATACCCTTCTGTTTCAGACAATCGGCAACCGTATGTCTGAAACTGTGGAACGATTTTGCGGGATCAATAATTCCAAGTGTTTTTCTAAGATAGAATTGATTGAACCACCTTCCAATCTGTCTGGAGTAATAATCAGCACTGTTGAAGCTCAGGTCAGAAAATAGCCTAACTTCTTTCTTATCCTTCTTTGCGTGCTGTACAAACTCGATGAACCCCAATTCTATTAACAGAGGATGCACCGGCACTTTGCGTTCTGAAGGGTCATTCTTTAATTTTTTGGGATTTTTTTCAGTACCACCTTCTTCAGTGAAGTTAAAACACCAAATTCCTTGCTCTTTAATAACATCGCTTTTATGCAGTTGGGCTAACTCTCCCAATCTAGCTCCAGAAAAAAGGGCCATCAGAGGAATCCAGTATCGAAAGTTGCTTTTCTTTGTCGCCTTTAGGTAGTTTTCGGGATGGGATATCTTTCTTAAATCCCTCGTCGTAAAAGCCTTACGTTGATCCCGAGCTTTTTTCCCTTTCGGTACCTTTAGCCCCTCGAAGTAATTCTCCGATATGTAGCCATGTCGTTTCGCCCAATTCATGAAGGCAATAATATGGGAAATGTTATTGTTGACGGTATTTACCGCCATTGGTTTTAGATTCTTAAGCTTTACAATTTTTTTGATCGGAAGATCTCTGTACCTTGGGTCCTTACGTATATTGGCAGGAAGCTTCATCAGGTCTTTTTTGAATGCTGTAGCAACCTTATAGGATAATTGATCAGTAGTCTTGTCTCCTATTATATCAATCAACCTTCCCAATGCTGTACGTTTCTCCAGTACTGATTTCCCCCTCCAAGCTTTTACCCTTGCCATCTCTTCAAAGTACTCCTTTATCAGGGTAGAGAGAGAGAAGGTTCGGATTCCTTTGGTTGTGGCTTTTGTTCAGAATGTGCTGAAGAAGCATGAGGAATAGAATTTGGTTCGGCTCCAAGTTCTATCCGATCGTTGAGGTCACTATCTGGTTCTTTTTCGTCGGAGAGAACATTTTCCCACACCTTTTTAACAGATAGTTTTACCTGTTCCTCACTATCACCTGGTGTTTGACTTTCATTAGCAACGTCTTCTTCCCTGTTAATAAGTGTTTTCATGCCCAGCTTCAGGGCAATTTCCACAAGACTATAATGTTTACCGATAGTGAGGATCAAATCGCTGATGTCAGCTTTGACAGACTCCTCTGTAAATTCACCAATTTTCTTAACTCTGATGTTAAACCGTTTCAAAAAACCGAGAAACCTATCGAAGTCAATCCCAGTCAAATGGGAATTAATAATCTTCTCCGCTATTTCCTCAGCAAAGCTATCAATCCCGACTTCTTGATCGATGAGTTTGACAAGGTTCTCCCGAGACCTCCTAATATGCCGAAGGGGGAAAAAACCTTCGGGGTACTCAAAATCATTATCCTCACAGAACATAACAATGTCGTTATACTTAAACGATTTTATATAATCCCTTGCTAATCGGTATTCCGCTGACAATTCTATTTCTCCACTTACAATGGATAAGTCTGTAGAAGATGGAAGTGGTCGGGGATAATCTAAGTCACTATTTATCTCACCCCTAATCATTTGATATTCTTGCATCCGGTGCTCGTGGATGCAAAGCTTCAATTGGTTTTTAATGGATTTTACACAAGATGTTGAAATATTACCACATCTAATATCCTCAAAGATATCATCAAGCCTGAATTTCAGGATTCTAGCGAGCTGCCTGGCTTCCTTTTTTATTCCTGTTCTAAGAGAAATGCGCAATTCCCTGGTTTCATGAAGTATTTGCCTTAGGTCCCTTGGGATTGTTGATCGAAAGAAATAGCTAGATCCCGCTCCATTACTGACGATAAAGCTGGGATTTTTCGCACTCATGATTTTCCCCGACCAGTGTTACTTTTGAATAGGGTCCAGAAGGTAGGAAAATCCCGTGAATCCAGTGGTGGAGTGTGACCAAGAGTGTGACTAAAAAAACAAAAACAGAGCAGTGATAAGAAACTGAAATTAACGTCAGGTCCGACATCAAGAGCCCTAAAGGTCCCTTGACTTAGTGGTCGGGGTGAGAAGATTTGAACTTCCGGCCCCTGCCTCCCGAAGACAGTGCTCTACCAGGCTGAGCTACACCCCGACGTTTGGTGAGATTATTTGTGTGGATGGGTTCAGACGAGGAATGCCCGAACGATGAATATTAGAATAAACAAAACTACCCTTTTCAGCAAGCCTGGCGAATCCGGATTGAGCTAAATATTGATATACAGCAGATCCATTGAACCAGATCCAATTTAAAACCTTTAAGTTTAATCATCAACTGTGACTACCGTTTTCATTTCAGGGGTTGTCGTGTGGATTTATTATTCGCGCCGTCGTAGGATGTTTCAAACATTGTTAGAAACAGCTTG
Source organism: SAR324 cluster bacterium (assembly GCA_028282885.1). GTDB lineage: Bacteria > SAR324 > SAR324 > XYD2-FULL-50-16 > XYD2-FULL-50-16 > JAHJTV01. Next base: position 2,984 of record JANQGX010000017.1, read on the forward strand.
GTTTTTTGAATGAATCCACAACCGGTGAGTAATCGAATTACTTAACGCACATTGCCGGATTTGTGATTGACACTACCTGCAGACTAGCTGCTGTACAGTATCCACACTAAAGGTCACCATGGGAAATATAACCAGTTTAATCGTTTATTTGTTTGTCGGCCTGATTGGAGGCCTGATTGGTCAGAAGTTGAAATTTCCGGCCGGTGCCATGATCGGCGCCATGCTGGCTGTGATCATATTGAAGTTGACCATGAAATCGGAGTGGGAGCTGCCCAAGAATATCGTCTTTTTGCTCCAGATCCTGGTGGGAGTGATGGTGGGATCAACATTTCATCCCTCTTTGCTGGCAACTTTTCACAAGATTATCATTCCGGTGGTTACCTCCTGTGTCATCCTGGTGGCAACCGGTGTGTTGATTGCGATTCTTTTTACCAAACTGGGAATCCTGGATATCGGGACCGGATACCTGGGAACCAGCCCGGGAGCTATGACGGTACTGCTGGTGCTGGGTCTGGAAAACAGTGTTAACACCACTGTTCTCACCTGTTTTCATCTCTTCCGGGTTATTTTTGTGATTCTGACGGCACCGATCCTGTTAAAATTCATCTCGCATTTTCAGTAGGAGGGCGATTGAAATAAAGAGGGTAAGGAGAATAAACAAAGAAGAATCCAATATTGGCAAACTCCTGATATTTACTCCTCCTGCTCCAATTTATCAATCTTCGATTTCATTCGCTCAATGAGGTCGATCTGCTCATCAATATCCTGCCCCACCTTTTTAAATTTCTGGCGTACCTCCCACATTCTCTTCAATTCCGGTTCCATCTCGTGCACGGCCAGTCTGGCCTTTACTTTCTGATCAAGCTCTTCCAGTTTCTTCTTAAGGATGTCCTTTGTACTCATTGATTCTGCTGTATTGGGAATTAAAAGTTAAACAACCGAATCGGGCCTCTCCCGATCAATCCAAACTCATTATACGATCCAAATGATAACCTGACCACCTTCTTCTATTTACATTTTGCTGCCAGGCGCTTATCATCGGTGTATAGCTTTCTGCCCAAGAGACAAATGATCATTACACCCTAATCCAAATTGACTCATGGAAAATGCAAACCTGGCTGATAATCCGCTCCTGATGACCGGAGGGCTTCCCCGATTCGATCTGATTCAACCCGAGCACGTTGTTCCAGGCATTCGTGAGATCCTTCGGCAGGCCTACGCAGTTCTTAAGGATCTGGAAGAAAATCTTGAACCCAGTTGGGACGGATTATTAAAACCGCTGGAAGAACTGGGACCCATGTTTGAATACTCCTGGGGAGCAGTGGTTCATCTGCTGGCTGTTAAGAACAGCGAGGCACTCAGAACGGCTCACCAGACGGTACTCAATGAAGTGGTGACTTTCTCCCTTAAAATGCGGCAGAGTGAGGCGATCTACAAGGGATTGAAATCGATCATGACGAGTGGCTCCTGGAACTCACTTTCTAAAGCCAGACAGAGAGTTGTCGAAATCAGAGTCAAGGGCGCAGAGCATGCCGGAATTGCGCTGAAAGGAGACCAGAAAGAGCGATTTGCAAAAATCGAAAACGAACTCTCCCAGCTCAGCACTGATTTTTCCAACAATGTACTGGACGCTACCAAGGCTTTTCACCTTGACATCACCGACCCGGAAGAGACCGCAGGCTGGCCTGTCAGTCTGAAGCAGGTTGCGGCACAATCTTATAACCTTTCTCAAAAGGATCATGAGGAGCAGTTTGATCCGGATAAAGGTCCCTGGCGCATTACTTTGGACCTGCCCAGTTTCCTCCCCTTTATGCAGCACAGCCGCAACAGGGACTTGAGAAAGCAGGTTTATCACGCGCAGATTACCAGGGCTTCCGAAGGTGAAAAAGACAATCGAGATAAAATCAACCGCATTCTCAGGCTCCGTGAAGAGAAGGCAAAGCTATTGGGTTTCAACAGCTTTGCCGAACTGAGCCTTGACGCGAAAATGGCAAATAGTGTCTCCGCAGTCGAACAGATGGTCGATGAATTGAGATCGGCGGCAGGTCCTTTTGCCCAAAAAGAACATGAAGATGTCAAAAACCTGGCTGTCAAATCGGGTCAGACCGAACCTTTGAAACAATGGGACTGGTTTTTCTGGAGTGAAAGACTCAGGGAGAAGCTTTTCGATTACACCGACGATCAGCTCAGGCCATACTTTCAACTGCCCATGGTATTGAACGGCCTGTTCGCCTTGGCCGGTAACCTGTTTGATGTAATTATCGAGATGGAAACCGGGGAATTCCCTTCATGGCACCCGGATGTCCGGTTGTTCAGGGTCAGGAATCTGAAAGGGGAGTTGCTGGCTTCCTTCTATCTGGATCCTTTTTCCCGTCCCCAGGAAAAAAGGGGCGGCGCCTGGATGAACGATTGTATGAATCGCATGATGATTGATGATAAGCCTCGTCTGCCGGTCATTCACATCTGCCTGAACAGCACACCACCGGTGGGGGATACACCTTCGTTGATGAGTTTTCGTGAAGTGGAGACCCTTTTCCACGAATTCGGTCATGCCCTGCAAGGCATGCTGACCACGGTGAATGAAACAGAAGTCGCCGGTGTCAGCGGTGTGGAATGGGATGCAGTGGAGCTGCCCAGCCAGTTTATGGAGAACTGGTGCTATCACAAACCCACCCTGATCGGCCTCACCCAACACGTGAAAACCGGGGAACCTTTACCGGATGATTTGTTCGACAAGATCAAAGCCTCGAAGACTTTCCAATCCGGATATGGAACGATGAGGCAACTACTCTTCGGCGTCATCGATATGCAGCTACATCAAAAGTTCGATCCGAATGGCGAGCAGACTCCATTTGATCTCTATAAAGAGCTCTCCACCCTGTATTCCGTGTTTGAACCTTATGAGCATGATCGGTTTCTCTGCTCATTTACCCATATCTTTGCAGGAGGCTACGCTGCGGGCTACTACAGTTACAAATGGGCTGAGGTATTAAGCTCGGATGCTTTTGCCGCCTTTGAAGAGACCGGGCTCGATTCCCTTGAAAAAATCAAGGAGGTCGGTGCAAAATTCAGGGATACTGTATTAGCCCTGGGTGGATCGCAGCATCCCATGGAGGTATTCAAGGCCTTTCGCGGTCGGGAACCCAGTACAGAAGCCCTGATGAGGCATTGCGGATTCAAAGTTAGCGATGCCCAACACTAATACTTGGTCATTTTTCCGTCCACAAGGTTGTGATTCATACTTGTTTTGAATTACAAACTCATGGACGGAAGGCAAATAAAATCACACATAGAAGAAACCATAGAGATATCCATGACTGAACTTGAATATGGACAATCAACGCTAGATTTAATAAAGACCTTGATCAATGAAGGGATTAATCGATTCAGTGTTATCCAGAGACATTCCGCCAGATATTACGACAGAGAACATCCAGAAATGGAGCCGTTTTTGGTATTAACCGAGGAAGGGAAACAATACGCCTATGAACTGGGGAAAAGCCTGCCTGTGGGGCTGGAGGTAAACCTGTTCTCAAGCGCTTTTGGTCGCTGTATTGAAACCGCTTTCATGATTGATAAAGGCTACACTTCACGAGGTGGAAGGACCCGTTCCAATATCGTGGAGAAGCTGTTGTCCCCTTCTTACGTGAAAAAGCCTTTCGAATTGGCAACCTGCCTTCAGGAACCCCACGAGGATTTTGTCCGTGCCTGGTTTGATGGGAAGATTTCTTCCGACATCATCGAGCCCCCGGAAATAGCTGCGAAGAAGATTGTGCAATTACTTGTGGATCGACTTGAGGTTCTTCCTGAAAACAGCGTCGATATCAATGTTACTCATGATTGGAATGTCTATCTGATCAAGGAACAGATCATGGGTCTCAGGCACGAGGATGTGGGACGGGTTGCCTACCTGGAGGGATTGGTTGTTTATGAATCCTCCGGTCAGCTCTACATTCGAAATCACCAGACAGGTGCCATCCCTCTTTAAAATCCGGCGTCGAAAAAACCTTGGTGTCCTGTCGACGCTCAACCGTCGCTTCAATCCCGCGGAAATGCGGGGACATAACGGGCGAATGTCCCCAGATTTCCAACGATCCACAGGTGACATGACATTAGCGACTCAGTATTTATGCATAAGTGAGATTCAGTCCGGCAAATCCACAGACTTTCACCCCCTATCTTAAGAACTCCTGACAACTATTCTTCTCCCGATTAGTTGATACAATATCATTGCTCTCTATCAATCAGCATGAATTCTGATCGGCTTCATTGTTTAATCACATGAGCTGATTTATAATGGTTCTTATGAAGATCAGAGGGGTAGATAAAGAAAATCCGGTCAGTACCGAAGGCCACTCCCGATCAATAACAATGGCGAGCCGCAGAGTGACAAGTTCAAAGCAACAGAACAGGGTTCCGGAAAATGTAACTGAAACCATCCTGGAGAGTATTTCTGATGGGGTCTTCACCATCAACCAGGAGTGGCAGATCACCTCGTTTAATCGTGCAGCGGAGGAGATCACCGGTGTGTCCAGGGATGAGGCCATTGGCCGTCATTGTTGGGAGGTTTTCCGCTCGAATATGTGTGAGCTGGAATGCGCCTTGAGACGGACCATGGAACATGGTAAATCCGCCTCCAGCTCAACGACCTATATCATAAACAGTGAGAAGAAAAGGATTCCCATCAGCGTGTCCACCGCCTTGCTAAAGGATGCCAATAACCAGGTTCTGGGAGGTGTGGAAACCTTCCGCGATTTGAGTCTGGTTGAGGAGCTCAGAAAGGAGCTGGACGGAAGGTTTCAAGTGGGAGATATGGTGAGTCGCAGTTCTGCGATGAAGAAGATCTTCACCATTCTGCCCCAGGTGTCGGAGAGCGACAGTACAGTATTGATTGAAGGTGAGACCGGCACAGGGAAGGAGTTACTAACAAGGGCCATCCACGACCTGAGCCCGCGTAAGGGAATGCCTTTTGTGGCCATTAACTGCGGCGCGCTTCCCGATAATCTGTTGGAATCAGAACTCTTCGGATACAAGGCAGGAGCCTTTACCCATGCCACAAAGAACAAACCCGGTCACTTCGCTGCCGCAGAAGGCGGAACCATCCTGCTGGATGAGATCGGGGATACCAGTTCCGCCTTTCAGGTTCGATTGCTGAGGGTGTTGGAGGAGAAGGAATATCTCCCCCTGGGAGCTGTCAAACCGGTAAAATCCAATGTCAGGATTATTGCTGCAACCAACAGGGATCTGGCAGAGCAGGTTAGAAATGGAGAATTCAGACAAGACCTCTACTACCGGATCAATGTCGTCCAGCTTAACCTCCCTCCCCTGCGTGAGAGAAAAGAGGATATTCCTCTACTCGTTGAACGATTCATCAGCCGTCTGAATCATTTCCGAGGGAAGACTATCCAGGGAATTGGAGAAGAGGCGCTGCATTTTCTGATGGCTCACGATTATCCCGGGAATATCAGGGAGTTAGAGAACATCATAGAAAGAGCATTTATTCTCTGTTCTGAGGAAACGATACAATCCGCCCACCTGCCGATCGACCTGCTACCGGACGGATTCAAGGCTGACAGCCAGGGAACCCTTGAGAGTGCACGCGAGTCTTCCGAGATCCAGTCCATCCTGGAAGCTCTCAAGAGGAACAACTTCAATCGACTTGCAGCAGCCCGTGAATTGGGGATTCATAAGAGTACCCTGTTTCGCAAAATCAAAAAACTTGAGATTAACCTGCCCGAAATCGATGGTCGCAAAAAATAGAACGGTATCCGAATTGCGACCCTGAGACCCGATACAGTCCTGAAACTGCGACTCTGTAAGCTCTCAACCACTCTCCCTTCAGTTATATCTCTGTAGTAATCCCCTGTTCCAAAAGTGTTTTTGATTCTGTTCCAGCCATCTTCTTCCTTGCGGCACTCCCTTTGCAGAACTAGCTACCATGGAGGGTCGTTACTCATGAAAACTGCGCTTACTGTCTGGGGAAAATGGATTTCTCCCGTATTTGATTCTGCTCAAACGCTGCTGATTGTTGAAATCGAAGGCAAAACCATTGTCAACAAACAATTGGTTCCTATCGATTCTGAAAACCCTGCAGCCCTGGCAAAGATGCTGAAAAAGCAGAATGTATCCTTGTTGATCTGCGGTGCGATATCGGAGTATCCGGCCAGGGTATTGGAAAACGAGGCCTTGGAGCTGATTCCGTTTATTTCAGGAGATGCGGATAAAGTACTCGATGCCCTGGTTCACGGTCATTCGATTGAACCCGTTTTCCTGATGCCGGGATGCAGACGCGGAAATCTCATGCGTAACAAAACCAGGAACGGTGGAAACCCTCCAGGGAGAAGGTGTTGTCGTAAGCATTTTCAGGAAAAGGATTCCTGACAGATCACAGGTGTTCTTGAATCTGCAGGCAGGCAACGTAACGCTTACCGTTCAAAAAACTGTCGGATAACTATACACCGCAAAACTTATGATCGGATTTTATTAAGGAGGTATCACCATGCCAGGATTTGATCGAAAAGGTCCCTTGGGATCAGGCCCCATGACCGGAAGGGGAATGGGTAAATGCAATAAACAGTCTCCCGAAAATAATCGGGATGAGAGACCACAATTCTCCAACCAACAAGGTCCGGGATTACAAAGAGGATTAAACGGTGGAAACGGCAGACGCTTCCGATTTGGAAGTGGTGTTGGCCGCGTCTTAAAAGAGAGTTGACCCATGATTGATGTTTTACTAATCGGAGGTAAGAATGCAACCCTTACTGAACTATCCCGATTATTGAACCTGCAGGAAGGTGTGGCGGTCACTGAAGTCAGTTCAGAGGAAAAGGCAATGGAAATCGCTTCCCGCAATGAACATCAGCTTGTCATCGTCGATGAAAAGACGAATAAGAACTCAGGAATTGAGTTCACCAAACAGCTAATCGCCACCAACCCTTTGCTGAATTGTGCTATTGTGAGTTCACTCGGGGAGGAAGACTTTCATGAATCGACCGAGGGGCTGGGAGTTCTTTCAAGTATTCCCAAGACTCCTGCACCGGAAGATGTTGAGAGGCTTTTGACACTTCTGAAACGGATTCTGGGACTGTTGAAGTAATTTATAGATAATGGCTTGTTCGGTAAAATAAATATTCAGGTTTTGGAGGCCGGAGAATGATCATTAGTGTTGCCAGTGGCAAAGGCGGAACCGGGAAAACCACGGTGTCCACCAATCTGGCTTATGTTCTTGGTGCAAAGGGTCAGCTTTTGGACTGTGATGTAGAAGAGCCCAATGCCCATCTTTTTATCAAGCCAGAGCTGGCTGAAAGCAGAACTGTCTACGCCACAGTTCCCGAAGTGGATGTCGAAAAGTGCAACTATTGCGGAAAATGTGCAGAAATCTGCCAGTTCAGCGCTATTACGCTTGTCGGGGAAACCGTTCTCACCTTTCCTCAGCTTTGTCACGATTGTGGCGGATGCAAGGAGGTCTGTCCGGAAAACGCCATTTTTGACGGAAAGCGGGAGTTGGGTCAGATAGAAAGCGGAAACAAGGGAGTTATAGAATTTCATCATGGCAGGTTAAGGATCGGTGAAGCCATGTCCCCCCCTTTGATCAAGGAAGTAAGGACTTGCACCCGTGATGATAAGATCACCATTATCGATGCTCCCCCCGGGACATCATGCCCGGTGATCACTGCCATGAAGGATGTCGATTTTGTACTAATGGTTACAGAACCGACACCGTTCGGATTACACGACCTTAAGTTGGCGGTTGAGGCGGTTAAGAAACTGGGAATAGGAAGGGGACTGGTCATTAACCGGGCAGATGCGGGTGATGACAAAGTGCGGGAATACGCCAAACAGGAAGGGCTGCCGATTCTGATGGAGATTCCTTTTGACCGGAAGATAGCCGAATCATATTCCAGGGGACAATTAATGGTGGAGGACTCCGGGGAGTGGCAAGAGGCTTTTCTGCAACTGTTTGAGAGAATAAAAACGAACTGACGGAAGGTAAATAACCAGCAGGAGTCACTTTAAGGCTGTGCGGAAGTCATACAAAAAGATACAAAGCTACAAGGAAAAAGCGTGAGAGAATTACTTGTGATCAGCGGTAAAGGAGGGACCGGAAAAACCAGTTTAACTGCGGCCTTTGCCAGTCTGGCAGATAATAAAATACTGTGCGATGCCGATGTGGACGCCGCGGATCTTCATCTGTTGATGACTCCCGAAATAAAAGAGACCGCTGATTTCAAGGGTGGCAGCCAGGCTTATATCAAGAGGGAAGTTTGCATTCAATGCGGTTTGTGTATGGAATTCTGCAAATTCGACGCTATCGGTTGGGAGTTTGTTGTCGACAAACTGAACTGCGAAGGTTGTGGCGTTTGCCATTACTTCTGTCCGGAAAAAGCAATTGAACTTTGGGAAAAAACATGTGGCGAATGGTTTGTTTCCAGCACCCGGTTCGGCTCCATGGTTCACGCACGATTGGGGATTGCCGAAGAAAATTCCGGCAAATTGGTTACCCTGGTGCGCCAGGAAGCAAAAAAAATAGCGGAGAAGAAAGGTCTGGAGTTGATCATTACAGATGGTCCTCCAGGGGTGGGTTGTCCGGTAATAGCGTCCCTGGGGGGGGTAACTGCCGTGGTTGTGGTCACAGAACCGACAGTATCCGGGATTCATGATATGGAGCGCGTCATCCGGCTGGCCGAGAATTTCAAAGTACCCGTGATGGTTTGCATCAATAAATACGATCTCAATCCGGAACAAACGGAGAGTATAATCCGCACCATAGAGAAGAAAGGAATCACTTTCCTGGGTAAAGTACCCTATGACCCGGCTTTTACTCAAGCCATGGTTGATGGAAAAACCGTGTTGGAATATGCTCCGGAATCCGATGCTGGGAAGGCGGTGGTGGAGATCTGGAACAGGATTCTGCGGAGTCCTGAAATGAATACGATCACCGAATTGATTCTGAATTGACTTATCGTAATCGATTTTCAACCGTTAAATAATCTACAGGTTTCATAAACGGGTTAAGCGAAACGGACTCGTTGTAGCACTCGGGTGGGCCCCACGTTTCGATGCCAGGTCCACAATCAGGTTCAAAAAACAAAGCACTGAACTAGGAGAAACTAAGTTATGAAAGATGGAAGAATAGCTGTCCCGTCTCTTGAGCAGGGTGGACTGGATGGTATGAGAGCCGGACATTTCGGTCATTGTGATGTATTTACCCTGGTCGATGTTGAAAGTGGTGAAATTAAGAAGGTAACTACTATTCAAAACCGGGAACACGTTCAAGGCGGTTGCATGGTTCCCGTTCAATTGCTGGCCGAAAACAAGGTCAATGCCTTGGTCGTCGGCGGAATAGGTCTCAGGCCTTTGATGGGATTCAAGCAGGTCAATATTGATGTCTACTACGAAGTTGAACGTGGTGAGATCAAACCTGTTGTTGAGGACCTGATTGCCGGTAACCTGCCCCTGATTCAGAACGACCAGGTTTGTGGAGGCGGTGGCGGCCAGATGCACCCGCACCAATAGAGGAGACTCGTGATGAAAATTGCAGTGACAGCGAAAGGGAACGATCTGGATGCCGAAGTTGATCCCCGTTTTGGAAGGGCGGCCTACATCCTGATTGTAAATACGGATACCCTGGACTATGAAGCTGTTGACAACCAGGCCAACATCAACGCCCTCAAAGGGGCCGGTATTCAGGCTGCCACCATGATCAGCGGTAAAGGAGCCGAAGTGTTACTAACCGGGTATTGCGGTCCCAACGCAGTTAAAACCCTTAATGCCGCAAAAGTAAAAATCGCGGCCGAGGTCAGCGGGATTGTTAAAGAGGCTGTTGAAGCATTCAAACAGGGAAAGTATGAGTATACCGATTCCCCAAATGTGGAGGGGCATTGGTAGAAGCGGGATAGGGATATTCCTGAAAAGGGATCTGTTACAAAGCAGATCCCTTTTTTATTGTAAGACCCGAACCAAGGCTCTATGAGGCTACCTGTTCCGACAAGCAGTTGGTGTGTATGTTTTATACCATCAGGCGGAATAAGTCCCCAGGTTGGCCAGGGCGACGCTTCCGGGGCTGACGGTCGTCGGATCGGTCATGACGTTTATGCATGCCGTTTTACCGCAGGCAAATGCCTCTTCCAGGGCGGGTGCGATATCTTCGGGCTTCTCCACGAAAAATCCCTTGCCGCCGAGTTCTTCCACCAGTCGATGATAAGGTACGGTTCCGATAAAGGTTCCATCTTCGATAGCCTCACCAAATGCCAGCTCCTGGCTGTGACGAATCATCCCCCACCCCAGGTCATTTGAGATCACCACTACAATCGGGAGATTTTTGCGAATGGCTGTCTCGAATTCCATAAAATTAAAACCGGTGGAACCATCACCGATGATCAGGCAGACCCTGCTTTCCGGATTGAGGTATTTTGCGGTGTTGGTATAGGACAGTCCAACCGCTAGACAGCCGTAAAGCCCGGAATCCATGTAAGTGCCAGGTTTGACCACAGTCCGGGTCATTCCCATCCAGATCTGGGTATCGCCGCCATCTGCAATCACAATATCATCCTCACGATTCATGAACCTGTTCACTTCCCGAGCCAGACGCATAGGGTGAATAGGAGTGTTTTCACTCTCCCACAGGGGCTGGGATTGCTTTTTGCTGTCGGCGTCGGCAGCTTTGACCGCATCAACCCACTCCTTAAAGCGTGACTGAAGTTTGTCGGCATTGGCTCGTTCGTCGATACGCCGATTGCAGATCTTGAGCAATCCTTTGATATCACTCAGAATCCCAAGATCAATATTCCTGTTACGCCCGATTTCATCAGGATGAATATCTACCTGGATGAACTTGGTCTCCTTGGGAAAAATATCCCCGAAGATAAACATGAGGCTGAGACGGGAGCCCAGAAAGAGAACAAGATCTGTTCCCATATTGGCTGCCAGTGCCGCTCCCGGTCGTATAGCCGAAGCAGATTCAAAACAGAGTGGATGGGTATCCGGGATAACCCCCCTGCCTCCAGCCATGGTAAAGGCCGGAATACCCGTTTTTTCTACGAATTCTACTAGTTCTTCACCTGCATCGGAATACCAGGCCCCACTACCCGCTATAATTATCGGCTTCTTTGCCTCTTCCAGCATATCAATCAATTGCTCGGCCTGCTCCGAATCTGCAGGGGAAGATTGGGTCAGGTTGTTGAGGCGCTTGACGGTGTCATTCTCCACTTCCCTTTTCAGGATGTCGACAGGAAGCTCCAGGTAAACAGGACCGGGACGACCGGTAATGGAAATTCTGTAAGCCATGTCAATAAATTCCGCAACCCGCTCCGTTGTGTGACAGACCAGGGCCTTTTTCACCATGGGTTCAATCACGGGCGCCTGTCTCATGTCCTGGAGATCCAGTTTTTCAACACTCTCCACCCCGACACAACCTGATATCAGAACCAGGGGAGAGTTAGCCATGAAAGCATTGGCTATTGCCGAGAGAGCATTGGTAAAACCGGGACCCGCCGTGACCATCGCGATTCCCGGCTCACGAGTCATCCTGCCGTAAGCTTCTGCCATGAACACTGCGTTCTGTTCATGCCGGGTATCAAACAGGGTGATGTTAAATTCCTTCAGATATTTATAGATCGGCGAAATGTGCCCTCCACTCAGGGTGAAGATCTGCTTGACTCCTTTATCCCGCAACGCCTCTGCCGCAATCTGACCGCCTGTAATCTTTGACATGATTTCTCCTCATCTTTTCGCAAAATCCGATTTTTGGGTTAAAAAAATTTATTTGTTAACTCTTGCTTATTGTATAACACTCTCTGACTGCCGGGGAATGAAAAACGACTACAGTTCCATCAACTGGCCGCCTGTAACATTTACTGCCTGACCGGTCAAATAACTGGCCTGGTCGGAGGCAAGATAAGCCACCAGTTTGGCAACCTCCGCCGGTGAACCGAGACGATTCAAAGCGATGGTTTTGCACATCTCTTCCTTCTGTTGCTCAGCAGTTGTTCCCAGAAATTGGGCTTCCAGATCAAATCTCCAGCTTTCCAAATCTGTCATAATCTGACCCGGACAGACTGCGTTGACTCGGATGCCGTTTCCGGCCAACTCCCTCGCCATCACTTTCGTCATCATGATCACACCGGCTTTGGCGACCGCGTAAGCTCCGTTAAACAGAGGCGGTACCTTTCCTGCCCTGGATGCCACGTTGACAATCGCGCCCCCTTTGGTCATCATCATCGGCAAAACGGCCCGACTGACCTTAAACACACTATGCAGATTGACATCTATTGTTTTCATCCAGGCCGCCTCATCGTAAGTATGAATCGCATTAGGAACCCCGAATGTCGCACCGGCATTGTTGCACAAGACATCGAGCCGGGAAAAGCGCTTCATGATCGATGAAACCGCTGTCTGAATCGACTTGTTGTCAGTGACATCAAAAGCGGCTGCCATCGCATCCACACCACATTCCGATTTAAACTCTTCGACAATTTCATTCATCTCCCCACTCTGCCCGGTAGGTATCGGATTATCCTTGTCCTGCTGATCCCCCAGGTCCGAAATAATGACATTTGACCCGTTCTCGGCAAACTTCCTGGCAACTGCATAACCAATACCACTCCGTTTGCCTGATCCGGTGACCAGGACTGTTTTCCCCTTTAAATCCTCATACATAAGCCGACCTTTTGAAAAGTGTTTGCGAAAAGTGCTTTTTATTCGAATAGTATTCGAGTTATTGTAAATCAGTTCCTCTGCCAATGTCAACCTCGGGAATAAATTGACTTTTTCCCCTTGGCTTCCGGGATTATCAATGCAAACTATTCTATTCAAGTATTAAATCGGGATTTCCCCGGTCGGTTCCGGCAGTCATACCTTGATCAAAATCACTCGTTGAAAATCCCTAACGTTGATAGCGTCCAGTGCACCTCCTTTTGTACTAACCATTTTGTCATTGCCTCGAAGCAATTCAGGATTGACAGGTATCTGTGTTTTCGAGTATAATTTTATTATCGAATACTATTCGAAGAATTGATTTAAAAGCCATCAAACCGGATGCTGCATTTTGATCCCAAAAACAATTCCCGGTTTTTGAGTATCAAAAGCGTTTTGACATAAAATTCTCAAGTGCGATGTTAAGGCACCTGTTTACCACGGAAACAAGGTATCTGTATCATGTCTTCCTATTATTTACTGGAATGCGAAACCATGCATTGCTTCGGCAAACATACCTCCCGGGTTGGCACCGCCGAATCGGAACAGGAGGCAATTGACTGGAAAAACAAATTAACTGAAAACAATAAAAGGCCTCCTCTTCCCAAGAGTGATCCTATTCGTTCCTGTCCGGTTGTAAGGTGCCCCCTGAAGCTACAGACACCCAGAATATCCTACAGAAAGGTCGAGAAACCGGAGTCTGCCGCCTGATCGTTTTTTACTTGATTCGACAAGTCTTTTCCGACAGTCTGTTGAGAACAGAAAGTATAGACAAAGATCCACTCCGGAATTGCCGGTTTCTCCTCAACAGGCAATCGGATTCCAGGTTTTGTGTTGTCAGATCTGAATCGAGAGACTTGTTTTCGTCGTAAGATTTCCAAGTAGGCAGCGCCCGGATCGATGTCAATTAATCAACAGATAAGGCAGGTTATGGGTCCACTGGATTTGGATTTTTTAAACATTCTACTTCCCCTCTTTTTGCTGATCGGTGGCGGTTTCGTTATCAGCCGCTTTTTTTCGCTATCCGAGGGCCCACTGGTTCGGGTGGTCACTGATTTTTTCATGCCCTTACTGGTCTTTTATTCTTTTTGTACGACTAAAATATCGATTTCCGAGATCACCCGCTTGATTGGTGCTGTTTCCCTGGTTGTGGCAGGAACCCTGGGTGTAACCTGGTTATATTGCCGTGCTTTCAAAACCGACATCCGAACCACGGCCCCTCCGCTGATTTTCATGAATTCGGGCTTCCTCGGTATTCCGATCATGAAGCTCTGGGGAGGTCTGGCTGCCATGAACCTGATCATCATTTATGACCAGGTACAGACCTTCATTATTTTCACTTTGGGAATAGTTATCGTAACGGGAGGTTACAAGTTATCCGGGATATTGGAGATCGTTCGCTCCCCTTTGATCTGGGCAATTCTGCTTGGGTTTTGGTTTAATCTGACAGGTATTGAGGTCCCTGAACCGCTGCTGGAGGCTTTCCGATTCGGAGGTGAGACAGCTCCTGCACTGGCCATATTCGCTATTGGAATGACGCTGAATAACTATAAGGTACGCCTGGATCTGCATATTGTCACAGGGGTTTTGATCCGATTAGGCCTGGGATTCTTGCTGGGATTGGGAGCAGCCGCCTTATTCGGGTTTTCAGGTACGGCTGCTGTCGTGATTGTTGTGGCTTCCGCTCTTCCTTCAGCGGTTTTTTCGGTAGTGCTGCCGGTTCGTTATGGCCTGAATGGTCAATATGCAGGATCGGTTCTCATCACCTCGACCCTGCTTTCGCTTTTCATTTTGCCCTTTCTGTTCCAGGCGGCTCAATCGGTTTTCGGATGAGTTAAAACCGCACCGACCCGGAACCGCTATTTGGTTCTAAGGACCTTTTTATCGACCTTACCGACGGTGGTCAGGGGAATCTCCTCCATAAACTCAATCTCTTTCGGGACTTCGTAAGGTGATACTTTCTCCTTGGCAAATGAGATGATGTCATTTTTCAAAGCTTCATAGTCACCATTGAATTTATAAACGGGATCAAGTTGAATGTAGGCTTTAACCAGTTCGGAGCCGGGTCTTTCCGGATTGGGCTTGCCGACCAGGGCCAGAAGTCCGATTGCCGGATGCTGGGAGATCACGTCTTCAACCTTGCTCGAAAACACCTTAAATCCGCCAACAATGATCATGTCCTTGGTACGATCAACGATCTTGATGAAACCGTCCTCATCCATGATCCCCACATCTCCCGTATGCAGAAATCCGTTTTCATCAATGGTGCTCTTGGTCGCATCCGGCCTGTTGAAATAGCCCTGCATCACCAACGGTCCTTTGATACAGATCTCGCCCGGTTCGCCAATCGGGACCTCTTCACCGGTTTCGGGGCTGACCATGGTGATATCAACATTCATGATGGGCATACCCACGGTTCCCAGTTTCTTGGCCTTCTTGGATGGATTCATCACGGAGACCGGTGAAGTTTCGGTCATGCCGTAGAGTTCCAGCAGCTTACCCTGGCCTACATATTTTTCAAATTCAACCTGGGATTCCTTGGGAAAGGGCGATGCTGCCGACACGCAACCCTTGATCCCGGAAAAGTCCAGCTCTTTAAAAGCCGGATTGGCCATCAACATCTGGAACAGGGATGGTACATTGACCAGATAGGTAGGCTTGCAATTACGGATTTCGTTGCAGATGTGATCCGTATCCCTCGGGTTGGGGATCAGTACCTGTGTCCAGCCAAGGCAGAGTGCTGCTTCACAAACGGTCAAACCCGCAATATGGAACATGGGAAATCCCGAAAGCAGGATTCCGGCTCCCTGATCCCAACCCAGCCAGCTATTGATCGCCTTAATATTATGAACAATGTTGCGGTGATTGAGCGCAGCTCCTTTTGGAGGGCCTGTAGTCCCGCCTGTATACTGAATCCAGCCCAAATCGTCCGGTGTCACCTCCACTTTGACCGGATCGGCCGATGCTTTGGCGAGTACATCCTTATGCAGTTCTATCACGGTTTTTCCCGGAATAGGAGTGACCTTGCCGGTTGGTACCTTTTTCAGGAGTTTGCCCAGCACCTGCTTTATTTTAGGCAGAAAACTGGCGGGATTGGTGGCAATGATCAGATCCAGCCCCGGCATACTATCCGCAATCTTGGTGATATGACCGGCAAAAATGGCATCCAGCGTCACCAGTGCCGCTTTTTTGCCCGTACTGGTAAGGTCATTGATCTGATACTTGATCTGTTCGGCCGAGAGAAGAGGCGAAACCCCCGAAATGATGCAGCCGGCTTTTAAGGCCCCGATCAGTGCAATCAGGTATTGGGGTGTGTTAGGGAGATTGATGCCTACTACATCGCCTTTCTTAAATCCGTTTGCAATCAACATATTGGCAAACTGATTGGTGTACCGCTCCATGTCGGCAAAGGTCAAGGAAACACCCAGGTAGTGCAGGGCTTTTTTCTCCGGATAATTATCAAAACTCTCCTGCACCATCGCCACATAAGTGGTGTTATAATCTTCTTCTTTCAGGTCATCCAGACCCTCATCCCAATTCTTCTTCCAAAATCGATCACTGTAGTATCCCATATGCGCTCTCCTTACTTTGATTCGTCAATCCAATCCAGCATTAACTGCAATGATAGTAGAATAAACAAAGACTGTTACGGTTTGACTACTGCTGAAGCTATGGTCCGATTACACGAAACGCGACTGTCTGTCAACAATCGGTATCCGGTCTAAAATGTCGGTTTATCAATCGCGATGATTCGTCTATACTGTTGGAGCAACAGGAGTCAGGAATTCAGCGGGTAAGGAAGGTCCGGGGTTTATGGAGTCTAAATTGTAATAAGTCAACTCAACACCGATAAACCTGGAAAATCAGGCACAGAAAGGCACCACTTAAACAGATCAGGAAGCATAGAAGGGAGTCATTATGGAGAATCAAACAATTGGTTGGATTGGAACAGGCGTAATGGGGAGTTCAATGTGTCTGCACTTGATCAAGGCAGGATACAAGTCATATATTTACAACCGAAGCAGAAGCAAGGCAGAATCCCTGATCAAGGAAGGCGCAACCTGGTGCGATACCCCCGGTAAAGTTGCGGCTAACAGTAATACCATCTTCAGCATAGTCGGATTTCCTTCGGATGTAGAAGAGATTATCCTGGGTGACAATGGAGTCCTGACCTCAGCAAAAGAAGGCAGCATCCTGATTGACATGACCACATCCGAGCCAGAGCTTGCCAAACGAATTGCAGAGAAGGCCTCCCGTAAAGGTCTTAGTTCATTGGATGCACCTGTATCCGGTGGCGACCTCGGAGCCAGAGAAGGAAAGCTGGCAATTATGGTGGGGGGTAACCGGGAAGTCTTTGATAAAGTCCTGCCCCTGTTTCAGATTCTGGGAGAAAACATCGCCTATATGGGTGAAGCAGGTGCCGGTCAGCATACTAAAATGAGCAATCAGATCCTGATCGCTTCCACCATGATAGGGGTGGTTGAATCCCTGCTCTATGCCTACAAAGCGGATTTGGAACTGGATGCTTTGATAGATGTCATCGGCAAAGGCGCAGCGGCATCCTGGTCGTTGAATAACCTGGGCAGAAGAATTGTCAAGGGAGATTTTGATCCCGGTTTTTTTATTAAGCATTTTATCAAGGATATGGGAATAGCGCTTGAAGAGGCCAGGAGAATGAAGCTATCGTTGCCGGGATTATCGCTGGCCTACCAGTTTTATATTGCAGCCGCCGCACTTGGATACGAGAATCTTGGAACACAGGGAATCTACAAAGTATTTGAAAACATGAATGGTTTGTAAACAGGATTAAACTGAATCTTCAAATTTCAACCACGTTTTGCCTGAAAAGTTGCCCCTTTACATCCATAGGTAAAACGGATCACTTGAACCGCTTCTCCCGGATAACCGGCTGAATTCCGGGATCGTAAATCGATAGACAGCTTGCAGAATCCTTATGCCATATCAAATTAACCAAACCTTGTGCAAAAAGTCCGGTCATTGTGCCGAAGAATGCCCCATGGGAGCGATTGGATATTCCACCTTGAATGATCGATATGAGCTGGATCCCGATTTGTGCACGGATTGTGGATCCTGTGCCGATGTATGCCCTGTGGGAGCCGTAAGCGGTATTGATGATTGTGAAGCGCCCCCGGACACTTCTTCAAGTGAATCCTGCCATCCCAAGTGATCGTCTCTGGTTGATTGTTTATAAATCCCCGTGAAATTGACAGCACCAGTCAGAACAGATAATTTCAGTTTATGCGACCGACTCCCGGCTTAAAACCGGAAGAAGAGATGACACTTAACCGCCGCTCAAGGTTCTGCTGAATCCAAAGCATTGGGCCTGGCTGTACAACAGACGGCAGATGCATGGCAGCAGAGAGAAAACCTTGGATTCGATTCGCCGAAAGACTTTCATCCCAACGCCTCAATGGCCTGATAATACCGGTTTGGCTTTCCTCAGTATTCCAGACTTGATAGACTGGGAAAAAAAATCAAAGGATTGACCGCCCCGCTTTCCTCATCCTGAGCAGAATCAGGTCAAAAGGGCTTCCATGGCTTACCAAATGACTGGCCAGTAAACATTGACCATAGAAAGGAAGTTTGAAACATGGGTAACATCAGAATAGCCATTCAATTGTCAAACCCCCTGAAGGATCACCTGGCGCCGAATGAAGCCGTTGCGCTGGTTGACACGGGGTCGCTTAATCTTTGTTTACCCAGGTATCTGGCGATTCGCCTGGGTTTGCGTGAATTGGAGAAAAGAGATGTTATCGTTGCGGATGGACGGAAGGTTCTGTGCCCTTATTCAGGGCCCGTCCTGATCGAATTCGGGGATCGGAAGTGTTATACCGGAGCTCTTGTCCTGGGAGATGAAGTAATCCTGGGAACCATCCCCTTGGAGGATATGGACCTGATTATCCATCCTGCCAGTCAGACTGTTATTCCCAATCCGGAATCACCTGAACTGCCCTCAGTAATGGGGCCTGACTACATTCCCACGACTGGCAGCGACTCCTGACCGGTCTTATAGTGCTTCGGGCAGTGTCAACATAATTGAGTTGTTGTTTCTAATGCTCGTGCCCGTCTTTTTCCAGAAGAGTACCCTCATTGTATTCTACACTTCTTTTAGTACCATCCGGGTAATGATAAATTCCCTTGCCGTGCATTTTATTGTTTTTCCAGGTACCAATAAATTTGCTGCCATCCGGGAAAATATACTCCCCTTTACCGTGCCATTCATCGGCTATCAAGTTTCCTTTGAACCGCCCTCCATTGGGAAATGAAATCACTCCCCGTCCATGTTTCCGCCCCTCTGACCAACCACCCTCGTAGCGTTCGCCTTCCAGGCTGCTGATGCTCCCCTTGCCGTGTCTCTTGCCGTTTTTCCAGTCGCCGTCATAGACTTCTTCCTCATCCGCATAAATCATCTTTCCTTTTCCATGACGAAAACTGTTCTTAAAACTCCCCTCGTAGGTGCTGCCATCTTCCCAGATATAACCCCCGACTCCGTTTACGCAATCACCCTGGATACACATTCCGCTGTTTGCCAGGCAGAGTTCGCCAAGGCCAAACAGGGCTAGCAAAGCAAAAAATACGACTTTCATGGTACAAACCGGTAATTAGTTTGATAAGGACGATCCAACCATGGGCATGCAACCGGTAGCTGTCCGATTTACCGATCAATAGGCGAAAATCGAAATCCGGCTGAATGCGGCAGACCCTAAAAAAGTGGGATAAGCATACCGATCTTTTTGGTAATAGGCAAGCTGTTACAGCAGGAGACGGTCAGGAGTTGGTTTGCTGCTGACCTCGACGTTTTGCTTGTTCGATCAGTTCAATGATGGAGTGCATTTTCGGACTGGATTCCTGGAAAATCGTCTTTTTCTCCTCATCGGTATAATGGGTTTCGATAAAATCCTGAATGGGAATTCTCTCAAAATAACAATCCAGGATCTTTTTGCAGGGCAGACCGTTCTGATGGGTCCGGCAATATCGAAAAGGGATATAATGCCCCAGCATCCTGCAGTATCCATCCAATTGATCGTATTGTTCCAAAATTACGCTCCCGGTTCTTGATCCGGCCCCATTCACAAACAGTTTTTGGGGCTGCGCGAAGGTCTGGTATGGGATAAAAACAGCAGCGACGAAGGGGAAAAAGGAGGGTGCCGCTGCTGAGTTTATCCGCAACAAATTACCACTTTCCGGTCTTTTCCGTACTGGGTGCAGGATGTCCCTTGATCGTTTCCAGGGACTGATCCATATCGTCCTGGGGCAGCGAGTAGTTATAAAGCTTTCCCGACATGAATGCATCATAACCATTCAGGTCCATCAGACCGTGACCGCTCAGGTTGAAGATAATAACCTTCTCTTTGCCTTCTTCCTTGGCCTCATTTGCCTTCTTGATCGCCATAGCTACGGCATGACTGGTCTCCGGGGCAACGATGATACCCTCAGATTTGGCAAAGGTAAGAGCCGCCTCATAACAGTCAAGTTGCTGAATGGATTCCGGGGTGACCAATCCTTCCACAGCCGCCTGCGAAACCAATGGTGCCATACCGTGATACCTCAGCCCGCCTGCATGTATGGGAGGAGGAACAAAGGCATGACCCAGCGAATGCATGGGTAGCATTGGCGTCATCTTGGCGATGTCACCATGATCATAAACAAAGGGAGCCCTTGTCAGAGTAGGACAAGACGCCGGCTCAACAGGGATGATCTCGATGTCCGCCCCGTTGATCTTATCATTGACAAATGGAAAAGCCAGCCCTGCAAAGTTGCTTCCACCGCCTGCACAGCCGATCACCACATCAACTCCCTTTTCACCGGCCTTTTTCAACTGTTTCTGAGTTTCCAGGCCGATGATGGTCTGATGAAGCATGACGTGATTGAGCACGCTGCCCAATGAGTAACGGGTCTGGCCGCTTTCGTCGGTAACGGCGGCCTCGATAGCCTCACTGATTGCAATCCCCAGGCTACCGGGAGTATCAGGATCTTTTGCCAGAACATCCCGCCCGGCCTGTGTCATATCGCTGGGACTTGGAATACAGCTTCCGCCCCAGGTCTGCATCATCACCTTGCGGAAGGGTTTCTGATCGAAACTGATCCGAACCATGAAAACCTTGCACTCCAAACCGATCAACGAACAGGCAAAGGAAAGCGCGCTCCCCCATTGTCCCGCCCCGGTTTCGGTGGTTAGTCTTTTAATCCCGAACTCCTTGTTGTACCAGGCCTGGGCTACCGCAGTATTCGGTTTGTGGCTGCCGGCAGGGGAAACACTTTCGTTCTTGAAATAGATTCTGGCAGGTGTTCCCAATGCCTTTTCCAGATGTACCGCTCGATGTAAAGGAGAAGGACGCCATCTGAGCAAGAGTTCCTGAACAGGTTCCGGGATATCGATCCAACGTTCCTGACTCACTTCCTGCTCAATCAGGTTCATCGGAAACACCGGAGCCAGCATGTCCGGTGTGATCGGGTTGCCATCCGGTCCCAGGGGAGGCTGCATCGGAGTCGGCAAATCGGCAGCAAGGTTATACCATTGCCTGGGCATTTCCTGCTCATCGAGGAAAATCTTGGTACTCATTGATATTCTCCTTAATTCGTTGTTATAACATCATTTAATGAACGGGGTTCAACAGAGTTCCGAATACTTATCGATCATCTGCCTGAAATAGGACGGATCTTTTTTTAACTCTTTGGATCCCCGTGTGATCTTGCATAGACTCAATCCCAGTTTTTCCGATATCTTGCGCTGACTGGTACCTTCCATTAGCATCTTTGTTAACTCCCATCTCGAGGAGATCTCCCCGAGTTCTTTTGGAGTCAGGAGGCTCTTCAGGAATTCGGCAACCACAACTTCATCATCAGTTCTGGCCAGGACTAGTGCGATTTCTTTTATTTTATCCATAAGCTGTCTTGGTCATCGATTTGGTTTATACGCTATTCATGATCTGTTTCTGTATATAGAAACGTTTACCACAGTATAACGCCCAAATCTTATTTTTCAAGAACTTTGATAAAACAGCGAATGATGTTTCTTCGAACAGAAACGTTCTCTTCGCACCGTCTCCAGCTATCTCAATCGAAATAGTCGAGACTGTTTCTGCAAGGAGAAACGGTAGCCCGGATCGTTCGAATCTGTCAAGTCCAAAATGTGGGAGAAGGTGCCGCGAATCGACCGGATGCGCAATACATCAGGACCTGGAGAATCCAGCATCCTGCTTCAGGCGTTGCGCCGGCCTTAGCAATGATGCTGTGCGGTAAAATCATGCTTAGAGAAATACAAACGAAAGTAATTAATTCTTATATTACAATGCATTAGTGCTGATTACTTCAGAATGTCCAAATTAATTGTTTGACGGTTTAAGATTTTTCGATCAATAGTTAAAATTCATTCGGAAAAAAGAAACTTCCCGTTGTCAAACATCGGAAAGGGTTGTAGAGCCCAGTGGTTCAGGCTTATACAACCTGATCAAAATACAGACAGGCAGCAATCGGCGATGACTTTCCAAAGTATCGACATTCAAATCTTTGCAACACCTCATCAGGCTCATTGTGTTTTGTCTGCCTCATCCTCATCAGTCGTGTTTTCATTCTCATCATTTTCATCATCATGGAGAACTTTTGATCGAAAGCGATTAAGAGAGGACTTGGAATAAGAACCATCAGCAACGAATCTTTAAAGCCTCTGTTAACCGCTTCCGGTTGGCAGAGGCTTTTTTTTTGCCCTGAATTTTCCCTGAATCGAGTTTTAATCAAAAAAGGTTAACATGAATACTGAACAGAAAGGTGTCGATATCATCAATCAACTGGGAGGAATGGAACGTGAAGACGAAGCCATTCCCTTTCTGGTACAATCTTTGGAAGTCCCCGAGTTTGGTAAACTGAATCGGATTTCGAATACCCGGGTAATGGTCTATGTGGCAAATGCCATCTCACTCTGCAAACCGGATCGTGTCTTTGTTCACACCGGTTCTGATGCAGACAGACTGATCATCAGGGAGATGAGTCTGGAGAAGGGAGAAGAGGCTTTACTGGCCATGCCAGGGCACACCATCCATTTTGATTTGAAAGAAGAGCAGGGACGCATCATCGATCGCACCTTTTACATTGTCGATCCGGAAGAGAAGATCAACTCACTGGCCAACAGCATGAACCGTAGTGACGCACTCGAAGAGATAAAAGCGGCCATGCAAAACATCATGCAAGGCAAAACCATGGTCATCGGCTTCTATCTGCGTGGACCGAAAGGATCTCCGGTAACAAATCCATCCCTTCAGATAACCAGCTCCGCATACGTGGTTCATAGTGCAGATATCCTCTATCGCCCCGGTTTTGAGCGTTTTGCCAGAAATGAAATCGGAGGGGAACCACTTTACGTAAATCTACATAGTGAGGGATTAAATCGATACGAGGATCTGGAAAAAGCCAGGGTTTTCATGGACAGGAGCCACTACACCACCTTCAGTTTTAATTGTACTTATGCAGGTAACTCATTGATGCTCAAAAAGGGTAACCACCGTTTTTCAGTCGATCGGGCGGTATATGAGAAACGGGGTGAAGAACTGGCCGAGCATATGTTTATCACCGGTCTCAAAGGTCCCGGCGGACGGGTAACCTTTTTTACGGGAGCGGCTCCCAGTGGATGCGGCAAAACAACCACTGCCATGACGGGAGATCAGTTGGTAGGTGATGATCTGGCCCAAATGTGGATTGATGATCAGGGTGCCATTCGCACTATCAATCCGGAAAAGGGGGTCTTTGGAATTCTGGAAGATGTCAACGAAGAGGGCGATCCTATCCTTATGAAAAACCTGAGATCTGTCGGATCTGAAGTTATCTGGTCCAATGTTCTTATCGATGACAAAAAAGTCCCCCACTGGACCGGATCCGGGGAGACGATTCCTCAAAGCGGGATCAATTTTCAGGGTAACTGGCAAAAGGGCATGTGTGATGAAACTAACAATGAGATCCCCATTTCGCACCCCAATTCAAGGTTTACACTTTCCCTGGACAAAATGGAAAACTATTCTCCGTTGACGGAATCTGCCAAAGGAGTGGAAACCAGGGTGATTACATACAGCGGTAGGGACAGCGATACAATGCCGCCGGTTTGGGTTGCCGAGAGCACAGACCATGGAGTAGTCATCGGAGCCTGCATCATTTCTGCAACAACCGCTACAGAAGTTGGCGCCAGCGGGATCAAGAGGAACCCATGGGCAAACAACCTGTTCATCCCGGGTGCCCTGGGTGATTACATGGATGCTCAATTTCGTTTTTTTGGAAATAAGCGGATAAAGCAGGACAAAAAGCCTGTTGTTGCCGGGCTGAATTATTTCCTGAGAGATAAGGCAAGAGGCGGGAGTTCAGAAGAACTGCTCGGGGAAAAAAGGGATGTCAGGGTTTGGCTTTCCTGGCTCGAAAGAAGGGCTCATAATGAAGTAGACGTGATAGAAAGCCCTATCGGTTTCCTGCCCCGGTATGACGATTTGAGGCTGCTTTTCAAAGAAGTGATCAGCAAAGCCTATCCCAAAGCGCTGTATGAAAAGCAGTTTTCACTTTATATCGATAACATCCTAAAAAGAATCCGACTTCAATTGGAAGCCTATCGTTTGGAAGAAAATGTGCCGGATAAGTTTTTTGCCATTTTGGAGCAGCAGGGTAGCCGGTTGCACCTTCTGCGAAATGAAGTGGGATCTGTTGTATCTCCCTTTATTCTCGAACGATTGCCGGGAAACCATTTGAAAAATTAGTGGGCTGTGACGGAACTTTGCATTATAATTCTAGTGAACTGCCATCAATGTTTTGCACATGGTCATGAGGAATGGACTTAAAGCCATAATCCCCTTTAATGCTTTATGAAGCAATTAATGAGATATTGTATCGCAGTCTGTTGTCTGATCCTTACACTGATTCCCCCTGCCTTTGCCCGGGATCAGGTGTCGACCGTTAATCGGCCGATTCAGGCCACAGGAGAAATCTCCCCGTCGGATGATGATATCTTCAGAAGCACTGAGCCGGGTCTCGATACCGGTGAAGACCCCTTTGGAAGCACCGAACCGGGCCTTTCAAAACCTGAACTTGTGGTCGCGCCTGGTCAAACCGGGAATAGCTCCTCCAGAGCCGGTGGAGGTATTGTGATTTTTTCCTATTTTGCGGGATTCTCGGTATTTTACGACTTCATACCGGACCGGCAATCCGGGAACCTGCTTCATTCAAGATTTGCCATGGATTTCACGACAACCGCCGGGGAAGGCAGCGATCTCAGCATTAATCGCAACTTGCTTAGTATCGACTACAGGATTTCCCTGTCCAATCTGAAAGGAGCGTATGGCGGACTTGGCCTGGGATATGGGCAAAGCAGTCTCTCATATACAAACAACAATACCAATGCAAGCTATTCCGCCAGCGGAGGCGGTCTGTTTGCTTTGGTTAATACCGGTTGGATTAAAACCTGGAAATGGCAGAGTCATCGCCAGATATTCCTGGACCTGGGATTCTACTTGGGATCATATATCTTATATGAGGAGGATTACGACGAAACCAGGATCTCAAACGAAACCAATCATCGGGATATCGTGAATACAGGTTGGGAAGCCTCACAACAGCTTATGCAAATTTCTCTCTCGTTCGGCGGAACCTTTTAGCGGTCTGAATCAAATAGAATATACATTTATTGTAACAGGAGTTCGAGTTTAAAACTCTGAAGAGCGATACCCGGTACAACAGGAAAGTAGGATGTTTTTACGGATTTGCATCTTTGTATTTTGTCACGCAAAACATTGTTGTGAAAAGGGAGACAAATTAAAGCTCTGTCAAGGTGATGCTGTCCACTGTAGCACTTTGCCCGGAACCTATTGATCCGTCATTTTCAATTACAAAATAGAGAGTTAACTCCTGGTCGGAAGCACCGGTTGTCAGGTTGATCGTGATATCAAAGAAGCGATTATCTCCAATATCGCTACTGTCCCCTGCGAGTTCAACATCGGTTGTATTGACTGTCCAGAATGCCGGCAGTTCGTCATAAATTGCATCGCTGATCTGTCCACCATTAATCCCAACTTTCAGTGTGAGACTTTCCAGGGAGGTTTTAGCCTTCAGCGAGAGTTGATAATCACTATCGGATTTTACGGCGATTCGACTCTGTTCCACCCTTGAATCCCCACTGGGATCGTAAGTCAACAAAACCAGAGCTTCTGTGCTTACCTGGGCACTTCCGAGAGTGTGGTCCCAATAATTCAAGTCGTCACTGAAATCACCATTCAACAGGGGATGGACACCACTATCCAGGTAGCAGAGTACCGTAGCAGCTTCGCCTGGCTGGACATTGTAAAGCTGAATCGATCCATTCTCAGTTACCGATTCGGAATGGGGATTCCAGCCAAAATAGGTATCCCTGGCCGGATCGCTGGGGACGGAAATGGCATAGTATTCTCCTCCATCCTCCTCATTTCCGTTATATGAAACAAAGGCGCCGTTCGGGTCCACTCCGCCCCAATACCCCCAAGGCACAGCGATACCTTGTGAAGGACTCAGGCCGCCGGATGATATAAAATTCGCGGCATCAACGGCCGCATCCAGTTCGATAATCGTCTTCAACTCCTGCCAGTCTGCAATTCGGTAATCGGTTCCAAGTGCGAGACACCTGGAATCAAGTCCGTCGAATGGAGAATCATGTGTAGTAGATGTAAAAACAAAATTTTCATAATAGAGCGAGGCATCATCCTGCACCGTTATCGTATCCTGAACCACTTCGGAGCGGTGACCTCCGATATTCCGGTACCAGACGTAAACGGTTTTCAGGCCGGTTCCTGCGCTTAATTGAAAAGCCGTAGTCAATTGAAAACTCTGGGTTGGCGAAACAGTAATCCAGTCACCAACACCGGGGGCGGTAATGCTGTCAGAAACATAGTAGGCGTTGATTCCCAGTTGATCCTCGGCCGAAAGAGAAAGGGTTGCGTAATTGGAGTAGGTAAACTGATCCCCGCCGTTGATAACGATGGACGGGTTTGTGGGGGCGGAGGCATCCAATATCAATTCCACGTTTTCCACAGCCAGCGACGCCAGCGACAGATTGGACTCTCCAAAGCGACCATCACTGTGAACCGCCCTGAAAGTATAGTCACCTGCTTTTAGATCTGACTTGAGGAATCCGGTGCCGAAGACTGATCCCGAACCGGTGATTCCCAACAGTTCATCGCCGTTTACCGCATCGATGCTATAAACATTAGCACCCCCGACCACAGACCCGCAATCGCCTGAAGCGTCAGGCTCACAAACTGTAATCCCGACCGTTCCTAATAGATTGCCTGTTGATATCAGACTGTTGGTTACCGGAATTTCGCAGAGACCGGTCCTCTCTGCTGTATTCAGTGATGATTGAATATTACAGGTTCCGATCAACTCATCTTCTGCGGTTTTTATAAAACTGATATAGATATAGATTACGGAAGCCAGGAAAGAACCGGAGATCTCGAACTGTCCCAGGTAATCATCGGCGGAGGCATCATAGGTAACCTGTGAAATTGTGCCTTCCAAGGGGGTGTATTCAGTTCCCGGGCCGTTGATTATATAGGGAACACTGAGGTTCGCCAGCCCTCCTGCCTGGGTCTCCACAATCTCTTTGGGGATTCTGATATCAAAACTGGCATCGGTTTTGGATACAGACATGCTGAAGGTGGCTGTTCCGTAAACAGGTACCAGATCCATGGAGAGATTTTGCCCGGCAACTATGATTTGGTCTTCCTGGGCAGGATTTGATCGACCTTTCTGTTGCTGTCCGTCGTAAAGCTTGAGTTTGATATTGTGAGCCCCGACGGAAAGATTGAGATAGGCTTCCGTCATCCCGGTAGACTGGTTGATATCGAAAATCTGTTCATCTCCGTTATCAACGACCACACCCAGGCTGGGATCGAAATTCTGCAATTGTGTGATTTCGGTATAATTGAATCGAAAACTTCCCAGTTCGGTTATGGTCTGGGTTGTAATCAGGGTGTCACCAATGACGGGATAGATTACCAAAGGAACAGAATTGGATTGCTCCGCTGCCACAGTATAACTGGCGAAGCCTCCATATTGAAGATCCCCTTTTGTCAATACCAGATCGAAAGTATAGGTTCCGGGTTCCAGCGCAAAGGTTTGCAGCAACTCCACACTCCAGTCGGAATCATCAACCGTCGCGGTAACCATGTAGGTTCCGATTGTTGTTGTTCCCTGAAGAATGGATAGGGTTCCGTTAAAGAATTGAATTCCAGCTTCAGTATAATAGCCCGAAGGATCATCTCGATCCGTCCGGGCCGGACCTGAGGTACTCGGGATGACCTGTTGCAAGACAGCGGCTGATGTTAACCTAAGTCCCACGGTTTCCGTGTTAACACCTGAATGGACCTGTATGTTGGTCTTGTCCATGGAGGCGTTGCCAACGCCAAAACAGCCGGACAACACAAGAGCCACCAAGCCGGTCACCATCAGATTCAAAATGCGATATTGCAACTTCATTTTCTACGTTTAAATCCCCTGAATTTGAAACGGTTCGAAAAGCAGTACTCTTCGGACCATCGGGGAAAACCTCATTAAATTAAATTACCGGTCAGTTCAATTTATTGATCCAACCGAAGCAGTATATTATCAATTTTCCAGGATTCAGCCGCATAGGTTGTTGGTGCGGAAGACGTTCCGGCCCCGGCATTTTCGGCATGTATTGAATAGGTCGCTCCCGGCACCAGAAAAAGGCCGGTGTAGCCATCAGTTACGCCGGTACCTCCGGTCGACCCTTTGAAAACTCCATCCACATAGACCGATGTTCCCGCCGGAGCGGTGTCACCTGTTTCATCAACAACGTTCACCCCCAGAACTTGAAGAATATCGCCGGAAATTACTGCCCTTCGCTCCAGGATTAAATCACAACTCACCGGGGTCTGATTCTTACTGAGATTGACCGTGAAGGTACAGTTCCCAATCTCGCTGCTTGTACCGGTATTCCAAACTTCAACCTCCGCATTCATGGTATCGAACTGGAATCCGTTATAGGTTCTGGAAACAGCCCAGTCATTTGAAACATCCTGGGTGAGGCTCAATACCTCCTCTGGTATCGTACTATGGGTTCCGGATGCCTTGAATCGATACTCAAACGCCCCTCCGGTTTCTGTATCAATGATATTGTAAGTAGCCTGCAGAATCTTCAGGTTGAAGACGGCATCTCCACCCGATTCAGAAAGAGTAAACGTTGATGTCCCGAAAATAGGAGTCAAATTCAATGTCTGATTGGATCCGGCGGAAAAATCAGGCACACCATGATACCTGGCTATTACCACATCCGGAGGCCCGTCCTTAAAGATCTCAATTTTGACATCGTGTGTACCATCAGTAATGTTCATGTAAAGCAGAGCATTTTCTGTAAACTGGTCAAAGGTAAAACTGGTACCGCTATCACCATCCAGGTATACCATCATGTAATAAGTGTCGGTGGAGGTGTCAAAATCGGTAGAAGTATATTGAAAGTCGTACAGGGCAATGCTGCTGGAGATGTCACCTGTCATAACAGTATCACCGATTACGGGACTGATGGAGATGTCAATGTCATTGGTCGTATCTGCCGTTATGGTGACGCTGTTCGCTGATCCGTAATACTCCTGGGTTGAGTCACTGAAAGCGACAGAGACATTATACTCTCCGCCTTGGAGAGCAACGGTTTGCTCCAACTTTGCATCGAATGATGCGTCGACAGCGGCCGATATATCATATGAGTTGACAACACCGGAAGGTATCGATTCAAAACTGACTGTGCCGGTAAAATAGGTGGCGCTCCCCTCGTCAAACTGGCCCACAAATTGGCCTGAACTACCAGCGTGACTTCCTGAACTGTTCTGCGAAATCGACAATGCGGTAAAACTGAACTCAAAAGAGACCCCTGTTGAACCGATCACGGCATCCGCAGGACCGGTTCCCTCTCTTGAAAAACTATCCAATTGTTTACATCCGACCATAAGCGGAAGCACAATCAGGCCGATTAGCGTTAACACTCTTATTTGGCGTTTCATTAGTCTAACCTGTTATTCAATCAACAATTTTCATTTACGATCATTCAGACAGATCATTAACCTGATCCCGGGCGATTCAACAGCAAATGCATGTACCATAAGGATCCGGGCAGATAATAAAATCTGCAAAAGAGGTGCCATGATATCAGCCGAAAAATGCACTTGAAAAACCCTTTTAATGTCAGTATTTAAAAGCCTTTGCAAGGAGTTGTCTTTTGAGTTTCCATGCTATTTTCCGTGTCTTTGAGACACAAAATAGAGACACTTTATAGTGGAAATATGAAACACATATCACTGAATCACATTACCCGATAGTACCTTTTTTTCCGGGAATGAAAACAAAATCAGCCTTACGGGTTGCGGATTGGCTTTACTAAAAATTGGAATAATTTGGTGAGCGAGTGATCCCTATTTGCCCTGATCTGCTGAGGAGAATAATCAAACCAGGGAAAAGGCCATCAGGCCAAATTGAGTTATGGCCCTTGGGAAATTAACTACATGGTCAAAAAGGCAGGATTTGGTTGATCGACAGACAAGAACACTGTCTGCTTGATTAATCATAATCGCTCAACGATTGCTTTGGCCGGAATCAATCCGGTGGCTGCTGCTGAAACGATGTTCCCCGCAACACCCGGACCGTCCCCCGCAACAAACAGACCGGAGATTGCGGTTTCCAAGTGATCAATGGTATCGATCTGTCTGGCAAAAAATTTGATCTCCGGGGCATATAGTAGAGTCTCGTCGTTGGAAACTCCCGGCACTACGTAATTCAGTTTCTCCAGACCCTCGATGATGTTGGTTAGAATCCTCTCAGGAAGCGCCATGGCGATGTCTCCGCAGACAACATCATGAAGAGTCGGTTCAATATACCCCTTGTTGATTCTATGCCAGGTGCTTCTCCGACCTCTCTTCAGATCACCAAACCTCTGCAAAATGGGCTTTCCGCCACCAATCAGAGTTGCCAGACTGCCTATAGATTCTCCATAAGACTGATTATCCGTAACCGGCTCCGTCAGAATCACTTTGGATAGGAAGGCAAAGTTGGTGTTCTCGGATTTACGGTTGAGATAGGCATGCCCGTTCACGCAGATAAAATTGGCATAGTTCTCCTGGGTGACAAATCCCCCCATATTTGTACAAAAAGTCCTGGTCTGATCATCGTATTTACTGGTTTGTACAAAAAAAGTCGGATCATAGATTACATTGCAGAGATCTCTCATTATATCATTATGTACTTCTACACGGACGCCAACCTCAATACCCCGTTGCTGAACCTCCAGTTTGAAACGGGATGCCAGTTCACCTACCCAATTCGCCCCGACCCGACCTGGTGCAAGGACGACATGGTTGGCCTGATATTCTTTGCGGTTTGTAATAACGCCCTTGATCCGATTTTTGTTCACCAGAATATCGCGAACCTCTTCCGAGGTATGGATGACGACACCTTTGGATTTCAGATAATCCCGCATGGATGCAATGTGCCCCGGCAGATTGTCGCTTCCCAGATGCTTCTGTTTTATAATAAGAAGATCGATGCCATGTTTTTTTGCTGTTTTCCGGATATTTTTGGCTTCATCCATATCGGTCGGGAATACCGGACCATCCATGGCGAACCGGTTAAAAATCTCTTCGGTTTCATCGATTAAAGCCTCGGCATCCGATTTGGCCATGAACTGGGTTAAATCGGTTTTCCCCAGTTTGTGAATATAATTTAACTTGCCATCAGAAAAGAGTCCTGCACCTCCAATTCCCGAAAGAATATTGCAGGGTTTGCACGTGATACAGGTCTGGGTTTCACTGATTGGGCATTTACGTTTCAGCGGTCCCTTCCCTTTCTCAATCAGAAGAATCCTTGCATTGGAGTGTTCACAAAGGTAGTAAGCGGAAAAAAGCCCGGCAGGACCTCCACCCACTATGATAACGTCGAACTGGTCACCAGCAGACTTTGCTTTTACTGAGGGCATACCTCCTCCCAAGTTGACCCTCTTGGCAATTATTGCCGTAACAGGGTTTGGATATTTTAGATCTTAGGAAAGAAAAACCAGTTTTCAAACCTGCATAAGAGATTTTTGTTGTTCACACAAAGGTTCATTATGGTTGTATTGTTGCCAGAATTCCTCCATTTTTCCAACAGCGATTTTTTCCTTTCGCTGATTTGAATTACCAGATAACGCTTTCTGCGGTTGGTTGAAAAAAACCCGATGAACGAATGGTAAACAAGGTTAAGATATTGTTATTTCTGTTTTAATTAAATGATTGCATTTTGTTCAAAAACTGCTAAATAAGGGTATGGACGCTGGCAATCAGCGTTTGCTACACCGGAATCCCTTTAACCTCTTAGAAGTAACGCTTTGTCCCGGGTTACTTGATTGCAGAAAGGGTTAATTCTTCATCTGCAAATCGGAATTCAAAATGAAGTTTACAACAAGCGGAGAAATCAAACATATCGTCCATATGCTTGAGCAGGGACTGGAAGAACACTCCAAGTGGATGCAGCTTTGGAATTCAAAGGCAATCTGCCATCTCAATTTTCCCAAAAACTATCTGGACAAAGAAGCCCACCAGGAATGCGAATTCGCAAAATGGTTCCAAAGCTGTAAAGGTAAGGAATGGTTGCATCAGGTGGACTATGATAGCATCACTACAAGCCATAAGGCGATGCACTTCGAAGGCCAGCATCTGGCCGAAATGATTCAAAATAATAAACCGGTTAGTGAAGAAGACTACTACAAATTTGTCAACAGCGAATGGAGCTTCGCCAACCAATTGCAAAAGCTGAAGGACAAAATTACCCGTCTTCAGATCTCATTTGACCCCTTGACCGGCGTTTTCAACAGGCAGGCCATGATGCCCGTCCTCCTGCAGGAACAGGCGTATGTTCAACGTGATAATAAACAATGTGGCCTGGCCATGGCTGATCTCGACAAATTTAAACGGATAAACGACACTTATGGTCATGCAAACGGCGATATTGTTCTTAAGTGTGTTGCCGATTTTCTACGCACCAATTTGCGTCCATACGACGCCCTGTTTAGATATGGGGGAGAAGAGTTCCTGTTCTGCCTGCCCAGCGCAGATATAGAAACGGGGATTTCGCTGTTGGATCGGATACGGATGGAATTAGAACAACTTCCGATTAAACTATCCAGTAATGAGATCATTACAACCACCATCTCGATGGGAATAACCCAATTGCAGTCCAACAGCTCCGTAGAAGATTGTATCATCAAAGCAGATGAAGCTTTGTACGAGGCAAAAAACCGGGGTAGAAACCAGGTCGTAGCCTGGGAAAACCTGCAAACCCTTCATTAAACTGACCTGCCTTTGCCCCTTCTCTGCAATGCACTGAGAATTTGGTGTTTTAATTGCATTGTCAACGGCGGCACACGCTCTGTCCGGTCCTGTTATTGACAGGACCCCACATTATACTATCATAAGAAACATCCATAGACGGGTTTTTCAACAATTTAAAATGGGCACCCAGTATAAAAAAGCGCTTGGTTTCCTGATTCTGTTATCATTCTTAATGATTTCAACAGGGAATATCCAGGCAAACACAGATATCGCCCCGGATTCCGCGAGGGTTATTCCTGAACAGGGAACCGTTCATATCATTACGGGAAACCGGATCAGCACAGTCTCGGACCAGGGACTCAACCTGGATGACGGCGATGAGATTATCACCGACCAAAAAAGCAGGGCCAGTGTACTGCTCTCCATGCTCTCGGAATACGATGAAATTCTTGTTGGACCTTCAAGCAGAATCAAAATCTCCATCAGGGTTTCCACCTCATTTGTAACCATTTACCAGGTTCATCTTTTATACGGGAAAATCAGGGTCAATACCATTCTCAATCATTCCAAACAGTTCCTGTTCAGTACCGGCCAGGCTGAGGTTTCAACGGATGAAGGAGAGTTCATCCTTGAAGGGGCCAAAAAGGGGACCACCATCGGCGTCATTAGCGGTATCGTCAAACTGACCACTGTAACATCCAATCGGGAGTACCATATCGCGGAAAACACCAATATGTTTGTTTCTCATTTCGATTCGGTATCTCCCAAAAAGATGTTCTCCTACGAACTCTTCAGAGGAGTTGAAAAACATGATTGGGAAAGGGCGCCCGATGTTGAACAATTGTTTCTGGAGCGTAAAAAAAAGGAAAAGGCCGAGCAGCAAAGGCAGGCTTTGATCAAACAGCAAGAGCAGGAAAAAAAGCGAAAGGAGGCTGAAGCTGCCCGAAAAGCCGCTTTGCAAAAGGCTTTGGACGAGCGGAAAAAGCAGCAACAGATCAATGAGGAAATCAAGGTTCAATCACCGGTAATTGAAGAACAGGCCGAGGAGGTGCCTGAAGCAGCACCCCGGGAAGAATCCCTGGTAGAAGCTGAACCTCTCCCGGAGGAACCGGTTAACGAAGAATCTTTCTTTTCCAAGTATCTTTGGCATATCGTCGCCAGCTCAACTTTCGTGACATTTAACTATCTGGCTTTGCAGGAAGCCAACAGCTACAATGATCTGGCCAGCCAAAATGACGACCTGCAAACTCAGTACAATAATTCGACATCAACAACCGAAAGAGCATCTCTACAAACCGAATACGAAGTCAACAAAGAAAAGATGTCAAAACACAAAAGCTATATGCAGTTGTACAATATAATGGCAATTGGAGCCCTGGCCTGGGAAGGATACCTATTATACGACCTTTTCTTCGGTGATGAAACAGAGGATGAAAAAAGTATGGCGAACTACGGATATCCAATAGGCCAGGACAAAACACTCAATTTCGATTATTTACCGCAAAATTCAGAAGTTCGTTTTTCCTTTAGCTGGTCTTGGTAAAAACTCCCCATTGGTTTTTGGAGTAGATTATAATGAAATTATCCGGACTTTACACCAGATTACTTGTTCTGCTGATCATTCCACTAATGACAATTACGCTAAGTAATTGCGGACAAGTTGAAGACACAGATGCTGAAACTTCGGCCCTTACGGCAACCACAACAGCAAATGACGCCCCGGAGATCTCGACCATCTCTGATGAGTCTATCGACGAAGATACTTCTACGGATGTCATCAATTTCACAGTCTCCGACGTCGAAACTTCAGCCGCCAGTCTTGTGGTCACCGCAAGTTCATCCGATACGACCCTTATACCCGATTCAAATATTACCCTGGGTGGCAGTGGAGAAAACCGTACCATCGTTATAACCCCCAGTGCAGAATCTTTCGGAAGTGCAATTATAACCCTGACAGTAACCGATGAATCGGAC
Source organism: SAR324 cluster bacterium (assembly GCA_028282885.1). Classification (GTDB taxonomy): domain Bacteria; phylum SAR324; class SAR324; order XYD2-FULL-50-16; family XYD2-FULL-50-16; genus JAHJTV01. The sequence goes on from JANQGX010000017.1 coordinate 37,984, forward strand.
GCCACGGCCGACACCAGCTTTACTGTTACCGTCAATGAGGTGAACGACTCACCTTCCATTACAACAGTCAGCGATCAGACAATCCAGGAAGACTACTCAACAGGTTCTCTGAGCTTTTCTATTGATGATAATGAAACCGCTGCATCCGGTCTGACCGTTACGGCTTCTTCTTCAGACACAACCATCGTCCCGGATTCCAACCTGACACTGGGAGGCACCACTGCAAACAGAACCATTAATGTATCTCCGGCCGATGACCAGACAGGAACCGTAACCATCACCCTGACTGTCAGCGACGGATCAGCAACAGCCAGCAGTACATTCCAGGTTACCATTACTTCGGTCAATGATGCGCCAAGTATGGAATCAATTTCGACTCAATACACCAACCAGTCCACCTCAATTCCTTTAACCGTGGCAGATGTGGACGATGACATCACATCGGTCACTACCGATATTACTTCGGATAATGCCACTCTTTTTCCTGCTGCCAATATGAGCATCTCCGGCACATCTGCCAGCAGGACCATTTCCATTACCACGGCCTCCGGTCAAACCGGAAGTGCCACAATCACCATTACAGCAACTGATGGCAAAGCCTCGTCTTCCATCAGTTTTGATGTTATTACCAATCCTTGTGAGTCGGGCCAGAGCGGTCCTTTGCTCGACGACGACACCTATACGGGATTCGCTGTTTGCGGGCAGGCCAGCAACGATTTCAAAATCATGGATGGTCACATTGTGACCTGGGATGCCACGGGAGGACCAATTACAGGGAACATTGCCATTGAGTCCGGTGGAACATTGCAGATCACCGGCTCAGGCGGCACTCTGGAAGGGAACATCGATTTGAATGGAGGTACCCTGGATGTTGATGGTGACCTGACCATCTCGGAAGACATCAGTCACACCGCCAGCAGTTTTATCGATGTAGCCGGTGGCTCCACCCTGACCTATTCCGGTGATGGGATCAATATCGGTGGTAATACTTTGACATTTAGTGGATCTGGAAACCTGAACAACACGGCCAATGTTATTAATATCAATGACTCCAGTGCAGTTTTTAATATTACCGGTAGTGGGGTTGTACAGGGAGATGTCCGACTGGCAGGCGGAAAACTGGACGTTGATGAGGATTCAACCATCCAGGGAAGAATAACACAGACGGCCAATTCCGTAGTTGATATTGTGGGCTTAAAAACCCTGGTATATAACAATGCCTCGGATATCACGATTGGGAACTATACCCTCACCTTGATGGGAACAGGCACGTTCAGTAGCACGGCTTCCATAAGCGTAAACAACGCCTCTTCGGTTCTCAAGATCGATAACGCCATAACCGTTTCCTGTGAAATCCTCCTTGGAAATGGAACCCTTGATATCGACGAAGATTTCTCACATGCAGCTAATCTAACCTTCAATTCCGCACCGACCATCGATATTTTAGGTGGCAAAGCGTTTGATTATACCGGCACCGCCCTTGATCTCAACAGCCATACCCTGACTTTTTCCGGGGATGGCGAGTTTACCGGGGATATGGAGTTAGCAGGCGGATCACTGGTTTCAACGGGGAGCGGGACTCTATCCGGAGATATCACCTATAGTAGCGCCGTTGATTCAACCATTGACGTTCAGCTCGGAGATACTCTCACATACACAGGGACTGCTTTTTCAATCCAGGCTTCAACTCTTGACATAGCCGGACAGGGGAGTTTTCAAAACACCGCTAACATTGTTTTGAACAACGCCAGCAGCGTTCTCTCAATAAACGGTTCGGGAGCCTCCCTCACCAATGTATCCATAACCGGAGCAGATCTGGTAGCAGGGAATATCGATGTTAACCGGACTTCGACCATTGGCACGTTAACCCTGAACAATGACAGCCAGATCGTTTTTGAGAACAGCGCTGTTCTCACCATATCCAATGCCGTTACGGTTCCCTCCGGAGATCCACTGACGGTTTCAGGAGACGGAACTCTTGATATCGACGCTGCCCTGACCATCAATAATACAACAACCGTCCCCTTGGCGACCACTCTCGATATCAGTGATGGATCCCTGGTTATGGGAGCTGATTTAACAACCAATGGCCCGTTCACTGTCAGCTCAACCACAACCGATGTCACTTTGACTGCCAGCAGTACCTTAACCACGGCTTCATCTATATCCATTCGTTCATTGGACCTCGGAGATGTTATTCTAAGTCTCGGATCGGCTACCAGTGACCTGATAGTGGCCCAATCCGTTGGGTTTGATGCTGGAACGGATCGAATCCTCACCGGCAATGCCGACCTGACGTTAGCGGGTGGATTCACCATGAGTGACGGCCAAATTACCAGTTCAGGAGGAAGTATTACCCTGAACGGAACACCCACCGGGGGAACCCTTGATTTCAGTTCTTCAACCCTGGTTCTCAACGGTGATTTGAATGTTACCTCTCCCTCCTTTACAGGTCCAACCAACCTGATTGTCACTACTGATGTAACCCTGACAGGAGCCGGAGATATTACTGTCACAGCATTGAACCTGAATGACAAAGCGTTAAACCTTGATACTACTAATCTAACGGTCAATATTGCTATAACCCTGAATGACGCAAATGAGCAAATCATTACAGGAGCAAACAACTTAATCCTTAATGCAGCTCCTGTATTTGAAGATGGCGCTATCACCAGCACTTCGGGAAGTGTTACCCTGCAGGGTGCCCCTTCCGGTGGTGAATTGGATTTGAGTGGCTCCACACTTGTTTTGAACGGTGATTTGAATACTACCGGACTCACCTCTTTTACGGCTCCAACCAATTTGTCCCTGACGGCAGACGCCACCCTGACCAATACGGCGGATCTCAGTGTTACCGCCCTCGATCTCGGGGACAATGCCTTAACTCTCGGCAGCAACTTAGCTGTCACAGGCGTCGTTACTTTTGATAATGCCGGGGATCAAATCCTGACCGGAACCCATAACCTGATTCTGGGATCGGCACCGACCTTCAGCGCAGGATCCATTGCCAGCTCCGGGGGAACGATCACCCTTGCAGCCAATTCCACCATTGCGGGAGGAACCTTTGATGCCACCGGCAGTAACCTTACCCTGAATGGAGATGCGGACTTTGGCACCACCACCTTTACCGCACCGGATACCCTGACTCTCGGCGCTGACACCACCTTGACCGATGTGGGTGCTATCTCAATCAATACCCTG
>JANQGX010000079.1 GCA_028282885.1 SAR324 cluster bacterium
AGCGACATTCGCTTGAAACCCTTGTCAAGTAAAAAATGGACTTTTTCGCATTTTTTTACGTTTTTTTCGAAATAACTGCTGGCCCTGCTGAATAGTTACCAATTAAATTACAGTATGCCTGGCTTATTGGGCATTGCCATATTTGCCTCAGTGTTTTTCCTATTTTATATGTTTTGCGCATTATACCTGTTTAGAATTAAAGAGGTGATAGAGCTAAGAGATCAAATTTTCAAAAGATTAAGTACGGACTATTGATTCATTGTTTCACAAACGACGAAGGGATGATTCCTTAAAACCATTGTTATTACAGACAGATTATGAGGATACTCTTTGATATTGGTCATCCTGCTCATGTTCATCTATTCCGAAATGCTCAAAAAATCCTGATTGAAGACGGGCATCAAGTGTTTTCCATCGCCCGTGAAAAGGAGATAACACGCCAACTGTTGGATCTGTATAAGATTGACTACTCTCTCGGAACAAGGCAGAGAAAAGGTCTAAAAGCCATATTTGAACTTCTGCCATGGTTTCTAAAAGTGAACAAGCTGATACGAAAAAACTTGATTAACGTAACTGCGAGTATTGGATCCCCTGCTTCAGCATGGGCATCAAGAATAAACGGGATCCCACATCTGGCCTTTAATGATACCGAAACTGCACCGGAACAGAGAATCTTATACGCTCCTTTCTCTGACAAAATCTTTACTCCCCGGTGTCTTTTTGGCGATTTTGGCAAAAAACAGGAACGCTATGAAGGGATTCATGATCTGGCTTATCTCAGACCGGAGCACTTCAAACCTGATCCTCTGATAAAAAAAAAGCTAGGGGTCAAAAAAGAAGAGGTATACGCTATATTACGATTGGTCTCCTGGAATGCGACCCACGATGTGGTTAGTCAATCAAAAACAAGTCAGGCTATTTCGTTCGAATTGTTTCAACTGCTTCAGGATAGATACAAAGTACTTGTCTCAGCTGAAGGGGAATTGCCGCTGGAATTGGAAAAATTCAGGCTAAACATACCATTTCACCAAATCCATGATGCAATGGCTTTTGCAGAGGTTATAGTCAGTGATGGGGCCACAATGGCTACTGAAGCGGCAGTTCTGGGACGCCCGTCCATTTACACATCAATTTCAAGATACATAAATCAACTGGGTTGTATAAAATATCTATCTAAGGACTATAAACTATTAGATACGATCACTTTGGAAGATTATCAAACAGAGCAAGTGATTCACCTATTGGATAATCTCCGCATGAAAGAACGGCAGGCTGAAAGGATCAGATTACTGAATGCCACGATTGATGTGTCCCAATTTATTGCTGAAATGTGCGTAAAATACGGGCACAATAAGTGATTATATTCTTTATTTCGATGATTTTGATTTGGCAACAGGGCTTTTCATATCAATTACTCATTTCAATACAACCATTCTTATTTTTTTCGTATTCCTTCGCACATTCAGGACATTGCAAATCATCATTCAACCTTCCTCCGCACTCGCACACCCAGCCAATTCTCTTCGCAGAATTTCCCACCATTAGCGCATAGTCGGGCACATCTCTGTTGACAACAGCACCGGCACCGATGAATGCATATTTCCCGATAGTTGTACCGCAGACAATGGTGCAATTTGCGCCAAAAGTTACACCCTCCCGGACAATTGTCTCTCGGACCTGGTCCATCTTGGCAATGGCCGATCTGGGATTGTAAATGTTTGTGAACACCATTGAAGGGCCACAAAAAACATAATCTTCCAGTGTAACACCTTTGTAAACTGACACATTATTCTGTATTTTACAGCCTTTACCTATGGTTACGTCAGGTCCGATCACAACATTCTGGCCAATATTGCATTTCTTGCCGATTCTTGAGTTTGAAAGCACATGGGAGAAATGCCAGATTTTTGTTCCTTCTCCAATCTCGCAACCATCATCGATTACTGTTGAAGGATGTTTGAAATAAGTTTCATTCCTATTCTCTATATTAGGAGCTTTGATTTCAACAGCCTCTCCATTAGCATCCAGTGATTTCTGGCTAGCAATTAATACGCTTAGAACAGAGAGCCCTTCCCTGCCATCTGTTACGGGTTTGTCTCCGCTATTTATACAGTCCAGAAAATGGCTGCATTCGCTCCTTAACGGCTCTGACTGTTCAATCTCAAATCGTTCGGCTTTGGCTTTTTCCGGGACCGGTATGTTTCCTTCCCAGTGAATTCTATGGGGGTAAACCAGAAGTTTGTCTTCCCAGGGTTGGGTGTCATCGAAAACTGCCATTTTTTCCTCTCCAACCACCACCAGTTTTTGTTCTTTAAAAGGATGTAACCAGGAGACAAATATATGGGCTTTCAACCCGGATGAAAATTCCAGGTGGGTGGTGGTAACATCGGCAATCTTTTGATGCAAGTAATAACCACCGGTAGCCATAACACTTTTGGGCTGTTCACCAGCCAAAGAAAGGATCATGGAGATGTCATGTGGTGCGAAGGACCAGAGAACGTTCTCCTCCCGCCTGATTTTTCCGAGATTCAGACGATTTGAGTAGATATAATTGATGCGGCCAAGCTCTCCGTTTTTCACCAGCTCTTTGAGCTTAATAAAGACTGAGTGGTACTGAAGTAAGTGACCAACCATCAGAACTCTGGAATGTTCCTTGGCCAGTGCAATAAGCTCTTCTCCCTCCTTTTCCACCAGCACCAATGGCTTCTCTACATAAACATGCTTGCCAGCCAGAATTGCCTCCTTGGCCAATGTATAATGTGTTTCTGCCGGAGCAGCGATGGCAATCCCTGAAATGTCATCACGATTGAGAACATCGGGAAAGGCCAGACAGGTGTCCACCTCGGGATACTGCTCCTTGAACTTGGATAGGGTTGTTTCGTTAGTGTCACAGATCAATTTGAGAGTTTTCAAATCATTAAAATTCCGTACCAGGTTTTTCCCCCAGTATCCGCTGCCTATTATGGCTATGCCGGTGTTGTTGGTCATGGTTTTTGTGTTCAAGATTCTGGAGAATAGATCAGGAGATCATCACTAGAATACTCCCCCTGATTTATTAGCTACTGTTTCAAGGTTCAAGAGAGATTAAAGCTAAAAAAGTGCAAACGAAACAAGTTCATTTTCCCTGGTTTAACCTGCTAATACATTTACAATATTCTCCTGCTGTTCACGCGTCAGGTAAGGGTGCATAGGGATACTGAATATCCTTTTGGCTACCGTATCACTTATGGGAAAATCTCCAGCCTTATATCCCAGGCTGGAGAAAGCATCCTGAATATGCAGCGGCTTTGGATAGTAAATCGTAGTTGGAATACCTGCATCCTTCAGTTTTGCCAGGAGAGCGGTTCGATGGGCTTCATCTTTGGCTTCAATGGAATATTGAGCCCACGCACTGAAATATCCCTCCGGAATGAAAGGTGTTGAGACGATGCCATTTCCTTTTGAAGCAAACAGCTCATTGTAAACATCCGTCACTTTCTGACGCAAATCGATCTCCTCAGGGAAAATTCTGAACTTCTCCAGGAGAATTGCTGCCTGGAGTGTGTCCAGCCGACCGTTTATACCGATTCTGACGTTGTCATACTTGTGATTACCTTTCCCGTGGACCCTGACGGATTTCATGATATCCATAAGTTCATCGTCGTCTGTAAAACACATTCCTCCATCCCCGTAGCATCCAAGAGGCTTGGCGGGAAAGAATGATGTGCAGGTAATATCAGCAAGAGAACAAGCCTTCCTGCCTTTATACTCTCCTCCAAATGATTGGGCTGCATCTTCGATAACAAACAGGCCATGCTTTTTTGCGATTTCATTGATGGAATCGTAATCGGCAGACAGACCGAATATATCAACCCCGATGATTCCCTTGAGATCCAAATTTGAGTTGTTTGTTTTTTCAACGACAGCTTCCAGTTTTCCCGGATCAAGATTATAGGTTTTCCGATCGATATCTACAAATACCGGCGTTGCTCCGAGCAAACTGATGACTTCAGCAGTAGCGATGAAAGTGAAAGGGCTGGTGATGATCGCATCGCCTGCACCAACGTTATAAGCCATCAAAGCCAACAATAAAGCATCGGTTCCGGACGCGCAGGAAAGAGCATGTTTGACACCAACGTATTCTGCTAGTTGTTTTTCCAGCTCCCCGATTTCCGGTCCCATGATATACTTTCCATGTTTCAGGACATCTTGAATTCGGGAGTCAATACTATCCTTAATCCGGGCTTGTTGGGCATGAAGATCGATAAATTGCATGATTATCCTCTTTTGATTTTGTAGTTAACGAATCAGGGTGATGGTTTCCTGATCGGTTCAAATATAGTTTATGCTTTAATAATATGCGAACAGGGTTCCCTGTATTTACCGCGTGTATCCACGATCAATTGAGCGTGCTGCTTGATCATATCGTAATCAAAGGCATCATGGTCTGTCGCCAGGACAACACAGTCAAAGCTTGTCAGATTTTCTTCCGTTAACTCAATACTCTTTAAATCAAAGTAATGTTCTCGCATTTTTGGGAAAGCTGGAACGTGAGGATCTGAGTATTGAACTTCGGCTCCCTTGTTTTGCAGAATTTCCATCAGCTCGACCGAAGGTGATTCCCTCATATCGTCCACGTTTTTCTTGTAAGCAATGCCCAGTACCAATATCTTACTGCTTTTAATTGGTTTACCCCTGCTGTTCAATGCATCTCCAAGTTTTTCAATCACCCATTCAGGCATGCGGGTATTCACCTCACCTGCCAGTTCTATGAAGCGGGTATGAAGCCCGTACTCTCTCGCTTTCCATGTCAGGTAGAAAGGATCAATGGGAATGCAATGACCGCCCAATCCAGGTCCCGGATAATAAGCCGTGAAGCCGAAGGGCTTGGTGGCTGCTGCTGAGATCACTTCATGGATGTCGATACCCATCTTATCGGCAACGGTTTTCAGTTCGTTCACCAGGCCAATATTTACAGCACGGTGAATATTCTCCAGCAGTTTAGTCATTTCTGCAGCTTTGGTAGAGCTGACCGTAATAACTTTGTCTACTGCCTTACCATACAAAGCTGTTCCTACTTCACGACAAGCAGAAGTGTGCCCGCTGCAGATCTTTGGTATTGTATGAGTAGTAAAATCAGGGTTGCCTGGGTCCTCTCTTTCAGGAGAATAAACTAGGAATACTTGCTCTCCGGCTTTCAAACCGCTGCTTTCAATTCTTGGCAATAGCTCCTCTTCAGTTGTCCCCGGATAAGTTGTACTCTCAAGTGAGATAACGTGTCCCTCTCTTAAGAAGGGAACCAATGAATCCATGGTTGACAAAACGAAACTGAGGTCCGGTTCGCGATACTTATTGAGTGGTGTTGGAACACAGAGAATGAGAGCATCTGCGGATTTTGCTGTTGAAAAATCGCTTGTTGCTTTGAATCCTGCTTTAACGGCATCGGAAATCTTCTCATCAGGAATGTGTTGAATATAGCTTCTGCCGGAATTTAATCGGTCGATTTTTGCTTTATCGATGTCAATTCCGATTACGGGAAAACCGACTTCGATGTACCTGAGCATTAACGGCATGCCGACATAGCCTAGCCCAACAATACCAATGATAGCAGATTTATCTTCAATCTTTTTTATTAAATGGGTTTGTTTGAGATTCATTTTTCAAAATATGTGAATGGATTTTGTTGCGTATTGGGAGTCTCGGCATCCATAATAAAATAGATCATATGCGGGGGTGTATTTTCGTGGTTGCTAATAGATCTATATCCGAGGTTAGATCCAAGATATGGAGAATAGGTAACAATAGTATCTTTGTAATGATTCTTTTCTTGCAGTTTATTATTTATTGATCAGCTTTTCTTGAACAGCCTGAAGAGTTTAAATCGCATGAGGAAAACCGTATTTGTTGATATTAGTCAAAGGAGTGATCAGGATTTTAGACAAAAGATGGGAAAAAATCTGACATCTTGCGCAACCATTATGTTTAATTGTAGATTCATTCACAATATCGATTCGTCTCTTGCTTGATCTCCAATAAAACTTTACCCTTAAAGCTTATTGATTTTGATGCAAGTAATTCGGGCTGCATTGTTTAGCCGGAAAAGGGATCAAAATGCAATATCTCATATAACATTTAATTCTTCTCTTGGAATGTCTGGAATCAAAAGTCTGAATCCGAACAAGGACTTGAACCTGTCATACTTATGTCACAAGATCATCGATAAGTACTCATGAAATTGAAAAGCAAAAGAGCACTAATCACTGGCGCCGATGGATTTATTGGTAGCCATTTAACTGAAGCTTTGATTAAGGAAGGAGTGTATGTCAGAGCGTTTGCTTTTTACAATTCGTTTAACTCCTGGGGCTGGTTGGATTCATTTTCTTCCGAACTGAAAGCCGAGATTGAGATATTTACTGGAGATATTCGCGATCCAAATGGTGTAAGAGAAGCTGTGAAAGGAGTGGACATCGTTTTTCATTTGGCTGCTTTGATTGCAATTCCATTCAGTTATCACTCTCCTGACAGTTATGTTGATACCAACATCAAAGGAACGCTGAATGTCCTCCAGGCGGCAAGAGATGAAGGTTGTGAGAAGATTCTGATTACGTCAACTTCCGAGGTATACGGAACAGCAAAATACACCCCCATAGACGAGAATCATCCGTTTCAAGGTCAATCCCCTTATTCGGCAACTAAAATAGGTGCGGATCGAATAGCCGAGTCATTTTATCGAAGTTTTTCCCAACCTGTAGTGATTGTCCGACCCTTCAATACATATGGACCACGGCAATCAGCACGGGCATTCATCCCGACTGTGATAACACAACTCCTAAGCGGTAAAACGAGACTTGAACTTGGTAATCTCAGCCCGACAAGAGATCTGATTTACGTCAGTGATACCTGCCAGGGATTCATTGAAATCGCCAAATCAGACCGTACCATTGGCGAGGAAATCAATATTGCCTCACAGGAGGAGATATCAATGGGTGAACTGGCGCAGGTACTGATTGATATCATCAATCCGCAAGCTGTGATTGTCAAAGATTCACAACGTTTACGGCCAGAGAAGAGCGAAGTCAATCGTCTTCTTGGATCAAATCAAAAGATCCTGGAACTGACTGACTGGAAAACTGAGATATCATTGCACCAAGGATTAAATGAAACGATTAAATGGTTCAAATCAGAAGACAACATCAAGCAATACAAGCCTGATATTTACAACATTTGAGTTTGGGGTCAGCCAATGGAAGAAAAGCTTTCTATAACCGCTTTGAACATTCTGGAAACGATGCTCAGAATACGGATATTTGAGCAGGAACTTGCAGAGATAACGCCGAACAAGGAGTTTAACTGTCCTGTTCACCTTTACGTAGGGCAGGAAGCAATCGCTTCAAGCGTTTGCGAAAACCTGACTGATCAAGACTATGTTTTCAGTACTCACCGAAGCCATGGTCACTATATCGCAAAAGGCGGCAATCTGAACCGTTTAATGGCTGAAATTTTCTGTCGAGAAACTGGGTGCTCTGGTGGGCATGGGGGATCCATGCATATTACTGACAAAAGTGTAGGATTCATCGCAAGTTCAGCCATTGTAGCCGGGACTATACCTGTTGCTGTTGGGGCAGCACTTACAGCAAAGCGAGCCGATAATAGCCAAATCTCCGTAGCTTTTTTTGGTGATGGAGCCACAGATGAAGGGGTTTTTTGGGAAAGCATCAATATCGCTGCGCTCTATGAGTTACCAATACTATTTGTTTGTGAGAATAATCTTTTTTCGACACACCTGCCTGTTTCAAAAAGGCAAGCCAATCAGGACATCGGTGAAAAAGTCAGTACATTTGGTTATAAAGTAATTAAGGCAGACGGTAATGACGCCCTGGAGGTATATTCAAAAGCAAAAACAGCTATTGAAGGGATTCGGAGGACCCACAAACCTGCATTTTTGGAAGCCATGACTTTCCGCTGGCTAGCACACGTCGGGCCGACTGAGGATCTTGATATTGGATATCGAAGAAAAAAGGATGTTGAATATTGGCGCGGCAGGTGTCCGATCAAACTCATCAACAATCAATTGATTGATACCAATAAGAAAAACAAGGATAGAATCCAGGAGATTGAAAAGAAAATCAAAGTCGAAGTTGCAGATTCGATCGAGTTTGCCAGAACCAGTGCATTGCCTTCTGCTGATCGAATCAGTCATGGTTTGTATAATTGAAAGGGGGTGAAGTGAGAAAGATAAGTTATTCAAAAGCGATCAATGAAGCACTCCATCAATCTATGGAAAAGGATGACTCGGTTTTTCAAATCGGTGTTGGAATCAATACCCCCTGGTTTGTAGGACAGACCATGAACGGTCTTCTTGATAGGTTTTCGGAGGAGAGAATGATTGATACACCAGTCTCGGAAAATGGTGTCATGGGGATTGCTGTGGGGGCGGCTGCGACTGGCTCGAGACCAATTGTGACTTTTCCAAGAATGGACTTCATGCATTATGCCATGGACCAATTGGTCAATCATGCCGCCTTTTTTAATTACACCTTGGGGGGTAATCTGCCTATACCGTTGACTATCAGAGCCATGATTAACCGCGGTGGAGAACAGGCTTCGCAGCATTCTCAAGCTCTGCAATCTGTCTTTATGCACATTCCCGGTTTGAAGGTTGTCATGCCGTCCGATCCTTATGATGCCAAGGGGATGCTATTGGCAGCTATTGAAGACAACAATCCGGTACTTTTCATTGATGACAGATGGCTGTATGCAGAAGAGGAAGAAGTTCCTGCTGATTATTTTACTTCGCCTCTTGAAGGTGCAAAGCGACTGGAAGAAGGGAAGGATGTTTCTCTCGTGGCATCTTCGTACATGGTAAAGGAAGCAAAAGAGGCTTATGCTGAACTTAAGAAAAAGAACATCTCAGTTGAATTAATCGATCTCCGTTCAATAAGCCCCCTTGATACCGAAACGATTGCTTTATCTGTTCGTAAAACTGGAAGGCTTGTTATTGTTGATGGTGGTTGGAAAACAGGAGGCATTTCGGCTGAAATTGCTGCCGTGATTTCGGCGGATTGTCATTCAGATCTGAAAAAACCTGTTATCAGACTGGGTTTGCCTGATTTACCAGCCCCGGCTGCAAAAACCCTCGAATCTGTTTACTATCCGAATTCAAGTACTGTAATTTCTGCAGTCCAACACATGATTTAGATGTGTTTCTTAAGATGGCCGCAGGTTTCTGCGAGTAATCCCATTTCTCACAATTTACTGGAGATCCACATGAACGTACCATTTGTAGATTTGCCTATACAGATCAAACCGTTTGAGCGTGAAATCAGAGAAGTTTTAGAAAGTGTCGTTTTTGACAAGGCTGATTTTATCATGCGACAGGATTTGATTGATTTTGAAAATGCTTTTGCTGAGTTCATCGGCGTAAAACACGCCATCGGTGTTGCCAATGGGAGTGATGCGTTGAACATTTGTGTGAAAGCCTTTGGAATAGGGGCTGGTGACGAAGTTATTACAGTTTCTCACACTTTTGTTGCCACAATTGCCGCTATTGTACATGCAGGTGCAACTCCTGTATTAGTAGATGTCGGCTCGGATCATAATATGGATATCACCAAACTCGATGAGGCGATAAATGCCACAACCAAGGCAATCATCCCGGTACATCTTAATGGCAGAGTTTGCAATATGGAAGCGATTATGGATATCGCTGCAAAATATGATTTGAAAGTGATTGAAGATTCGGCCCAGGCTATCGGAGGAATGTACAAGGGCAAAAAAGCCGGTTCTTTCGGAGATTTTGCAACAAACAGTTTTTATCCCTTTAAAATCCTGGGATGCTTTGGTGACGGTGGGATGATCACAACTAATGATTCTGATCTGGATTACAGAATTAGGTGTCTCAGGGACAACGGACAGGATAGGCAAAAGGGAGAAATTACGGATTGGGGATGGAACAGCAGACTTGATAACCTCCAGGCTGCCATTTTATCGGTGATGTTGAAGCAATTGCCTGATATGATAACAAGAAGAAGAGAAATTGCCCGGCTGTATTGCGACGCATTCAAGGATATCAGTGATCTCGTTATACAAGAAGCACCAACAGATGATGGTGATTACTATGACGCATTTCAGAATTACGTGGTGACTACACCCAAGCGCGATCAGTTCGTCAAATACTTGAACGAAAACGGAGTTGGCACTCTGATATCATGGCCAGTTCCCACACACTTTCATCCGAATCTGAAACTGGATAGTTTTAAACTACCTAACACGGAACGAATTTCCCGTGAAGTGGTATCGTTGCCAATGCATCCGGCTTTGACGGATGAAGATGTGGCATATGTAACTAAAACAGTAAAAGGTTTTTTTAGTAATTGAAGGATTTCTTAACTGTTTCCAGGATATTGACTTTGGGCTCAGAGGAAGACAATTATGTCAGACACAGATTATTATAATGACATGTGGCAAAAGCAGGGGGGGTACCTTCAAAATGACTCTGAAATAAAAAAAAAGATCCAGCTCATCGAGGAAATGTTTCCAAGTGATATCCAGACTGTTTTGGATGTCGGGTGCGGTGATGGTGCAATTACAAATGCTCTTGCCTCTTCATGGCGAATAACAGCTATTGATCTTAGTGAACAAGCTGTCAAACACTTGGTGAGTGATGTCCATGGGTATGTCGGGAGTTCTTCTGCATTGCCTTTTGGGGACGAGGATTTTGATCTAGTATTCACCAGTGAGTTACTGGAGCATTTAAAAAGCCCGGTACTGAGCAAAACAATTGCGGAACTGAAAAGGGTCTCTCGCAACTATGTGTTTATTTCAGTGCCTAATGATGAAAAATTACGTAGACGATACACTAAATGTTTAAATTGCTTAAGTGAATATCATCTGTACCTTCATTACCATAGTTTCGATATTCAAAAAATCAAGGAAATGTTTCCGGAATATGAGGTTTTAAAACGGGTTGAATGCGGAGTAATGGAACCTCCCTCAAGCAATACTATTTCCTACGTCAAGAACAAAATTGGCCGAATGTATGCGTACGTAGATTCAGTTGATCTCATTTGCCCTTCATGCGGAGCAACATTGGTAAAAAAACCTAGAAACCTCTTCCAACGAGCTTTTAATCTTGCCTTGATTATCTCTCAGAAAGCTCTTTTTCTGGCCCTACGGCAAAAGCCGAAACCTGACTGGTTGATGGTTTTACTGAAAAAAAAGGAAATTTAGCATGCAGGCACTTATTTTAGCCGGAGGGAAAGGAACTCGTCTTAGACCTTTTACATTTGCTTTTCCAAAACCCCTTCTGCCAGTTGGAGAGATTCCCATAATCGAAACAATCGTGCGACAACTGTCTTTCTATGGTTTCAAGGACATCATCATCTCCCTGGGATACTTAAGTGACTATATTAAAATCTTCTTTAGCGATAAATCGAAAATTCCTGAAGGGGTTAATATTAATTACATCAAGGAAGATAAGCCACTTGGCACCTCAGGACCTGTTGGCTTATTGGGTTCTCAAATGGATGAAAATATCCTAGTTATCAACGGGGATATCCTTTCCACGATCAATTATTCCGATATGCTGCAATATCATATTGACAGGAATGCTGTTCTTACAATGGCAGTGGGAAAAAAGGAAGTGAAAGTCAGCTTGGGGGTTGTTGATCTGGATGATAACAATCAACTACTGGATTTTAGAGAAAAACCGACCTTCGTATTTAACGATAACATGGGTGTGTACATTTATAATAAGAAAGCATTGAAATATATTCCCAAAAATGAACGGCTTGATCTCAACCACCTGGCGCTAAATCTGATCAATGATCAACAACCGGTTTACGGTTTCCGATGTGATGAATGCTATTACTGGATTGATGTGGGCCAACATGCAGACTACGACAAAGCAAATGAGGATTTTAAAAAATTCAGGGAGAAATTTTTACCACAGGACAAGAAATGAAAATTCTATATTTGGCATCTTTAGAAAGCATTCACTCCAGACGTTGGATCCAGTTTTTTGCAGACAGAGGGCATGAAGTTCATGCAATCAGTAAACCCAGTGAAGATTCCGGTGAGTTGAGGAATGTGTCGGTTCACTATACGCGGGAGCATAATATTGATTTCGAAGGCAGTGTTTTTTCCAATCTTATACAAAGTGTTAGCATTGTCTTGAGATTCAGAAAAATTCTGAAAGAGGTACAACCGGATTTGATTCATATTCACCAGATAGGATTTCTGGGGTATCTACTTTGCCTTGTCAGTAAATCTTTTCCAAAATTTGTCACTGCATGGGGATCTGATGTCCTGGTAATGCCCAAGCGTTCTGCCTTACACAAGCATATTGTATCAAAAGTTTTGAAAGAAGCTGATGCCGTCTCAAGTGATGCCGAACACATGAAGACAGCCATGATGGAATTCGGACTTGTGGAGTCCAAGCACAACCTTATATATTTTGGAACTGATTGTGTCAAATTTAATCCCGACAAAAAAGATGATAATCTGAAACAAGAGCTTGGATTTCCATCCGATTCAAAAATGGTGATCAGTTTGAGAGCTTTAAATCCCATTTACAACATAGAAACCGTTGTCAGAGCAGTTCCGCTCGTGCTGGAAAAAGTTAAAAATGTTAGATTCATCGTTGTCGGTGGTGGATCAGAAAAAGAAATGCTTATGGAGCTTGCAAAAACACTGGGAGTGGAAGATTACATCCTGTTTGCCGGCAGGCTC
Source organism: SAR324 cluster bacterium (assembly GCA_028282885.1). Lineage (GTDB taxonomy): Bacteria > SAR324 > SAR324 > XYD2-FULL-50-16 > XYD2-FULL-50-16 > JAHJTV01. The sequence goes on from JANQGX010000079.1 coordinate 12,709, forward strand.
CCTTTTAGTGATCTAGTGCGGTATACAGCTTCTGCGGATGTCTATATATCTTCTTCTTTGTCGGATGCAGGACTGGCTGCAAGTACAGCAGAGGCGATGGCTTGTCGTGTTCCAGTTGTCGTTACCGACTTTGGAGACAATAAGGACTGGGTTGCAGATGGTGAAAGCGGCTTCCTTTTCCCTCTCAAGGACTTTCAGACGCTTGGTGATAAGCTGATTGAGATATTGAGCAATGATGGACTGGCAAATAAGCTAGCGGAAAATGGCAGAAGTGTTATCTTTGAACGAAATAATGTGGAAAAGGAAATGCTGAAAATAGAAAAACTCTATGAAAAAACTCAAAGAGAATCTAATCAAGCCCCTTAAATTAAGCCGACACGCAGCAATGCTATTTGCGGCAAAGCACTTTGATTACAAAGCTCGATTTTGGAGAAACAGAGATTTAAGTGTTATTAAGGACTATTGGGAAAGCCGCAATGATGACAGCAACGAATATCTACACGACCTGATAAAAAAAAGAAAGCCAAAGAAAATTCTTGAAATTGGATGTTGCTGTGGGAATCGGCTCTACGGTCTGGCGAAGGAAGATCCTTCAATATCATTGGTAGGAATCGATATCAACAGAGAGGCAGTCGATTTTGGAAATGAAAGGTTCAAGGAAGAAGGTGTTGAAAATGTCCAATTGTTACACTTACGTGCTGAAGAGCTTGACGATTTTCATGATAGTAATTTTGATCTTGTTTTCAGTTGGGCCACTCTGTTATACATTACACCTCAAAAGATCCGTCAGGTACTCAGTCATATTCGTTCCATCTCTGCTGGCATGATGCTTCTGGAATTGAATCTGGATTCCGGAGCAAATCCCAACATTCTTGAAGAATTTCATGTCGGAAACTGGAAAAGAGATTACAAGAGAATTTTGGAATCATTCAATCCAGCACCTCAAAAAATAAATATCACTCCTATCCCCCCCGAAATATGGAATCCTGGTGGAGGAGGCGCTTCAGTTATTGACGCTGTGTTTTAGTATTTCCTATAGCAAATGGGCAACTTAAAGCAGTTTTTCACTTACGGATTTGGAAAGGTTCTACAGGCACTGATCAGCTTCCTCCTTTTGCCGATCTTTCTAAGTTATTTCAAACCTTCAGAATATGGAGTCATCAGCATTCTTCTCCTCTGCATAACGTTTGTCATGATGTTCGTTAGTGTCGGCTTTATGAGCGTTTTGCAGAAAATGTACTATGAATACTCCGGAGAGGAGAGGAAACTTCTAGTTGGAACCTGTATTTCCTGGTATCTGCTTGCCTCAACGATTCTTTTTGTTCCGGTTATTCTGTTCAAAAATGATTTATCCGATTTGTTGTTTCAATCTCCTGAGTATGGTTACACAATCCTTGTTGTACTGATCATCATTATTTTGCAATTGCTAGTGGACATCCCTTTCACAATAGCTCGTCTGGAAAAAAAAGCCGGACACTTTGTAGCTTTTTCCTTGATACGACTACTCATCGATTTCTTGTTTAAGATATTGTTCATCATTTATCTGGAAAGGGGGCATAACGGCTATTTTGAATCGACAGTTATCGCCCTTCTTGTTGTTAACATCGGACTGTATACCGTGTTTCGGACAAATGCCGGTATTGGGATTAACATACGCATTTTGAAAAAATTCCTAAGGTTGGGTATTCCCTTTGTTTTTTCCGGATTTGCTATTTGGGTAATAAACGCTTCAAATCAATTTTTTCTCAATTTTCTGATCGGACAGTCCGCAGTTGGTGTTTATGCTGCGGGTGTCCAGTTTGCTCAAATATTCAACATGTTGATTTACTCCCCCCTTTCCCTTCTTCTCCCTTCGGTAATTCTATCAAAAGTCAAAGACTTGCCAGAAGAGAATATGTATCTACAACTTTATGATCTTTTTCATTTTCTGCTGATCGTTGGAACCATATTTTGTGGTTTAATCAGTCTGGCAAGCATTGATTTGATAGAAATTCTAATTCAATATTTTAGCGGAAATCCGGGGTATAAAGAATCACTTCATTTGATTCCAATTCTGACTTTTTCTAATTTTTTTTATTATATTTCTATTCCGCTGGGATATACACTATTAATCAAAAATAAGACAGAATATGTTTCGTTTAGCGGAATTTTGGCAGCTTCGCTAGCTGTAGGCTTGAATCTTTTACTGATTAAATTGGCAGGGGTCATTGGCGCGGCAATAGCTACCTGCTCCGCATACCTTTTTTATTCGATTTTTGGTTATAGTCTATCCAATCGGAAATTCGAAACCAGATTTAGTATGCCAAAATTAATAACGATATGTGTTGTTGCAGGTATTTTTATACTGATCGTTATTCAATTCCCGATAGACAATATTATCCTGTCTTTTTTCCTGAAGCCAACTCTTTTTCTTTTGATGTTTATTCCAGTTTTGTGGTTTACACCCCTGGGATTGAATCATTCCCAAAAGCAGGTAATTGATACTTACATCAAAACCATTCTGAAAAAATGAGGAAAATTCTTATAATTGCCAATCTGCGCCACGCATCTCCCAGAATCAGTGAAACTGCTAAATATTTCCGATGTTACGGATGGGACCCGACTGTTATAACCCCACAAATGAGTGACAAACAGAGTTTGGCGATTTTCAGCAAGCTGAATCCAGAATTGAGTATTGTTGAAACAAGAGGATATTGGCTGAAAGATGCGAGCAATCCTAGTCGATCCCAGAGCGTAAATAAATGTTTTAATAAAAATCCGTTATTCAGGATTAGTTATAAACTTCTAAGATTTTTCTATTTGAAAATAGTTAAAAACACCTTGTGGTATTTAGATGGTGAACAGGGCTGGACTTCTTACGCACTCAAAACGGCTTATTCACTTCACGATGCAGAAAAATTTGATCTGATTTTAAGTTCTTCATCACCAGTTTCAACTCATTTAATTGCCAATAAACTCAAAAAAGACCTAGAAATACCATGGGTGGCAGATTTCAGAGATCCTTGGACTCAAAACCATAATTACAGCTTCAACAACAGTAGGAAAAAGAAAGAAGCTGCATTGGAAAAAAAAACTATCAGTATATGCGATGCAATTTTGACTGTGTCTGAACCATGGAAGTACACTATTGGAAATTATCACGGAAAACTAAAAAGCTCATACTTTATCACAAACGGGTATGATGCCGAAGTATTCAAGGCAATAAACAAACCAGAAAATGAAAGCTTAATCATTGCATATACTGGTCAAATCTATCCGAAGTATCAGAACATAAGGATTTTTTTGGCGGCTCTCGAGGAGTTGTTGTCGGATAATGCGATCGACAAAGATAACATTTGTTTTAGGTATTTTGGGGAAAGTCATAGTCATGTGAAACAGCAAATCACTTCTCAGATTAATGAAATATCAACAATTGAGGCCAGCCTTTCTCGCAATGAGTCATACCGTATTCAGAAAAATGCTAATGTTTTATTGCTACTGAACTGGGATGATCCCGAAGAAAAGGGAGTCGTTCCCACCAAACTGTTTGAATATATCGGTGCTGGGAATACCATTTTGGCAACCGGTGGAAGCGGGGATGATTTTGTCAGCTCAATCATTCACAGTACTGGTGTGGGTTACTATTGTCAGACTGTCGAGGAGACAAAACAGGCTTTGATCCACTTGTATTCTGCATTTACAGCTGGTAACAATGTTACGGTCGAACGAAAAGAAATCGAAATAGAAAAGTACTCTTATGAAAACTTGGCAAAAGATTTCGTGGATATATTTGATAATCTCGTAAAATGATGAATTTTTGTTGATCTCCATGGTTTAACTATGAGTCTATAATTAGCAATTCCTAACGTTCATTATACTTTTTGAATTGAGCAATTAGCAAAAACAGGAAAAAGCATTGAAAATCAAATATTTTGTAACTGGCGGTGCCGGTTTTATCGGTGCCAATTTCATTCATTATATTATTGGAGAAGAGCCTGATGCTCGTGTTCTAAATCTTGACAAACTGACCTATGCCGGAAATCCGGATTCATTAAAATCACTAGACTCGAATCCACGTTATCATTTCCGGCAAGGTGATATTTGTGATCCGAAACTGGTAGAAGATCTGTTGGTTGAATTTCAACCTACAGTGATCGTTCACTTTGCTGCTGAGTCTCATGTTGATCGCTCCATCGATGGACCTGACGAGTTTATCAATACCAATATTCTGGGGACTTATAACCTGCTTAAGCAGGCGAGGAAACTCCACGAAGGTCTTTCTAAGGATCAGAAAGGGAACTTTCGGTTTTTACATGTCTCTACTGATGAAGTTTTTGGTAGCCTTGGTGATTCCGGTTGTTTTTCAGAGGAAACTCCATACGCGCCCAACTCTCCCTATTCAGCTTCAAAAGCATCATCGGATCACTTGGTAAGGGCATGGTTTCACACTTACGGCCTGCCTGTTCTAACAACCAACTGTTCCAACAATTATGGTCCCTACCAGTTTCCGGAAAAGCTGATTCCGGTAATTGTTTTTAACGCGCTTGATGGCAAACCGCTTCCGGTTTATGGTGACGGCAGTAATATTCGAGACTGGCTATATGTAGAGGATCACTGTCGGGCGATTCACCGAGTAATTCAAAAAGGAGAGACAGGCGAAACATACAATGTCGGTGGGCACAACGAGAAGACCAATTTAGAGGTTGTTCACACAATATGTGGTTTGCTTGATGAATTTCGACCAAAGCCTTCCGGTTCATATGCAGACCAGATCACATTTGTTAAGGATCGTCCGGGCCATGACAAACGTTACGCTATTGATGCCGGTAAAATCGGAAGAGAATTGGATTGGCGTCCCTTGGAGAGCTTCGAGAGTGGATTTAGAAAAACCGTCCAGTGGTATCTTGATAATACGGAATGGGTGAAAAAAATCCTGGACGGTGACTATCGATTAGAGAGAATCGGGCTTGAAAAGCGGTAACCGGTCTTCGATATCACTCAATAATGGTAATCCTCTATCCCGGTCGGATAGTTCGGGCGAAGGCACCTTCCAATCGATACCTAATTCTGGATCATTCCAACGGATCCCACCCTCATCCTCCGGACGGTAAAACTCGTCGACTTTGTAGCAGAATTCCGCTGTTTCTGACAGCACGCTGAATCCATGTGCCAGACCACGAGGGACCCAAACCTGTATTTTGTTTTCTTCGGTGATCAAAACGGATATCCATTCCTTGTATGTGGGTGATCCTTTGCGAATATCCACAATTACGTCAAGCACTTCTCCCTGGGTTGCACGTATCAGCTTTCCTTGTGGAAACTGCTTCTGGAAATGAAGTCCGCGAACAACGCCTTGAGTTGATTTAGAGTGGTTGTCTTGAACGAATTCAGCGTCAATTCCAATTTCTTCAAATTCTTTTTTGTTGTATGACTCCAGAAAAAAACCTCTGTCATCGGTATGAACTTTGGGAGTCAGGATTAATACGCCAGGAATTTTGGTTTTTTCTATTAAAAATTTCTCGGTCATTAGATATATTTAACTTGTTGTATTTATAGAGTTTATTGGTAGTTTGCTGTTGGTGTTATGATCCCCGTCATTAGTTATTTACAAGTCTTTTCAAATACTTCCCATACTCATTTTTACTGTTTTCTTGTGCCAGCTTCAACAATTGTCCTTTATCGATCCAGAATTGACTGAAGGCGATTTCCTCCGGACAACCTATTTGCAGCCCTTGTCTTTCAATAATGGTCCGAATAAAATTTGAGGCTTGGATCATAGTGGTGTGGGTTCCCGTATCCAGCCAGGCAACACCTCTTCCCAGGGTTTCCACTTTTAATTTCCCAGCTTTGAGATATTCCAAATTTAAATCCGTGATCTCCAATTCGCCTCTTGCTGACGGCTTAAGCGCTTTGGCAATCTGGGGAGCATCCAGGTCATAAAAGTAGATACCTGGAATAGCGTAGTTTGATTTCGGTTTTTTGGGTTTCTCCTCCAGGCTGATCGCCGTTCCCGTTTCATCGAATTCTATAACTCCGTAGGCTTGTGGTTCCCGGACGTAGTATCCGAAGATCAGTCCCCCTTCTTTAAGCTCAGTTCCCTTCCTTAGCTTGTCGGAAAGACCATGCCCGTAGAATATATTGTCACCCAATATCAAACAAGAAGATGAACCATCCAGAAAATCTTCGGCGATAATTAACGCCTGGGCCAACCCCTCCGGTTTTGGTTGTTCTGCATATTCAAGAGTAAGTCCCCATTGTCGGCCATCTCCCAGCAGATTTTTGAACAAAGGTAGATCGTGCGGTGTCGAGATGATTAGTATTTCTCTTAGCCCTGCCAGCATTAATGATGAGAGGGGGTAATAGATCATCGGTTTGTCATAAATCGGCATCAGTTGCTTGCTGACTACCTTCGTAATGGGATAAAGCCTCGTACCTGATCCGCCAGCCAGGATGATTCCTTTCAAAATTTGTCCTTTTTAGTTTTTTTCATGTTGTTCGGAGAAATAGACATAACACGTGAATTACTTGACAGGGATCATGCCGTCTATCTCTGTTGCCTTGAAAGCTACAAAAAATAAGTAACGATGAGTATTTCAATTCTTTCTCGAAATATCAACTGGTCAGATGGCCGAAGAAAGATTTACATCATTCGCTAATTTCGATTTGACCAAGGGAAAGGATCAATCCTACCATTTAAGTATTGGTGAAATCTAACTTAAAATGGTTGATTGCCAACAAATTAACGGAACAACAACAAAATGGTTGCAAATAAGATACTTGTGATTGGCGCCGAAGGGCAATTGGGGAGAGAGTTCCAGGCTGGTCTGGAAAAACGATCGATCGATGTTGTTGCTCCAAAGGAGAAAGACTGCAGTATCACAGATGTTGAAGCGGTCGGTAGGATACTCCGGGAATCCAAAGCCAATGTGGTTATCAATTGTGCCGCATACAATGCTGTGGATCAGGCAGAAGAAGACCAGGATCTCGCTGATCTTATTAATCACAGGTCAGTGGCTGGCCTGGCTCAATTGTGTAATGAAAATGACTGCAGGTTGGTTCACTATAGTACTGATTACGTGTTTGATGGAAATAAACAGGACCTTTACCTGGAATCAGATGCAACAAATCCTATTAATGTCTACGGAAGAAGCAAACTGGATGGTGAGCAAGCTGCCTTGGAAGCTAATTCTGACAATCTGGTATTCCGACTCAGTTGGGTAATTGGAAAAGGCGAAAGCAATTTCCTTTTCAAGTTTTCCAACTGGGTAAAAGGCAAGCAGTCCATAGAGGTTAGCGAGGATGAAATTTCTATTCCAACATTTACGAGGGATATTGTGCCTTTAACGTTTGAGGCTTTGAACAAAGGCCTATCGGGGCTTTACCAGATGACCAGCAGCGGATATGCATCTCGCTACGAACTGGCCAGGTATTATGCTGAATGTAAAGGATTGGATATTTCAATCATGCCGGTACCTATGAGCAAATTTAAGACAAAAGCCAAACGTCCGGGATTTTCTGCCATGGCAAATGACAGACTCGCTTTGGATTTGAAGACTGAGATCCCTGAATGGCGAGATAGTCTGCTCATGTATGTTAATGAAACTCAATAACGTCAATTGACACGTAACCAGGAGACCGGTCCGGATAACTAACTAGCGGATAGGTTTTAACAGAACTTCTACCTTTGAAGGATGATGATAGATCAGAAACTGTTCATGATTACTCTCCTTTTCAATTAATTTTCATTTGTTTTTTTTCACTTTATCTCATCCAAATTTATGACAAACACACATCGATCACTGCAATCAAGAGATGTTCCTCACAGCTCCAATACCATATGGCACAACGCAACAGTTACCCGGGAGAGAAGAGAAAAACTAAACGGACACAGATCAATCTTGGTTTGGTTTACAGGGCTCTCTGGATCCGGAAAGTCCACATTGGCGCATACGGTTGAGGAACAATTGCATCAAAGAGAATGCCGCACCATTGTGTTGGATGGAGATAATGTCAGGTACGGTCTTTGTGGAGACCTGGGATTTTCTGATGTTGACAGGGTTGAAAATATCAGGCGAATAGGGGAGGTTTGTAATCTTTTTCTTGAAGCAGGTAATATTGTACTGACGGCTTTTATATCACCTTTCAAAAAAGACAGGCAACAGGTTAAAAAACTGGTGAATGAGGAGAATTTCATTCAGGTCTACTGTAAATGTGCGGTCGAAGTTTGTGAAAAAAGGGATGTAAAAGGGCATTATAAAAGAGCACGAGAAGGGAAGATAAAAAACTTCACCGGAATATCCGCACCCTACGAGGAGCCCGATGCGGATCTAGTGATTGAGACGGATACTGTTCCGTTAGCGGAGTCTGCTGATTTAGTGGTTGAACTCCTGCAGAAGCGGGGGATACTGGATTAAAGATGGAAAGATTTATTGCTTTTAATGGGGACGCAGATGGTATTTGTGCTGCACATCAGTATTTGCTCTCCAACCCGGGTGAATATACTCCGGTAACCGGTGTTAAAAGAGATATCGCCCTCCTGAAAAAGATCGACAATTCACAACCGGTGAACATTGTAGTTTTTGACGTTGCCGTCGAAAAGAACCTGGTGGAGGCTAATCGTTTGCTGGATTCCGGCAGCTCTATCCAATGGTTTGATCATCATGTGAGTGAATCTATTCCGCAATACAGTCGATTTAGATCCGTCATTGACACCAATCCTGATGTTAATACCTCATTGATTGTTTCTCGCTATCTTGAGCGAGCCAGCCTCTGGGCGGTTGTTGGTCTGTTTGGAGACAATATTGCTGAAACTGCGAAATCACTTTCGAATTCAGCAGGACTGGATTTAGACATGATTGATCAATTGAGGGAGATGGGCGAATTGCTGAACTATAACGCCTACGGCAGCACTGTTGATGATCTACACATACATCCCGCAGAGGTACTAAAAGGCATGGATGGAATAGAAAATCCGTTCGAGTTTTTGAAAGCATCCCCGATTATTCCTGGGCTTCGATCAGGTATGAAGGAAGATTTGGAAAAGGCTTTTGCCGCAAAAGAAGAGGCGCCTGGTATTTTTGTTTTTCCTGATGAGAAATGGGCCAGAAGAGCGATCGGTGTTTTTGCCAATCGAAAAGCACAGTCGGAGCCTGAGATGCCTCATGCTGTACTTGTGGACAAACCTGACGAGGAGTCCTATACGGTGAGCGTCAGGTCCCCTTTAAACTCCGAGCGAAGTGCCGCAGAATTATGCAGTCAATTTCCGACAGGTGGTGGGCGAATCAAAGCAGCGGGGATTAATGCTTTGGCAAAGAACGAGTTATCAAGGTTTGTCAATTCCTTTATGGAACACTACAATTGATCACCGAAAGTGTGATGAAGAGTTGTATCACAAATATGGAACAGCAACGACTGAAAGAGTGCAGGGAACCTATAAAATCCATAATTCTAATTACAAAATAATGTCATTTTTAAAAAACAAGACAGTCCTCATTACCGGCGGAGTGGGAACAGTAGGTAAAGAGTTGATCAGGCAGATTTTCCAGCACAATCCAAAGGAAATAAGAGTTATTGATAACAATGAATCCGGGCTGTTTTTCCTGGAAGAGGAATTTGGAGAAGCTTACCGGGCTTATGCTTTGGGTGAGAATCCAACAGCAACTATGTTTAACAGCTACATTGGGGATATCCGCGATGGCCGGAAGCTTACTCAAAAAATGGAGAATGTTGATGTGGTTTTTCATGCTGCGGCTTTAAAGCATGTTATCCTATGCGAAAGATCTCCATTTGATGCAGTTCAGACCAATATAATTGGCGTGAAGAATATCATCAGCGCTGCTATGAATAACCGGGTGGAAAAGGTGATCTTCACCAGCTCTGACAAAGCGGTGAACCCCACCAGTGTTATGGGAACCTCCAAATTAATGGGAGAGCGACTGATTTCAGCAGCCAATAGCCTCAATCGGGAAGGAGAGACGGTTTTTAGTTCCACCCGCTTCGGAAACGTTATTGGATCAAGGGGTTCTGTGGTTCCCATCTTTTACAATCAAATAAAAAGTGGCGGTCCCATAACCTTAACGGATCGTCGAATGACCCGATTTGTGATGACCATTGAAGAGAGTGTTAAACTGGTCCTCAAAGCAGCCGAAATGGCCAAAGGCGGGGAGGTGTTTGTTACCAAAATGAGGGTGATGAAAATAGATGATCTGGCCAGCGCCATGATAGATCTTTTGGCAGAATCATTTGGACACAAACCTGAATCCATTGAAATCAAGGAGATCGGATCCAAACCGGGCGAAAAGCTCTATGAGGAATTGATGAGCGAGGAGGAGACAAGGCGCACCATCGAACTGGAAGAGATGTTCTCTGTTATGCCTGCCTTTAGAGGAGTATACAAAAATATAAGCTACGATTATCCCGGCATCGTAAGAGAGAAAATCAGCAACGCTTATGTCAGCGAGAACGCCGAATTTATGTCTGTTGATCAGATAAAACAGTATTTAACAGATCATCAGATTCTGCAAAACCTGGAAAAGAGTACTCAATTATGAAGATACTGATATTGGGAGGAGACGGCTATCTAGGCTGGCCAACCGCCATGTCATTCGCAAAGAAAAATCACGAGGTTCTTGTCGTTGACAATTATCTACGCAGGAACATCGCCCGGGAAACCAGATCGGAAGCGTTAATACCCATGCCGAACCTCCATGACAGAGTCGGGATTTTTTATCAGGCGACGGGTAAGACAATAGGTGTAGAAATCGCGGATTGCAAAGACTATATGCTTTTAAGCCGCATAGTAAGGGATTTTAAACCTGACACGGTGGTTCATTATGCGGAGCAACCCTCCGGTCCTTATTCCATGACGGACTATCAATCAGCCCGGTTAACGTTCGATAATAATCTGACGGTGACATTCAATACCATCTGGGCGATTTTGGAAGAAGTACCGGATTGTCATCTGGTAAAACTTGGTACGATGGGAGAATATGGAACGCCCAACATTGATATCGAAGAGGGATGGCTGGAGATCGAACACAAGGGGAGAAAAGACAGGTTTCTTTATCCTCGTCAGGCAGGAAGCCTTTATCATACAACAAAGGTCCTTGATACGGATTTGCTCTGGTTTTACGTCAGAACATATGGCATGAGGGTCACAGATTTGATGCAGGGGCCTGTGTACGGGCTATCCACTGCTGAATCCGATCTGGATGAAAGGTTGCTGCCCAATTTTCATTATGACGATATTTTTGGTACCGTGGTCAATCGATTTCTGGTTCAGGCGATCGCAGGTGTTCCGTTAACTGTTTATGGCAAAGGCGGCCAGACCAGGGGCTACCTCAATCTAAAAGACACCCTGCAGTGCGTGGAACTGGCCACCTTGAACCCGGTTGAAAAGGGCGATCTTCGAATTCTCAATCAACTGACTGAACAGTTCACAGTCAATGAATTGGCTGAGAAAACACAAAGAGTGGGCAATCAGCTCGGTTTGAATGTGCAGGTCAAGTCTGTGAAAAATCCCCGCAAAGAGGCTGAAGATCATTACTATAACACCCAGCATTCCGGGCTTCTTGATTTGGGTCTGAAGCCTCACTACCTGACCGATGAGGTGATGGAGGAAATGTTGAAAACGGTGATGAAATACAAGGACAGGATAGACGAGAAGATGATATTGCCACGGGTCAAGTGGAGTTAGAACGAATTATCCTACCATAAGGGATTAATCAATCTTCGAAACAAAAACATAACATTCACAGATCAAACATGAACTGGCTGATCACGGGCGGGTGCGGCTTCATCGGCACCAATTTAATCAAGATCCTGATTGAAAAAGAAAATACAAATATCCGAATCATCGATAACCTGTCGGTGGGACAGAAAGATGATCTGAAGTCAGTTTGCGATTTTATGGAGATTACTGTCGATGAATGCGATCGGCCGATTTCTGGTGTCCAACTGCTGGCTGGTGATATCATGGATGAGTCGCTAGCACTGAAAGTTACCCAAGGAGCGGATTGCATTGTTCATCTGGCAGCCAACACCGGTGTCGGGCCTTCGGTGGAGGATCCCAGGCAGGATTGTCTGACCAACGTCATCGGAATTCTCAACTACCTGGAAGCAGCTCGTATGAATAAGGTGAAACGATTCGTCTTTGCCTCAAGCGGAGCACCGGTGGGTGAGGTGAATCCGCCCATTCACGAGGAAATGGCTCCCCATCCCGTATCTCCATATGGTGCCAGTAAACTGGCAGGAGAGGGCTATTGTTCAGCTTATGCGCAAACATTTGGTGTTGAAACCATAGCCTTGAGGTTTGGAAATGTCTATGGCCCCGGTTCCAACCATAAGAGCAGTGTGGTGGGGAAGTTTATTCGCAAGGTTTTGAAAGGCGAGACACTTGAAATTTACGGCGATGGTTCTCAAACCAGGGATTTTATCTATATCGCCGACCTGGTGGAGGCGATTATCAGGGCCGCTACTGCAGAGGGGATCTCCGGTGAAATCTTTCAAATTGCCACCAACTCCGAAACGACCCTTAACCAGTTAACCCGGATTATGACCCGGTCTTTTCAGGACTTAGGGAAAGAGATGCCTGAAATCAATCATGTTGATCCCAGGCTGGGGGATGTGAAAAGGAACTTTTCCGATGTCTCCAAGGCGAACAATCTGCTGGGTTGGAAACAATCCACTACCCTGCCCGAAGGGATGAAAGCGACTATTGAGTGGTTTTTAGCTCAAAGTTAGTTATTTCCCGCTCATCTCCGCTTTTTCAATTTTCGCCCAGGAGTCCCGAAGGGTAACCGTTCGATTAAAAACCAACTTCCCGTCTTTTGAGTCCACCGGATCGACGTAGAAGTAGCCAAGTCTTTCAAATTGAAATCGATCTTCAGGCCCGGCATTAGTCAATCCCGGCTCAATGATGGCATCTTCAATGGTTTCAATAGAATCCGGATTGAGAGTCTTGACAAAATCTGCTCCACCCGCATCGGGTCTGGCCTTGGTGAATAGTCTGTCATAGAGTCTGACTTCTGCTCTGGCAGATCCGATCTCTGACATCCAGTGAATAACTCCCTTCACCTTCTTTGTACTGGTCCCCGTTCCACTTTTGGTGTCAGGGTCGTAGCTGCAGCGCAACTCCAGAATCTCACCGGTTTTATCGTCTTTAATCACCTCATCGCACTTGATAATATAAGCATATCTCAGACGAACCTCTTTACCGGGTGCCAGTCGAAAGAACTTCTTGGGAGGATCCTCCATGAAGTCGTCCCTCTCGATATAGATCGTTTTTGAGAAGGAGAAGCTGCGGTTTCCCATCTCCGGATTTCCGGGGTGGCAAGGGGCTTCAAGTTCCTCCACCCGGTCATCCGGGAAGTTTTCTATGACCACCTTTAGCGGTTTCAACACAACCATGGCACGAGGTGCTTTCCTGTCCAGATCTTCCCGAACACAGGTTTCAAGAAGGCTCATTTCGATATAGTTCTCTTTCTTGGTAACGCCAACCCGTTCAGCAAAATCCCTGATAGACTCCGGGGAATACCCTCTTCTGCGCATACCCATCAACGTCGGCATGCGGGGGTCGTCCCAACCGCTGACCACACCGTTCTCTACAAGTTGATTGAGCTTACGCTTACTGGTAATGGTGTAGTTCAGTGATAGTCTGGAAAACTCAATCTGCTGAGGATGGCATGGCGTTTCCAGGGTATCCAAAACCCAGTCGTACAGCGGACGATGATCTTCAAATTCCAGGGTGCAAAGAGAATGGGTTATTTTCTCAATCATGTCCGATAGACAGTGGGTATAGTCATAAAGAGGGTATACATTCCACTTATCCCCTGCATTCAAATGAGGAACCTTTAAAATCCTGTAGATCACCGGGTCTCTCAGATTGATGTTTGGCGAAGCCATGTCGATTTTCGCTCTCAACACATGTGTTCCGGCTTCAAACTCCCCTTTTTGCATTCTTTCAAATAGATCGAGATTCTCTTCCACACTTCGATTCCGATAGGGACTGTTCTTTCCCGGTTCGATTAAGGTTCCCCTGTATTTCTTGATTTCATCTGCGGGAAGACTGCAGACATAGGCCTTTCCCTTCTTAATCAGTTGAATGGCAAATTCATACAATTGATCGAAATAGTCAGACGCATGGGTTAATCGGTCCTCCCAATCGAATCCAAGCCATCTCACGGAAGAGAGAATAGACTGAACATACTCTTCGTTCTCCTTGTCCGGATTGGTATCGTCAAAACGCATAAAGCATTTTCCGTTATACTCTTCGGCCATTCCGAAGTTCAGGCAAATCGACTTGGCGTGACCGATATGCAGGTATCCATTGGGCTCGGGCGGGAACCGGGTGATCACCCTGCCTTCGTTTTTATTGCTTTCAATGTCCTTCTCGATTATCTGACGGATAAAATGCTTGGGTTTGCCGGTTTCATTCATTGCTTCTTATCAGTTATAGAGTTTAATCAATTTTACTATTTTCAGATCATGGGTTGATTAGCACTTTCCTGACCATTTGCAGACATTTTTCCTTTCCGAAAATATCTACTACCGTTGAGAGATCAGGCCCATGCTCCATCAGCGTTATCGCTATACGCATGGGAATCCAGAGGTTTTTCCCTTTAATGCCGGTCTCCTTTTGCACCGTTTTCATAACCTGACCGAAATTCTCAGATGATAGTTTCTCCTCTTTTTCGGCATTTGAAATAAAGCTGCTGAACACCTGTTGTGCAGTTTCTGATTTAAGTTGTTCTGCCAAAGCGAGATCTTGCAATTCCGGATTATCACTGGTGAAAAGTGATATCTTTTCTGCAATGTCCGGTAAAACCACCAGGTAATCCTTTAGAGCCTCAATAATCCGAAATAGTTGATCTTCGGATATGGTTCTGGCTTCAGATGGCAGATACGGATTCAACAGGGCTGCCAGCTCCGTGGACTGTTTCTGTCTTATGTATTGTTGGTTCATCCATTTTAGTTTATCCAGATCAAATACAGCACCAGCCTTTCCTACTCTTTCCAGAGTAAATTTTTCCTTAAGTTCATCTGCGGTAAAAATTTCCTGATCATCGGCTGTGTTCCACCCCAGGAGAGCCACAAAATTGATGAGAGCTTCAGGCAAAAAACCCTTTGATTTGTAGTCTTCTGTTGCCACGTCACCCTGGCGTTTACTCAGCTTACTCTTGTCAGGATTCAGCAATAAGGGGAGGTGAGCAAATTTGGGAACTTGCCAGCCGAGATATTCGTATAGTTGAATGTGCTTTGGAGTTGATGGCAGCCATTCTTCACCACGAATCACGTGAGTGATCTCCATCATGTGATCGTCAACCACATTAGCCAGATGGTAAGTTGGAAATCCGTCAGATTTCATCAGTACCTGATCATCGATCTGGTCAGATCGGAAACGCACCTCCCCCCTGACAATATCATCAACGATGTACTCCTTTTTGGAATGGTTTATTTTCATTCTCACCACATGAGGTAGTCCTTTCTCCAGTTTATTGCTGACTTCCTCTTCTGATAGACGTCGACAACGACCGTCATAACGGGTATCTTCCTTTCGAGCAAGTTGCTGCTCCCTCATTTCCTTGAGTTCGTCTTCAGTGCAGAAACAGCGGTAAGCATCTTTTTGATCAAGTAATTGATCCGAGTATTTCTTATAATATTCCAGTCTTTCGGATTGAATATAGGGCCCAAATCCACCACCCGCATGCGGACCTTCATCGAATTCAATGCCAGCCCAAGCCAGGGACTCGATGAGATTTTCTACAGCACCTTCAACTTTTCGATTCTGGTCTGTGTCCTCAATACGAAGAATGGTTTTCCCTCCGGTACTCGAAGCAAAAAGATAATTGAACAACGCAGTCCTCAACCCGCCAACATGAAGAAATCCTGTCGGGCTGGGGGCAAATCTTACTCTGTTTTCTGACATGATTTAACAATTAGATTTCGGAATAGGGATGCAAACACCCAGAGTCGAGGTCTGGATTGCGGTAATCATTGGTCACGGGCGATTGAGTTTCCATCGTTCAGGCACGGACACATCCGCCATTCCGGCTATTTTGACTCTTGTTATGAAATATGGTTTGGATTTTGAATTACTCTGCTTATGAAACCATTGTATTGAGACTTTCCTTAAAAATAAACAGGAAACCATCAATTCAAAACGGATTAACGACATAATAACTATTCCGGTACATCTGTCCAATAAACAGAAGATAAAGCCCTGATCTGTACTATGACTAGTTTTCGCGGCCTTTTACAGTAGCTATCTTCAATAGCCGGATTGTTAAAGCTTTTCAAAACCGTTGTTCAAGAGGTGATATGCATCAGTATATAGAAACGGTCCGAAACGAAATCGAAGCTGCTGCTTCCCAGGAATCCTACCTGGCCAGTACGCTTTTCCTGCGTATGTACAAGGACTTCGAATATGAAGACGAAGGTGCCTGGAAGATCAACGACAAGGAAGGTTTTGAAAAGGTGCAGCATAAAGCGATTAACTCTATCAGCAAACAAAAGGAGTTCGATGTCAAGGAGGAAATCCTTGCCTGGCAAATCGCTATGTTGAGAGATATTGCCAAAGAATCCTACAAATGGTGGGTTGACTACAAAAATGAGAAGTTCAGGGCAGATGATCATTTTAGTGATGGTGAAGCATGTATTGCCCTGGAATCGACCTGTGAGAAACTTGGGGCAAATCCTACCGACGCTTACAGTGCTTTATTGGAAGTTGAATTGGTTCTCACAAGGCTTTGCACTGCCTGTAACAAATCTGTCATCGAATTGGACAAGTACTGGCAGTTCAAGTTTCATAACAAGAAAAAAGCACCTGAAAACAGTTTTATCTATAAAAGGATCGAAGCGGAGAGTAAGCAGAAGATTATCTACAAAAGTATTCAGGCTCTAAAAGAAGTTTCCGACCTTTGTGAACGGTATGCAAAGCAGCTCGCCGGATCAGATCATCTGCTTTGGATGCATCCCCACTATCTTCTTGAATCGGTGATTCACATGTTGAACGGCTTTCTGAACTTTGAATATATTGAAGAGACTGATCTTTCTCTTTCCAAATGGTTGGATGAGCTATTCCCGAAAAGGCTGGAGTCGGGTCAACCCAATCCGAACTTTCAAAGCGGATTGCATCAAAAAATCATTGCCAATTTGACCCAGGCAACCCAATGCATGGTGCAGCAAACGGTCAAAAGAAAAGAGGTCTTTGCCCAACGGGATGAGATTCTCAGACCGTATTTCCACGAAATTCTTGAGCAGGTTAAGCGAGTGGAATTGGCCAACCTTGGGTCTTCCAAAGAAAAAGAAGCACTGGAAACTCACTCCTATTAATCCCACAATCATGCGACAACCGGATGAATCTCCGGTTGCATCTCCTTCCAAAGTCACTTCTGCTGCAATTCTATCAGCCATGAAAATCCGAATCTGCTAATCGTTGTCGAGAGATTTTGTTAGATAGCCCTGGTGATAGGTAACAACCGAGTCATTGAAAAGTTCCGTGATTCTGAATCGGCAATCTTTCAGTACGAACCACTTCGTGCCTGATAGACGCTGAGATGATTTCCCCATTCCTTAAATCCAGATTCGATACTTATAATAATAAGTTGCTACAGATTTTTATTTCGATTTTAACTTTTAACTTGAAAAATGAGGGAAAGAAAATTAAGGTATCAGGTTTGGGTGATAGCCCCTGGAGCGCCCAACTGGGACATTGAACAGGGGGCACACTTTAACAAAGAGCTTATTTAAAGAAAAGAAGTTTTACCAAATTTCTTTAATCCCCTCTTATATAAAAAGAACAGCAGTTTTTCGATTTTGGATTTCACTGTTTCACCATGGTCAGGATTGAATTCTTATCAGCCCGGCATCCAAGGGAGCTTATTGAAAGCTTTTGACATATAAACGAATCAATGATTAGATTTATAGGTCGGTCAATCGTTCGTCCACATCAGGACCAATCCTCTTCTTTTTTCTACCAGCATGCTTAAATTTTACGGAATCAGGTTTAATCAAAACGGCAATCCCGAACGTTTTTCAGTGTCGTACGCTTTAAGTGAATCACTCCATGCGGGCTTAACATTATCCGAATCCATGGATTGTGATCCAATAAAAACCGTAAAAGCAGTTGATCTGGAAATTGAGGGATTGTTCTGTCGTCCCGAAGCTAAAAAAAATGGCAAGCTGTTTCGATTTCAAGTGGCAAAGTGGTTCAGGACAAAGGATATCATTCAGTTTCTCTTTGCGGAGAAACAGACAGAGGGCCTAAAACTGGAGATTGCTCGCATACTTTGTACTGGCGAAGGAATTGAAAAAAAATGGAAGAGAATAGAAGCATTGTTGCTGGGATATCTCGGTCGACTGTCTCAGGATGTGAGAAATGATCAATTGAGTAACCCGGAGTCAGATCTCAACCTGATTCTGCAAATGATCAGCCTGCTTTTTCTGGAACAGGATGAAGAGCTGCCTCCTGCGAACCTGGAGCTGCAATTCATTCGCAATCAGTTTCCCAGGATTATCTGGAAGAAGAAAGACGGATTTAACGCGTCCAGTAACCCCTTCTGGTTGCCCGGGAACTGTTTTTGCCGGTCTTCCTACCTACAGGCGCTTCTCCTGACCGAAATCCACAAAAAAACATCCGATTCATCCGAACCGTTAACATCTCCAGCCGTCAGGATTAATACGGGTATTTCAACAGAATCCGCTATTCCAGTACCGACCGGTGTTACTTTGAGTTCTCTCCTTCCTGAGGAACCGCCGCATGAACTTAGAATCATCCTTGATGATGAATCGGATGATAATCAGCAATTGGAGTTGATCCCGGAAACTGCGTCGGAAACCCTTTTGTCGTTGCAGAAACTGATTCAACGAAAACTGTCGCATGAGGGTGTGAAACATTTTTTTGGGATACTGAGGCAGTTTGCGGGTGCAACACCAGATGGTTATTGTGTTTTCAACACACAAGAGCATCTCAGCCTTGTTGCGCGTGTATCAAAAGGAGGGCGGTTCACTGATCGGCAGACAGGACTGTTCAATGAAGTTTTTGAACTGATTTCCCGTGTCAGGGTGAAGCGCTCATGGACGCAACCCGGGCATGAAAAGGAGACCGTCAATCCCTTTGTATTGGTCCTTTATACCGAATGTACGGATCAGACCGGATATCCGCATCTGAGGCATACTGTACTGGATCCCCTTCTGCTTCCAGTCAATAATAACCCGTTTTTCTTGGGCGGACATCTCAGATTGATACCAGAGCCGGTATTCCGTGAAAGTGCAAAGAAACATGCCCTGCTTCCCGGCATCGCTTCATATCTCACCGGAACCTGGTTAAACGAGTATTTCGTGCACAGGGGAACCACTACCAAATCGACCCGCGAGATTATTGAAGGGTGCGCTTTCAATCTTACCCCGGCCAACAGATACCGGATTATGGACAAGGTCAAATCCGAACTGGCTTACATGAAAGAAAAATGTTATATTTCCGAATACAGACATCAAGCAAGTGAAGATGGGAATCCCTGGGATGATCTTCACTGTGTCACCGCTTCTGAAGCTGTTTTGGCCGATTTGGCCGATAAGATGCGGGCAGTTGATGCAAATAGTATTTCGGAGAGATTAATTGCCTGAAATTGTTTTCATGGGTACTCCGGATTTCGCCGTACCCTCCCTCAAGGCCCTGGTTCAAGCAGGAAACAAGATTTCATTACTTGTCAGTCAGCCCGACCGGAAAAAAGGTCGCGGTCACAAGGTTCAACACACCCCAACAAAATCCATCGCACTGGAAAATGAAATTGAGGTTTTCCAGCCGGAAACGATACGAGGCTGCCAACAGGTTGATAAACTGCGGTCCATGAATGCGGATTTCTTTGTCGTGATTGCCTATGGAAAAATCCTGCCGCCAGAGATATTGGAGATCCCTAAAAAGGCTTGCATCAATGTCCATGCTTCGCTACTGCCCAGATGGAGAGGTGCGGCCCCTATTCAGTTTTCACTGTTACACGGTGATCGGAAAACCGGCGTTGCAACGATGTTGATGGATGAGGGTATGGACACGGGAGATATCCTTCAAGTCAAAGAAACAGAGATCGATCCGGGAGAAAATGCAGGTACGCTTACTGATCGTCTGGCAACAATGGCAGCGGATTTGATTGTCGAAACCATTGACAGATTTGATGCTCTGATTCCCCAAAAACAAGATCATGAGAAAGCAACCTATACTCGATTACTGAAGAAAAAAGATCGACTCATCAATTGGGATAATGAGGCGGTATCTGTTTTTAATCAATTCAGGGCTTTGGCTCCATTTCCGGGAGTGGTGACTCATTTTCGCAACAAGCGTCTGCTTCTCAAATCGATTAAGCGTGTCGACAAGGAATGGAGTGATTCTGCCAGGCCAGGCGAGATACTGGGTCTTGCCCCGGATGGATTTGAGGTGGCCTGTGCTTCAGGATCTGTCTGCATCGAATTATGTCAGCCAGAAAGCAAAAAGGAGATGACAGCAAAGGATTTTATTAACGGATATCAGGTAAAACCAGGAGAACTGCTGGGAAATTAGGAGAAAATATATATTGATAGAATACTCGCAGGAAAAAGTTCGCGTGTTGTTATTCGCCGTCCAGCTCAAATCGGAACGTCTGGACGATACGTTGGATTCCCTTAACGAAATGGAATCTCTGGCCAGAACTCTCGATTTTGAAATAGTGGACAGGGATTACCAGGCCAGGGAACGGCTTGATTCAAGAAGTTATCTGGGGACAGGGAAACTAAACAGCATCAAAAGCTTCATCAAGGAAAACAGTATCAATCTGATTCTATTCGATCGTGAATTAAGCCCCAATCAAGGGAAATACATCGAAACTTATCTGGACTGCATGGTTTGGGATCGCACGCAGTTGATTTTGGAGATTTTCGCCGGACATGCGAGAACGTCTGAATCAAGGGACCAGGTGGAACTGGCCCAGTTGAAGTACATGTTGCCCCGTCTGGTTGGTCTTTGGGCCCATCTCGACAGGGAAAAAGGGGGTATTGGAGCTTCCCGGGGAACGGGGGAAAAGCAAATTGCAATAGACCGCAGATTGATCGGCAAGAGTATTGCGCGTTTGGAAAAATCCCTCAAAAAAGTAGCCAGGGAGAGAGAAACCCAATCCAAGCAGAGGGAAACCTGCTTTCAATTGGGTGTGGTAGGATATACCAACGCCGGTAAAACTTCACTGATCAATCGTTTGACCGGAGCTGAATTACTGGCCGAAAACAAGTTGTTCGCCACACTGGAGTCCGCAACGCGGGTTATGCCGAGCAGGGTCAAGCCGGATATTCTGATATCTGATACTGTCGGTTTTATTCGTAATCTGCCCCACAACTTGGTAGCGTCCTTCAGATCGACCCTTTCAGTTGTTAAAAATGCCGACTTGTTGTTGCATATCGTTGATGCTTCGCATCCCAAAATTGAGCAACATATCGATACGACCGAACAGGTCCTGAAGGAAATTGAAGCGAACGCCATCCCCGGTTTACTGGTCTTGAATAAGGTGGATCTGGTTGAAGATCAAATGGATTTGTATATTCTGAAAAAACGTTATCCTGATGCATTGTTCGCTTCGATCCGGGATAACGATCTGGTGACTGCTTTGAAAGAAAAAATAGAGGACTATTTCCAAAGCAGGTTTACCAGGGATTCCTTGTTATTGCCTTACAACAAGGCAGAACTTTTATCCAAACTGTACCAGTTGGGAACGGTAGAAGAGGTGGAATACGCGGAAGACGGTATTCACATAACTCATGCCATGACGAGCACCAACAGAAAAATCCTGACCAGTCTGTTGGAAGGATAAACGAAGGTTCAGGCAGCTCATTCACGCAAAGGTGTGCTGCCCGAATGTATATCGGTTGATAAGAGGATTACTTCATGCGGTACCAGATAGAGGTTTTGCCGATAAACAGAACATATCCTTTGACGTTGAGGACATCCAGGTTTCCATCTTCAAACCACATTTTGCAGTCATACGTCTTGCCGCTTCTGGGATCATAGATATTGCCATCAACCCACTCGTCATCATCAAACTCAAATCCCCAGACGAAATTCATTCCCATTAGCTTCTGACTTTGTTTATCTTCATCAGGGTTTTTACTGTCCAGGGTTTCCGGATCCTCCAGCCAACTGAACTTACCACAGTATTTATCATCACATTTGTAGATCGTTACCTGGGTCGCTTTATCATCCTGTGATTCTACTTTCCAAACCCCAAGGACAGTATCGGGATCCAGATTCTCAGCATAAACGGATGTCATTCCCAACATCAGCGCACATAAGATACCTACAATAATCAGAATTCTTTGCATCATAACCCTTTCTCCTCCAATTGATTGGTAAATTGGAACATAATTCCGTGTTCCGTTTTATTGTATTGAATTTTCTCCAAGAACCCACGCCCTTAAAAACGAAAATTCGAATGATATATAACTGATAATTATTTCTATTGCAAGTGCTTTTGCCGCAAGGAGGGTTTCAAGTAATCAGGTCTGTCAAGAAACTGACAACTTCCCTGCATTGATTTTCAAGGTGTTTTATCACCTCTTTTTGATTCGGTAAGTCATCTATTTTGGCGACTTTTTCCAAATCAGAGCATGTTGCAGCCAATGGCAAGGCGCCGAAGGTGAGGCAGTTGAATCTGAGAGACCGAGCGAATTTTTTCACGGTTTCGAGCTTCCCGTCTTTGATCGCACCTGTTATCGCGTCCAGGTGGTGAGGAATTTCATCCAGAAACAGACGGATCAGTGATTCAATTTCACTCTGGTTTTTTTTCAGAATAGCGATAGTGTTCAAGTCAACACAAGGGATAGATGATGAAGGTGCAGCAGGATGCTGGCCTGCTTTATCCTTTTGCCTGATATGCAACCAGCGAAGCAAGGCAGTATCAGCCTCTTCTGCAGTTACCGGTTTTGTAAGGCAATCATTCATTCCCATCTCAAAACATTTGATACGGTCACCATCTATCAGGTCGGAATTGATCGCAATAATCGGCACACCGGGGTTATTTATTTCTGATTTGCATTCTCGTATCGATCTGACCAACTCAAATCTATCCATGTCCGGCAACTCGATCTCAGTTAAAACAAGGTCGATATCGCGATGTCTTAGTTTATCGATGGCAGACATACCATCATCGGCCAGTATGATTTTGTAGCCCAGTTTATCCAGCATTACAGAAAACAAGCGCTGATCTATAGGATTGTGGGTAACCAGAAGAATGTTGAACTGGTTCTTTTGGGAAAAAGGGACCGATCCGATTTTTTGAATCGGTTCGATTAATCTTCTGTTCTGCGGAGCCAATTCTTGAAAGCGCCGTTCAGATTGTTTTTTCAGATCCAGCGTAAACCAAAAAGAGGAACCTTTCCCGCTTTGACTTGAAAAATCAATTTCACCGGACATCGCTTCAACCAGTTGTTTCGAGATGACCAATCCAAGCCCTGTTCCCCCAAATTTCCGGGTCAGGGACGGGTCTGCCTGGGAAAATGATTTGAACAATCTTTCTTTCTTCTCTTCTGAAATGCCGATACCTGTGTCTTCAATCCTGAATCTGATTGTTACGCTGTCCGGTTCGGATTTCAGGCGATCAATTTGAAGTCGGACCTCTCCCTTTTCGGTGAATTTTATAGCATTACCCGTCAGGTTGATTAAAACCTGGTGTATCCTGATTGCGTCCCCGCATAGCAGTTCAGGGACAGTATCCGCTACGTCTGCCGAGAGTTTAAGTCCTTTTTCCTGTGCAGATTCCATTAAATCTGAAACAACATCCTGGACGACTTTTCGGGGTTCAAAGGGATTGCTCTGAAGATCAATTTCTCCGAATTCTTGTTTCGAAAATTCCAGAATTCTGTTGATAATCTTGAAAAAACGATTGGCACATTTCTCAATGGTCAGGGCAAAGTCTTTCTGTCGATCATTGAGTTCCGAATTCAATAGCAGGCTGGTCATACCTAAAACGCCGTGGAGCGGGGTTCTCATCTCGTGATTGACGATGGAGAGAAAATCCGTTTTTACCCGATCTACCTCCTCAAGTCTCCGTTTGGCATCTTTCAGATTACTCTGTATTCTCTCCAGCTCTTCCGAGACATCTTCCTGCTCTTTAGCCTGGGAGCAGCAGATCATCAGCTTGTCCATTAGCATTACGGTAAATAACTGATAAAGTGTGCATCGCAGATCTCTTGTTTCCAAATGGTCAGAGTCGGCCAGCTCATCCAGATTCAGACAAAGAAGATCAACCGGAGTGTCTGCTATTTCGTATGTCGAGATCTCTTTTGCTGTGATCACACTCATGTCGCCTATCATATCTCCTGTACGTCGCAGCCTGAAGACAATATCATTATCTGTATGAACAGCGATGGTTCCCTTAAGAAGAAAGTACACTTCCGTTGTTTTCCGGTTTTTGCCAGCTATTTCCGTCTGCCTGGGAAAATGTCGTTTCTTTAAATAAGGCACCAGGAGCTGAATCAAATCCCGGGGTATCGGGTTTAGAAGTCGGCTCTTTTTGAGAAATTGCTCAATGGATTGGCTATCGCCAGACAGATGGGAGGTAATTTTTTCTGACATTTGCCTGTTATCTTCTACGGTTATAGGTCTGGTATACAAATGAATAATTATAGTTTCGAGTGGGCGTCAATTTCCAGTTCTGGAAAAACAATAAGGGATTTAATTAGCCGGGAACGGTTAAACTTTGATCCGTTCAACAGAGATTGCATCCTTCGCCAAAGTGATTTTGTGAAATCCGGCGTCTTCACCTGTTAATTGTTTACAGCAGCCACCGCTATTTACACAGGTTAACTTTTTCCCTTCAATCGGATTAAAGCACCAGCTTTTGTGAACATGGCCATGCAAATAAAGGCTAAAATCGTTTTCAACCAAAAACTTCTGCAGCCTCTTTTTCCCTGGCAGGGCATGAAAATACCCTTCATGTTCATTCGGCGGTAAGAATGCAGGATAATGACCAATTGCGATTTTTGTCCAATTTTTATATCGGTTTTTCAACCTGTTTTCAACATTTTTCAAATCGGTTCTCAGTATTCCTTTAGATGAATAAAATGGCCTTGGAATTGCCATGTCGAATTCGACGACAACAAAATCGTCATCGAGTTCTAAATAGCGTCCGTTCAGCGGATTAGCCCCTTCATCTGAAAACGGCCAGTATGCGCTGAACACTCTCGAAATCAGGTCATTCCCGGTTTTTTCCTTAAAATACCGATCGTGATTGCCCGGCGTTAACAGGATTTTGCCCCTGTTTCCGAAAGAAGCTATATAGTTTTCAGCTTCTTGGAACTCATCATTGAGAGAAAGACTTGTCAAATCACCTGTTATTATAAGGTAATCCCATCTTAGTCCCGATATCGTTTCATGAATTTTCTGTCGTGTGGATTGAAGAAAGTGCTTCTTTCTCCTGATTTGATAGTTCAAACGGCCCAGATGCCTTTTTCCCTGGAATTGGCCGCTCTGAAGAGTTTCTTCGATCAGCCTCTTTTGGCTGGTGAAATGCAAATCTGAAAGGTGCACCAAGGTGATGGGTTTACTCATATGCGGTTAATCCAGGCCAAATAATTCATTTTCGAAATCTGATGATTTCGTTATGATAATATATCAAAATCTGATAAGACAGCAATCGACTCTTTATGATCGGTGAGACAATGTCAAATGGCTCCTTAATGATGATCCTGACTGATTGCATCATGGGGCATTTCTCAACGGGTTGACAAACAGTTTTTTTAGGGACATTTGAATGGCGACAAGCTTTGAAAAAAATCTGGAGCAACTGGAAAAAATTGTGCAAACGCTGGAAGAGGGAACGGCAACATTAGATCAATCCCTCAAAGCTTTTGAGAAAGGTATTAATCTGAGCAGAACCTGTCAGGCTGAACTGGACAAGGCGGAAAAGAAGATCGAAATTCTATTGAAAGAAAATGGTGAAATTAAAGGACAAGAGCCGTTTGATGAGTAGATTGCTGCTTTCGGTCTTGTCTTTGACAGCACTTCTTCTTTTCCAGGGATGTTATCTTGTTGAGCAGGGAGTCGGTCAGTTCAGGCTTCGGTTTGACCAGATTCCAATCGACGAAGCTATTTCTGCGGAAGAGAACGAAAGCTTCAAAAAACTCCTGTCCGATATCCCCTCCATAAAACAGTATGCGATTTCAGAACTGCATCTGAAAGCAACTGACAACTATACCGGGTATTACAAGATAACCGGCCAAGGCGTTGCCTATGTGGTGACCGCGTGTCCTAAAACAAGCCTGAAACCCCATACCTGGTGGTTTCCGATCATTGGTTCTGTTCCCTATAAGGGCTATTTTGAAAAGGAAGATGCCTTGGAACTGGAACGTCAGCTCAAGGAGGATGGGTTTGATACCTGGATGTTTGCCGCTCCCGCCTATTCCACCTTGGGTTGGTTCAAAGACCCAGTTACCACGCCAATGTTAAGACGGGGAAAATTCTACCTTACCTCCACCATCATTCATGAAATGGTGCATGCAACCTTTTATATCAAAGGACAGGGGACATTTAATGAGCAATTGGCGTCGTTCGTTGAACAAAAAGGAGCCCGAGGATATTTTGAACATAACGGACTGTTAGATGAACAGTTTCGAATAAAACTGGAACAAAATAAACGGAATCGAATCCGATTCCGTGCTATCGTTCAGAAATACCTGGGGAAATTAAATGAGCTGTATAACAGCAATATCGACGAAGAGATCAAGCTCCACCGTCGTAAGGATCAATTTCTTCTCTTAAAAGCCGAATTGGTTCAACTGTATCCGGAAAAACCCGCCCGAAGGTGGGAGTTCAACAACGCCAGATTGCTGCAGTACAAACGCTATGATGGGAATTCGGACCTTTTGGAGAATCTTTGGCAGGAGAGTGGTGAAGACTGGACTGTTTTTTGGGAGAATGTCAAATTATATGTCAAATCTCAAGGTTGGGACGGCTAACTCCTGGTTCGGCGAATTGTTCTATTACCCTTCATCTTGGGAAATACCTGTAGAAATAATATCCGTTTAGATTTAGCATGGAATAAAAGAGTAATCAAAACAAACTGTCCATGTTTCTTGACAAATCCAGACAGGCTTAACATGTGATTTGACAGCTTTCGGATATGCTAAGCTGTTGGAAAAACTTCGTTTAATAGAAGGAGTATTATGATCGGTGGTTTGGGCGTTGGTGAGTTATCCATTATTCTCTGCATTGTTGTGGTTCTTTTTGGTGCCGGCAGGTTGGCCGGAATCGGATCCGGGCTTGGGAAAGGTATTCGAAATTTCAAAAAAGAAGTTGGATCTGAAGAGGAAAAGAAGAAGATCGAAGCCAAAACCGAAGAGAAAGACGAGAACGCAGAAGCCTGATTATCTCAGTTTCAAAGAAATCCGATAAGACCGCCTGTTGAGGCGGCCTGTCGTTAGTTCATTCCTGATGGAGCGAGCCAAGTCGATTCTGTTTAACTTTCCGGATCGGAGAGCCTTACTCTGAACTCCATCTTGCGGTTATTTCGGTTAGTGATAACCTTAACCGTATCCCCGGGTTTGTATTTTTCCAGAGCCAGAAACAGGTCTGCCTGATTGCGGATTTTGTATTGCTCGATTTGAACAATAATATCTCCCAGGAGGATATTTCCTCTCCTGTCCCTGCTTATACCTTCCATTCCGGCATGAGCCGCAGGCATATCCCTGGTCACTTCCAAAATAATCACACCGCTGATTCTATTGCGTTGTGCAATTGAATCATCCAGAACGCTGATTCCCATGATTGGGCGCATGATTCTGCCGTGCTCGATTAACTGGGGGATGATTTTTAAAACAGTATCGATCGGAATTGCAAACCCAACGCCGGAACTCCCTCCGCTGGGGCTGTATATCAAGGTGTTAACACCAATCAGCTCTCCTTTGGAATCAAGAAGCGGTCCGCCTGAATTCCCGGGATTGATTGCGGCGTCTGTCTGGATAAGACCTTCAATACGCCTTCCGGATACTTCAATTTCCCTTCCCAGAGCACTGATGACGCCTACGGTTAGCGTGGTATCAAGCCCGAATGGATTCCCGATAGCCAGAACTTTTCTTCCTACCCTGAGTTTGGACGCATTTCCCGGGGTAACGGGAAACAAAATCGATGTCGGGGCGTCGATTTTTAAAACGGCCAGATCCTTGCTTGGGGCTACTCCCACGATTTCAGCTTTCCAACTGCTACGATCCCACAAGGTGATATCTACCTTACTGGCATTTTCAATCACATGATAATTGGTAACAATCAGACCGCTTTTGTCCCAAACAAAGCCGGTCCCTGCACCAGCGGGAATTTCGTAAATATTAAGCGTAAAATAGTCCCGGCGAAGTCTTGAGTTTGTTACATAAACAACTGATTTATTAGTTTTTTTAAAAATACTGATATTATTTTGCTCATCCGGGGTCAGATCCTGTTCCGATATCGAGGATCCGCTTAATGCCAGTGCATCGTTTGAATCGAAAACAGGAGCGGCAACGGACACGAACAACACGGAAAAGACAACCAGGTAAACTTGTTTCCATGACAATCTCATAGTTCCTCCTTTAGATTAATCATTTCGGATTCAGTTCCTTCGAAATCGGATATTTACGAAGGATACAGGGAGTACTGGTTTAGAAAAACAACGGATTAACTTTTGCTCTTCTGCTTTTTATGGGCACCTCTTTGCTGGTGCCTGGCTTGAGCTGAGAATTCAGATTTTCTCAACCGGATACTCTTGGGTGTTACCTCCACCATTTCATCTTCACTTATGTAATTAATGGCGGTTTCCAGGGTCAAGGGTTTGACAGGTGCCAGAATAACATTCTCGTCTCTGCCTGATGCCCTGATATTGGTCAGTTTCTTCTCTTTTGTGGGATTCACATCAAGGTCGCCGTCCTTGTTGTGTTCCCCAATAATCAACCCTTCATAAACCGGTTCTCCGGGAATGATAAAGAGTCTCCCGCGCGGCTCAAGGTTGAAGAGCGCATAAGCCACGGCTGTGCCCTGCCTGTCTGATACAAGGGAACCGGTTGATCGGGTCGGGAAATCACCCCGATATTCCTCGTAACCGGACAGGTAGGAATTCATTATTCCGGTTCCTTTGGTGTCTGTCAGAAATTCGTCCCGATAACCGATTAACGATCGGGAAGGGGCACTGAATTCGATTCTTACCCTTCCTTTACCATGATTGACCAGGTTAACCATTTTCGCTTTGCGGATAGATAATTTCTCCGTAACGATACCGATATAGTCTTCATCACAATCGATAAACAGACATTCAATGGGTTCCAGTTTTTTCCCCTTCTCCGATTTATAAATTACCTCCGGTCTTCCCACACAGAGTTCATACCCTTCCCGTCGCATGGTTTCGATAATGATGGCCATTTGAAACTCACCCCTGCCCTTAACGATAAACGAATCCCGGTCAGGCGTGTCTTCGAGTCGGATAGAAACATTTCTCATGGTTTCTTTAACCAGCCGCTCCCGGATTTTGCTGGATTGTACAATTTTCCCCTCCTGCCCCGCAAAAGGGGATTTGTTCATGGCAAATCTCATGGAAACGGTTGGTTCATCAACAGTTATCCGGGGTAATGGTTTGGGAGAATCGCTGGTACAGATCGTATCACCGATTCTAACCTGATCTATTCCCGACAAGACAACGATTTCACCCGGAGTTGCAATCTCCGAATCCTTCAAGTGTAATCCATCGTAGAGTTGGAGCTTGGAAACCTTCAGTGGAACCTGCTCTCCCTTTTCTCCAAGACAGACCAGGCGGTCATTGAAAAAGGCCTGGCCATTAAAGACTTTACCAATAGCAAGTCGTCCAAGGTAGTCTGAGTAGTCCAGATCAGCCACAAGCATTTGAAAAGGTTCATCAGGAGAATACCGGGGACCGGGAATCTCTTCAACGATGGTTTCGAAAAGGACTTTGAGGTTTTTTCCAGGTTCATTAAGGTCTTTTTGGGCAATACCATCACGGCCAATAGCGTATACCAGCGGAAAATCGAGCTGATCTTCCGAGGCGTCCAAATCGATAAACAGATCATAAATACCATCGAGAACCTCATCAGCCCTGGCATCGGGACGGTCGATTTTGTTTATTACGACAATGATTTTCAATCCCGCTTTCAGGGTCTTTTCCAGTACAAATCGAGTTTGCGGTAGTGGTCCTTCGGAGGCATCGACCAATAGCAATGCGCCGTCAGCCATGCTCAAGGCACGTTCAACTTCACCTCCGAAATCAGCATGCCCCGGGGTGTCGATAATATTGATTTTGACTCCCTGCCAGTTTACAGCGCAGTTTTTCGCAGCGATTGTAATCCCCCGTTCCCGCTCCAAATCCATTCGGTCCATAATTCTGTCGTCCACTTCCTGACCTTTTCTGAACAGGCCACTCTGTTTGAACATGGCATCAACCAGGGTGGTTTTTCCGTGATCAACGTGAGCAATGATTGCAATGTTTCTTAAGTTTTCGTTAGTCAGACTGTTTTTCATTTCGCTTAACTTTCTTCCTTGCCTTAAGGCCATAGGATCAGACGTTGGATTACCCAGGGTTAAATCATATCATTTAAATGTAAAACCAGAATAACGACGCGTCAATTAATATTTTATAACATGAAACTGTGGACAAATTATGGAGAATAAAAGGGTTTATTCAACCTTGAAAAAGATGAACTTGGTGAGGTCATCCGGATGGACGTTTTCCTCAGGAATAACTTTGTCTCTTGCGGAGATTCCCTCGGAATGAACTGTTTCGGGATCGTTGGAGACCAGTGGGTGCCAATCATTTAACTTCTTGCCTTCCCAAAGACGACGATAAGCACAGGAGTTCGGCAAAAGATGCATTCGTGCGAAGTTCTCAGAATGTATTTTCAGACAGTCTTTAATCAGGGTTAGTCGTTCCCGATATGATTTGCACCGACAGCTTCGGGTATCGAGGAGCCTGCAGGAAACGTTGGTATAAAAAACTTCCCCCGTGTCTTCATCTTCAAACTTATGCAGGCAGCAGAGAGCGCATCCATCGCACAAGGCCTCCCATTCTATGGGGGTCATTTGGACCAAAGTTTTAGCTTCCCAGAACGGTTTTTTTTCTGATTTCATATTTCAGGATCGCTCGAATGATAATCTTACTTGCCAGTCGTCCCTTGGAAAAAATTGCAGGTGACCGAGGAGGGGCGCCTGAGTTATCGATACGGAGAAATCAGACAACCTGCTTTCATTCAAAATTCAATACTACCACTATACCAGAATAACCGGAGATTGGATTTCTATCAATCCGAAGTCCGGATGGAGGAGAGGCAGAGCTGTTATTATTGACGCTTTGTCTTACAGCACGACTTTCGGAACTGGTAGCATCCAAGCAGATCAATCGGATATTCTCCGAGCTGCCATCTCTAATTGTACAGCCGAAATGAATGATAAAATAGACATTTTTGAATACTCTCTTCAAGAGCAGCTTAAAAAGGATGCGCCACTTGCAGACCGAATGCGTCCTTTAACCTTGGAGCAATTTGTGGGGCAGGAGCATATTCTGGCACCTGGGCGTCTTTTGCGAAGAGCAATTCAGGCAGATCAGCTATCCAGTCTCATTTTTTTCGGACCACCAGGCACCGGTAAAACCACTTTGGCGAGAATTATTGCCAATACCACCAAGGCGCAGTTCATCTCTCTTAATGCCGTGCTTTCGGGAGTTAAGGATATCAGGTCGGGAATCCAGAAGGCAGAGCAATATAGAAAGGAATATACCAGAAGAACCATACTGTTTATCGACGAGGTACACCGTTTTAACAAAGCGCAGCAAGATGCACTTTTGCCCCATGTGGAAAACGGCACGGTTATTCTCATCGGTGCAACCACTGAAAATCCCTACTTCGAAGTTAATAAAGCCCTGGTCAGCCGCTCTCGTATTTTCCAGCTTCAATCCCTTCAAGACAGACACTTACATAAAATACTTGAACAGGCTTTTTCGGATAAGGAGAGAGGTTATGGAACGAAAGTCATCCGCCTGGACGAAGCAGCCGCAAAGCATCTGGTTAGTGTTGCCAACGGAGATGCCAGGGCCTTGTTGAATGCTCTGGAGCTGGCCGTTGAGACATCAGAACCGCAGGATAGTGGTGAAATTGAAATTGACCTTGCCATTGCGGAAGAATCAATTCAGAAAAAAGCGGTCTTATATGATAAGGATGGTGATGCCCATTTTGATACCATATCTGCCTTTATCAAATCCCTGAGAGGATCCGATTCGGATGCAGCTCTCTATTGGATGGCAAAGATGGTGTACGGGGGAGAAGACCCCCGCTTTCTTTTCAGACGTATGATTATTTTTGCAGGAGAAGATGTCGGTCTGGCAGATCCCCGGGCTCTTCAGGTTGTTATTTCCGCCGCCCAGGCTTTTGATTACGTGGGGATGCCGGAGGGGCGTTTTCATTTGGCTGAAGCATGTCTCTACCTGGCAACGGCTCCCAAAAGTAACTCCGGATTTGCCTTTTTTGATGCGCTGGATACCGTAGCCAGGGATAAGCAGGGAGAAGTACCCAATCATATCAAGGATGGTAATCGTGATCAGGAGGGATTCGGGCATGGCAAGGGATATCTATACCCCCATGCCTACAGGGATCATTGGGTAGCTCAACAATATCTACCGGATGTTTTGCAGGGGCGGGTATTTTACCAACCTTCGGACCAAGGGTACGAAGCGACTGTCAAAGCCGAGGTGTTGCGTCGCAGGGAGTTGCAGTTGGCCGCGGTTTTGCGCTCTCGAGATGGAACCGCATCGAACGGTGATGACTACTGGTTGGGAAGAACAATGGACAACACAATTGAGTTATTGGCCGAAATCAGAGATCACGTGTTTTCAAAGATTGATTTTGAACCCTATCAAATGATTCTGGTATTGAATGCAGGGGATGGTGTACTACTTGGTGAAACCATGAGGAAAGCTGTGGAAGCGACAGTTTATGGTTTGGTCAAAAATGAAAGGGAGAAGGAATTTCTTGATTCCCGATATATCGATGATGATCCTCTGTTCAGGCCGATAATTATCAATACTGACGGTAATCAACCAAGTGCAATGCAACGAGATAATCTGTTCCAGGAACCGCTTTCTTTTGATTTGATCCTGGGGATGGGATTTTTGGACAAGCAAAAATCCAATAATATTGTTTTAAAACACCTGGCCGAAATGTTGTCTCCAAAAGGAAAACTGATTTTAACCGAGAGCATTCCTGCAAAAGGGCAAAGATTATCCGGCTTCCTACCTGATGATTGTATAACTGAAGATCTCTTTCATCGATTGATAACCGCCGAAGACAGGGTTTATAATCCGGAGCCATCCTTATCTGAAGGGTGGGATGAGAATGAGCTAAAGAAGGAGCTGGAATCCTGTGGTTATGCTCCCGATCTAATTCAAAAGGCAGAATTCTTTAACAAAACAATAATTTCAGAAAAGAAAATCGAGGAGTGGTTCAAAACAGGTGATGAGCAAAATCGGTCCTTTGCTGATCATCTGTTATCGGATTTATCCGAAGATGAGATCAAAAGTATCAAAGATGTTTTGCAGACACAAATATCGGGAAAGGTGGTTAACTGGCGCTCGGTATGGATGTTTGTCAAAGCCGGATTAGGGCTTTGACAAAACAAGTCTGGAATAGCAATGCACTCCACAAAGGAGTCAAGTGTCGTCAATGCAAAACGAGTGTTTTAAACTGGCGCTTGAATTGTTCTTCTGCACATTCGGACATCAGCTCCTGCAACCGTTTATCCAGATTATCACGAGTGATCTGTTTCCACTCACCGGCTTCGGTTCTTAAAGCAGCTTGCCCGCTGTCAATTTGAACCTGCCCGATCCCATTGATTTCAACAATATGGGGCGTTCTGGCAACCTCACCCAACAGAATTGCGGTTTGCAAGGCTTCGCGAACTTCCGTGTTCTCCATTCGAATCCTCATTTAAAAGTTCAAAATCGGGATAAAGTAATCCCCTTAATTCCATATCGGACATCAAAAGAAAAACTTTAGGTAAATTGAAGGGTATGGGAGGCCGGAACACACCTTTTCCAGGACTTGGAAAAAGGCGTCAGTAGACTCAGGATTCCTGTTTATGAATTCGATCCTGACGATTATCTCTGATATGTGCGGCGATAAGACCTTTAAAAACAGTCTTTGGGGTCATTTGGGGATATTCATCACCGATTTTGGCGGCGATATCTTTGGCTTCTCTCCAGAATTTTGTAACCTCTTCCGAATCCAAAGCCATGTTTCTTTGGGCGTTCCAAATATTATGGTAGAACTTCAACTTAGGCAGTTTCTCTGCTCCCCGGTACACAATATATTCCGACTCTTCGACAGACTTTACCGAAGTTACATCTGAAACAAAGGCGATAAACGGGAACTCGGAGTCTTGTCGTTCGTACAGGAGAAGAAAGCTGCAGGTTGTCTGACTTTCGGGAATAAAATAATACTCTGTTTTCGGATTCTGGTCATCGATCTGTTCGGAGGAGTTAATCAGGGCAAAAGCCTGAATCTGACGTAGCCACTCCTTTTTAATACCGGGGAATACGATCGGTCCAAGATCCGGCGGTGCATTGAAGATGCTTCTGATAATTGGGGCTTCTTCATTGGCAAGCATGTCTTCCACATACGAACAGAACTGTTCATATTTAATTACCGAGTCGAATCCCGTAAAATTGAGTTGTACATAGCGTCTCGTTTTTCCGACCAGTGAAGCTTCCTGTATCTTGATGATATCAAACTTGGGCTTGTTTAACCTCTGGAGCTCCTTAATAGCCAGGTTGATCGCACTTTTGACAGGATCTCCCTTTTGCTGAAGGTGTCCTTTGATTCGTAAAAAATGATCCCTCAGCTCCTCCTCGGAGACCTTCTCATAAAGATGATCGAATAAATACTCCAAAGCTTCATACTGAATACCACGAGTTGCCCGCTTTCTTGGCATCAACTCGCGCACATCTTCCCATTCGGCAGTTTCAAAACTGGTTCTTTTTTTTGCTATCTCTGAGAGCATCTGATGTAATCCCTCCAACTGATTCATATCCATATGTGTTAAATCTGCCATAATTTTAAGCAATTCCAATCAGAATAGCAATTTTTCTGTCTGTCGATAAGGATTTCGACATCGTCGATTTGATGATGAGCATTTGGTTATATCGGCCCTGTTCAATTGATCCGGCACTTAAAAATTGATCATTACGACAAATCTCAAGGTTTTTATTACGAATTCTATTGACAGAGATTTTGGTGAAGTCTACGTAATATTACATGTTATAAAATAAATAAAAAAATAGATATTACTATCGATATTGTTGTAGATTAACAATCGATTCACAAAAAAACTGGAAAAATTCAGTTTTCATAAGATAAATCGGTTTATTTTCAATCGTTTTTAATAAAAGTAATTTAAGACAGATACGGAACAGAGGAAAAAATGGATAAAAACAGAGTATTTAGAAGAAGAGGAAGAAGGCGGTCAGTAACTTTTAATCCCAGCCATCAGTACATTGAGGATTCAGTACAGGAATACCTGAAAAAGGGCGGGAAAATTACAAAAATTGAGAGAGTTAACGGGAACTATCAGAATTTCGTATCCATGCCTGATTCCCACGTATCAGTAGACGACTTTCTGTTTGATCGCTAGATTTCGCTGTCTGAAACCGTTTCTTTGTATGGCTTGGGCAGGAAGCCTTAGTCGTCAAGGAGAGGTTTGAAATCAGGATGTTCCTGAAACGAGCGAAGTAATTGTTCCTCCATTCGGTCGATGCGGTTTTTCATCACATTGCCGAGGTGCTGCATGAAATTGTAACCCATGGCAGGATCCGCATCGAGAATGGAGAGGATCTCCTTACTTTTCACGGTCAGGATCTGGCTTTTTTCCGCACATTTAGCCAGCATCGTAAAAGGCAGTCCCCCCAAAAGTGCTGACCAGCCAAAGGAGTATCCCTGCTTCACTGCACCGAGCGAAACGGTGACGTGCTTTGAGATGTGTTTTTCCAGTAAAACCTTACCCTGTTTGATCATGTAAAAAGACTCCGCTTTTCCCCCTTCATCAAATACCAGATCATTTTCGTTATATTCCACCAGCTTCAACACAGGCAAAAGCCTCTCCAGCATTTCGTCGTTCAATTGAGCCAGAATAACGATATCCCTCAGTTCGGTAATGTTTATCATAAGGTTTGCTCTGGTTAGGTTTTACCATCCCTGCGTGATCATTCGAACCGATTGTTCAGCAAGAGAGTAAAAGGGTTGAGGAAAAAACAGCAACACGATTGAACAGAACGCCGTGAACATCAAAGGAATCAGACAGAAGGAAGGGGCTTCTTCCATACCGGTTGATATGCCTGTCTCACCCGGCGGGTGGAAAAAAGCGCGGTAAACAATTGGCAGGAAATAGGCCGCATTCAATATTGAACTGACCAACAAAACCACTAGCATAATCCATTGATCCGATTCAATGGTTCCCAGGACCAGAAACCACTTGCTAATGAACCCGCCTCCGGGAGGAACGCCGATAACGCTCATCGAACCCACAAAAAAAGCTCCCATTGTGAAAGGCATCTTCCGGCCAATTCCGTTTAACTGACTAATATTCTTGAATCCGGTTGCGACAAAAATCGCGCCGGCGCAAAAGAAAAGCGTGATTTTGCCGAAGGCATGCATGGCGATATGAAGCATTCCGCCGGTAATTCCCAATGGAGAAAGCAGTGCCACCCCCAGCACGATATAAGAAAGCTGTCCTACGGTTGAGAAGGCCAGTCTGGCTTTTAGATTGTCCTGTGCCAAGGCAATAAGGGAAGCTGTGATTATTGTGAAAGCTGCAATATAGCAGAGCACCGTACCAAGCTGCAGGGTTTGCAAAAATTGTACGCCGAAAACACCGGTAACTACTCGCACAATACAGAAGACCCCCACTTTGACAACCGCGACTGCGTGCAACAAAGCACTGACAGGTGTGGGTGCTACCATAGCGGCCGGTAGCCAGGAGTGAAACGGCATAATCCCCGCTTTGGCAAACCCGAATATCATCAACAGAAGAAGAAGGAGAATAACCAGCGGAGACTCGGTTCCTGTAAACAGTCCCTGGTAACTGAAGTCAAGAGTGCCGGTTAAATAGTAAATGGCCAACATCGCCGGCAGTACCAATCCGATGGACGAACCCACAATATAGGCCAGGTACTTCCTCCCCGATTTCCGGGCTTCCGC
This sequence comes from SAR324 cluster bacterium, assembly GCA_028282885.1. Classification (GTDB taxonomy): domain Bacteria; phylum SAR324; class SAR324; order XYD2-FULL-50-16; family XYD2-FULL-50-16; genus JAHJTV01. The sequence goes on from JANQGX010000079.1 coordinate 49,909, forward strand.
ATCCTGATGGTGAGTAACCAGCGGATAGGTCGCTAAGGAGAGCATTTCATAAAAGAGGTACAGGGTCAGCAGATTCGCTGAAAAAGCCACACCGATAGTCGCAGAAAGCGAGAGGGCAAAAAAGCAGAAATAGCGGGTTTGGCTATGTTCCTTCAGACCTCTCATATAGCCGATGGAGTAGGCAGAGGTCACAATCCAGAGGGAGGAAGACACCAAGGCAAAGAGAATTCCGAAAGAGTCGACCCTGAGTTTGATTCCGAGTCCCGGAAGGACTTGAACGATCGTTAAGGTATAGCTTCCTCCATCCAAAATCAAAGGGAGCAAGGATAATACGATCAAGAACTTCAAACCGGCTGCCAGAAAGGTCCATCCTTCTCTCAGATTAGGTTTTCGCGAGGACAGCATAATCAGGGGCACAGCCAGAATAGAGACGGCAACGGCTAACAAGGGTCTAATTGATTCAATGCCTTCCATACCATATCGTTCGGTTTATTGTGGCGACTTGTCAGATAGTCGGTAAAACATGTTGGATGATACCGGTGACAATTTCTTTCGAATAGAGCCCGACACCGATTAACAACAAAGTCGTAATCGCCAGGGGAATCAGCATGCTCAATGGTGCTTCTTCCCTGGGGATGGCAACGTGATGATGCAGAGAGTGTCCATCCTTCGTTTCGGGTTCAAAATAGGTGATTTCAATGATCTTAAAAAACAGAATTACATTTACCAGGCTGCTAAAAAGCAAAGCTGCAACAAATCCATATTGTCCCGCCTCAATTCCGCCTTTAATTAGATACCACTTACTGAAGAAACCACAGGTTGGGGGAACTCCGATGATGGAAAGTGCTCCGATAATAAATGCTGCCATCGTGAGTGGCATCTTATGAATAAGTCCCTTGAAAGATTCCAAACGGTCGTTTTTCAGAACAAAAATGAAATTGCCCGCAACCAGAAAGAGGCACAGTGTCATCAGGGCATCGTTGGCGATATGCAGGATTGCCCCTGTCATCCCATCCGAATTTCCCAGCCAAAATCCACCCACCATGTAGCCCACTTCAGCCACAATGATGTACGATAGGATCTTCAACAGATTCTTCTGGGCCAGCGCCAAGAGAGAGCCCATAACAATTGCGATGATCGCCAGCCAGATAAAAACAGTTGGTAGAATAGGGTGGCCAAAGGAAAAGGCTGGTGTGAAGACCGAGTAAACCAGGCGAATCATCACATATATCATTACCTTTGTTGTCAGCGGTGCTATCAGTCCGCTTGCTGCCGGCGGCGAATAGGAATAAGCATTCGGAAGCCAGTTGTGCAAGGGGAAAAGAGCCATTTTGATGAACAAGCCCAACAGGCAAAAGATGAAGGCAAATATGATGGTCTGTTTTGATTGAATAGTGGGGATTATTTCGGACAGATTCCCCATATTGAGAGATCCAGTCGCCAGGTAAAGATAACCGACCCCTAGCAGGTAAAAGCTGGCACCGATGGTTCCCATGATCAGGTAATTGAAACCGGCCAGGGGAGCGTGCTTGTCTCCCATTCCGATCAGGGCATATCCGGTTAGAGCCGTGATTTCCAACAGAACGTAAAGATTGAAGACGTCCCCGGTTACCGTGATGCCCAGCAAACCGGATACAAACATAACATAAAGAGCGTAAAACGCGGGAGATTTTCCCGAGAAGGATCCATCGACCTTACGCTTGGCTGCTATCAAATTGATTAAAGCAACAAAAGAAATCACCACCAGAACAAAAGCATTTAAGGCGTCAACCGCGTATTCGATTCCGAAAGGCGGGGGCCAGCCACCGAGCCGATAAGATACCTTACCGTGTTTCAGTACTTCCCCAAATAACCCCATGGACGAAAACAATGCGGATGCCAGGGCCAGCAATGCGATCGGGTACGCCGGTTTGGCGCTTCGCCAGCCCAAGGCTGTAATGAAAAAGGCGGATATTAGCGGAACCGTAATCAGTAATGCGGGAAATTGTTCACTCATTCTTCCGACAATTGAGATTTAATTTCGTTTTCTTCAAGAGTGTTATATTGACGGTAGACCCGTATAGCAAGGGCGAGGGCTACACCCAGTGTGGCAACGGAAACGACGATGGCTGTCAGCATCAATACATGGGGCAGGGGATTGATATAATCCACCGCTTTTATCACAACCTCTTCACCATGATGGCCATGTTCTATTATCGGGATAGTGGCATCTTTCTTGGCTCCGATAGAAACATAAAACAGGATGATGGCGGTTTGAAAGATGTTCATACCGATGATTTTTTTTACCAGGTTGTTCTTGGCTATCATGCCATACAGCCCGACCATCATTAACACAATAAAGGCCCAATAGTTGTACCTGGATACCAGCAATGCCGTTATCTCTTCCATCTTATAAACCCTCGTTATGTTTTCCGGCTGATGAAAGGTTATAGTAGAGCCAGATCATCACGGCCATCACGGATAGTCCTACGCCGATTTCGATGATCAGAATTCCGTGAGATCGTGCCATTACAGGGTCCGTGCCCAGGAGATCTGACAGGGCACTGTAGTCGAGATAAACAGACCCCAGCAGTAAACAAAGCATTCCTGTTGCCGCGAATAAAAAGACACCCATGGAAGAAAAAACAGAAGCCATCTTTTCACTCAACCGTTTGATGGTGGTTCGCAGATCGTGAGATATCGCAAAAAGTATTATGGTGGCTCCCAAAATAACCCCCCCCTGGAATCCACCACCGGGACTGTGGTGTCCGTGAATGATAACGTATAACGCAAATACCTGTATAAACGGGATGATAATGCGACAGGTTGTTTTGATGATTAAATCATACGGCGTCCACTGGGAATCGATGCGTTCAAAGTTAGAGTTTTCCTCGGGCAGCTTTCCACCCTCATCAATATCGATTATGATCCCTGTCGGAACATGGCGATACATTTTTGTTTTCGCCCTTTTTCTGTTGAACTGGCGCAAGAGAAAGAAACAGGCCAAACCGGCAGCAAAGATCACAGCAGTCTCAAACATGGTGTCATAACCCCGGTAATCTGCCAGCACAGCAGATACTACATTTGGGACAGCGGTATCATCAATTGCCTTCAGGATATAATAGGGGGAAACATGAGAACTGGCAGGTGAATTCGGATCTGCCCAATCCGGGAACTCGGTAGTTCCGGCGATGAGCAGAATCCCTGTAACAATCACCATAATAAGTCCGGTTTTTTTCAATCTTTGCTCCTTCTTCTGGTTTGAAATACGGCTGCTACGAAGAGCACGGTACTGACACCTGCTCCTACCGAAGCTTCGGTAAAGGCTACATCGACAGCTCCCATAATTGCCCATAGTAGGCACATCAGGAAACTATAGGCACTGAACAGGATAGCCGCTCCGATCAGGTCTTTTACCGCAAGAGCACCGATACCGCAAACAATGACCAGGGTAAGGATGATGACATCGAATTGCCAAACCATATTTACTCCTCTTGCGAATCCGTCGGCTCTGATTCCCGAGCGGTAATTTGATCCTGTTTGGTCCAGGGCTTCAGACCGGCGATAAAACCGGCATCAATAATCGCATGTGTTGCCGTGGGACTGGTGATGAAGATCAGCATGACGATAAACATGATTTTAGCTGCCGTAAACAGCGATCCCAGGCTGAGTTCACTGACTGTGTAAACAGCCAGTCCGGACATGGTTAGAAGTAGCCCTGCGGTATCAAGTTTCCCTGCCGCATGCAATCTTGTATAAAAGTCGGGCAGGCGGATTATGCCGATGGCACCGCCGAAAAAAAAGATCAACCCGCTTATCGTTAGAATAAGAGATACAATATTCATGGGTGGCTTCCCTTAACATATAATCAAGCTTGATCCTGAAGACCTTTACGTTTCTGATAAAACTTGGCTGCTGCCAAAACGGCGATGAAATTCAGCATGGCATAGGCGATTGCAATATCGACAAACATATCGACCCGTCCGAATACAATACCAATGATAACCAGTAAGGCAGTGGTTTTGCTTCCCACTGCGTTTGTTCCGATAAGCCTGTCCAGTATTGTCGGCCCGAATACCGTCCGGTACAGGGAGATCATCATGATAAAACAAAGAGCGATACCGATATATTTAAAAGCGGTTTCCATTATTCGTTAAATATTTTTAAGATTCTGAGTTCCATTTCACCCGGCAGAGATTCAGCGGATTGACTGTCTATGCAATGCACCTCAAAATTCCCGAAATCCGTTGCATAAACGGTAATAGTCCCCGGTGTCAGAGTGATGGAGTTGGCAAAGGTTGTGATCGCCAGATCACTTTTCAAGCGACTGCGAAACTTGATTATCTGTGGATCGATCTTCTCCATCATTTTCGGATGAAAAACCAGGTACATGACATGAATGTTTGCCAAAAAAACCTGGTAAAGGAGCCACGGGATATACATGGTAAACTTAGGCAGTGTTGTGGGTATCCTTTTAACCGCCAATGACGAAAACAGCAGATCCCAAGAGAAATACGAAACCAGTAGACAGGAAATAATACCCAGCACTATGTGAAAGAGATCGAATCGCCCGGAAAGCATCAACCAAACCGGAAAGAGTAAAACAAACGTCAGAGTAAACGGCAGGAGGTTTTCGAATTTTTTGCTCGGTTTTTCCTGCCTTTTGTTTGATTGTGACTGCATCGACTATTAAACCTCGGTGTTCGTTTTGTATTGGGTTTTTAGATGAAAGCGCTGACAATGAATAGGCATAAAATCAAAAGGGATAAGAGAACCCCCAGGCCATTTGGGAAACGGTGAGTAGAACTGCCGGTCGGTCCTTTTGAATCCTCCATGGTATCCACTTTGTGCGTTGGCCACAGATTCTCGACAGAACCCACGGGATTTGATCCGAAGCTCCCAAGTTTCCTGACTATTGAGTCCAAAATTGATTGTGCGCCGGATCTGATTTGAAACAGAGGGCCTTCACAAAAGCTAAGCAATTTTCTGCCCGGAATGCGATAAAACCAGTCGGTATCGACGCTGATGTAAGGTTCTCCCCCGAGTTTGTCGATGTAGATCCAGAAAGCAGCCAGAGTCAGTAACAACAACTGAATCATTGCTACAACGTGATATGCAGTATAGGGCTGAAAATTCACCGGGTAGGGGAGCAAATTGTATAGCACCCTGGGATAGACACCGGTAATAATACAAAGTAATGCACCCAGACCCATAGCCAGTAACATGTTCAGTGGTGGTTCCTTGGCGCCTGCTATCTCTTTTTCCGGTCCGTCGTGTTTTCCAAACCAGGTACCCCAAGGGAGTTTTAGTCCGGTATGAAGAAATGTTCCGACGGATGCCAGATGCAACATCAATTCAATGGATGGGCGATGCAGACCTCCTGCTGCTGCCACGACCATGGTTTTGCTTACAAAGCCATTAAATAAAGGAACAGCCGAGATGGAAAAAGCCCCCACCATATAAAGAGCTAGGGTGATCGGCATTTTTTTGTACAGAGCCCTTCCCTGCAGATCGGTCATCTTCCGGCGGCCGGTGACATGGATAACCGCACCCATTCCCATGAAAAGTACAGCTTTATAAAGAATATGGCAGAAGGCATGAGCACTGGCCCCGTTTATAGCCATCTGGCTTCCCAACCCTACACCACAAACCATATACCCCACCTGGCTGATGATATGGTAAGCGAGCAGTCTCCTGATATCATTCTCCAGTACCGCGTATACAACCCCGTACAACGCCATAATAGCGCCCAACCAAACCAGAATCTCCACTCCCGGAAAAGAACGGGCCAAAACGTAAACCGCACTTTTTGTGGTAAAAGCGGTCATGAAAACAGCCCCGGTGATTGTCCCCTCGGGATAGGCATCTGCCAGCCAGGCATGAAGAGGGGGGACTGCCGCATTAATGATGAATCCGATTAAGATCAGTTTGGAGGAGAGAGGTGCAAAATCAAAAACCGTAAATTCAATCGATCCGGTTGCTCCGACATGCAAAACGATTCCGGCAAGAAGTATACAACCACCGGTCATATGAACCAGAATATACCTCAGACCGGCTCTTAAGGATTCCTCCGTTCCGGAATACCAGATCAGAAAGACGGATGATGCGGCCATCAATTCCCAAAATACAAACAGGGAAAAGAGATCACCGGCAAACACAACACCAAGGGTGCTGCCGACATACAGATAAGCCGCGGTGTGCTGTCCGGTTTCATCAATATGTATGGCAAAAAGTATACTGATAAAGGAGGCGATGACAAAGATGACTGCAAAAACAAAACTCAATCGATCCACATGACCCAGGACCAACTGATACTGAAGAAAATCAACCGCCCAATATCTGCCCGTTTGCATGTGAAGCAGATTGACAAATGCGACAATAGGTATCAGCAGGGCCACAAATTGTTTGAGGCGCTTGTTGATAAGAACCGGAATCAACAAGGCTCCGATAAAATAGATCAAAAAGGGTGGCAACGGATTAATCATAATAGTCTTCTTTCTTCATTAACCATTGATGGCCCAACCATTTGGAAATAATGATGATAACAATGCAACCAATGAATCCAAAGAATACGTCAAAAACCGGAATTTTCTGCCACCAGAAATGAGGGTGGTGATTGGGGAAGACAAAACCCAGGATGCAGGAGAGAACTATAGAACCGATTAGAATATACCGCAACATTTTCTTCATATCTCATCTAATCTCTATATTCGACGGCACATAGCCGGTATGGAACCCTGAACTTCCACGTAATGATCTGATTGGGTGCCATTCTATTTATTTTTTTTCTAATATGCAAAGAAAAACTTAACCCTTCCAGGTGTGCTTTATTTGCGGATGTAACGCCTTGGTCCTGCTCGAATAAGACTCTGTCGAATTGAACAGACGGTCTATCTGCTGAAATATAAAAACGACTTGGATGACGAAATCGATTAGCGACGAACGGTTAACCTGTATTTGAAGATTAGATTACCGAACAATTATGAATCCAGGATTAGATTGTGGTGAGTGGTTCGGCTTTTGAATATATTCCGGGAGTTTGGAAAAAGGACGTTTCCAGGGGAATTCAAAAACCGATGCTTTGGAGCTGTACCAGTGACTGAATACTATTGGGGAGATTACTGATTTGTATAATCTTCAGTTTTATCCTCGACAACCACCAGCTCGACCCCCGCTATTTTAAACATTTCGCGGGTCTCTTGTGCGGCGTGATATCTTCTTTTGGCAACCACTTTTTTTATCCCGGAACTGATAATCAACATGGCGCAGACGCGGCAAGGTTCCATTTTGCAATAAAGTGTTGTTCCTTCCAGGGATATTCCATACCTGGCTGCCTGACAGATGGCATTTTGCTCGGCATGGATGGTTCGTACACAGTGTTGTCGGGTTGTACCATCTTCATCGATGACCTCTTTCATGAGGTGCCCGACATCATCGCAATGGGGTAGACCAGGCGGGCTACCTACATAACCGGTGCTGACAATACGACGGTCTCGAACAACAATGCAGCCACTTCTCCCCCTGTCACAGGTTGCACGTTTACTGACTGTTTCCATTAAGTCGATAAAGTAATCATCCCAGGACATTCTCGCCATAAATTTCTCCAAAGTATTAGGATTGCCGACCTGACAATTCCATTCAGACAGGTTGTATTTTGCGCAACGCTTTTTATTCTTTATTGATGAGAGTTTATTCCCTGATGCTTGTTAGCTCCGCCTATGGTTGTTTAGGTTCGAATTGACATCAGATATAACATTGATATTAAAAAATATTAAGTAATATGTACAGCGCTGTTCACCCTTTAAATCAATTTCTTGAACTCAATCCGATATCGTGAAATGTTTCTATTTCCCATCCCCGGATCCTGTTTTTGTGCAGGATTTGTTGATACCTCAGTCCCGGGACTGTCTTTTGTTGGATCACTAGATCCATTTATTGTAGTTTTGCAAGGTCATGAAGGTTTCGGTTGAGACAATTGAATCCAGGTTGGCCAGATCGTTACAGAGAAAAGTAATCAAAGCATAGGGTTCAAGGAAAACCTCTATAATCAGATCGTATCTTCCGGTGACAATAGATGTTGAATTGACATGTTCCAATCTGGACACTGCTTCGGCCGTTTTTTCCAGATCTTTACTGACAGCCACCTTGGCTCCCAGGAAGATCACCTGTTTTTCCTTGATTTGATTTGAATTTACTAACCCTTTTACCTTCAGATAGTCGTTTTCAGTCAGCTTTCTGATTCGATTACGAACGGTACCTTCAGATACGGAGAGCTTGGAAGCGATTTCGTTATTAGAGATCCTGCCGTTTTTATTAAGGCAGGAGATAATTTCCATATCAATATTGTCTATTTTCATAAGATTGCTTGACTGTGAGTTAGGCTTTTAACTGAATGACAGATCAGGTCAGAGAATTTTGATCCGGATTTCCATACCATCTTCTAGCAGTACTATAAAGTGCTCTTTCGCTCAACCTTCAACTGTCTGCAATTTAAAACGTAAAAATAATGCCAAATGAAACCCATATGATGTTCAGCTTTCAAACAGCCGGAGCTTCCGTTCATAAGAGCCTGCACTTGTGTTTTTTAATAGTCCGGTGTGAGTAATAAACACTGTGAAGATGGCAGTGAATTACGCAACACACAATCAAGAATTGACATATTACGAATTACAGATTAAATTGAGACCATAATTGACAAAATACGTAATTCAATCCGTTGAGTATTGTAAAGGAGATAAAGATGATTGTTGGTATTCTGAAAGAGATTAAGACCGAAGAGAACAGAGTTGCCATGACACCCTCCGGTGTTGAGGTGATGAAGATGAATCAACATACGGTTCTGGTGGAAAAAGGTGCAGGCATCGGAAGCGGATTTGAAGATGAAATGTATGTCAATGCCGGTGCCGATATCATTGATACCCCAAAGGAAATCTATGATCGTGCGGATATGGTCATGCATGTTAAGGAGCCAATGCCTCAAGAATACGACATGATCAGGGAAAACCAGATTGTTTTTACCTATCTGCATCTGGCAGCAGCGGAAGAGCTTACCCATGCGTTAATTAAAAGTAATTCCGTCTGTATTGCCTATGAAACAATCCAGAAAGCCGATGGCTCTTTGCCGCTCCTGACACCGATGAGTGAGGTTGCCGGCCGGATGGCGATTCAGCAAGGTGCCAAGTACCTGGAAATGGCCCAGGGAGGAGAAGGGGTTCTTCTGGGAGGCGTTCCCGGTGTTGATCCCGGAACAGTACTGGTCCTGGGAGGTGGTGTCGTAGGAACCAATGCAGCAAAAATGGCTTGTGGTCTCGGGGCCAAAGTATATTTGCTGGATATGAATCTGGAGAGGCTGCGTTACCTGAGTGATGTTATGCCCTCGAATTGCTTTCTGTTGATGTCGAGCCCGGCCACGATTCGACGTTTGATCATGGAAGCCGATGTGGTTGTCGGGGCCGTCCTGATTCCCGGAGCCAAGGCAAGTCGATTGGTGAACAGGGATATGTTAAAGACAATGAAAAAGGGAGCGGTTCTTGTCGATGTGGCAATTGACCAGGGAGGGTGCTTTGAAACGTCGGAGCCGACCACCCATACCGATCCCATCTATACTGTAGAAGGCGTGACGCATTATTGTGTTGCCAATATGCCCGGGGCTTTGGCTAAAACCTCAACCCTTGCGTTGACCAACGCAACTCTATCCTACGCCGTTTCAATTGCTAACAAGGGATGGCAAAAGGCTTGTAACGAAAGTGAGGAAATCCGAAAAGGTGCCAACGTGATTAATGGCAAAGTTTGTTATAAAGGTGTTGCGGATGCCTTTAATCTGGACTACGTACCGGTCGAGGATCTGCTTTGATCATCCGGTAAAGTCTCTACCGAAATTCGTTGAAGGGAGTGTGCATTCCTGATCTGATTTTCAGAGTATCAACTCCCTTCAGTAACATATTAAACCAGGTATGTTCCAAAACCTGCTAAATTGACTTACCTGTTACTTCTGATGATGCCGATCATGGTCATGTCCGGTCTGGGACCGAATCGAGACATGACCTTTTTCCGTCGGTCTTTTTGATTTTCGTTTGGCTACTTTGCCTGTGAAGGCAACCCGTGGTCTTCCAAAAATTCTGTTTCTTTTCAACTCATCGGGTATAATCTTTTCGTCGCTACCAAGATGATCCCGATGCAGTTTCCTTCCTGACTTCAACGCCTTCCAAAAGCGCTTTGCCAGAGCCTCTCCAATTTGATCAGAGGCTAACGATACCAGGTTCCCGGGAATAGTCTCTTTTTTCATGGATTCCTCCTCTTTTATCTGATTATTTGTTTCAAGGGGAGTTAAGGACAGTATACATCCGTTGCCAGTAGATTTCAAATGACTTGTGATCCGGGAATGCATCAAAAGAATGTGGGAACTCAATCACAATCTCTTTCCGCTTGTCTAACTCTCACCTTTTTGGAGCGGCTATATTCCGCTGACCACTGGTCGGTTTGGTTTACCTGAAATAACCATAAGAAAAGATTTGGGGATTCCCAATTTGAGGGATACGGATTCAGAAATCCATTATATACGGCAGGATCAGCTCTACTTCAGTGCCAGGTTCCAGCAGGTGTATATTCCCAGGCAAAAGATTATCAAGGATACGAGTTGGATAGTGTGGCTTCTAAGATATCTATGATTTGAGAAGGGGAGGAAGAGGATTCCGACAGTCGCTCCGCTCAGGAATCCGAACAGATGGGCCGTAACATCAGTCTGGGGATTGGTTCCCAACATGGCAAACAGCCCGAAACCTGCCATGAATGGTACCAGGTAACGTCCCTTGAATTGCCGCTTGTGATAGTAGTTTCTGATGCCGAAAATGCTTATGATACCAACTGCAGCAAAAACAGCCGTCGATGCGCCTATGGCATCATGCCCGACCTGGTAGAAAACAGCATTCAACAGGTTCCCCAGGGCTGCGGCTATTAAAATAAGCAACCAGGATACACCCATGCCGACAAAAGTGTTGACGCCGCCAGCAAATACGATCAGGCCGACCATATTGCTCAACAAGTGCGCATCGTCCACATGCAGGGTTAGGGATGTAGCTAGTCTCCACCAGTCACCGTTCAGTATTTTATCTGCCGTAAACCGACCCTGGGCGAGCCAGATACTTCGGAGATCAATTCGGGTGGTGAACCAGTGAAACCCTCCCAGGGCAATCGATAACCAGACATTGATCCAGGAAAATCCAAATACCTGAATTTTCTGCTTGCTTATCATTGGAGGCCAATCTTCGTTCTCCTCCAGGTAAATGCTAATTTCCTGTTTTGTATAATCTTCCTGATGAAGAGGGATATAGAAAATTTTTTGCCAATACCCATTTTTGGATGAGAACGGAATGGCCCTTGAGAGCAGAAGGAGTTCGATCTCCTTAAATTCCCTGTTGCTGCTTACTTGAACGGTGAAAAACTCATCACTGGTGCTGAAATCGATCATCTAATTTCTATCGATACCCGGTTTGATTGGGATTTCAATCTGGATAAAATCCGTGAATTCCGGATTGGATTAATCCGCTTCAATCTCATTAACGTTTTGTGTCTATGCCAAGAAGATATCCAATTTCCAAAAACGCTTGGTCAAGGGCATTGAACGACTGATTACCCGGAGGACTTTTTTAAAGCCCTGTATAATAGGTGACAAAGGTGTCCAAAGATTTAATCGCCGATCGAATATCGGTGAACACAGGTAAACCGTTGCTCTCCAGAATCCCGACAAATTCCTGGTAGTATTGCCCGGCATTAACCGATATCACCATCGGTTTTGAATACCGTTCGCTGAGGTCCACCAAAAGGCTGGCCAATCCATCATCATCACGGCAACTCTGGGGAGTCGTTTTCAAAGATATGGGATGGGGAACAATAGCCACAAACACGCAATCCACGTTTTCGTCCTGCAGAATGGCTTCCACGAAATCGGTATACATCCGATCATCCGCCATAGGTGATATATCGAGAAACGGAGACCCCGTATCAACCAGTCCGAAGCGGTTTATCTTATTCAGCTTTTCCACAGTCTCTTCACTCAGAACGGCCTGATTCAGATTCTTCAATTCATCCGCCCCAACAGTTGATTCAAAACCGGCATTTACAACCCCGGCAACACGATTGCTGTGAGGAATTTTATTATGCAGCAAGGAGAAGGTTTGTACGATATTATAATGTTCTTCAATATTCTCCACGAGAATTATACCGGCCTGTTTGCAGGCCGCCTTGAAGACATCGTAACTCCCTGACATGGCCGCCGTATGGGAAGCCGCAGCTTTTGCTCCTGCGTCGGTTTTTCCCGATTTATAGATGATAATCGGTTTGCCGGATTTAAGGCCAAGTTCAAAAAACTGTCTTCCTTCTCCCGGATGGAGCCCTTCCAGATAGAGAGCGATAACATCAATTGTTTCTCTTTCGGAATAGTATTCTATCAGGTCTGTCACCCGAACATCATATTGATTTCCGAAACTCACAATAGACTTGAAGATCTTTGAATGGTTAAATCTGTCCAGGGCCGTGACTGAAAAGGCACCGCTCTGGGTTAACAGCAAAGAGTTACTGAATTTGGAGTATCCTATTTCCAAACGCTCTTGTTCCATAAACAGGGTGTTAACCCCTTTTCTGCTTTCCTCCGGTGCTCGAAAGACTCCCATACAATTAGGGCCAATGACGCGGGTATTTGCCGGCTTTACTCGATCAACCCGACTGATAAAATCGGTGTATTCAATGTCGGAAGGAATTCCCGGAATCAGAATAATACCCTTGGGGGTCCTGGGTGCAAGATCAGTCATGAAGGATTCAATGAATTTCGCCGGTGCGGTGTAGACTATCAGATCGATTTGATCATCGATCTCATTCAGATCTTTATATAAGGCGTAGTGTTTGGACCCAAAAGAGATTTCCCCGCCTTTGGGATTGACCAGATAGAGGTCATCGCGATCCATATCATGCAGCAAATGGGCAACGTCCCTGCCAAGACTGTAACGATCCATATCCGAAGAGACGCCGATGACGGCAACTCCCCTGGGATTAAAAAAACCTTCCAGATTAAAGGGATTGACACCCGGAAGGGGAATTGACCTCTCCGAAGTCTCAGCAATTTCAGCATATCCGTCAATCGCTACAAACCTCCCATCCTTGGTAATGACAAACGGATTCACATCCAGGCTGGTCATGATAAAACCGGGATCTTCCTTGCGAACTCCTGAATAGTGGTAAGCCAGACGACTGATTGCCAGAATGGTTTTGGCAAATAAATCCAGGTATTCGAGTTGATTGAATTCCTTGAATTTATGACGGATGTTCAGCGTGTTGACCATTTTGTCAGCACTCTCTTCATCGAGTGGAGGCAGAAATAGATTGGCAGGGTCGAAATGTTTTGCAAAAAACTCGGCATCACTCCCTCCTTTGCTTAAGGTAAGAATTGGTCCGAAAGCCGGATCTTCTTTGAATCCGATCAGAACTTCATGACCTAAGGCCTGTGTATGAGGAATCAGCTCAACCAGCAGAAATCCCTCGATTTTGGGTGGATCATCACTGCTGAAATGGGATAACACCTCCACTTTCATCTGGTTAACCACAAACTGGACAAAGAGAGGGTCCAGATAATCCACTCGTTTTACCCCTCCATATTTTTGCTTGTGAGCGATCTGGGTTGAGACAATCTTGATAATCAGACTGTGGTTGAAAGATTGTAACAGACCATGATTGATTTCTGATGGATCTTTGATGAAGGAATAACGCGGTGTATCCAGACCGATGCAATCCAATACCCGGTAAACCTCAAACTCAAAAAGCGAATGGCGCTTTTCTGTCAAAGCTTTTTCAAACACCTGGTCCACCGCCTGGATTTGTGCTTTTGTTAATGTCATCACTCCTCTTTTGACTGTTTATGACAGCTTTTCCATATTTTACTTCCCCAACCCCTGTTTTGACCCCGTTTTTTACACAGAGGCTGCTGTGAGTCATGCTGCCGGAATTTAATGGCTGAATGCAATAATCCGTTGATTGGTCAGTTCACGTTCTGTTCTTTTACCGGTATGCCAGAGGTTCAATCCCGTCTCTTGTATGTCGGGTTAGTTTGGTTTCAAGTTGGCATAAACAGATGAACTAACCAGAGGCTAACAAAAATCTCCTGCAATCAAAACCTGATCCCTAATCCGGATTTTATCTGTTTTGTAAAGGGTACTGAGCGTTCGGTCAAATCTCAAGGAGAAACAGGAAACATATCAAAAACCGCATAATATGAAGGGATCTTTTTTGATCTCTGTATAGGTGTTAGGTCTTCCGGTGCCTGGCAAAATTGACAATTTTTGTTTGATATGTCAAAAATTGAACTATCAAAATTAAACCACATCAAGTTTCGAGCAGTTGATTTTAGAAAGATTTGGGGAATGTCTAAGATGAAAGACGATGACCGATTGATGTATCTGTTATATAAGGCCCAGCATGTGCTGTTTAACCATGTTAAAAAAAACCTGCTGGATCAAGGGATTAAAATCACGGTTGCGCAATCGGGTATTCTGTTTTTGCTGGAGCGTCGGGCCCATACGATGACGGAACTTAGCCAGGAGTTACTGATAGACAACTCTGCCATTACAGGTTTAGTTGATCGATTGGAGAGGTCCGGATTTGCCAAAAGGGAGATAAATCCCGTGGATCGCAGAACTTTCCTGATATCCATCACACCGGCGGGATCGAAAGAAATAAAAAAGGCTAAAAAATCTATCAGAAAAATCAATGATCAAATAAAAGAGGGCTTTGTGGGTGAAGAAATAGACGCATTTAAAAAAGTACTGAACGGTTTTTTTACCAAGTTTTCCAAAACCATTTATAATTAGTGTTACGTCAAAGCCCAACCATTGCTTCGATACCGCGGAAGTTCAAGAACACATAATTCACATACGTCCCCATATTTCCGTTGACCTATGGTTGACGCGAAACTGGAGACAGAAAAGAAACTTTGAAACAACACTGATTCATTGTGAGATAAGGAAATTATGAAAGGTATGGAGCCGGAGATCGTCAGTTGGTTGTTAAGTCAGAAAGAGATCGATTTACAGGCCGAATCGATCAGATCCGTTGAAGATTTAAAGATGAAAAACAGGTTATATTCAGAACGTTTTGCAAGGCCTGTTGATCGTGCACTTCTTTTCGGTTTTATAGCGGATCAAGTGGCATTCGCATTTCTGGCAGGTTTTTCAGCAGCCCTTCAGCATCTTCTTCCTTTTCTTAAACCGGATTCCATTGCCGCCTTTTGCGTGAGTGAAGAGGGAGGGAACCACCCCCGCATGATAAAAACCCGGTTGGAATCGAACGAAGATCAAGCTTCTCCGGTCGAGGGCTGGAAGATTAATGGGTACAAGAGTTTTGTAACAGGTGCTGAAAAGGCCGAAATACTGTTCATTGCTGCTTCGGCCGGAATTGACGAATCGGGAAACAATATGATTCGACTCGTTCGTCTTGATAGCAAAGCCGATGGCGTCAGTATCAAACCGTTGGATCAACTGCCGTTTATTCCGGAAATTTCCCATGCAGGTGTCAGCCTGGAGCAGGTCAGAATTGCTGAAGACCAAATTCTCCTGGGAGACGGATACAGCGAATACGTCAAACCTTTTCGTATTCTTGAGGATATGCATGTAACAGCCTCTATTCTGGGTTATCTTTACAGACAGGTTGTGGACTATTGTTGGCCTCTGTCCGTTGCAGAACGGCTGATTTCATTGATGCTGCTGATTAGACAATTGGCAGCAATGAAACCGGATTCAAAGGTTCTGGCGATTGCCTTTGCCGGATTTCAGAGGCAGCTCGACTTGTTAATCAGGGATCTCGAATCCGAATGGTTAAAGGTGGATAAAGAAAAACGGGAGAATTGGTTTCGAGACGCAGCAATACTGAATGTTGCGGAAAAAGCACGAATAAAAAGGGTTGAAAAGGCATGGGCATCTTATGGAATACTTGTTCGCGATGAGTGGGTGTGAGCATACATGCCTTAATACAGACTTATGATTTTGATCACGGCTTGATGGAAATAACCTACAATCATAAGGAAATTCAAACCTGTTGAGGTTGTCCAGGGGAATAATCGTGAAGTGGCAGGGAAGCCATCAACTACAATTTTATCAGAACAAGCAAGAGAAAACTCATGAAATTTGAAAGCGTTACAGATGTCAAATCAAAACTGGAAGCAGCAGACTATATCTGCTCGAAAACGGTAGCAACAGTTGTGTTTCTCGCGGCTGAGACGCAAAAACCCATTCTGGTTGAAGGTCCGGCCGGAGTAGGGAAAACGGAGCTGTCCAAAGCTGTTGCCAAGGCTTTGAAGCGGGAACTTGTTCGTTTGCAGTGTTATGAAGGATTAGATGAGGCAAAAGCTCTTTACGAATGGGAATATGCCAAACAGCTTCTCTATACGCAGATGGTGAAAGATAAAATCGATGACGTGATTTTGGGTGCAACGAATCTGAATGAGGCAGTTGACAAGATTGCAGATCAGGAGGACGCGTTTTTTTCCGAGCGGTTTATTCAACCCCGACCCCTCTTGAAGGCCATCAGTTCTGATAAGCCCGTGGTGCTGCTCGTGGACGAAGTGGACAAGTCCGATCCCGAATTTGAAGCTTTTTTGTTGGAAGTACTCAGCGATTTTCAGGTCACCATACCTGAAGTCGGGACGCGCCAGGCAAAACAAATACCATTTGTGGTTCTTACATCAAACAACTACCGGGACATGAGTGATGCTCTAAAAAGGCGTTGTCTTCACCTCTATATCGATTATCCTGATGTCGAATTGGAGCTACAGATCGTCAAATCAAGGATCCCGGGGATTCAGTCCCGACTTGCCCAGCAGATGGTTGATGCCATACATGAGATCAGGAAACTGGATCTGAAGAAAAAACCATGCACGTCTGAAACCCTGGATTGGGCTCATTCACTGATTTCACTTCAAATCAATGAGCTATCACGAGATATAGTAACAGATACACTGAATGTCATTTGTAAATACCGGTCAGATACCGATCTGGTAATGGATAACCTGGATGAAGTTGCCAAAAACGCAGGATTGACATGATCGACACGGTGCTCAATTTTGTCAATTGCTCCCGGGCTTCCGGTCTGCGGATTTCTTCGGCCGAAGTGTTGGATTGCATGAGACAATTGGAATATATCGATGTGTTGGACCACACTCTTTTCAGGGATGTGTTGAGGGCTAATTTTGCTAAAAGCAGAAGGGAGCAGGGGAAGTTTGATCATCTCTTTCAACTGTTTTTTCACGAAATGAGGAGTGAGATCAGCATCCCGCACTCGGACTCCCTGACCGGAGTTATCGATTTTGTCCTGGAATCAGTGGAAGCCAGTTTGGATGGAGACCAGGCCCTGCCTGCGGTAGTAGACTTCCTAAAAGGTGATCCTCTCAACTATCTGCAAGAAATCAGAAATCTGCAAAACCAACAACCCGATTCGGCTGCCGGATTCAATTCCAATTTTGGTCCCCTGGTTCGAAGACTCGAAATCCTGTCACAGATAAACGCCGTCAGTGCCGCCATTGACAGGTTTATGATAGAACATCGCACGGCTATTAGCTGGGAAAACAGAAAGGCGCTGTCGGTTCATTTAAAAAATCGTTTAGAGAATGCTCGACGAATGCTAAGAGAGGAACCGGAAGACTACCAGGAAATGCAGCCCCAGGGCGAATCATATGAACAGTATCTCGGAAAACTCGGTGAAAAGACCTTTTTTTCTCTTACCCGAAAAGAGATCGAAGAGATGCGCGAGACCATCGAACAACTGGTTCGCAAACTGAAGGACACGGTTCAGAGAAGATATGCCAAACAGTCCAGGGGTACCCTGGATATCAAAAAGACCTTACGAATAGCTTCCCGTTACCAGGGGATCCCCATTGAGCTCGTCTTCAGAAACAAACCGAAACGCAAGGGAAAGATTGTTACGCTTTGTGATGTTTCCGGATCAGTCTGGTCTGCGGCCCGATTTATGTTGAATATGCTCTATTCGCTTCAGGATTGCTTTTTGAAAGTCAACAGCTTTATATTTGTTTCCGATCTTGCTGAAGTCACAGGAGTATTTGAGAAATATGAGGTGAATACGGCGATTGATAAAGCGCTGAAAGAGGCTGACATCAATTATGAAGCAGCGACGGACTATGGAAGTATGTTGCGGCAGTTTAAGAAACATCAGATGGATAGTCTGAACAAAAAGACCACCTTCATTATTATTGGTGATGGCAGGACCAACTACACCAATCCGGAAGAAACAATTTTGGAGGAAATTCGGGACAAATGCCGACGGATTATCTGGTTGAACCCGGAGTCAAAAATGTTTTGGTATACCGGCGACAGCCGGATGAGAACATATGAAAAGTACTGCAATGAGGTAAGGCACTGCCAAAATCTGAATCAGCTTCTGGAGTTTATTAAAACGCTGGTGCTTTAATCTGATATACCTGTTTTTAACAAGTAGTCATTGATCGGTTGATTCACGATTGTTAAACTGACATGGAGTTGAGTTGAAAATGTAATCGCTGACGGGAAACTGTCAGAGGAAAGTCCGGGCATCACAGAGCAGGATGCTGGCTAACGGCCAGAGGAGGCGACTCTATGGAAAGTGCCGCAGAAAATACACCGCCGATGGATCGGTCAAACCGATCACAGGTAAGGGTGAAAAGGTGGGAGAGGCAACTCTTTAATGTAAGAGCCCACCGCGGGGATGGTGACATCTCCGGCAAGGTAAACCCCATCTGATGCAAGTCCAAATAGGGTAGCGATAATGGTTGCTCGCTTGGCTACCGGGTAGGATGCAAAAGCTGTCAGGCAACTGCCGGCGCAGATAAATGATTACACGCTTTGTTTCAGAGCGACAGAACCCGGCTTATCGACAACTCAACTCTTCACTTTATTTTGAAGAAGTAGAGAGGCTGGATTTGTTCACATCTCACTTGTCACCAAAATCATCTGATAATAATAATTCCTTAATCCATCCGGTTTATCTCATTTCTGAGCAAATTCAGGTCGTAATTTAAATTATTTCAGTTGTTGCACAATTTGAATATGTTGCCGTATATAAGCCTGATATTCAGTTTCCTTCTCGCAGCAGCATTGTTTATGAAATTACAATATGGTTGATGCAGACGACAGTCCAAAGGTTTCAGCAATTATTCTGGCAGGGGGAAAATCTTCCAGAATGGGCAAAGACAAGGCTTCGTTGATCTTAAAGGGAGAATCCCTTGTTGAAAGACTCGTTCGAATAGTGTCGCCTTTAGTGGCCAATATCGTGATTATGTTGCACCCGAATCAGAAAGTTCCCGGATCTTTCAAATCGATCAATACAAATATCACAATGGGTCGTGATTCGATTCCCCATCAGGGGCCATTGCAAGGTATATCGGATGCCATGAATTTATTGCCACAGGATTCAAAGTTTGTTATTGTGTTGGCCTGCGATCTGCCCTTTCTGGTTACAAACTGGTTGCAAAAGCTTATCTCTGTCCTTAGGGAAATGCCAAAAACTGATGCTGTTGTCTCTAAAGACGGCCCTTTTCTAAATCCATTGATAGCCATTTACCGGAGATCCGTATTAGAGTCTGCAACAGATCATATCAAAGCTGGCAAAAGAAGTTGTCTGGCCCTGCTGGACAACTGCTCCTATCATCACCTTGAGCTCCCGCAAAAAGACGCAATGGTTCTTACCAATATCAATACTCCCGAGGAGTATCAGCAAGCCTTGAAACAGATAAATCGTAACGAATAACTGTCTGTCTCACGTTTGTGCAACACCTTGTCTGCTTTCTTCATAACTGAGTATGTTGTGTTTAGTCTGCAATATTCCTGGAGAATAAATGGATAAAAAAGCGGTTTAGGTGAGGTCAAAAATGATGTTGCATTTTTTAGTCATCTGTAATTTTTGATAAACTAAAGTAGAGGGTTTGGTTTTTTTAAATTTTTGTTTTTTTTTATGTACTTTTTGCTTTGTTTTGCTTTATATAGAAATTAACTCTTGGATCGGTCTAGACCGGAAAGCCAAAATAGTTTTCCCAATGTTAGTGCACTAACTCGCTGTTTAGAGGGATATCTATTGACGTTCAAATTTGTGATTTTATACCGAAATTCCGTATATTAATTTGGCGCTATACAGCAACAAGGTTTTCGGGGTTATTATTCAAAGGAGAGCAAGATGATCCATAGATCAAAGAGTGATGTTTTTAGTCTGCACCAGAAGAGAAGAGAACAACTTAGAGCGTTGAAAGGAGACTTCAAACCGACCATCGAGGAACTAAAAGCTGCCAAAGAGAGCTTTTTTCAAAAGGGGGGGCAAATCACCAAACTCAAAGTAACAAGTGAGACAAAACCCGGAGTATGGGGCGATTTTGTGAAATCAAGAATAAAGGCAAGCTAGTCACGATATCTTCCATTTCAACAGGTTACCTGCGTACTGATTGGCAAAGGAAGGCCCGGAGCTGAGACCACTCAAGCCGGGCTTTCGAAACGATCCGAGAGTAAAGCCAATCATGAGACAAACATTGAAAGATCCTGTTTAGAAAATGATATGTATCTTCTCTGTGTTGCAATATCACAGGAATTTGTGTCGGTTTGCCTTGTAAGCAGTATTGCTTACAGATAATACCTATGTATATGTTGCACCCGGATAGCGGGCGGTATTATCACTTCAGTAACTTCTCCCAAGTGCTTTCATTTTATCTTCCCACCTTATTACGAAGTGCAATCAAATCTATTGTCCATTCTGATCACCCTGCCAGTCCTGATCCTGCCGTACAACGCTCATTATTGTATTGAAGTCTTTTACCTGGTATACTGAAGATTCCCTTACCAGGCATAACTGACGATACAACCCCCGATCCATCCTGTGTCTCTTTAATTCGGGGCTGACGCTTTACAGAGTATTGGAACATGACTTAGTCTTATGTCACGATATTTGCCGCTATCTGTACTTTTCAGCCATCTTGTGCAGACTTTGAAAGACACCGGGTTTTTCGATCTTTTGTTATTAAGCCATTCATCCAGATGACCAGTTACTTTATTCGCAGGTTGTTATTAGTCATCCCTACCTTCCTCGGCATCACCTTGCTTGTCTTCGTAATCACTCGTTTTGTTCCCGGCGGGCCGGTAGACAAGATTATTTCCGAGGCGCGGATGATGAGTCAATCTGAAGGTGTCTCTGCTCCCGGTGGCGAGTCGTTTGAAACGGGATCTCCGTTATCTGAAGAGCAGATAGAAGAGTTAAAGGAATTTTATGGTTTTGATAAACCGGTTTTTGTCAGCTATTTTGAATGGTTGAAGAAGGTTCTGGTATTGGATCTGGGGATTTCAACCCGTTACTACGATCCGGTCTGGGAAATCATCAGGGATAAAATGCCGGTATCCATTTACTATGGAACGATATCAACCATACTGGTCTACCTGGTCTGCATTCCCCTGGGAATATTAAAGGCTATCAAGCACAAAACCACAATTGATAACACTTCATCAGTACTGGTTCTGATCGGCTATGCGCTTCCCGGGTTTGTCGTCGCAATCGTTCTTTTTGTCTGGCCTGCGGCAAACTGGAACTGGTTTCCCCTGGGGGGCTTCGTCAGCGAAGAGTTTGATGATCTGGCGTTTATTGATCAGGTTGGGGATGTGGTTTATCACTCTGTTTTGCCCATGATAGCCTACATGATCGGAAGCTTTGCCACGATGACATTTCTGATGAAGAATACGCTGATGGACAATCTTTCAGCCGATTATGTGAGAACGGCAATTGCGAAAGGGCTCTCATTCAGATCAGCCGTATTTAAACATGCTTTCCGAAACAGCATCATTCCCTTGGCAACACATTTCGGAAATAATATTAGTATGTTTCTTGCGGGTTCATTTCTTATTGAGAAAGTGTTTAATATCGATGGATTAGGATTGCTCGGATTTGAGTCATTGGTGGAAAGGGATTATCCCATTGTCTTGGGAGTTCTTGTGATAACAACAGTGCTGGGGCTTTTGGGGAACATCTTGTCTGACTTTTGTGTAGCTCTGGTGGACCCCAGGGTGAGGTTTGAATAAATCGCTATTGGCCATGAATCCACTTACATTAAAAAAAATCAGACGATTTAAATCTATCAAAAGAGGATATTACTCATTCATTCTATTTTGTCTTTTGATGCTGATATCCATTTTTGCCGAGCTTTTGATCAACAATCGGGCACTAGTTGTATATGATGGGGAGAAGGTTTATTTTCCCACCTATGGCGAGATGATACCGGGCAGGCAGTTCGGGCTGGATTATGATTATGAGACGAACTATCGGGAGTTGCAATTAGCCTATCAGAAGAGTGACGGGCCTGAATTTGTCATACTGCCTCCAGTACCCTACGACGCCTATGAAATCGACCTTAAGGACGGAAGATTTCCACCTTATCCGCCATCGTTTGCGGACCGCCACTACCTGGGAACTGATGTAATCGGAAGAGACATAATAGCAAGGCTGGTATACGGATTTCGGATTTGTATGGCATTTTCTCTGTTGTTACTGGTGATGAATTTTACGATCGGAATCACCCTTGGTTGCATTATGGGGTATTTTGGAGGAAAGTTCGATCTCTTGTTTCAGAGGATTATTGAAATTTGGTCTGCGGTTCCCTTTTTATACATTATCATGATTATCTCGTCCGTCATCATTCCAAATCTTCTGATGCTGGTATTAATTTCTGTACTCTTCGGTTGGATGGGATTGACCTGGTATGTGAGAACAACAACATACAAAGAACGGGCGAGAGAATATGTGTTGGCGGCCAAGACTTTGGGTGCTTCAAACAGCCGAATTATTTTTCACCATATTCTGCCCAATTCGATATCATTAATAATCACCTTTGTCCCCTTTTCAGTTGCCGGTGGGATAAGTGCGTTGACTGCCCTGGATTATCTAGGCTTCGGCTTACCTGCGCCAACGCCAAGCTGGGGGGATTTACTACAACAAGGAACAAGCAACCTGCAGGCAATCTGGATAATATCATCCATTGTTGCGTCACTAGTTGTTGTTATGGTTAGTATCACTTTTATCGGGGAAGCGATCAGGGAGGGATTTGACCCGAAAATGCATTCAACTTTTGAATAGGTATTGCAGTCGCAATTCTTATGATTCTTGATTAATGAATAAAGACACAGGAGGGCATCATGAAAAAAAGGCACTTCGTAATCACATTAGTACTGGGAATCTCTTTGTTTTGGAGCGGGTCTGCTTTTGCAAATGAAACGTTGCCTTCAAATATTCAATGGCTATCCAACGATGATGCGCCATTGATCGGTTCACCTGATGCAAAGAAAGGCGGGACTTATCGTTCCTATTTGACTGCTTTTCCGTTGACTGTCCGAACGGTGGGACCGGATGCAAATGCCGGAGTGCGGGACGCCATCCTGGCAAATCGACTCAGCCTTACCACTATACATAAAAATACCGAAGAGATCATCCCGGAATTGGCAACCCATTGGGCCTATGGGGAAGATAAAAAAACCATGTATTTCAAGTTGGATAAAAGAGCCATGTGGTCGGACGGAGAAAAGGTAACAGCCGAGGATTATCAATTTACGCTGGATTTCATGCGATCCAAAAACATTATCGATCCCTGGTATAACAACTATTACACCGAGGAAATTGACAAGGTGATCATATACGATGACTACACTATTGCTGTTGTTTCAAAAAAAGCCTTACCGGAGTTGCATTTAAGGGTCACCATCAGTCCAACGCCACGTCATTTTTACAAGGGTTCGGTTCCAAAGGATTTTGTTAAAAAGCATAATTGGAAAGTTGTTCCCAATACCGGACCCTACCAGATCTCAAATATTAAAAAAGGGAAGAGTATTACATTCAGCAGAAACAAGGACTGGTGGGCCAAGGATTTGAAACGCTACACAGGTCGCTACAATGTGGATAAAGTGATTTACTCCATTATTCGGGAAGAGACTGCGGCATTTGAATACTTCAAAAAAAACAGACTGGATGCATTCAGCCTCGCACTGCCCTCTTTCTGGCATGAAAAGGCTAAGAATATGGAGGTGTATACAAAAGGCTATGTCAAGAAACTTTGGTTCTATAACGATACGCCACGGGTTTCATTCGGTTTTTATCTCAACCAGGATTTGGAGCTTTTTAAGGATAGAAACGTCCGCTATGCTTTTGCCCACTCGATTCATATGAAGAAGCTTCTGAAAGATGTGCTTAGGGGAGACTATACCAGGCTAGAGCAATCAACTATTGGCTATGGCAAGTACACGAATCCGGATGTCAAGGCCAGAACCTATGACATTGAAAAAGTCAAACAATTGTTAACAGAATCCGGTTGGAAGAGAGGTCCCGATGGAATCTGGCAAAAGGGTGGTATGCGTTTTTCTGTCAAAGTTGTTTATGGTTATAAGGACTATGCAAAATGGCTTGTCGTGCTGAAAGAGGAAGCGAAAAAAGCGGGATTGGAACTGAACCTTCAGTTATTGGATGGAAGCGCATTTTTGAAAATGGTCTCAGAGAAGAAGCATGAAGCAGCACTGATAGGACTAAGCGCATCGCTGCGTCCCTCATACTGGCAGGTTTATCACTCCGATAATGCTCACAAACCTCAAACTAACAATCTGTCTAATACGGATGATCCCGAAATGGATAAACTTATCGATCAATATCGGATCACTACTGAAGAGGATTTAAGAGTTGAACTGGCACATAAGATTCAGGTCAGAAGCCATGAAATTGGGGGGTTTGTGCCCACATTCGTCCGGGACTATTTCAGGATTGTCTACTGGCGATGGTGGCAGTTTCCAAAAGTACCAGCTACCAAGCTTTCTTCAGGGGCTTTTAGTGCATTTGGGACCGGGATTTTCTGGCTTGATCCGGAAATCAGGAAAGAGACTCTGGCAGCTATGAAAAATGGCGAAACTTTTGAACCGGAACTGATAATTGATAAAACTTTCAAGATAAAATAGGGGATTCACCGGGTGCAATCAGGACAGGACACTGTAAACGGGCTGAGCCTGAAGGTAGACGGGCTTGTGGTATCTTTTGATACTGAACACGGGATTCTGCGGGCTGTTGATGATATCAGCTTTGAGGTGAAAAAGGGTAAAACACTAGGTATTGTTGGCGAATCAGGCTGCGGGAAAAGTGTGACCTCTCTTTCTGTTATGCGGTTGTTACCCAAACCTTCGGGGAGAATAGAGTCCGGAAAGATACTATTCGACGGTGTCAATCTGGTTGAACTATCAGCCGATGAGATGAGATCGATCCGCGGTAAAAGAATCTCCATGATCTTCCAGGAGCCCATGACGGCCTTGAACCCGGTTCATCGTATCGGAAAACAGATTCAAGAAATTTACCGGCTCCATTTTCCCGGAATGGAACAGCCCGAGGTCCTTGAAGCTTCAATTCAGATGTTGAGAAAGGTAGGCCTTCCGGAACCGGAGTTAAGACTAAACGAGTACGCACACCA
Organism: SAR324 cluster bacterium; assembly: GCA_028282885.1. Lineage (GTDB taxonomy): Bacteria > SAR324 > SAR324 > XYD2-FULL-50-16 > XYD2-FULL-50-16 > JAHJTV01. Next base: position 75,380 of record JANQGX010000079.1, read on the forward strand.
GCAATCGGGAGGAATGCGGCAACGAGTCATGATTGCCATGGCGCTGGCCTGCAGCCCGGATCTTCTGATTGCGGATGAACCGACAACAGCCCTGGATGTTACCATACAGGCCCAGATACTGGCCCTGATGAAGTCCCTCCAGGATGAATCCGGGATGTCCATCATCATCATCACTCATGATCTCGGTATCATTGCGGAGATGTGTGACGATGTGGTGGTAATGTATGCCGGTGCTGTTGTTGAAAGCGCACCCGTGATTGAATTGTTTCGATCTCCACGCCATCCTTACACACTTGGTTTGTTGAAATCAATTCCTCGTTTAACGACACCAGGGAAGCAGAAGTTAAACATTATTGAGGGAATGGTCCCTGGTTTAAAAGACCTGCCGGTTGGATGTCGATTTCAGAATCGATGTCCGTTTGCATCTGAAAAATGCGAGACAGATAGCCCGCCTGACGAACTAATCAATCCTCAACATCGGGTAGCCTGCCACCATTGGAAGGAGATTGCTGAATAGATGCCGGAAGCAATTTTGAAAATTAAGAATCTGAAACAGCATTTTCCTATCTATGGTGGAATCTTCATGAAGAAAATCGGCCGCGTCTATGCTCTGGATGGGGTCACGCTGGAAGTAAAGAGGGGGGAAACGGTCGGATTGGTTGGTGAATCCGGTTGTGGCAAAACAACCTTGGGGAGAAGTACAATCCGTCTTTATGAGCCGACAGACGGTAATATCATCTTTGAAGATCAAGATATTACCAGAATTTCTCAAAAACAGCTCAGACCCCTGAGACGACAGATGCAGATGATTTTTCAAGATCCATTTGAGTCCCTCAATTCCCGTCATACCGTGGGAGAAATTCTGGAGGAATCCTTCATTATCCACAAAGACGGGACGTCATCCCAAAGAAAAGACAAGGTTCGTGCTTCACTGGAACGGGTGGGACTCTCTCCTGATACAATTCATCGTTATCCACACGAGTTTTCAGGCGGGCAGAGACAACGAATCGGAATCGCACGTGCCATATCCCTAAACCCAAGACTGGTTATTTGCGATGAGCCCGTATCCGCCCTTGACGTGTCAATTCAATCACAAATTCTGAACCTGCTATTGTCCCTACAGGAAGAATTAGAGTTGACCTATGTATTTATTTCACATGATTTGGCTGTGGTGAAACATATTTCGGATCGCATTGCAGTTATGTATTTGGGGAAAATAGTCGAATATGCAGATTCGAACTCTATTATCGAACAACCTCATCATCCCTACACCCAGGCCTTGATCTCCGCGATTCCCGTCCCGGATCCTGAAATTAAACGCACCAAAGTTATCCTCAGCGGAGATGTTCCCTCTCCCATTCATCCTCCTTCCGGCTGCTGTTTTCATACAAGGTGTCCGGCAGCCAGGAATATCTGTACGAAGGAAGTTCCGCTCTTGAAAGATTACTCTCCTGATCAGCAACACCAGGTCGCCTGTCATTTCGCCGGTGAGGTAAACCTTGTATAGACCATCAATTGAGAACCCTTCGGTGCGCCAGTGATTGCAAATTCAGTTCGTTTTGGTTGTTTGAGATCGATTGATCTTTAAAATTCGGGGAGTATCATATGTCTTGTAAAATCCGGGTTGCATTCCGATTCAAAATCTTAAAAGATAAATGATTAATTGGCAAAAACGATGGATGCAATTGGTTGATTTTACGTTTATACAACTACTTGTCGTGACCCTATCGGTCGGACGGCTTCAGATTAAAGTCCATCAACGACCTATTACCTGATTAAATATGTTTTCGAGCTCGGGATTGCGGGCGATACCCGGAGGATTTAATCAGGATATCCACCTGGCCGTACACAATACTGAATTACAAATTTCTAAATCCGGATTTTTATGCAGCTAGGCTCAATTGTTTACCGCCTTTATGAGCGGGTTTTATGGGGACAAATAAAGGAAGGACCGAACCCGCAACATATCGGGGTGATCCTGGACGGAAACAGAAGATATGCCCGTGAAAAGGGGATGATGGAGACAAAAGGGCATGTCTTCGGAGCAGACAAGGTCGAGGATCTCCTTCGCTGGTGCTGGAAGCTAAACATCAAAATCGTAACGCTTTATGCTTTTTCCACTGAAAATTTCTCCAGGAGTGAAGAGGAAGTCAATACATTGATGGATATTCTAGCCAAAAAACTGAAGAAATTTCAGGAGGAGCCAACCATTCAAAAAAATCGTGTTCGTATCAGGGTAATTGGCCGTAAGGAATATCTGTCCGAAGGGCTAAACAAGGAAATTGCCAGGGCAGAAGAACAGACCAAAGATCATGACCAATTCCATCTCAACATTGCCATCAGTTATGGCGGGCGGGCAGAGATTGTTGACGCTGTGAAAAAAATTGCGGACCAGATTGAGAAAAAAGAACTCTCGATTGGTGACATCAACGAAGAGCTGCTGGCAAAGAATTTATATACGGAGGGAATTCCCGATCCGGATCTTATCATTCGCACATCAGGTGAAGAGCGGCTCAGCGGATTTTTGCTCTGGCAGAGTGCCTATTCCGAACTCTATTTCACCGAGGTGTATTGGCCGGCCTTTCGCATGATCGATTTCTGGAGAGCCATTCGCATCTATCAGCAGAGAGAGAGAAGATACGGCAAATAATCTATCTAGCCTGTCATCTCGGCTATATAAGGCAGGTGTCTGTACTTCTGGTCCAGGTCCAGTCCATATCCAATCACGAACTTATCCTCGATTGAAAATCCCACATACTTGATATCAACCTGTTTGATGCGGCGGCTAGGTTTGCTAAGCAGAGAGCAGGTCTCCAATGACTTTGGATTTCTGCTTTTAAGAACTTCCAGTATTTTGGTTAACGTCAATCCGGTATCGACGATATCTTCAACAATCAAGACATTGCGGTCATGAATATTTTCCGCTAAATCTTTGAAAATCCTTACCTCACCTGAGGTTTCCATTCCCTGATAGCTGGAGACCACCATAAAATCAACGATCACGTTACCATCGATGGCCCTGGCCAGATCGGCTGCAAACATGAAAGACCCCCTCAGCAGAACCACCATTACAATCTCTTCTCCTTTGTATTTTTCCGATATCTCTTCTCCCAATTGAGCGATTCTCTCCTTTATCTGCAATTCTGAAATAAAAACTTTATACATTGCTTTTCCCGGTTATTGGTTTAAATAATCTTGGTTTGAAAATGTCACAAGACTCACAACGAGTAAATTGTTACCAATGGTCAAATCGATTTACCTTTTTCAAAATGAGCGGAAATCAGCTTTGCCGTTTTGTTCGAATCAGATTCCCAGGTCCGTTTTTCTCCAGTGGTATATTTCATCTCTCAATTCAGCGGCTTTCTCGAAATTGAGGTCTTTTGCCGCCTGTCTCATCTCTCGTTCCAGTTTTTTGACGTGTTTCAGGATGTCCTTCGGTCTTTTTCTATAGTCGGCGGATTTTTCAGCCACAAGATCCTGCTTCTCCTGAATCATTTTCTGCTGGATCTTTTTGACGATGGTTTTGGGGACAATATTGTGCTCTTCATTGAATGCCTGTTGGATTTTACGGCGTCGATTTGTCTCATCAATGGTCTGCTTCATGGATTGAGTGATGGTGTCTGCAAACATGATCACCCGACCATTGACATTTCTGGAAGCTCGTCCACAGGTTTGAAGCAGAGACCTGTAGGATCGTAAATATCCCTCTTTGTCCGCATCAAATATGGCGATCAGGCTCACCTCGGGAATATCCAGGCCTTCTCGCAGCAGGTTAATCCCAATCAGAACATCAAACTCTCCCAGCCTGAGATCCCTAATGATTTCCGATCTCTCCAGGGTGTCGATATCAGAGTGCATATACTTGACCCGAACATCCAGGTCTGCATAGTATTCCGTCAAATCCTCGGCCATGCGCTTGGTAAGCGTGGTGATCAAAACTCTTTCCCCTTTTTCAACCACCATGCGGATTTCGGAATACACCTCATCAACCTGCCCCTTGGTCGGTCTGATTTCAATTTCAGGATCAATTAATCCGGTTGGCCTGATAATCTGTTCCACGACCTTCTTTTTGGTCTTGTCCAGCTCGATATCACCCGGAGTCGCCGACACGTATATCACCTGGTTGATCAGTTTATCAAATTCCTCATATTTCAAGGGGCGGTTATCAACGGCTGAAGGCAGACGGAATCCGTGTTCCACCAAAGTGGACTTTCTGGAATAGTCCCCTTTGTACATGCCGATTACCTGGGGAAGACTGACATGGCTCTCATCAATGAAGAAAAGGGCATCCCTGGGGAAATAGTCAATCAGGGTCGGCGGTGGTTCACCGGCATCTCTTCGGTTGAAAATTCGGGAGTAGTTTTCAATCCCTGAACAGCGACCTGTTTCCTCCAGCATCTCCAGGTCGTATTCGGTTCTTTGTTGCAATCGCTGGTACTCGACCAGTTTGTTTTGACTGTGCAGTTCTGTCAGTCTTTCCTCCAATTCGGCTCGAATCAACCGCAGGGTCTCCGGCATTGTGTCTTCTGGTGTGACATAGTGACTACCAGGATAAATGGCAATCTTGGTGAGATTATCGAGAGTCTTACCGGTCAAAGGATCGATTTTAAGAATTGTCTCTACCTCATCACCAAACATCTCAATTCGAATCGCGTAGTCGTCGTATGCAGGGTAAACCTCTATGGTATCGCCTCGAACGCGAAAAGTGCCACGATGAAAATCCAAATCATTTCTGGTGTATTGAATATCAACCAGCTTCTTGAGAATTTCGCTGCGCTCCTGCTCTTCCCCGGTCATTATGTAGAGAAGCATGCCTTTGTAGGCTTCCGGAGATCCAAGGCCGTAGATGCATGATACACTGGAGATAATAATGACATCTTCCCTTTCGAATAGGGAACGGGTGGCTGAGAGTCGCATTTTGTCGAGATCGTCATTGATAGAGGTGTCTTTTTCAATGAAGACATCGGTTCTGGGGACATAGGCCTCGGGTTGGTAGTAGTCATAATAGCTGACGAAATACTCCACGGCATTTTCCGGGAAAAACTCTTTGAACTCGTTGTAGAGCTGGGCCGCCAGGGTTTTGTTGTGGGTCATGATCAGCGTGGGTCTGTTGAACTGTTGGATCACGTTTGCCATGGTGAAGGTCTTCCCTGACCCCGTGACACCCAATAACACCTGGTATTTTTCCTTATTGTTCAGTCCCTGCAGTAGTTTTTCTATGGCTCTGCTTTGGTCACCGGAGGGTTTGAATGGGGTGGTCAGGTTAAAGCGGTGATTCATCTTTCCCGTGATGTCTGATTGGGCAAGGCGCCCTGATTTGAACATAGCGGTTACATTTTCAGCCAAATAAATATCATACGATTCCGATATCGGCTTTACAAGTTCAAATTCTGTTTGAGGATGCCTCTTGTTGCGAAGCAGCTTCCTGTTTAACGTTATGAGAAATGGGAGGGTATGGAGAAATAGACTTGTGGAACTCGGGGAATATGACTAATCTGAAATGAAGTTGCAGGTCAAGGCAGCAAATGTCCCTACCTCTGGATAACCCGGTATAGTCAATCGTTGGCAGAATGAGAATGCGTAGTGCTTTAATCTCAAGGAAACCGCTCCAAAGGATATACCGCTTTTCAATCAACTAGGGATTTCAACGGAAACCAGTCTTTCAAAAATCAAATCAATCGAGCCCATGAAAATAAAACGAGCCCTGGTCAGTGTTTCTGATAAAAACGGAATTATCGAATTTGTAAAAGAACTAAGTTATCTGAAAATAGAGATTGTCAGTACGGGTGGAACTGCGAGAACGCTCAGGGAAGCCGGAGTTGAGGTGAAAGACGTCTCCGAATTAACCGGGTTTCCGGAAATGATGGATGGGCGCGTAAAAACCCTGCATCCGATGGTTCATGGGGGGATCCTGGCCAGACGGGACAATGATAATGACATGAAAGCGGTTCAAGAGCAGTCGATTCCGCTGATTGATATGATTGTGGTTAACCTTTATCCGTTCAAGGAGGTGACGAAAGACGAGAATGTTTCTCTTGACGTTGCAATCGAAAATATCGATATTGGCGGTCCTACTATGTTAAGGGCAGCAGCAAAAAATTATAAGGATGTTGCGGTTATCACCGATCCGGATGACTACAACAGGGTTTTGACTCAGCTCCGGGAATCCGGGAATGTGGAAATGAAGCTGAGGGAAGAGCTTGCCATAAAGGTATTTCATCATACAGCCACTTATGATGCTGCGGTGGATACTTTTTTGAGCCGTCGTATGCTCCGGGAAGATCGATTGCACTTAAGCTATGTCAGGGGAGAGGTCTTGAGATATGGTGAGAATGCTCATCAATCCGCACTTTTTTTCCGGGATCCGGAATCAAAAGAGATGTCAGTCGCCCATAGTGAGGTCCTGAGTGGCAAGGCAATGTCTTACAACAACTATGTAGACGCCAATGCCGCCCTGGAGGCGGTCAAAGACCTGCCGGAGGATAAGCTGGCTGTATCGGTGATCAAACATACCAATCCCTGTGGTCTTGCCACAGGGGAAAGTGTCACCGAGGCACTGGCCCGGGCATGGGAGGGGGATCCCATATCAGCTTTTGGAGGTGTTTTGGCAACCAACAGTACAGTCGATATGGAGTTCGCCAATTTTCTCAAGGGCGATCAGGTTAAACACTACTCCTACAGCATTGTAAACGGTGAAAACGTTCGTCAGGAAGTCCCTTCGGGCAAGTTTGTGGAAGTGGTGATCGCCCCTGATTTCACAGACGATGCCGTGAATTTCTTCAAAGAGAAGAGCAAGGCGATTCGCCTGGTAAAGGTGAATAAAAGTGAGCAACAGGACCAACGTACTTTTCGCGCCATTACCGGTGGCGTATTGGTTCAGGACAGGGATAACGCCTTGATGGAGAAGTTTGAAGTGGTGACGGAAAAAACCTTTCCGGGAAATTATAAAGAACTGGCGGAATTCACTCTCGTTGCTTGTAAACATACCAAATCCAACGGAATTGTCCTGGGAAGAGAATATAAATCCGAACAGTTTCAAGTGATGGGAATGGGGGCAGGGCAACCTAACCGCGTAGACTCCATGAGAAAGCTTTCCATTACCAAAGCGAAGGAGAATCTCAAAAGAGAATTTGATGAAAAAGGGCTCTCCGGTGATTTTGAAGAGTGGTGTCAGACCGAAATTGAGAAAATGGTGCTGGTTTCAGACGGGTTTTTCCCTTTTGATGACACTGTCAGGGAAGCTGCCAGATTCGGTATCAAATACATTGTCCAGCCGGGAGGTTCCATGAGGGACAAGGATTCTATCCAAGCTTGCAACGAGTTGGGTATAGCGATGGCTTTGACCGGTTTGCGCCACTTTAATCACTAGCTGTCTTCTCGGCCCGTTGCATCATATTGTACTATCATCCAAAGGGATGAACTTCAAATCCCTTTGGAACTCTCCTCCGAGATTACCTGATGTCTTGGTTAATCTTAATTCGGAAACCCAAAACGATTCTTCGATATGCGACAACCAACACTGCCAACCGAGTTCTTTGTCAACAATCGTGAAAGACTGATCGAAAAGCTTGATGCGAACTCACTCGTCCTCATGCAATCGGCGTCTGAGGCGGTTAGGAATGCAGATGCACTTCATTTGTGGCGACAGGATTCGAATTTTTTTTATTTCACCGGAATCGATTATCCGGGTTGCAGCTTGCTGATCGTCCCCAATCCCGGGGATAAAAACGAAGTAATATTGTTTATCCCACCCGTTGATCCGGAGAAGGAGAAATGGTCTGGTAAGATGCTGACCAGGGAAGCAGCAAAAGAGATCAGTGGAATCAGTACGGTTCAGTATAATGATAACCTGGCGCCTTCTTTTTTTCGCATGCAGCAATGGCGTGAGACTCTCTATTGTGAGGTGAATGAGGTTTTCCCGCATCTTTCACTGACTCCGCAACACCTTTTTTTGTCTGATTTAAGACAGAGGCTGCCCGGGCTTCAGCAGAAAAAACTGCATCTTTTGACCTCGCCATTGAGGACCAAAAAACAAAAACCTGAAATCGAGCTGATTGAAAAGTCACTATCAATCATGAATTCGGCCCTGGATTCGGTAATGAAATCTCTGAAGCCCGGAATGATGGAATACCAGGTAGAAGCAGAGATTACCTACCAGTATCTTTATAACGGATGTAAGAGACACGGCTTCGACCCCATCGTTGCCTCCGGGAAAAACGCCACCGTTCTGCATTACATCAGCAATGATGATACGCTTAAAGACGGAGACCTTCTCCTGATTGATACCGGTGGAGAATATCAAATGTATAGCGGTGATATCACCAGGGTTTACCCCGTTAACGGCAAATTCACGGATCGTCAGAAGGAATGCTATCAGGCGGCCCTGGATGTGAACAAGGCGTTTATCAACGAGTTAAAACCGGGTTCCTCCTGGAGCGATTTGCATGGGACGGCTTCTGAAATCATGGGAGAGACCTACCATCAATATGGATTTACCGACGATCCCAAGAAGCATCTGCATATCAGCTATCACAGAATCGGGCATTATCTGGGGCTTGATATTCACGATGTTGGGAAACAGGATATGCCAATGGAACCTGGCGCCATTATAACTGTTGAGCCAGGTCTGTATTTGCCTGACGAAGGGATGGGAATCAGAATAGAAGATAATGTTCTGCTCACTGAGACGGGATACAGGGTTTTATCTGCTGATATTCCAAAAGAAATTGAAGAGATTGAGAGTCTGATGGCCGGTTAGGTTTAGACGGCATACTCCCTGATGAGGAATTCAATTTTATTCCTGTTCTCCTCATCCAGAGAGGTGATTTTAAACCCGGTCACATAAATGTTCTCATGGATGGTTTCCTGGCAGCGAATGCTTTGGGCTTCGAAAAGGATAGCTAAAACTTCGTCTGCCTCATCCGGAAGTCGGACTTCAAAAGAGAAACTTTTCTGCTCAGCGATGGGTTCGTCGCTGACAACCATTATGCCTTCCGCGGTTATATCACCCATGTCGCCGATGATCATTCCTGTTGCCCTGTCAACGATTTCAATATCCAGGATAAAATTTCTTCTTTTAAGTTTTCTTTGCTCAAAGCCGGATCGAGTTCGATTGATATGATCCGGAAAGGCAGAGTCTTTCTTGATCTGATCGGGGTTGTGGGGGCCATTTTGGTCTGTTGAACCTTTCTGTCTGATGGTGATGGGAGAACCGAATCCGCTTACCGTAATCTCCTTGTGTGTGGCAAGATATTCTTTGATCCGACCGACAAGATGATCAAAAGCTTCGTTGGCTGTGGCTTGAGGCAACTCCAGATTTTCAGCCAATAATGATATTATCTCTTCCTTTGACAAATTCTTTGGCATATCTCCTCTTTAGGTCCTAATAGACAGTCTGCAATAGATTCATCAGATTTCGATTCTAACAAGAATTCTATCGATGCTATTCGGGAGTTGTCCAGTTTTGAATTGGTGTTATCTGATTATATATTACAGTTCAGCTAATTGAACAATGATCTCTGTAAATATTTCTGGTGCAAACCGCCAGGATCGGCATAAAAGAGAACCTGCCACACCTACTAAAATAATTCCCAAAATACTGAATTTAGGTTTATACTTAAACAGAAATAGATGCTTTTACTACAAAACACGGTAGACAGCTTGTCAGTTCTTTTGGTAGAAGTCCAAAACAGGACTAAATCTCTATTATTATAAGATGTCTTGAGGATTCAGGATAGGGATTGAAAGAATCCCGTTACAAAAGAGAGAATGCAGGCAGATCCAACCAATTTCCTGATTTAATGTGGAAAAAACCAGTGTAATAGACTGAAATTCACAATTTTTCTTAAAGATGAATCCATGATGAAATCAATTCGCGGTACCTATGAAAACGGAACCATCAAATTGCTCGACGCTACTGAGCTGAAGAATAAATCCAATGTTATCATTACATTTCTGGATGATTCGATACCTTTTTCCGATGCGGAGGAGACTGTTGACGCCGAATCGGCAGCCATTATGGAGCCGGAAGATATTGAAGAGGCTGAACAGAAAGGGGAAGAGTTTTACGAGAAACTCAGAAAACACAAACGATACAAGGCGCGAGGCAATATTACCATCGTCCTTGACGAAGAGTTCACCTATCCCTTGATCGATTACTCGGCCGGTGGACTTAGTTTTCTGGCCGACCAGACATTCGATGCCGGTTTCGTTTTGACTGCCGCTCTGAAATACAACGCCAGCGGCGAAGTATTGGTAATGGAATTCGAGATTACTGTTCGGCGCACCTTTGAACAGGAGGAAGACAGGCATAAAATCGGATGCCAGTTCAACGATGATGTCGATGAAGAGCTTTGGCACACGATTATGGGACAGTAAGCTGGATTCTGATAACGGGTTGTCAAACTCTCCGCTCTTTCCGGACGAATCGGATGTCGTCCGGAATCCTTGGGCCTACCTCATCACACCGATTCAATCCTGCCGGTTTGTCCCGGAGTCTGATTCAGAAATCCAAATAGATCTATCAACGAATACTGCAAACTGAGAAGACGCAATTCACCCCGTAGTGATGCAGCAAAGTTTTCAAACGGGTCTTTTGGGAGATGTCAAACAAAGAGTGGGAGGTGAGATGGCTCCCCGAGCAAGACTCGAACTTGCGACAAGACGGTTAACAGCCGTCTGCTCTACCAACTGAGCTATCGGGGAACTCGCTGATAATCTATTAAATTATATTTTGATTGGATTTCTGTCAAGAAGAAATATAGCGATTTATCGTCGGTTCTGAGAGATCACAAGCAAATTGCGGATCGGTTGTGCACCGGATGAATAGTTAATATCTTTGGAACAGAACAGGGTTTGACAAAAAATGAATTGAAATAGTCTCTGACTCTATATTATTCTGAGAACTTGATAATTCGGAGCATATTTGTGAGTTTTGGATTGCCGTCTCCCTCTCGCCATAATAATGATTCATTAGACGGACAAACCGGGTGAGTTTATGGTTATTTGTTTTTAATTGCAGACAGGTGAAGCCCGCCCAAAAAACAGCAGTAAAACCAGGCTAAAATAGATGAGCGAAAAAAAGAAGAAGGACGATCTTCCGGAGAGCAAACGCAAAAAAAAATCCAGGGGCAAAAAGAAACAGGTTTCCGAAATTGAAGTGGAAATCGTTGAAGAGAGCATCCTGGATGGTTCCTCATCACCGGAGGAGACGGTAATAGCAGAAGGGATATTCAAAGATTTAATGCCCAAACTCGATATTCTTCCGGAACATTTGGGGATTATTTCGGTACAGCACAGGCCCCTGTTTCCTCATATGGTGATACCGCTGGTGGTAGAAGGCGAGCTCTACCAAAAAACCATCAAATACGCTCAACAGAAAGAGCCCGGTTATGTCGGAATAGTGCTGGGAACCTCCAAATTTGATGCATCAAAACCCAAAGTAAGTGATCTGCACAAGGTAGGTGTTGTCGCCAGAATCGCCAAGGTGTTTTCTCAGAATGAGGACAGCAGTCAACTCCTGCTGGATGTCCTGGACCGAATCAGGATTGTGGATGATGTTTCGACCAAACCACCGTTGATGGTGGCCAAGGTTGAGTATATTGAGCAGGAGGAAGTTGAGATCAATGATGAGATCAGGGCATTCAGCCGTGAAATTCTATCCAACATGAAGGAGTTGATCAACCTGAATCCGCTCATTAAGGAGGAATTAAACCAGTTTGTCAGCCAGATCAGTCTCGATGATCCGAGTCGACTTGCGGATTTTGCTGCAACACTTACTTCTGCCGAAAAGAGCGAGTTGCAGTCCATTTTGGAGACGGTGCCAATCGTAAATCGTTTGCAAAAGACCCTCTTCCTCATCAAGAAGGAACTCGATCTAAGCAGGTTGCAGGCAGACATCTCCCAAAGGATTGAAGATCGCATTTCGGAACATCAGCGGGAGTTCTTTCTGAAAGAACAGTTGAAAGAGATCCGAAAGGAACTTGGATTGAGTAAGGACGAAAAAACCCAAGAAATTGAAAAACTGAAGAAAAGAGCTTCAAAATTGAAATTCAGCAACGAAGCCCGAGAGAGATTTGATGAGGAGATGGACAAGATTGCATTGTTAGATGTTCAATCTCCGGAATTCAACGTCTCCCGTACCTATCTGGACTGGATTACGTCCCTACCTTGGGGTATCTTCTCAAAAGACAACCTTGATATCGATAAAGCAGAAAAGATACTAAATGTCGACCACTACGGTCTGGAAGATATCAAAGAGAGGATTTTGGAGTTCATTGCGACCCTGAAATTGAAAAAGCAGGTTTCAGGAACCATACTGTGCTTCCTCGGGCCTCCGGGTGTTGGTAAAACCTCCATCGGTAAATCCATTGCCCGAGCTTTAAATCGTAAATTCTATAGATTCTCGGTGGGAGGAATGAGGGACGAAGCCGAAATCAAAGGTCACCGAAGGACTTACATTGGAGCAATGCCGGGTAAGTTTGTACAGGCGCTGAAACTCACAAAGTACAGCAACCCGGTTATCATGCTGGATGAGATCGACAAGATTGGTAACAGCTACCATGGAGATCCTGCCAGTGCCTTGTTGGAGGTGCTTGATCCCGAGCAGAATATCGCCTTTGCGGATCATTACCTCGATGTTCCGTTTGATCTTTCCAAAGTCTTGTTTATTACGACGGCCAATCAATTGGATACGATACCACCGGCACTGCTGGACAGGATGGAGGTTTTGAGGCTTTCGGGATATATTACTCGTGAGAAACTGAAAATTGCCACCCGCTACCTGATTCCCAAGCAGCGTAAGGAGACAGGATTAACGGCCAAACGGTTTTCCATCTCCGAGGCGGCCATTAGGGAGATTGTTGACGGTTATGCCAGGGAAGCGGGGGTTAGAAACCTGGAAAACCTGATCCGCAAAATTTGCCGTAAGGTGGCCCGGAAAATCGTTTCAGGTGACTCCCAAAAGAAATTTCATATTGGTGTCAAGCAACTGAAAGAGTATCTCAAGAATCCGGTTTATGAGGAAGACGAAGTTCTGGCGGAGGGAAAACCGGGCGTGGTTACAGGTCTTGCCTGGACCAGCCTGGGCGGAGCCATTCTGCCCGTGGAAGCCACAAAAATGCTTGCCGGCAGGAAGGGATTCAAACAGACGGGTCAACTGGGCGACGTGATGGTGGAATCCTCAGAAATAGCCTACAGCTATGTTGTGTCCAATGCTGCAGAATTCAAGGGGAAGGCCGACTTTTTCAAAAAGTATTTTATCCATTTGCACGTTCCCGCAGGGGCTACACCAAAGGATGGTCCATCAGCCGGAATCACAATGGCAACCGCTCTCTATTCGTTAATGCTTGGCAAGCCCGTGATTTCAAAACTGGGAATGACCGGTGAGTTGACCATTACCGGCGAGGTATTGCCGATTGGCGGGCTTAAGGAGAAGATCATTGCTGCGAGAAGGGCCGGTTTGAAGCGAATCGTCATCCCGACCCAAAACAAGAAGGATTTTATCGAACTTCCGGATCACCTCAAGGAGAATCTCGAGGTGCATTATGCCAAAACATTTCCGGATGTGTTTAAATTTGCCTTTCCGGACTCCTAAGAATCAATTGCGGGCCAGATTCGATTGTGCTACCGACAGAATCGCAACTGGTATACCAAACGGTGAACAGGAGATGTAGTTCATGCCAACCTGCAGACAATAACTGATGACATCCGGGTTGGCACCGTGTTCACCGCAAATCCCTACCTTTAAATCCGGCCTGACCTGTCTCCCCGACTGAATCGCCTGATCTATCAACACTTTTACCGGTTCCAGCAGGTTTTGAAACGGATCATTTTTCCAGACATCCATCTCCGTATAAGCCGGTAGAAATGAATTGATGTCGTCCCTGGAAAGTCCCATGGTTGTCTGTGTCAGATCATTGGTTCCAAAACTGAAGAATTCAGCCTGTTTGGCGATGTCGGAAGCGGAAAGCGCTGCTGCCGGAAGTTCAATCATGGCGCCGATTTTGACCTCAAAGGGTTGCCGCTTCAATTCATTCTTCTTCATGAAGGCCCGGATAACCCCGATGATGCCCTTAACCGGCTCCTTTCCTTCCATGATCTGACCGTTCTTGATCAGGTACATCTCCTCTTTTGACATAATCAGGGGGATCATAATGGAAGGTTGCACATTGATATTTTTGTCCTTCTGAACCTGTAAGGCCGCTTCCAGAATGGCTGCTGTCTGGACGTCATAAATCTCCGGAGAGGAGATTCCAACCCTGCATCCCCGGTGCCCCAGCATTGGATTGGTCTCCTGCAGTCTCAGAAATGACTGCCTGATCTCTTCTTTCGTTTGTTCTGCCGCGAGATCTTTTAACTGAACCATTGTCTCTTCCAGTTCTCCTTCGTCTGTCGGCAGAAACTCATGAAGCGGGGCGTCAAGCAGGCGGATGGTAATGGGCATGCCATCCATGATCTCGAAAAGCTCCTTAAAGTCGTCGACCAGGAATGCCTTTATGCGATCAAGAATATCCTTTTTTCGCTCCATGTTTTTATTTATCAGGAGATCCCTGAATTGATAGATCCGTTTTTCGCGATGAAACATATGTTCCGTCCGGCAAAGTCCTATTCCATCTGCGCCCAGGATTTTCGCCTGTCTGGCTTCCTGTTGATTGTCTGCATTTGCCAGGATTTGAATGTCCATGGCAAACTCCTTGGCTTTTTCCAACAGGTCCTTGACACCGTTTTTCTCGATGTCGGGATATTCGAGTTCAGCTTGTCCCAGGTAAATAGCCGGTTCATCGGCGCTGACAATCTCCATCGAAACATAATCGCCCTCAAGGACCTTGTGCCCGCTGATTACAACATGATCTTCATGATAAGTGATATCGGGGAAAACAATAGCAGGTTTTCCCAGGGAACGGGCAACAATGGGAGCATGTGATGTATAGCCTCCTTCACTGGTGAGTACGCCGCAACCGATTTCCACGGCCTGTACATCTTCAGCGAATGTGCTTTTCTTCAGGAGAATCAGGTTTTTGTCCGTGTCTTCTGTTTTAGCCTTCCAATAGGCTTCAATCAGTTTCTTTGTGGAAAAGAAAACCCTTCCACTGGTTGCACCGAGTGAACCGCCAACTCCTCCCCTGAGAACAACATGATCTGATACCGATTCACGGTTGATTGTCGAATAGAGAAGACTGTTCAGTTCTTTCGGTGTGATGCTGTTGATATACTCTGCATTAGAAATCTGGTTTTCGCTTTGCAGGTCGGAAAGGATCCTCAGCCTGGATGCCATGGATTTCTGTTCCACTTCACCTTCACCGGTAACAAAAGCTTTGCCGTTTTCAACCACAAAGTCGACCTGCCGGATATCCAGGTGAAAACCTTCCAGAATTCCGGCGATTTCATCCATTTCCTCCAGAATGGCCGGATCAAGTTGGCTGATATTCTGCAACTCACCGCCACCATAGAAAACCTCTGAAGTGTAAAAACTACCGTTAAGTTGGGGATCACCTGTTCTGGAATCCCTTGTGATAAAGGTTCCGTTTATAAACGGTGCGGATTGATCGCCGTGGGGGATGTATTGAATGACCAGTGATGCCGGAATGTCCTGATTCATTGGATCTGCCCTGTAAGAATCCGCCATCTTTGAGACAGCCAGCTCAATTTGATCCATCGGGTTTTGGGGCAGATTCTGAGCTTGGTTGCTCAACAGTTGATCGCAATAAGTTTTCTCATCGGAACGATCAATGTTTTTTAGGTCCTCCGGATTTATATTCAAGGCCTGGGTTGCAAATCCTGTCAGAAATTCGGAAAAGACATGATAAATGCTTTGAGGATTGAATCTGGAGACAAATGAATCGATGATTGAGGTGTTCAGGCCGACATACTCGATGATTGGCGTTGTTTCCATGATAAGACTTGGTGACAGACAGATTTTGAGCAGAAGCGGTGCCGTGGGATCACCAAACGCCCGGCCGGTTGCCTTTTCAATAAACCCGATACCTTCATTGAGGATGTTTTTGAAATCCCGCTGTCCACTGCTTTCCTGTGTAGCCAGTTCAACGATGAATCCAGGGGTGACAGGTATGCTCAAAGCCGCCTTTTCCAGCAGGGAGTATCCGACAATACCAACCTTCTCTTTAATTTCGGGATCTTCAATGGGAAGCCCCTCTTCTATATAATAAATCTTTGTCATAATGTCAGAATAGGTTAATAACAACGTTAACGTCTTTTTTGATAAAGTACTTAAAGCTTTCGCTGGCTCCCTGGTAGAGATATTTTTTCAGTTTTGCAACATCCTTGATCTCCTCTCCAACTATGGAGAAGAAGATGGAGTCGCCGGTCTTTACCTTGCCCCATTTAAACAGGGAGGAGATATGCTTGATTCGCTGACCGTTGTGAAACAACAGAATGGTGCTGCCAGGGTATTTTTTCTCGTAGCTTTCAATAATGTTTCGCCAGGCTTCAACATTGCCGTTATGAAAGAGTTCATTGGAAACCTGAACCCCGTATTTGGGTGTGATTCTCTTCTTTTTCTTGCTTTCCGGCTTCTCTTCAATTGATGCAGGTGGTTCTTCGCCTGGTTTATGTTCAGCCTCGGTCTTATCGGTTGCAACCGGTTTGGTTTCAGCTTTTACCGGCTCGGTTGCGGTTTCGTCGGAAGAGTAATCTTTTTCATGTTCAGCGAAGCGGCCACTACAGATGGCTTTGAAATCGGTAAGAAACTTTGCTTCTTTGTCTCTCAGGGAGGGATCTTTTGCTTTGGTAAAAATGACGATGAGTTCGTAAACGGATAAACTTTCAATCCGTTCCCAATGCTCCTGGTTAGAAGGATTAATAAGGGAGACGTCAAGCTGGGGATGATAGTAGGCAATGACGGTATCAAACTGATCCCATGCTTTGACGACCTGGTAAATATTTCTCCAGTCAGCCATGGTGGTGGAAAGGTTAAAGGAAAGGGAGGCATACTGGTGTTTTTCGATCAGTAAAGTATGGACAATTGCCGGAATCTGCCTTTTGGTGATGTGCTCGGAAGCCTCCATGTCCCAGATGATATCAGCCAGGTTTCTGCCTTTTTCCAATCTCGATTGGATATCGGTAATCATATTAACCTGGTTTTCCAGGATAGCATAATCCTGCACTGTCTTAATATTCAGAACCTCGGTGGTCATATTTAATCCTTTACAATTAAACTGAGAAAAGCAGGTCAATTATATGAAAAAACAGGAATTATCTGACTTCATGTGAAATCGTAAACGGACCTGCAGTTATTTCTACTTTACTTGTTAGGATTGACTATTTCAAGAGTTCAGGAGGTTTTTGGCGGATGCAGTGGAGATCGAAGCAGTGAGATTTGGAAAGGGAGAACAGGTGAAATTGGATTCACCTGTTCTGAATACTCTCCTTTCAGAAAGAGGTAAAAGAATCAGTGGATTGTGACTGATTGGATTTATCCTGGTGATACTCTTCATGAACAAAATCAGGGGTATCCAGGGTGAGTTCGTTTAAGAATTCGGTTAAGACATTCCCCATCCGATTAAGTGTCTGGTCCCTTCGGTTGATTGAAGATAAGGATACTTCAACAAACAACCCCGGGTAAACCTGAAACGGGTTAAATCGCTGGGTGTATTTCTCCGTTTCGGTTTCCAGGTAATCCAACCTCTGCTCCATAATGATTCTTTCGGACGGGTTGTCTGTTTCGTAGAGGTTGACCAGTTTTTCCCTGAGGATCTTATACTGTTTTTTGAGATGAGCCTGTTTTTCCCGAAAGGTGTCATTTAGCTTTTCAACATTGCTCTTTTCAGGTTCGATGAATGTAACTTCGTCCCAAAGCTCAGCCCTGGGCAGGTCTTCAACACCGGGAGACTTTGGATGAATACGTTGCGCGTTCTCCAGGATCTCGCGGGCAATATCTTCATAATCCTTGAAGCCGACCTCTTCTTTTGCCGTGTCATGGATTTTGCCAAATACCCGGTTGAGCTTATCCGCTTCGTAGGCGAAATCATCCATTTGCTGACAATATGCGGCTCTCAATTCACGCAATTGCAGCTCATCAAAGTAGGACATGGTGACAGAGTAGTGTTCATCGGGTAGAAGCGGGATGTTCACGTCTTCATATTCCCTGATAACAACTTTGCGACAATTTTTAAAATTCTCGATATGCTGGTAACCCAATAAGGAGACATCCAGGAGCCCCACCAGTTTGTTGGTGGCATCATTGAATCCCCTATCCCGAAGGTTTTCATCGCTGATGATTCTCAAGACATTTTCCCGAACATCAAGCGGGTCATAGTCGACAAAGCTTATCTCCGGTCCGATTCCCTTGATAGCGTCAATCAGCTTTTTGGCCATATAATTGTACTGGGGAGATTCAGCATCACCATCGCCAAAACCGATGTGGTCTTCCAGTTTCTTGACTTTTTCAAAGACCTTCATACTCTGATTCATCGAGTCCTGCTTGGCGTCAACCAGCTCATCGTTCAGCTTGTCGACCTCTTCGTTGATCTGTTTAATAATGTGTTCGGAAATGATATCCTTAATGATTACTTCGGAGGCTGCCTGATAATGATAGACGGGGCGTCTGAGTTCTGACTCGGGGATGTTCAGTGTCAGGTTGACATCGGTTACGGTGTCCGGTTTCAGTTCATTGTTGCTGAAAAAGCATTTAACCACGGAACTGGAAAACTTACCTCTTAGAAATCCCCCGATTCCCGTTTTGCCGCTCAGGAGTTTTCGCGTTTCATCCTCCAGATCAAACATACCTTTTTGGACATGTCCCTGCAGGTGGCCGAATATATTAACAACTGAGTTCTCAATGGAGTCGGTGTTAAACATTCCATCCTGGCCAATTGAATCCAATAGGTAAGGTACCCCGCGGGGATTGTATTTGTTCAGTCCGAGGGCCTCTTCCGAATCGACGAGGTCTCGAAATTTTTTGCCCATTTCATCTTCAACCGTTGAAACATAACGGTTGTACATGTTGTGATAAGACTGGTTGTAATAGTTGTGCAGCAACTCTTTAACAGTTCCGCCGACATGCAGTTTTTCAAGAACTTCCGGTGGAAGTTTTGATGTCACATGGTTGAGTACCTTATCGACTTCCTCGTCTATCAAAAGTTTGGCTTCTGCATATTCATTACGACCGTCCCTGTTTAGGCTGTTTCGGGAACCTACAGCGCTGTCTCGTTCAGGATGTACGTAATTCGGGCCTTTCAAGAAAGAACCTCGTGCCATGGTAACCTCGTAAGATTTAGTGAATCGGCTATTAGGTATTTATGTTGTTGAACTTAAAGATGGTACGGCTTGTAATGAACCTCTCAAATAACTCCAGCACAAATAGCGATTATTTTAGTGCCACTATAGTGTTGTATGCCTGGGCCTGTCAACCCTAATTCAGTCCCCATCTTAGTTGAGAAGGGGACAATCAGGCTATTGATCCCAGACAACAGGGAGGGATAGGGGAATTGTCGGCGGATGCCTTGTATGTGTCAAAAAGTTTCGGATTTTCAATGCGAAAGAGGTTGTTTGTTTATGGAGTAGTGATGGCAAAATATTCGAATCATTTTAGGGCATCCGAAGGATTCAAAAAAATGACAGATTTAATCAAAGAGATTAGACTAAATGCCAACTATTTAATGTTTTTACCAAACGGGTCGGTCTTTATCATAGACTAGACTCATTTCAACATCATTAATTCATGGGATCCCATGCGTGAACTGGAAGATGGTATCTATTCGGAACCAACAGATCAAAACATTGCTCATCTGATTGATGATTATGTCAAAAAGTTTTACGGCAAGACCGGCGAGGAGGTCATCAGGGTTAGACACAATATTTGGGCGATTCGCGAGGCATCCTACTCTTTTAATATCATTGTAACCTCGCTTTTGATTGTTTTTGATGCGATTCTCTTTGAGGTATTACCCGAACAGAAAGCAGGTTTTTTTGAAGAGTTGCTAAGCCTGAATGCCCATCGTGCCAAGACCTCGAAGCTTTGTCTGGTCAAGGACAGGATACACTTGAGAATCATCAGGGGCCTGGAAGATTTTGACTATTCGGAATTTGTCGCTCACGTGGAGGAGTACAGGGAGATCTTTCCTGATATCAGGGAACAGCTCTTGAACAAATACTATCCAGAAGACGCATAACCAGTAGTCCCGCTTGAGTATGAATATGAATCCTAATGCGAATCCGGTGACGCTTCTATCCGTTCGCAATATACACAAACATTTTGGCTATAAGCAGGTCTTAAAAGGAATTTCTCTGGATCTGCACTCCGGAAAATCAACCCTTCTGGTTGGACGAAATGGGGCAGGGAAATCCACTCTGATCAAAATCCTGGCAGGCCTGATGCGTCCCTCCAATGGAGAAATACTTTATCGAAAAGAGAGTATTGCTGATAATCCGGAGAAATACAGAAAAGCATTCGGGTTGATTACGCATGCAACGATGTTCTATGGCGACCTTTCCGCTCGGGAAAACCTGTTGTTTTTTGGCAGATTGAAAAAGATAACTGATCTGAATGAAAAAGTTGAACATGCGCTTTTGCGCACGGGCCTGTCACATGCTTCCGACCTGACAGTCAAGGTTTTTAGCACGGGAATGTCAAAGAGATTGAATATTGCCAGGCTGATGATTACCGACCCGGAAATACTCTTCCTGGATGAACCGTATTCAGGCCTGGATCTGGAATCGATCGACCTGCTTAATAAGTATCTCGGGGATTTTAAATCAAAGGGTGGTACCATTCTGTTGATTAGTCATCAGATAGACGCCTGTTATGACTTCAGTGATAAGGTAGCCTTTCTGATAAAAGGAGTCATTGAAAGGGAGATCGAAAGCGGCAATCTTTCACAATCCGAGTTACTGGAGCAATACCAGAATCAGACTTACATGAGGCCCAACGAATAGGGAACGGCATGGTCAGAGATATTTGGACAGTAGTGATCAAGGATCTAAAGCTCGATATCAGAAGGGCTGAGAATTTCTTTTCCATGCTCTTTTTTTCCGTTACCATCTTGTTGATATTTGCATTTGCCCTTCCCCAAAAACAGTCGACACAGGTCGATATCCTCTCAGGCGTTTTCTGGATAGTTTTTCTCTTAAGCGGTCTTTTAAGTCTGAACAAAACCTTCCAACAGGAAAAAGAGAACGGTTGTATCGAGGCATTGCTTGTTTCCCCTGTCAACAGGGGTGCGATTTTCCTGGGCAAGATGCTGGGAACGGTGGTTTTCATACTTATTGTCCAGATCCTGGTCATTCCTGTTTTTGGGATTTTGTTTCATCACTCTGTAATAGAAAACTTCTCCTGGTTTTTATTGATGAGCCTGCTGGCGGCTTTAGGGTTTGGTTCCCTGGGAACCCTTCTGGCCGGATTGACATCGGATATCCGTTTTCGGGAGATTCTATTGCCCCTGCTTCTTTTCCCGCTGATAATTCCGTTATTGCTGGCTTGTGTTAGAATTACACAGTCTCTCCTGGCCGGCGAAGGAATCCTGGGGGCTGGTGATTGGTTACGGCTACTGGTGGGATTTGATGCGATTTTTATGATTGTCTCATTTTTGGTATTTGAATTCGTGATGGAGTTATAGCTCGATCTGGTTTAGATTCTGAAGCAGAGACGGTCGCAGGATTTATTGAATTTAAATCATTATCTAATGGTTTTGATCGGCCTGGAACGGAATTCGTTAAGAGTTACGAATGGTTCAAACATTCATTCAATCTTTAATACACTGAACTTACAACGCCTGTTCTTAAAAGATACGGCACTCACTTTAATCGACAGAATTATGAGCTTTAATAAGATTAGCAGGTTGCTGGGATTTGCCGTTTTGATCGGTTTGATTCTGGATGTTTTGATGATTTTTGCCTGGTCGCCTACGGACTCTTCCATGGGTTGGGTTCAGAAAATCATGTATATTCACGTACCCTCTGCCTGGACCAGTTTTCTGTCTATCACTGTCGCATTTTTGTTTTCGCTGTTGTACTTGTGGAAGCGAAGGGAACAATTTGACATTATTGCACTTTCAGCGGTTGAGATCGGGGTTATCTTTTGTGGGCTGGCCCTGATAACAGGTTCAATCTGGGCAAGGCCAACCTGGAATACTTACTGGACCTGGGACGCCCGATTGACCACCACCCTTATCCTGTTCCTGATATTCTCCGGTTATTTGCTTTTGAGAAGGTTTTCAGAACCCGGGGATCAGCAAGCCAGGCTATCGGCGGTGGTTGCCATTATCGGGTTTCTGGACATTCCCTTGATTCATCTTTCGGTAGTCTGGTGGAGAACCCTGCATCAACCTTCGACTGTATTCTCACCCAAGCAGAATGTCATTGATGATCAGATTCTTGTGACACTAATCTTTAGTGTTTCGGTTTTTTCAATTCTCTTTCTTTTTTTACTTTTGAATCGTGTGGAACTCGAACGCAGGAATAGACTTTACATGAAAACGGTAATGACTGTTGACGAGTAAAGAATGTTACCCGGTTTTTTTTCCTGGTTTGGAGATATAGGGAAGGAGAAGTTTGGTGCGGATCAGATGATCGTATGAATCCGGAAATTTTGCTGCATTAATGATTTGCAGACCTCGCTTGATTACAGATCTGTCCTGGGTACCATGAATGGTCCTGGCTCCCTTCTGATGTCCGGTCTTTGGCGTAAAATATTGGTCTTTCCTGTTTGTCTCACTTGCCAACAGACCTTTTTGACCATCAAACCATTCCAGCAGGTTTTCCTCAAATAGAAATTGCAGGTGTTTCAGATTTTCGTCCTTGTCAAGCCACAGAAACAGGTGGAGATCCGGCTGGTTAAAACAGGCCAGACTTGTTTTCCGGACGCCGTTAACAAACTCTGAAGATTTTTGAGATTTGATTTCGTAAAAATTGAAAAGACTCATTTCAACATACCCATACGATGTGTTATTAACTCGATTTTCTCATATCTCAAAATCTACGTTTGATGGATCTCAATCCAGCGGCTAAGTGTGATTTAAAGTACTGTTATGAAAGAATAATATGATGAGCTAGTGTTTATGATTGAGTTTACATTTTTTACTTATGAACTGTCAAACAAATGGCCCAAGGCCGATTAACAGGGACAATATGATTTTAATTCAGATCTGCATGAGGCATCACCACCGGTCAAACTATATCGGACTTAAGGGTTTTCAATTTTCGTTCAATTGTGGAAAATATTTCTTTAGTTCTGGTCATGAGCCTTTGTAATAACTGGAATACTTGTCGAAACAAGAGAGAACCGGATCGATATAACTCAACAGACAAGCGGTGGTATATGGTAATAATCGTAATCCGAAACATCTGCGACTTATGACCTGCATTGCCCGATTGACAATAATGATCAGAAATAATCGCGAATTAATTGCTCACCTAGCACCTAGAGTGTTTTTAGAATGGATTATCCGGATTTAAGGAGTCAGATATGGAAGTCAACCTACCCGAAGGTCAACAACAGGAACTAGCCGATGGAAGTAGTGCTCAGGATCTATCACGTAAACTGAAGAAGAAACTGAACGGATCCCCTCTTGCTGCTAAAATCAATGGTGATCTCAAGGATCTGACCACGGAGTTGAAAAACGGCGATGAAGTGCAAATCCTCACCTTCGCGGATCAGGAAGGAAAGGAAATATTCTGGCACTCTTCCGCTCATGTTCTTGCCCAGGCGGTCAAAAGACTCTTTCCGGATGCAAAACCGACCATTGGTCCCGCTATCGAAGAGGGCTTTTATTATGATTTTGCCGACCTGAACATTTCCGAATCAGATTTCCCGAAAATCGAGGAAGAAGCCCTGAAGATCATCAAGCAACGAACGCAACCCAAAAGGATTGATTACAGTTCTCAGGAAGAGGCACTCGATGTATTCAAGGATAATCCTTTTAAGGTTGAGATGATCAACCAATTGGAAGAAGGGCTCAGTGCTTACCAGCATGACGAGTTTGTTGATCTCTGCCGGGGACCTCACATTCCCCATGCTGGATTGATCCAGGCTTTCAAAATCATGAAAACATCCGGAGCCTACTGGCGGGCGGATGCCGAAAAGGAGCAATTAACTCGAGTATACGCCGTTGCTTATCCTGATAAGAAAATGCTGAGCAAGTACCTGAATTTTCTCGAGGAGGCTAAACGTCGCGATCATCGGGTAATAGGGAAACAACTCGGACTCTACTCATTCCACCAGGAAGCCCCCGGAATGCCCTTTTATCATCCCCACGGTATGATTGTGTGGGAAGAATTGATGAAATACTGGGATGAGTGTCATCAGGAGATGGAGTACGTCAAAATCAAAACCCCCATCATGCTGACCCAGGAACTGTGGGAGAATTCCGGCCATTGGGATAATTATCGCGAAAACATCTATATCACCGAGATTGATGACAGGGCCTATGCGATTAAGCCGATGAATTGCCCGGGTGGAATGCTCTATTACAAGGAAAATCAGTATTCCTATCGCCAATTTCCCATGAGAGTCGCCGAAATCGGATTGGTACACCGTCATGAACTGAGTGGGGCACTTTCGGGACTATTTCGCGTTCGCTGTTTTCACCAGGATGATGCCCATATTTTCATGCTGCCGGAGCACGTTCAGAAGGAGATCCAGGGAGTGCTTTCACTTGCGGAAAGAATGTATGCTATGTTCGGGCTGGAATACCACCTTGAGTTGTCCACACGCCCTGAAAAGTCCATCGGTACCGATGAACAGTGGGAAACGGCAACAGATGGGCTGAGAAACGCCCTGGAATCCGGTGGCTATGACTATGTCCTGAACGAAGGGGATGGTGCCTTTTACGGTCCCAAAATCGACCTTCATATCAAGGATGCGATCGGCAGATCCTGGCAGTGCGGAACCATTCAATTGGATATGATGATGCCGGACCGTTTTGATCTGACCTATATTGCCGAAGATGGCAGCAAACAGAGACCAATTATGATTCATCGCACCATTTTCGGATCCCTGGAGCGTTATTTTGGCGTCTTGGTGGAGCATTTCGCAGGCAAGTTCCCCATGTGGCTCTCCCCGGTTCAGGTCAGGGTTTTGGCCATTTCAGACAATCATGCCCAATACGCGGAACGTGTTGCTTTGAAATTCAAGGAAGCCGGTTTGAGGGTGCAGACAGATCTCTCATCGGAATCGGTCAGCAAAAAGGTGCGCCAGGCGCAGTTGGATCAGGTAAACTATATTCTGGTTGTTGGTGACAAAGAGGTTCAGGACGATACTGTCACGGTTCGAGCGGCCAACAAGGTATTGGGGGCGAAAGCGGTTGATGATGTGGTAGCCGCATTGCTAGATGAGTATCAAACCCGTTCTCCCCGCAGATCGCAAATCTAATGTGGATGACTTAATCTCTGTCTTACTGCCCGTGTATAACGCTGAATTCAATATCGGCGGGGCACTTAAAAGCATCTTGGATCAGTCTTACCCCAAATTTGAAATTATAGTCGTTGACGACGGATCAACTGATTCCTCCGGGGCTATAATTTCCCATCTTGCCAAAAAAGATTCCAGAATAAAATCCTTCACCTTTCCCGTTAACCGGGGAATCGTTTCCGCTCTTAACCACGGCCTTAACCATTGTTCGGGGAAATGGATTGCCAGGATGGATGCGGATGACCTGATGATGCCACATCGTCTGCAGCGACAAATGACGTGCGCTAAAGAGAGTCCCGAAGTGGATATATGGGGATGTCGAATTGAGCTGTTTGGGTTTCATGGAAATCTGAGTATGGGGCAGATTCGCTATCAGGATTGGAGCAACTCACTGTTAACGGATCAGGATATCAAGTCCAACATCTATGCTGAATCCCCGATCATGCATCCTACCTTTTTCCTGACGAGCGAGGTCTATCAAAAATTGGGAGGGTATAGTGACAATCCCTGGGCCGAAGACTATGATTTTCTGCTGAAGGCGGATTTGAACCAGGCGGTTTTTGGCAAGTTGCCGGAAGTGCTCCTCAAAAAAGGCGATCATCCCTCCCGATTAGCAAAGACGGACATACGCTGCAAGAGAAAGGCGATGTTTCGGGCAAAGGCTCACTATTTTGCATTAAAGCCCCATATCTGGAAGGGGAAGAAGATTATTATTTTGGGATCCGGATCAGCGGGCAGATTGGCATTCAAGTCGTTGGAGGAGAAGGGAATCTCGGTGCATTGTTTTGCGGATAACACTAGTGGGGATCGGAACAGAACAGTGATGGGACTTCCTGCCAAAACCCTAACCCCTGATTCGGCAGAACAGTTTTTAGCAGAATATCGTGATAGCCTCTTTCTGCTCTGTATTGGTAATGATGAAGGCAGGGAATTTGTTGAAAGGCTATTGCAAAAAAACGGCTTCATTGAAGGCAGGGCTTACTTCCGTTTCATATGACTCCAGGCTGGCTCTTTTATGGAGTTGTTTTACTGCAGGTATACTGAGTGATGCTTTAAAAGCTTGTTGTTTTTGTGTTAATATTAACTTCTACAGGTTGCCATGAACGATTTGGAACAGGTTAAACAACTGGCGGCAATATTATATCAGCAGGAGGAAGAACTCAAAGCAGCAATTCCTCTTCTTGAGTCCACTTTTTCCGGTATCGACTTCAGTGGTGACTTTTTCCCGTTTATCGAAACAGATTATTACGAAGAAGAGATGGGAGCGGAGCTAAAAAGGGGTATTATCTCTTTTGAAAAGCTGGTACATCCCGGAGAACTGGCCGGTTCAAAACTAGCAGCCAAAGGCATCGAAGACGGGTTTCGTCAGCAGGGTAACAGACAAGTCAATATTGATATCGGTTATATGGATATGTTCAAAGTCGTACTCGCATCGTTTAAGGGAAGGAGCAACAAAATCTATTTGTCTGATGGCATTTGGGCGGACCCGATACTCTTTTTTGAGCAAGGAGAATACAAAACATTTAACTGGGGATTCCCCGATTTCAAAAGCGGAATCTACAACGCCGATTTCAAGAAGATACGATCCCTGTATAAACAGCAGTTAAAGGCACTAAGATCGACATAAGGAAGAACCGGCTTGTGCCTTTTCATTCCGGCAGAACTGAGCTGTCCCACCAATAGGTATTAAACTCCGGAGGATCATAATACCTGCGTTTACCGTAAATTATGATCATCGGCCCCAAGTGTCTGTCCGACTCATGGAGCAGGCGATCCCCGATAATGATAATTCCGGGGAATAATCCGTATCGTTTCACAGCTTCAATACCATATGCCGTACCGGTCGGATAGCTGGGACTTCTGGGGCCATCGGCAGGACTGATAACTTTCGCATAAAACTGAATCAGGCCACTCAACACCAGTTTGATGGATGATGTTTGATAGTCAGTCGGATAAATCCTGCGGGATGATTGTTGTGAAGCCGGACCTTTCATACCACTGGCTGCACCCACCACGGTGGTGTTCAGAAAAATGAACAGGATAAACAGCAAAGCTCCTGGAACAGGTTTTGTCATTCCGGGTCCGTAGGTAAAAAAACGCTCTGGAGTCAGGGATCTCCATCCTTTTTTAAGCGGATGATTTTCTCATCATTGCGGACCATGCCAAGTTTCTCCCTGGCGATGGTCTCAATATATGTTCTGTTGGTTTTAAGGGACTCTATTTTATTAACCCACTCTTCTCTCTCTTGCTTAAGCTCCTCGATCTCACGAATCAGTCTTGTCTCCTGCTTTTGGAGTTCAATTAACTGAAGTAATCCCTTGTCTCCGAAAAGTGAAAGGAATACAACAATCAGAATGCTGAAAATGATCAAACCCTGAATGATCTTCTTCTCTTTAAGTTTCATCGCTGTCTATTCCTTTACATTTACATTTGTGTCAACAAGTCCAATGGGTGAGATGAGGTTGTTTTGCCTCCTTTTTAAAGGTTATAAAAGGTAGAGACTCCCGAGAATGTCGCTCTCTCCCCCAGTTCATCCTCGATTCTGAGTAGCTGATTATACTTGGCAATCCTGTCAGAGCGGCTCAGGGATCCGGTTTTGATCTGCCCGGCGTTGGTGGCAACGGCTATGTCCGCGATAGTTGAATCTTCGGTTTCACCGGAGCGATGGGAAATAACACAGGTATAACCGGCTCTCTTGGCCATTTCAATGGTATCCAGGGTTTCAGTAAGGGTTCCGATCTGGTTCACCTTGATCAGAATAGAGTTTCCAATACCTTGTTCGACACCTCTCTGCAGACGCTTGGGATTGGTGACAAAAAGATCATCGCCGACGATTTGAATCCTTTCACCCAGTTTTTCCGTCATCAGTTTCCATGAATCCCAATCATCTTCATCCAGGCCGTCTTCGATGCTGATAATCGGATATCTTCCGACCAGATCGGCATACAGGTCAATCAGTTCTGCTGACGATTTTTCCGGTTTGGCTTCGGCAGAAAGAATGTATTTGCCGTCTTTGTAGAACTCGCTGGAGGCTGCATCCAAGGCAATTTTAATATCCTCATCAGGTTTGTAGCCGGCCCTTTCAATAGCTGTCATGATAACCTGAAGTGCCTCTTCGTTGGATCCCAGGTTGGGGGCGAATCCACCTTCATCCCCCACGGCGGTATTCAGTCCTTTCTCATTTAAAACAGCCTTCAGACTATGGAAGATCTCCGCACCATAACGGAGGGATTCCCTGAAACTAACGGCCCCCACAGGCATGATCATGAACTCCTGGATATCGACATTGTTATCAGCGTGAGATCCGCCATTGAGAATGTTCATCATAGGGACGGGCAATTCCTTGGCGTTGGTACCTCCGATATATCGATAAAGAGGCATGCCGTGGATCTCGGCAGCCGCTTTTGCGCAAGCAAGTGATACCCCCAGAATAGCATTGGCACCAAGTTTTGATTTGTTTTCGGTCCCATCCAGCATGATTAATTGCTGGTCGATTTCGGGCTGCTCGGAAACAATCATCCCTTCAATTTCAGGGGAAATAATCTCGTTTACGTTTTTGACTGCCCCGCTCACGCCTTTCCCGCCATAGCGAGACTTATCACCATCTCTCAACTCCACTGCTTCATGAGCCCCCGTAGATGCCCCCGAAGGAACTGCGGCCCTGCCGACAATTCCACTGGACAACAAAACATCAACTTCAACAGTCGGATTTCCGCGTGAATCAAGGATTTCACGCGCCTGAACCGCCTCTATAACTAACTCTTCTCCTAACATTTGGTGTCTCCTGTAAGAAGGTTTCTAGCAAGCATTCGAATTGAAAAACGGGTTGTCTATATGTTTATTGAAGTCTAAACCATATCTGGGGATTTTACCCGATGTTTTTTGAGGGTTTTTCGCTGATGCTATCTTATTTATTGTTATCGATCATCTATTTAAGTATCCCCGATTGATCAAATAAATCGATTATTTTAGAATAATGAAATGTGAAACAGAAATCAAATTTCAGCAATTTGATTGAAGATATGAGCATAATGGTTGACCATTTAAACCGTCTGTTTTACGTTATTTCTTTTGAGGGCCTATAGCTCAGTTGGTTAGAGCATCCGGCTCATAACCGGACGGTCCCTGGTTCAAGTCCAGGTGGGCCCACCAGAATGAAGACGACACATACTCGAATGGTCAAAGCGAGTAAAGACCCCAAGTTGGAAAAAATATACCTAAAACAGAGCCGGGCAGAATCATATCAAACACCGGGGCGAAAGAACATACTTCGTCCCGGTGTTTTTTTTTGTACATTTTGTAATCTATTCAGCAGCAAAGCGTAACAGCAACAGGAGAAAATCATGCCTGAATCAATCGATGCGATTCTTCAAATTTCTCAGCAAGACAGAGTCTTATCCACCAACCAGAAAAGATTGAATACCATTCCTGAGAAAAAAAAGAAGCTTCGCGTTCCTGTCAAAAAAGTCGAAATTCATCTTGATCAGTTGAAAGAGAAAGAGGAAGAGATCTACGGTAAGATCAGAGAAAGAGAAACACTGGTCGATGTGGAGAATGAGAAAATCAAAAAATCGGATGAAAAAATGCTGTCCGTGAAAAACCAGAAGGAGTACCTTGCATCACAAAAGGAGATAGATATCGCCAAGAAAACCATCAAGAAGGTGGAAGATCAGATTCTGGAACTGGAAGGGGAAAAGGAAAAACTGTCTGAGGAACTCGCATCTGTCCTTGACGAATACAGGCATGAGAAGGACATAATGACCGAAAAGGAGAAGGATGTTCTTGAAGAGGAGAAGACACTGCTGGAGACCATCGATCAATGCAATAAGAGTAAAGATGAGGTGATCAGCCTGGTCGATCCCACAATCTACTCGGAATATGAGGTGCTGGTTTCCAGAAAGGTGATACCGGCTGCAGTTGCCATCAGTTCCAGTAACTGCATGGGTTGTGCGATGGCGATACCGGCCCAGTTGTTCAATGAAATTATGAGGGATTCAAGTGGTAAGTGCCCCCATTGCGGGCGCCTGTTGTTTTATAAGGCTCCGGAAAAGCCCAAAGAGCAGCCAAAGAAGAAAACCAAACCGAAGAAAACAGCGAAAAGTAAGAGCTGAAGAAAAAATCAAAATCTAATAACAAAAAAGGTAGAGTTGATCACTGGCATCATATTTTTGTTGATTCTGGTTATGCTTTCCGCCTTCTTTTCAGGCATGGAAATCGCGTTCATATCATTGGGAGAGATTGATCGAATCGAGATTTCCAAATCAGGGAAGAAAAACAGCAAAACCCTGCTGTTATTACTGGAAAACAGAGAAAAATTGTTAAGCACCATCCTGATCGGCAACAACGTTGTCAACATAGCCGCAACAGCCCTCAACACAACCCTTGCCATTCAATACTCCATCAAACTGGGTTTGTCTCAAAAATTGACCGTTACCATTTCGGCGGCCGCATTAACCATTACTATCCTTGTATTTGGCGAAATTGTGCCCAAGAGCATTGCCGTTGTTCATAATCGCAGATTGGCATTGCTCAATGCCCCCATTATTCATGTGCTGGGGGTGTTGCTGTCACCGGTTAATTTTTTCCTGCAGAAGATAAGCCGGTTCGTCAATTACCTATTCAAGGATAAAGAGCAGCAAGGTGGAATCACGGAAAACACGGTTATCAATGTGGTTTCAAAGGGTGAAGAGCTGGGTGTCATAAATCCTTCTGAAAAAAACCTGATTCAGAACGTCTTTCTATTCGATGAACGTGAGGTGTACCCGGTGATGACGCCTCGTACGGCGGTTTTTGCACTGCAGGATACCCTCACCCTGGGCGATGTTCAGGATGAACTGATGGAAAAGCAGTTTTCAAGAATTCCGGTCTATTCGGAGACCATTGATCATATCACCGGGATTCTGAATTTGAAGACCGTATTCAGGGAGTTGCTGGCAGATCGTAAGGATGTTCCCTTAAAACAACTCGCACAAAAACCGTTGTTTGTTTATGAGACCATGTCCCTGACCTCATTGCTCGAAAAATTCAAGTCCGAACAAAATCATATGGCAGTGGTAGTTGACGAGTTCGGAGGAATGGCGGGAGTGGTGACTTTGGAGGATATTCTGGAAGAGCTGGTGGGGGAAATCTACGATGAAAAGGATGAAGATTCCTCGTTGATTCACAGGCTTGGAGAAAATAAATGGCTGGTGAGAGGTCGGCTGGATATCATCACTTTGAACAAATATATACCTGGTGAGATAGAAATAGACGGGGAGTTTGAAACCGTACAAGGGCTCATCATGTCCAACCTGAACCGTCTACCGGTTGTCGGAGACTTGCTTAATATCACGCCTCATCAGTTCACCGTCTCCAAGATGAGGAAGAACCAGATTTTAACCGTTGTCCTGGAGTATTTGCCGGAGGCAGATGTCGAGGATAGTGATGAATAATTTCTAAAGGCTAATCAGATGAAAGCAATCAAAATAGCGCTGGTGATGATTCTGCTCCTGAACGGAGTATACTCTCTTCACAACTGGCTTTTTTCCGATTCGAGATCGACCTCGTTTAATGAGGAACATGCCGCTGTCGAGGAACCAATGCTTGAGGCGGAAACTGAAGCTGCGGCGGGACTGGATCTCCTGGGACTGACAGCGCTGGTGAAGGAAATCCGGTCGGGTCAGGAACTGGAACGACGCCTGAATGAAAAGGAAGGAATCAATAACATAGATCTTAACGGCGATAACCGGGTTGATTACCTGTTTGTGGAAGAGTATGGGGAAGCAGAAAGGAAAATCGGTTACTCTATAACTGCTCAGCCGGTGAAAGGAGAAGTTCAGGAAGTTGCGGATGTGACAGTGGAGAAGAATGGCGATCGTGCCGAAATTCAGGTCACAGGAAATGAACAGATTTATGGCGCCAACGCCATTTTTAATGACTGGACACCCGTGGAAAGAAGTCAGGAAGGTGCAACTCAGGAAGGGTCGGGTCCCAGGTATTCCAGTTATTTTTATCCGCATCCCTTGTGGATTTCTCCCTGGTTTTTCGGTTTCTATCCCTCGTTTTTCAGTCCTTTTCCCGTTGTCCATACCCGGAGCTACGCCAATCGGGTTAATAGCTTCGATACCTCCACAACAAAGAAGGGATTAAACAACTACCAGAAAACATCACCGACAAAAGTTGCAAATCCGAACAAAGGGAAAGTTGCCAATAAAGGGATAGCCAGATCACTTAAAAATCCAACATCAACTCAAAAGCAGTTTCAGGTTAACAGGAAGCAAAACCTCAAATCCGGTGGTTTTGGAAGAAGCAGCAGACCGGCAACCGGAACACAGCTATCCAAAAGTAGCGCCGGTTCTTCATTCGGCACCAGCAGCAAGAGCAATGTCAATCGTTTTGGGACCTCACAAAAGAGCGGCAGTACGAGTTCCAGAAGTTCACTTTTCGGAAGTCGCAGCAAATCATTCAGCAGCGGATCATTCAGATCCAGTAGCCTGGGTTCCCGTAGTTTCAGCTTTGGAAAGTAGATCATGCAGAATATGACACCTATTACCATTAAGGATTTAATCGAGACACTGCCCGAGGGCAGTTTTTCTTTTCAGGGAAGCGAAGACCAGGTGATCTCCGGTGTAACCTGGGATTACCTCAAAGTTGGAACGGATTTCCTCTATTTCTGTGTTGAAGATGAAGAGTTTCAGGAGAGTCATATTGAGACCACCAGTCTTGATTATTGGGAAACCGCTGTAGATTCCGGAGCTGTGTGTCTGGTTGCCAACAGGGGTAAAATCCTAAATCTTCCGGTGGGCCTCAGCCTGATCGAAACCGATCAGTTAAACCAGACCATGGCTTTACTTGCCAGGGCCTTCTACAGAGATCCGATGAAGGATATGAAACTGGTTGGCATTACCGGTACCAACGGGAAGACGACGACCTCCCAGTTGATCGACTCAATCCTGATTCAAGCCGGTAACAACACGGGTGTTATTGGAACCATCGGAGTATTTCATCCTTCCGGGAGGGAAGAAGCCAGCCATCTTTCCAATCCCATGGCAACCGAGATATTCAATATCGGAAGGGGTATGCGGGAAGAGAAGGTCAACTGTCTTACTATGGAAATGACCAGCCATGCCGGGGCTTTTGACAGAAATTTTGCTCTGGACTTTGATGTCGCTGTTTTTACAAATCTTTCCCAGGATCATCTTGATTATCACAAAACCATTGAAGCCTATAAAAACTGTAAGCTCAATCATTTCAGACAACTGGGAACCAAAGAAAAAAAGGCATACGGCATTGTCAATGTTGATGACATTAGCGGAAAAGATTTTGTAGACGCTGTCAATGAGCAGGCCCGGATGTCTGGCCAGGTCGAGATTCTGACTTATGGCATCCGCAACAAGGATGCTGATCTGGTGGCATACCCCAAGCAGATGACCGGGGTTTTCAGTGAGTTCGATATTTTTCTGAAGGGAAATCACCTTTGCCAAGTACATCTGCCGATGCCCGGTCTGTTCAATATCTATAACAGCCTTGCCGCCTTCGGGGCGACCTTTGCACTGGGAATCAGTATAGATGAAATCGTCGAGGGATTGAAGAATGCCCGCAGGGTAGACGGCCGGTTTGAAAGGGTGGATTGCGATGCAGACTATGAAGTGTATGTGGATTATGCCCATACTCCGGATGCGTTGGATAAGATTCTTGGAGAAATCAGGGAGATAACGCGGAAACACGTCATTGCAGTATTCGGCTGCGGAGGTGACAGGGATCGATCCAAACGGGGCGTAATGGGAGAGATAGCGGCTAAAACGGCTGATGTTTGTATTGTCACATCCGACAATCCCAGGTCTGAAGATCCACAGGCGATTATAGATGACATCATACAGGGGATACCGAATGATACAGCCGCGAAGATTGTGATTGAACCCGATCGCCGGCTTGCTATCTATGCGGCCATGGAGATCGCTTCAGCGGAGGATTCGGTACTGATTGCCGGGAAAGGGCATGAGGATTATCAAATCATCGGAACCACAAGACACTCCTTTATGGACCGCAAAGTGGTCCAGGAGTTTTTCCTTTCTCAGGAGAACAGATACGGTCGGGCCTGGATTGAAGTCTCGCGGGAAGCCATCAGGCACAACTATGATCTGATCTTCAGGGACAAACCCCGGGAACTGCAGGTGTTGGCCGTGGTCAAAGACGATGCATTAGGCCACGGTATGATAGAAACCGCCAGAGAAGCGATATCAGCGGGATGCTCTTTCCTTGGGGTTGCCTGTTTGTCAGAAGCTATCGAGTTGAGAAAACACTTTGAGAGTATTCCTATCCTGGTTTTTGGTGAACGACCCGATGAGGAGTTGTCACGGTGTATTCGTCAAAATCTTTCGCTGCAGATACAATCTCTTGCCAAGGCTAGACTCATCGGTGCCTGGTCCTTGAAGCAGAGGACCAAAGCCAAAGTCCATATCAAAATCGATACCGGAATGGGGAGATACGGTATCAGGTGGGATAAGGCTTTGGAAGAGATCAAATCCATACACAAGGTGGAAGGGATCGAGATTGAAGGAGTAATGACCCATTTCGCCCAGTCGGATGAAGCGGTGAAAGAGCATGCAGAGCTTCAGTGGAGCCGATTTAGTGACATCATTGAAGGATTGAAATCCGCAGGTATTTTGCCACCGCTTGTACATGCGTGTAACAGCGGTGGTTATCTTGATCTCCCGCAGGCCCATGGCAATCTGGTTCGAATCGGAATTCTGGCGACGGGTGTTTACCCCTCCAAGGTCTGTCGCCGTATAAACATTGAAAATGAGCAATTGAAACCGGCAATGCGTCTGCTTAGCCGCATCAGTTTCATCAAGACCTTGCTTCCCGGCGACAAACTGGGTTATGGTATGCATTTCACAGCGGAGCAGGAGACCCAAGTCGCCGTGTTACCAATTGGCTATGGTGACGGGTATCCCAGGTTGAGAAACAAGGGTTATGTTCTGATCCGGGATCAAAAGGCACCAATTATCGGGGGAAATGCCATGGATGCCACCATGGTGGACGTCTCTTCCATTCCGAAGGTTGAGGTCGGGGATGAGGTTGTCTTACTCGGCAGGCAGGAAGAGATGGAAATTACCGCCATGGAGATTGCCGATTGGTCAGGAACCGTTACCTATCAAATTCTCTCCAACTGGACCGGACGTATCGAGCGCGTGATCTGCTGATTCGGACTTAAGGGATTTTCCTGAACAGGGTGTGGGACAGAATTTGCTCCAGTATAAGCAAAACAAGCCCCATCGTCACAAAAACAGGGAAGATCTCCTTGTAAGTGGTATAACTCTCGTCAAACTCGCTTTTCTCCAACGTATCGATCTGCCGATAAATATCAACCAGAGCTTCTCCTGAAGAAGCTTTGGCAAAAGTCCCTCCTGTTATGCTCGCCACCTGTTCAAGCAGTGTTGTGTCCAAAGACTCATTCATGAGGGAGAAGAACTGCCCGAATACCGAATCCCGCCTTTCAAAACTTTGATCACTCACAATCGCAACGGTGTAGATCTTGATCCCATTGGCTTTAGCGAACTCAGCAGCTTCCAGGGGGCTCATTCCGCCTCGGGTTTGTTGGCCGTCGGTCAGCAAAATAATAATCTTGGATTGGATTTTGTAATCATTATCTTTTTTCCCGGCTTCCCGCAGCAGGTCATCCACGCTGATCAGTCTAAGAACCGAATAGTAGATAGCGTCGCCGATCATCGTTCCGTCTTCTATCCTTCCTGCCGGTCTGATCGTCTTGGCAAAATTGACCAACGTGCTGTGATCCAGCGTCAGGGGTGAATTCTCTTCAACAAAGCCGGCAAAGCTATTCAGTCCGATCATATCATTGAATCTCCCCTTCAAGTCCCGCTTGTTGCCCCGGATAAACTCTTCCAGGACCATTTTAACGACTCCCAGTCTGTCGGATTCCTTTCCTTTGTAAGCCAGCGGTTTTTTCATGCTGGACGATCGATCGATTACCATTTGAATGGCAATTCCCTGTCTTGCTGTGCGTACGATTTCTAGCCCTTTTTGGGGCCTGGTAAATGCGATGAGAAGAATTACCAGTGCACCAATCCGAAGCGCAAGGGGAAGGTGTCTAAAACGGACGCGCCAGGTTGGTTTGATGCTTTTAAAGTTGGCGATGCTGGAGTAGCGTACAGTGGCATTTGCACTGATTCTGCGTCGAAGTAGAACGAACAAAACCAGGTAAACCAGCAACAGACTCCCCGCAATCGCCAGGGAAAACAGATCAATCTTCATGGCCGGTTCCGGTGCTTTTAACAAACGATCTTACTTTTTGCATTGCTTCAGTACTAACTTGTGATTCGGGTTGAAAAGTAGCGAATTTGACCAGATCCGCGAGTTGTAGAAACCGTTTCAGGATTTGCCGCTGCTCTTCCGTGAATTGGCGGGTGTCAAAAACCTCGGTAATAAACTCTTCCGTTGTCTGCTCCTTCGCTTTCATTCCGAAATAAAACTCAAGATAGTCTCTCAGGATTTCTGACAATTCGGTGTGGAATTGCTCATACAAGGCCTGATCCAGCAGATTTCTTCGTTCCAGGTCGTCCAGCCGGCGGATGGCTTCCTGGTATCGGTCAATGACAGGCTCGGTATTGTTCGCCAAAAGTGGCTGTTTCTTCACAAATCTGAAATAGAACAGCACTGCAACAGACAGTATAAAAACCAGTACCAGAACAATGATCAGGGGGAGAAAATCAAACGGAGGCAAAATGAACCCCTTGATATCCCTGATGTCGTCCAGGGTGCTGACCTCAACGGAATTCACCCGATAACTGATAGGTTCTGTTTGAATCTGGTAGACAGGCCACTTCGAGGGTATCTCTGTTTTCTCCTTTTCAAATCGAAAGTTGACCGAAAAGGTTTTGAGATCGAATTCACCGGATACTAGAGGTTCAAATCGATATGTCCACCGATTGATCATCCTTTCCAGTTCTTCCGACCAGGCAGTCGTCTCGACAGGATTTTCCACCAGCAACAGGGGACTGTATACGGAATCCGAAAGCAAGGGAGGTGTGACCAGGATCCCTTCCGCAAATCGTGTCTCAATGACAACTGTCAGGTAATCGGTCAAATCGATCTCGGTTGCGGAGAGTTTGATAATTACCTCAATGGGTGCTCCGCCCCTTGTGAAAACAAATTCCCGATCTGTCGATAATCCGGCTTTATCGAATGATTGCCTGTCTTCTTGCTGACAGGCTGGAGCAGCCAGTGAAAAAACCAGCAGCACAAGCGTTAAATATTGACCAATTCTCATCGCTGTCGCCTTTTCTTGAAAAACACCATTAGGTCTTTTTCAAACTCCTGATGGGTATTTATCCGAAGATAATCAACACCGTACTTGCGAAATGTGGATTCCCGTTCTTTCCGCAACTCAAAAAGCTTCGCCTGATGTGCCTTGTTCCAGGCATTGTCTCCTGAATCGATCACTATGAGTTCATGTGTTTCCGGATCCGAGAAGGTGATCAAACCGAGATCAGGAAGACAATCTTCTCTCAAGTCAAAAATCTCTATGGCAACCAGATCGTGCTTTTTGTTGGTCAGGTTGAGATTTCGATAGTAGTCCCGGTCGATGAAATCTGAGACGAGAAAGGCAACCGCCCGTTTCTTGATAACCCGGTTGAAATATTCCAAAGCCGTATTTATCGAGGTGCCCTTTCCGGTTGGCTTAAAAAACAGAAGTTCCCTGATAACTCTCAAAACATGGGTTCGCCCCTTTTGGGGAGGGACGAACAGTTCAATTCGATCCGAGAACAGAATCAATCCAACCCGGTCATTTTTCTTGATCGCATTGAATGCCAGCACAGCACACAATTCTGCGGCGGTTTCTTTCTTGAGCTGTTTTTGTGTTCCGAACTGTCCTGAAGCCGAGATATCGACTAAAAATATGACAGTCAACTCCCTCTCTTCCACATAGCTCTTGACGTATGGGTGCCCGAGTCGAGCTGTCACATTCCAGTCGATCATTCGTTCTTCGTCCCCTTCCTGGTATTCTCGCACAGTATCGAATTCCATCCCTCTTCCTTTGAAAGCGCTTTGGTATTCGCCGGCCATGACATCATCTACCATTCGTCTGGATCGAATGTGAATCTGTTTTACCTTTCTCAGCACTTCTGCTTCAGGAGTTCGGGATTCTGCTGGTTCCGGTTTTTTTTTGAAGAAAAGCATGATCGATGGGGAATATCTGCTCTGGTTAACAGTTTGATGAGGGAACTCCCGTACGGTCCTCAGGAACACTGCATAATATCTGCTACCAGCCGGGATTGTCAAGATGAGGGGTCAGGCTTGCGTCTTTGCGTTTTTTATTAAATACGCGAAGACGCAAGCCTGACCCCAATATGGTGTTAATAAAGCAAAAGTGATATTTAAAAATGGTCAGTTTTATTATATACTTTCAGCAGGAGGATTACACACCGGACTGTGAATATCCCGAAGGTTTGTTATCGCGATTGAATATAAGTTTTCATTGATATAATCATATAGCATGAGGAGTTTGAAAGAATGCGGAGCAATTCCTGGACCCCGGAAA
Organism: SAR324 cluster bacterium; assembly: GCA_028282885.1. Lineage (GTDB taxonomy): Bacteria > SAR324 > SAR324 > XYD2-FULL-50-16 > XYD2-FULL-50-16 > JAHJTV01. Next base: position 114,283 of record JANQGX010000079.1, read on the forward strand.
AACCGGAATTCAACCAGATCAAGCAAAAACTGCTGGAATATTATGTAACAATGAATTACGCCAAGTCCCAGCTCTCTATCAATGCATTTGAAAGAGTGGCCAGGAGCCTTTATGTCCCCAACAGTCAACAGTCCCATTCATATAACGACAGCCCTCTTCCGATCGGGCACGGCCAGACCATAAGCGCTCCCCATATGGCGTTTATGGAATGCGATGCCCTGGATATCAAGCCGGGAGAGAAGGTCCTGGAGATCGGAAGTGGAAGCGGATATCATGCCAGCATCGCAGCAGAGATGTGCGCCCCCAGCACTACCTGTCCCAAGGGATGGGAGCCTTTAACCGATTATTACGATGACTCGATTTATGATCAGTATTCCAGCAGCCCCGGGGCAGTCATCACTATAGAACGTCTGAAACCACTGGTTGGCTTTGCACAACAAAACATCGAAAAGGCAGGCTATGCTGACCGAATCAGGGTGATTCATGGAGATGGTACTATTGGATTCGAAGAGGAAGCACCCTATGATAAAATCCTGGTGACGGCAGCAGGTCCCGAAATTCCTGATACTTTAAAGAAACAATTGAAAATTAATGGAAAACTGATTATTCCGGTTGGAAGCAAGAACTTCTACCAGGAGTTAATTTTGCTGTCACGGCAGGATAAGAACAAATGGCATCAGAGGAATATCGGGGGAGTGGTTTTTGTTCCATTGATAGGAAAACACGGATTTGACGGATAGGTACTAAGCCATTACCTCTTCAATTTTAGCCAGAATGGTAGTGACACTGTAAGGCTTCACGATATAGCCATTAATTCCCCATTCAACAGCCTTCATTACGTCTTCCTGCTTGCCCATGGCAGTGATCATTAGGATGGGCAGGTTCTTAAAACCGGTTTCACTTTTTCTCACCTTCATAAGCAGCTCCAAACCATCCATCTCAGGCATCATCCAGTCGGTCAATACCAAGTCGAATCGTTGATCCTGCAGCAAATCCCACCCATCGATCCCGTTTGCAGCCTGGGAAACATTGCTGAAGCCGATGGTCTTCAATATGTTGGCCAATAATTTCCTGTTTATATCATCGTCTTCAATCAGCAAAATCTTGATACCTTTGTCGATGCCCATCTTTCGCCCTGTCGAGAACTGTTAGTTGTTTTAGTCTATAATCTTTATATCTGATATCCGTAGGTTAAGTCAAAAAACCCGGTTGTTGAACACATGGTTTTCAATTGGAGTTTCCTGTAACGATCATAACACAAACTGGAGGAAAATTAAAAGGGAGGAGAATAATAACAGTGGGATGAACGGGTCAAAAAAGGACATCAGATGTTGACAAGACTCTAAATTTTGTAAAAAGTTATGCAGGCGGCTTTTGGAGAATAATGTTCCGGTATGTCAATGTTTGCGACCGTTTCGCCACTCATCTTCTCTACTCATCATAGGTGAAACGGCTGTTAGTCGAGGCTTGAATAACTGACTTTACATTCCCCAATAACCGGGCAAAGCCTGGGGATCCAATATCCAAAACTTGCGGAATAGACTTGGGACCGGAACTCGGTTTTGCGTGCATGTAATACTTGGGGTAAGGAAAGCGATTAATCACACTATCAACAGAGACTAACTGATCGGGCTGTTTAGTCAGAGATTGGCCGAACCGGCGAAGGGTCATTACTCCCGCATCAATGGGAGTTTAACTAATACAGCAGTTTTCTGGCAAAGCTGTCCGGATTGAGTTGCGTAAAAACATCCCGGGCCCATTAATGACGAAACTCCAGAGATTCCTCAAATATATGGAAAGCTATTGATAACCATTCGCAAAGAGGTTCGAAACATCATCCTGTATCCTATATCACTGAACTTCAAACTATCCGGTGCATGTCTGGGATGCCAATCGAGGAACTAAAATGAAGAAGCTGGGACTTATCATACTGTTTCTGATTTTTGCCGGGGCGGCGGGTACCGTTTTCGCTCAGAATGAACCGGTATATGGAGGCACTTTGATTTTCGGCAGAGGTGCCGATTCCCCAACACTTGATCCGGCGAGAGCGGATGATGGCGAATCCATGAAGGTATTTCCATCGGTTTTTGAAAAGCTGGTTGATTTTGAAGCATTCAGCACAAAGCTAAAACCTCTTTTAGCGGAATCATGGTCGGTTACCGAGGATGGTAGGGAATGGACCTTCAACCTGAGAAAAGATGTTCTTTTTCACGACGGCACCCCGTTCAATGCCGATGCTGTCATTTTTTCATTTGGCCGGCAGATCGATCCTGCCCATCCCTATTACGAAGATGATTATCCCTATCGCAAGATCACTTTCAATTATGTGACGAACCTGGAGAAGATCAATGATTATAGAGTCAGGATCAAGCTGTCCAGGCCCTATGCTCCTTTTCTGAGGAATCTGGCACAACCTTCGGCGATTATAATCAGTCCCCACTCTTTTATTCAAATGAAAGGGAAAATCGGGGACCAACCGGTTGGAACCGGTCCCTTCAGATTTGTCAAATGGATTAAAGGTAACAGTATTGTATTGGAACGTAACGAGGACTACTGGGGTGCCAGTCCTTATCTTGACAAAGTGGTTTTCAAATCAATCCCCAATAATCAGGATCGTCTTCTGGCTTTGAAAAGTCATTCCATACACGCAATGGATGGAATTGACAATACTGCTGCAGATATCATCAGAAAAGATGGGAATCTGCAGTTGAAAATCAGCCCCGGAATGAATGTTGGCTATTTGGCAATGAATACGACCAAGAAACCGTTTGATCAGGTCAAGGTCAGAATGGCCGTCAACCATGCCATCAACAAGAAAAAAATCATAAAGCTCTTTTATCAGGATCTGGCTATACCCGCCAAAAATCCTATTCCTCCATCTATCCTCGGCTATAATACAAAAATAGTAGATTACGGATACGATCCGACAAAAGCAAAGGAGTTGCTTGCAGAAGTCAATCTGGACAGTGGTTTCGATACGACACTCTGGGCTATGCCGGTCCCCAGACCTTATATGCCCAGACCGGAGAAGATAGCCAGGGTTATAAAGGCAAATCTGGCTGCCGTTGGTATTCGTGCGAGGATTGTCAGTTATGATTGGAAGACCTATCTTTGGAAAGTTTTTAACGGGGAGCACGATATGTGTCTGTTGGGCTGGACGGGAGATAACGGTGATCCTGATAATTTTTTGTATACCCTTTTGGATAAAGACAATGCACAAACACCGAATGCCAGAAATGTCGCCCTGTTTGTTCATAACGGGCTTCATGAGATTCTGATCAAAGCTCAACAGGAAGTGAATCCGGGAGCAAGAGTTTTGTTGTACCAGGAAGCACAGACAATTATCCATCAAAATGCCCCCTGGGTTCCGCTGGTGCACACCAAGCAACTGATTGCCTATCGCAAAACGGTGCACAATCTGATTCAGCAACCTACGGAGGATGTACGTTTCCATCTGACCTGGCTGGAAAGCCAATAACGAAGAAGAGAAGGGAATTCTGGCCCTACGCCTGCACTGTTGTGCATCCCGTTTCAGTGCGATTTGTCGGATCATTTCATGGCCTTGAAATGTTTCAACGGTCTTTAATCTAAACTACTAATACTTAAGATGAGATTTCCCATAGGCATCAAACTGATCCTGACCTTTATTTTGGTAGCAGTCGTCCCGATCGCCATAACGACTCTGGTCAGCCTGAAACTAATCTCATCCAATCTGGAATCAGCCCTGCAAAAAAACGGAATGTCAACACTCCGGGATGCCAAAAGCATCCTTTCTCAGTATTTGAGCCGAGCCGAAGGTATAGCCCAATTCCTGGCCAACTCCAACGATATTGCAGTGGGCATGGAACTTGGTGATGTCCAGGAAAGACTCGACAATATTGAAGATTTTTGGAGGTTGGGGATAGTAGAAATATTTGATTCCAATAAAAAACTGGCTTTCAGGAGTCATGCAGAACGAAAGGGAATGGGCTGGTTTTATACTGCTCAGGATGATGAAATCCTGGATAAAGCTTTGGACCTTGATACCGTATCCGATTATTTTTCCTATTCCGAGGGGCTGGTCATCAGAGTTTCCGCCCCTATCATCGATATGAGAACGATGGATGTCCTTGGGATTATTGTTGTCAGCTATCCGTTCAAGGAGGTTTTGTTGCAGGATATAAAAAGTCGCATTAAGGCTGAAGTATCAGTGCAATGGGAACAAACGGGTAGCATGATCAGCACTATTCAAAACGAGGACGGACAACCGGTGATTCGGGCGTGGGAGTCTGCCGTAACAGATTTCAGAGGATTCAATGATCGCGCTGTACTACAACAGGAAAAGATTTTTCTAAAATCCTACCTGATCTCCTATCAGACTCTGAAAAACAAAAACAAAGAACCTGTTGGAATCCTCTCAACGGCGATTGATGCGGAATACCTGCGCCAGACAAAACGAGGTCTGTATGTGATTATATTTGTCAGCTCAGGGTGTGCATTTTTACTGGCAGTATTTATCGCGGTGGTTGTTTCCAGGACGTTCACCCAACCCATTTCAAACCTGGTTGACACCATGGAGTCTGTCGCCCAGGGTAATCTCGACAAGCGGGTGGAAGTTGCCAAGAATGACGAGATTGGAGACCTGGCTGTCAAATTCAATGAAATGACCTTGAAGTTGAAAAACAGCTTTACGAAGAATGAAAGCCAGAGAAATGAAATTGCAAAGTTACAGAGCTATCTCTCTAATATTATTGAATCAATGCCATCCACTATTATTGCTGTGGATGACAAAGGCAAGATAAACCAGTGGAATCAGGCAGCGACTGATTTTACCGGTCTTCCGGCAGAAGAAGTCCGGGACGACTCACTCTTGAAAGTATTTCCGCAACTGTCCCCGGTATATTCAAATGTTGAACTGGCTATCAAAAAAGTCAAACCTCACAGACACGAAAAAGTCTCCCTGCTGATGGGATCGGAATACAGGCAGGTCGATATCACCATTTATCCCCTGGCGGCCAAAGGTTCAAATGGAGCGGTTATAAGGCTAGACGACGTTACTGACAAAGTACGCATTGAAGAGATCATGATTCAGTCGGAGAAAATGATGTCAGTAGGTGGACTCGCCGCTGGCATGGCTCACGAAATTAACAATCCGTTGGGAGGTATTTTACAGGGGATACAAAATATAAGGAGGCGGATTTCACCTGATTTGGAGAAAAACCGGGAAGTGGCGGAGAAATATCAGATCAATCTGCTTGATCTACATTCATACCTGGATGAGAGAAATATCCTGCGCTATATGGATGGAATCCAAAAGTCCGGTCTTCGTGCTGCAGAGATTATCTCCAATATGCTCATATTCAGTCGTAAAAGCGATTCGCAGAAATCGCCGGTCGTCATTGCAAAACTGCTGGAAGAAACCCTTGAACTTGCCAAACAGGATTATGACCTTAAAAAGAAGTACGATTTTAGACATGTGGAGATCAAGCGACACTTTGATCACCATCTCAAACCGGTGAAATGTGTGGAAACAGAAATCAAACAGGTCATTCTTAATCTGCTACGAAATGCAACCCAGGCCATGCTGGAGGCGGGGGTCGAAAAACCTTGTATTGAATTGAAAACTTCATTTTGCAGGGGGATGACGCAGGTTGAAGTAAAGGACAACGGGCCCGGTATGATAGATAAAACCCGTAAAAGGATTTTCGAGCCGTTTTTTACCACAAAACCTGTTGGACAAGGCACCGGCCTCGGACTTTCAGTATCTTACATGATTATCGCAAACAATCATGCAGGCACAATGGAAGTGGAATCAGAAAAGGGCTTCGGAGCCCGGTTCATCATTCGCTTGCCATAACCACTTACCGCGAATCGGTGGAAGTTGAACCGGCTTTCAAGTCTTGGAGGGGATTGCTTTTGTAAATAAACCGGTTGAAAAGATAAAACAACAGACTAAAGCTCACAACTGCTACATTTAAATCCAGCAGTACCGTGGCGGTAGTCGTTCCGGCGATGAACAACCACATCTCGATGCCGGTGATACGAAACTCCCGGCCTGTTTCGATCCCCCTTACCTGTTTCCAGAAAATAATGACAGAGTCCTTGTCAAAGACATCCCAGCCTACTTTCAGAAGCACACCCGAAAAAACGGCTTTAGGTATATAATTTATCCAGTCCTGGAAGATGACCATTTCGACCAGGACAAAAACTCCGACCATAATCCCGGCATATCTGAAAGTTGCCCTCTCTTTGATGATCAGGACCGATCTGATGGTCGCTTGTGCCCCGGGGATACCTCCAAACAACGCTATGACCGAGTTGGCAATGCCCTGGGCTGCCAATTCCTTGTTTCTTTTTGTCTCCTCGCCCGTAAACTTGTCTACTACCAATGAAGTAAGCAGGGAGTCCAGATAACAAAGCAGCGTCAGGGTTAGAACAAACTTGTAGAGGAATGGCTGTTTGAACATCTCCAGTGGCCAATGAACCGGTAACTGTTCTGATACAATATCTAAAACACTCTGAACGGAATCAATCCGCGTTGTGAGGCGTGTGGTCTCAATTGGCAGGTTAAACAGATAGGTGATGGCACTCATCACAATAATGGCAATCAACGTAGCAGACAGCAGGTTATTTTTGGGAATGCGGGAGACGAATCGGGGAATCAGGAAAATCAGAACACATGTAACACCAGCGACAGCAACATTGATCGCCACAGGTCCTGTAAATGAGGCAGAGCCGCCAAGACCGATTATTTTCCTGATTTCTGACAACCAAATCAGGATGGCGATTCCATTCATAAAACCGGATACCACCACATTCGGAACGTATTTCACGAGGAATCCCAGCCTCAGGATAGCCACAATTATAAGGCAGATGCCTGTCAGCAGGAAAACAGCGTTGATAAAATGATGCGGACTGATGCCGGGCAGGTGGGTGGAAAGCTCTGTGGTTGCAAAACTTACGATGACTATTGTTATGGCTGTCATAGGGGCTGTAGGGCCGGAACACTGCACTCGTGTTCCTCCCAAAGCCGAGGTAATCAAAGCAATAACTCCCGCCGAAACAATACCTGCAAAAGCACCTCTTCCGGAAGCCAGTCCAAAAGCCGCTCCGAGGCTAATGGCAGCAAAACTGACGGTTAGAGCTGCTATCAGGTTTTGCAGAATAGATTCTAGTCCTGATCCCTGGTTTTTCATCCCTTATCTTTCGTGCTGGAGATTTGGCCGATCAATCGATTGCTACGAGTTTCTATTTCCAAATTACCGAAAGTCGTGATTTGCCGCTGAAAGGAAACTCCTGGAAAAAGGGTAATATCAGTTTGTTGAGTCTGTCACTGATGGAGATCCTAACTTTCGTCAATCCGCTTCAGGACGGTCGGGAAATGTATACTGGATGCAGTCCGGCCTTAAATACGAAAACCGAAGTTTTACTTTGGTGCAATACAGCTTTTGTTATACTACCGGGGAGGATTCTGGATTTGTCCGTGTAGGAATGTGTGGCCATCATTATTAAGGCTGCTGCCGAGTTCTCGCAAAGTTCCACTATTTTCCGGTAAGGTTTGCCAAATTCAACAAACTGTTCATAGTCGGATTTTATTGACTGACGTTCCAGATATGCCGTCATTTTCTTTATCTCCTCCGGGTAGCGTGAATCGGTACGGGATTCGACCGTACTCTCCCGGTTTGTTGATTCAGCATGCTCCTTAGGACCTTGAAAACTGAAAAATGGCTTAGGGAGGGGTGGAACCACATGAATGAATAGAAGTTTTCCTCCGGTCAATTGTCCGTAAATGTCTGCCAGTTTGACCACCTGTTCGTTTGCATCGCTATAGTCCAAAGGAACAATGATAGCATCTTCTATTTCCGTTGGTGATTCCTTATAAAAGCAGACTGAACCTGTCGATGCATGAAGAATGGCGTCGGAAACGCTTCCCAACAGCAATCTGCTGACAATTTTGTGCGAATGGGCAGCCATCAGGATGAATTCATAATTCCCCTGCCTTTCCTCCCTGAGGATCACTTCCGAAGTCCGACCCAGGTGTGCGGAAGCGGAGTAATCTGCGGTCAGCGACTGGTTGTCAAGAAAACTCTGCAGTGCCTGTTGATCTTTTTGAACCGAATCCTCCCTCAACAGTTTGGGAAGGGAGGAGTTCAGATTGACATCGACTACATGTAAAAAATGAATTTCCGCACCGACCAGGTTCGCCCACTGATCGGCAAGCATAATGATTTTTCGACTGACATCGCTGGGGGTCACAGGGACCAGAATTTGTCTTTTCATCCCTTTTTCAGTTTACTTTTTGTGTCAGGTCTGAGCGTGATTACCGGGTGATTCACTTTTTTGCTCAGCCTTGGAGTTCTGCTTGTCAGCATTTAATCGATTCAACGCAACCACGCTTCCCAGAATCATTGCTCCCCCGGCCCAAAATCTCCAGGACACCGGATCCCCGAGGAAAACGATTCCCATTAACGCGGTAAAAATCACTTCGCTGGACATAAATACACCACCTTCCCATCCTCTGCAATAGAAGAATCCCTGGTTCATTAATAACTGTGCCGAAACGGAACAGAAGATGATCCCAAAAACCATAACCCACTCCATCGAATTCGATGGAAGCAAAGGATCAATGATGAACTTTGGAAGGGTGATGAGCATTCCCATGGTACAAAAGTAAAGATAGATAACGACCGGCCCATTCACTTTTCGGAGCGTCCTGATCAGGGTAACCGTAATGCCGGCAAGCATCGCACCGATCAGGGCAACTGCCTGTCCCAGGAATCCGTTCACCAGGTTGAAATCGAACAAGATACCAACCCCCGCAATAACGATGAACATACAGAGCATTTCCAGTTTTCCGATTCTTTCTCGATAGATAATAAACGACGCGATAGCTGCGAAAACAGGGAAGGTGTAAAAAATCACCAGGGCTGTGGAGACAGGGAGCAGGCGAATGGCTGTCACCACGAAAATGAAGGCGATCGAGCCGATACAACCCCTGATGATAAGCAGACGGGTTTTATTGGCGCGATAGGGATTTGATTTGCGACCGAATAGGGTAACCAGAACAACAACCCCGCCAAAAAACCTGAAAAAACCGATATGCCATACGTTAAAAGCAGGATCCATTAATTTAACGATCAGGTTCAGAGCGGTATATAGCAGGGCTGCCGACAACATAAACAGTGGTCCAGCCAGGCTGGCGTCCAGTTTAACTTTGTTGTTCTCCATGGATATCTCAAAGATGAATACATTTGAAGGAATTAACCGGTCTTGACACCAGTCTAAGAGAACAGGAGGGAAATGAGAAGGCAGTTTGATCGATTTGATTGTTTTGAAACAGGCACCAGAAGATGGAGTCAGCAGGAATATCCTATCCTGCTGATCAACTGCGAAACCGCTTTGTCAATGCTTTGAAAAAACTCCGATCCGGCCGTTTTTATCCATAGTGAGTACCTCATAAGGCTGATAGGGAGCGCTCTCCATTCCGGGAGATCCACCTGGCATCCCCGGAACGATCAGGCCCTTAATATCCGGTTTTTCTCTCATTAGTCTTTTGACATCATTAGCTGGGATGTGACCTTCCAGAAAATATCTACCGATCTCTGCGGTATGACAGGATTGAAGATCGTGCGGTATTCCCCATTTGCTTTTTATTGCTTTCTGGCTTCCGGTTTCCACCATTTTCACTTTGAAACCGTTCTGCTTAAGATGGGACCCCCATCCTTTACAGCATCCTCAATAAGGATCGAAGTAAACAATAACCTCGTGTTCCTCGATTGGAGTGGTTTCGGCAGAGACAATAAATCCCGATACACCTGCCATAACCAGCAGGCTGAATATCGCAATCAGCAGTTTAAACGGTTTTTTCATAATCAATCCTTTTATGATTAGGATTAATGGAAGTGATGCTGGTTTTGTGGTCCAGGTTTCATGTGAGGTTCTTCTATTTTCCACAAACTCTTCCAATAAAATCTTCCTTTTTTGTGCAATGTTCAGCTTAATCGGCCCGGGGAGCTAGTGATATCGAATCCTCTATTGTCACCTGGCCGTGGGTTTCTTAGGCAAATCATAGTAGCATGAACGTCGGTCAAATGTAAGAGTTTTACCTCCTACATTTTTCTGTAACCGGACTCTCCCCAGCCTCCTTTCCAGCGCATTGAGCCAGGTTGTGAGCGAGGATTTCCTTCATCCTGATAGTCATAACCATGGCAGGGGCCATGTCCATAACCCCGACCTTTCCCGTAGCCGAACATCATACCAGGACCATGGACTTGATATCCTCTGCCGAACCGTCCAATTTCAAAACCGGTGTGCAGATACTGATAAACAGAGTGTGAACCAAGTTTCTGCAGTCGTCTTACCAGGCTCTCATCATCTGATTCGAGTATCAACCTGATACCATTATCCATTGCCTCAACATCCACATTAACTCCTTGGAAAAAGTCTTCGAGTTTGCTTTGTTCTTCGACAAAGCTTTTGTTGATGTTGTTTGAGGCGGAATCCGAAGTTGAAGTAATTTCAAATACGACGCCTTTGTCCGAATTCTCACTTATTACAGAAGTGTTGTGCATCACTTCATGCATTTCATCCATCGCTTTCCGGGAATCGGCATATCGCTCATCACTGTTAAAGACACCGCCACCACCATGGGCATATAGTGTGGCTGATACGACAATGGCAAGACCTACAAGCATCAGTTTTTTCATTTCAAGCTCCTATTTGAGTTTAATCTGTCTGATTCAGTCATCTTATGGGGTAATACACCAAGGGTGGCGATTTATTTCAAAATGCGATGTGTATTTTTCTGAGAATCGCTAGAACACGATGGGTACAGTTCTAACCTGATAAAGGTGATGAACTCAAACCGGGAGGATAAATTGTTATTTTATCGATATTTGCTTTAACGGAATGAGAATACTCCCGGGGCCTTTGAATTGTGGATCGAAGTTCAATATTATGTTATAAGCCGAATCTATGCTCAGTGTGGATGGGCCGAAGAATAGCCCCGGGGTTGCTGTGTTTGAGGGGGTTTGGTTGGATTGATGGCGGATCAGATCAGTGCATCATCATTTTTCCTTTACTGCAGCAGGAGGGCTTCATGGTCCGATGATGTTGTATGTGGTTGAAATATCTCATAACCCGGTTGGGGTTGCAGATATGAACGTTTTGTGCTTCGAAATAACTCTGGTATTCCTTACCAGACAAACGCAGAATTTGACCTTCCCGAACACTGGTTTGCTTTGGCACTCGAATGCTGATCTTGTTGCCGCCGGGTGTGACAATGGTAATGCTGTCATTTCCGATGAAATCCACCTTACCTAAAAGAAAATTCGGGTGGTGTATAAACTCGCGCGCTCTTGTGTTGTGGAAAAAACTCAGCCAGGGCCATTCTATCTGCTTTGCTTCAATTTTGGCTTCGATTCGGTCGTTGAGGCCGGAAGCTGCAAGTGCAGCGCCGCCAATTCCGGTTACCAGATAAATGACGATAGCTGTCAGCGCTATTCCTCTTTTAATGACACCGGACAGTTTCATAATCAGGGCGGAAAGAAAGGCCAGTACGAAGGAAGCGACTATCAAATCCCAGGGGAGATTACCTAAAAATGCTCCCAGGAATTGGGTACCGAAATAGAGGAGTTCAAGGCTTCCGTTCATTTTTAATTCATAGGAATTATAGCTAAAAATGACAATTGCCGCTGCCCAGGAAACCAAACTAAGAATTGTTCCGGTTTTGCTTGAGTTCGTTAAGACGGATCCTTTGCGAATCCCAAGACCTTCCCGATTAATTCGTTTGATAACAGACTCTCCGAAGTTTTCGGGTAGTTCAGGCACAGGAGGCTTGGCTTTCCTTAATAGTCTGTCAATGTCTTTCACAGGGAATCTCCTGATGAAGAGGGAAGGTTAATGCTGAGTTAAAAACTGCCAGATAAATCAACACCAATTGTACGACTAAACCTCCAAAAATTTCCATCCTGCCAAGGATTTTTTCCAACTGCTTTTTGGCCCTGCTGATAAGGGTACCAACAGTATTTGTAGATGAATTCAATATTTCGGCAATCTCTTTGTAAGACTTCTCCTCAAAGAAGTATAAAATAATGACTTCTCTATATTTGTTATCGAGCTGATCCACCGCTTTCAGTACCAAAGCGATTCTTTCCTCATTTTCCAGTTCATCGGTTAAATCGGCTCCAGGCAGGTTGTTCCATTGGTCATCCTCTAATCGATTCTCTTTTTTCCTGGATAAGGTTCTCAGGTAGTTGGCGGCTTCATTGTGTGCAATTCTGTAAATCCAGGGCTGAAACGGTTTGTTAATATCCACGCTACCCAGGTTTTGGTAAGCTTTGATAAAAACTTCTTGTGCCACGTCCTGGGCGGCTTCACGGTTGTGGTATAAAAACCTGTATAGATAGGCGAATATCTTTTGCTTATATCGCTGCATTAAAACCGCGTAATCTTCCTGATTAGATGCCAGAACCGATTGTATCAATTCAGCATCCGTTTTGGAGGATGCGATCATTATTTGATCCGGAGGAGTATCAGTTCTCGGGGTGTTTTGGTTGAAGAGCCTTCTTCCACCAATTAGTTCAATACAGTCTATGGTTTTCACTCTTCCAGGTCAAATTCTTATCTTGTTGTTAGATTTATGATTGACGAATCAACTATGTCGAATAACGGTTTCATTCACCAAAGGTTTATCTCCAAATTTAACGGAGACAGGACGATAGAGGTTTATGTGCCATTCGGGTTAATAAAAACCTCAGTTTAGAATGGCCTTGCCCCAAGTATTGCACCTCTCCGAGATGACCTTTCAAATATTAAGAACGGCTTGTCTCAAAACATCATCAATGGCCAATTCACTCTCATTATATTTATATCGTTGGTGATTATAGTCATTGGGTATAGCCGCATTATCATTTTTGTAATAATAGGGTCCGCTACATCCCCAGCCCCTACCAAAAAATAATCCGCAGCTACCAAGGGCAAATGCCAGAATTGAGAACAGTGCCAATCGGAAGAGAACTTTTTTCATATCTTCTCTGTGTTCGCTTGAAGAGTAATAGTTTTTCATTCTGTTAGCTGTTATACACCACGAACCGGAATTTATTTCATTTTATGCTTTCGAACTACAGAATCCAGGTTCTAATAGCTCTTGGATTCTTCATGTAAAAGAAGTCTACAAGTGTATTGACGGTGATGGTCGGTCTGTTTTTCAATCGGATGTTTGAATATGATGTGCTTTGTCGGGCCGAACCTAAATCAGATTCATTCTGATAGGTATTGAAGTACTGACCTAATTCCAAAGGTTTAAAGAACTTAAAACCTTCTCATCGAATACATTTGACAGGTAAGGGAGGGGATTGATCGCGTAATCGACCAGCTTATCTATGTCACCGAATTATGAAATAAGGTTTTTCGACAAGCTTTGGGCCAGCTCCAGCGAAATCACGGAGTCTGAATGGATGCAGATTGTGTCGGCTTTAAGGGTTACTTGTCGTTTTTCACCGCTTCCCGATTCGATATCGACAAAAGCCGGAACCACCTGATCCCGGACGATAGATTTTGTCTGCTCAACCGCTTCTTTGCAATCGGTGATACAGGCCTCGGGACGGGTTCTGCTGACCAGATTCAGGCGATTGGTTTTTGAAGAATAGGCATAGCGTCTTTCGGCAAATGCTTCTCTCAATATTGGAATAGAGTGCTCAATGCAAGCTTTGGCCAGTTCGGATTCATATCCGGTAATCATACGGGTGATCCCGTTTTCTTTTGCCCAAGATACCAGGACTTTTGCCAGTACGGGATTCTCACAACTGTCGTTATATAAGGCACCGTGGAACTTAATCAGTTTGACATCGGGCAGGAGTTGGTATTGCTTATCCAGTGATTCAACCAATTGTTTTCCTGGCAGATCCAGGCTCACCCTTCCGAAGTTTTCCCTGTCGGGGTAGCCTAGGTGGCCTGCTACTTCAATTTTGTTCCTTTCAGCCAGTCTCCGGAAAACAGAAACGCTTTGTTCATCACCGGCATGACCGCCACAGGCGATATTGGCAATCTGGATGAAGTTCATCAATTGTAGATCAATCTCATGATCCGGACCGCGTTCACCTATATCACAATTTACTTTTATCATAAGTTCTCCACCTGTTTGAAGGTGATCGAATTACCGGGTTCAATAGTCAGCAGATTTGCCGGTTGGGTGAATCCAAGGATGTTTCATCCGCCGGGAGATTCCCCAGGGTAAATTCCGGCCTGCGATCCACCGATAGCCAGCGCACCTGCAGGAACTACTTTCCTGGGAATATCCAATCGTGGGGTCTCCAGCCGGTTATCCAGCCCATGAATATCAGACGAACCTTACCTTTCTTCCCACCATTGGTCCTTGGAGCCTTTGCACACTGATACTACCGCCTACCAGCATATCTCCTCTTCCCAGCAGACATTCTGCTCCACCCTGATCAAGTATGATCTTGCTATTGGAAAGAGTGGTTACTTTAAGCGCTACCTTTAATTGAAGATTTGCTTTGATTAGCGGGGTGATAGTTTTGGAATCCGGCCTTTGGGTTGAAAGCACAAGATGTATTCCTGCCGCACGACCCTTTTGTCCGATTCTTAACACCGCGTTTTCCAGCGCTTTGTTGGAATTTTTATCCATCATCAGATCCGCATATTCGTCGATGATAATCACATATCTAGGCAGTTTAGGATGTTTTAAACTGTATTCGACAATATCAGCCACTTTTGCCTGTTCAAACTGCTTGTATCGGTCTTCCATCTTATTGACCAGATTATTCAGCGATGACAACGCCTGTTTATTGTCCATGATTATCGGTTCATCAAGGTGTGGCATATCGGAAAGATCGGTGAAGCTAACCCTTTTAGGATCGACTAACACGATTTGTAAAGCATTTGGTTTGTATCGCATCGCCAATCCGATAACGATCGATTTTAAAAACACACTTTTGCCGCTGCCGGATGTTCCCCCGACAAGAATGCTTGACATATTGGGATCACTGAAATCAGCCCAGAAGGGTTCATTGTCGATGGACATCCCCAAGGGAAATGTAAGCTTTGGATCATCCTGAATTGCTTTCCTGGTTTTTGCTATAGCTTTGAGTTGTAAAGGTTTGAACGATTTTCGGGGGAGGTCGATACTCACATAACCGGCTTGGGGCTGTATCAATGGTTTTGATTCAAGGCCAAGTTCAACTTGCAGGTTCTCGCTCTGGTTTTTGATTTTTCTTACTGTCGTACCCTTTGACATGACCGGTTTGATTTTAAAACGCGTAAAACGGTGACTAATAATCGTTTCAGCTATATCAACTGTCAATCCCTGGCTTGCCAACGCAGTCACCAGTTTTTGTGCCAATGAATCATGGCTGCCGGTTTTGGTCTCTTTTTTCCCGGTTTTACTTTTCTTTTGCAAAGAATCCGATTTCCCGGATTTCGATTCGCTATTAGGAGAGGCTTTTTTTGCAGATTTCTTTGGTTTGGATTTGAACTCACATCTTTCGAGCTGCAGATAGGTGTCCAGTTGAAAAAACCAGGGGTATTTTTCATTATGCAGCCTGGTTTTGATAAATTTGCGCAGTTGATCTTTGTTGATTTCTACAGCTTGACCGGATGAGTTTTGGCAGGTCAGCTCCCTGGATCCGATCTGATGGTCCAACTCTGCCAGCGCGTACCAACCAACGGCGCTTGTTTTGTCGAGCCGAAAAAACCAACCACCCAACTGACTGAACCTTTCAATGCTTTCATGGGTTGTCTTCCATTTAGGATAAGGCGGAAATGTACATCTTTCATCTCTTATGTAAACAGCCTTTGCCGTTGTATCGGTTTCCAGAAATTTAATCCCTCTCTTGGCTGCCGAGCTAACCGTTTGGTATACTTCTGCATTATCGACTATGAAAAGTACTTTGAATGGATTTTTATCACCAGACGAAACCTGAATGAGCAGTTCCTTCTGTTTCCATTTTCCGGTCGACAATCCTCCCAGGTTTGCTTTTTTGTACTCCAGTTTTTCAAAATGCAGTTCACCAATCCTGTCATTGTGGCAGATATAAAGCTCCAATGCCCGAATCAACTTCTCTCCTTCGGGATTGATCTCGTCAAATGAGTCGGCAATATTCGATAATGCTTCATCGTAAAAATTTGAAATGAGGCCATCCGGATCCGGGCTTTTTAGTTGTTTGTTTCCATAGATCGCATTCCTCAGTATTACATTGGTTTCATTAATGACTTCTCTCGGCAATGCAGTTCGATCGGAAAATCGCTCCTGAAGTTCCCCGATATTCAAAGGTCCGAACTCGCTTGCTGATTTGTTTTGCAGTGAGACTGCCAGACGAGATTTAATAATCGCCAAGGATTGTGTTTCGTCACAACCCTGTAAATCGAAATGGTTGGTCTCCAGTCTCGTAACGACGTGTTGGTTCAAGGATGTTCTGATTTGCTGCTCCCAGGTTTCACCTCTATAAAAGACCAGGGGTAAAAAAGAATGAGCCACATCTACAAAATATTCGAGACATTTCCCGAAAGTGACAACCTGCCTTTCCTGCTCCAGGTTCTCAAGCCGGTCAAAACACAATACCATCGTATGGTCAGTGTATTGAAAGAGCAGACCGAGAGAACGTAGAATGCGTTTGGATTTGTGTTCAAGTCCTTCTTCGGATAAATTGCTGCTTAATCCCTTGCCGAGAACCTCCCTTTCGTTTTTATCGAGGAAGACATTTTTCAACCATTTGATTGCCAGTTGCTTCTTTTCCCTGATCCGATAGGCGAACAATACTTCCAGAAACTCTTCATCAAACTGACTATCGAACTCGTTTAGCAAGCGAATTCCGATTTTTTTGATTTGCTGCTTGATTAAATATTTATAAATATCTTTGTTGAAAACATTTAAGGGATCCTGATTTAAAACCTCTACAACTTTTTTCACCTTTGCTGTGGCTTTGGATGAGTGCGGCAACAGTCTTGAAAAAAGAACGCCGATCAGCCGATCGAGGTGATTGTAAATACTTCCTCCATTTACAGGTTTACAGAGGTTGTTAATAATCTCTCTGATCAGGTAATTGTATGGATACAGAGGATTTTCGATCGGTTGGATATAGGCAAATGAGCAACCGGGATCAGTTTTACAATGATTCAGAATTCTTGTAATCAAATGTGTTTTCCCGGATCCGGCTTCGCCGGTGACAAGGCAGGCAAGGCACTCTTTTGGATTACCTTGTTTTTGTCGAATAAGGTGACAAATCTGCTCAAATTCCGAATGATAAATGCTTGCAACATCGGGAGAAACATTGTCCCATGGATCACCGACACTCGAACTGGCAAAAGGGTTGTGGTGTTTTAGAGCATCGAGAGACGAATCCGTTTTCATTAATCTTTCCTCCAACTGACTGTAAGCCTCAAGTATCCAAAGCGATCTTTGTAGGACGCTTTGACTTCATTTTCTGACAGATGATTTGGATCACCACCCTGCAACACGATGATTTTCCGTTTAGCCAAATCTTCAAGTGTTTGGTCGAATAGTTCGCTTTTCCAGCCTAACTGCTTCCTTATCTTATGTATATATACATAGGGCCTTCCGCCGCCAATAGACAAGTAGGTTTCTTTAAATTGTTTCAATCTCTCCTCATGACTCTCCGGATCCACGAATGATTCAAACCTTGTATCAGTTCGATCAAATGCATGTTGTACTAATTCGATTGAAGCAACAACATGATCCTTATAGATCCCGTTACACCTGATGACACCTTTGTTAAACAGATTATTGACGGCATCCAGATATTCCCCTGGTTTAAGGGGCAGGCTGTTTTTCAGTTTTTTCGAAGAGATAGCGGGAGCTCGTTTGAGTTTTTCCACAATTAATTCTTCATTTGAAATATTAGGTCCGATATATTTTCGCCGCCCTTTGGTAAACTCCCTGAATGTATCACCAAAGAACGGTCTCAATTGATCAACAATATCCTTCTGAGCCATTTTTTTGGTGTGGATCTCCAACTGCTTTCTAATTTCAACAGGTAGCCGATCTCTCAAACTCGTTGCTATCAAAACAAGCGATTTGCTTTTTTCAAAAACAGATTTTATTGCTTCGTTTACAAATCGGTGATCAATCATTTTTTCAATCCCATATTGAACAAAGTCGTTAATAGCGCTCTCGATCGCATTACAGGGGTTAAAATATCCTGATAGGCATCAATCGAAGGTTTTTATGATAAAGTGCTGAGAAAAACCTTCAAGATCCGGAAATAACGTTGGATGATTACTCACTTTTCGGGGCTGATTCAAATCCACGACAATGAATTCAATCAACCGACCCACCCCAACTCTTTAATGAAAAACACCCGGACTAAACACCATATATCGATAACTTAGATAAAGAGTGTGCCATTGTCGACAATGAACTGGAATATCGATTCCCATATTTTCATCGGAAACCAAGTCATTTAGTCGGGAAGAAGGCGGCTTTTAGTAAACAGCAGTAATCTCGGCAGGAATTACGCAGAAATTTCACGGTCGCAAACTATAGAACAAAAAGCAAAACCACAGCGTCTGCGAATCAGAACACCGGGAGACGACTGAATGCGATACAGACCCTGATACGAAGGACCCTTAACAAATGATCACCCTGAAAAAGGACCGCTTCGAGACATCAATCATTCGAATGATTCGTGAGATATTTCGTGGCCACGGAGGAGAGAAGTGAAACGGCGGAGGGAAGAACATCCTCATCAAGATTGAAGCTTGATGTGTGATGCTGGTAGTGAGTTTTCTTATCCTGATTACCCGAACCCACCAGAAAATAGGCTCCGGGTACTCTTTGCAGGTATAATCCCATATCTTCTGCTCCCATGGAGGCTTCACACTCTTTCACCTTATCTCCGGAGAACAGTTCCCTGGCCACTTCGGCAGCCATCAGGGAGAATTCTGCATCGTTAACAGTCGGTGGCAATCCAAAGAAATAGTCCACATCAGCCTTGCATCTCATGGCGCTGCAGATTCCCTCCGCAATCTGGGTGATTCTTTCGGATACCATTTTCCGGGTTTCCATTTCAAACGCCCTCACTGTCCCCTGAACAACGCAGCGATCCGGGATCACGTTAAAAGCGTTTCCCGCCTGGATTTTGGCCGCCGTTACCACCACCCTTTCCAATGAGCTCACTTCGCGGGAAACGATGTTCTGGAGCATATTGACGAAGTTGCAGGCCACAGGTATGGGATCCACCGTCAGATCGGGAGAAGAGGCATGCCCTCCCCGCCCGGTAATTTCGACAGTCCATTTATCTGACGAAGCAGTCATGCATCCCTTGTTGTAGCCAATGATGCCGGTTTCATAGGGCGACCAGAGATGGAGTCCAAAAATGGCATCGACACCATCCAAAACTCCCTCCTCGATCATGGCGGCTGCGCCTGAATCCTCGGCCAGCTCTTCTGATGGCTGGAAAATAAAACGAATTCTCCCGGCAAGCGTGTCCTTCAGTTGATAGAGGACCCGAACAGCACCGAGTAAGGCGGCTGTATGACCGTCATGTCCGCACGCATGCATAACGCCATCGTTGACGGATGAGTAATCGATCCTTGGATTTTCCTCCCGGATGGGGAGGGCATCAATATCTGCTCGCAGGGCGACTGTTCGTCCCGGGCCGAGATCCCCCTGCAGATCTGCAACAACTCCGGCCTGTGTACCCTTAAAACCGCTTTTAATATCGGTCAATCCGATTTCGGTTAAGATTTCCACTATCTTTCGGGTGGTTTCCGTCTCCCTGAATGAAAGCTCCGGATGCTGATGAAAATATCGTCTCTCTCGTATGGTTGTATCCTTGATCTCATTTGCCAGTTGCTTGATTGTTTCCAGTAAATTATTTCTTTTCATGTTTATAAAACTCTTAATTGCATTTGCCTTGAAATATCTTCCATGATGGCAGTCCCCCCAACAGAATTACCGAACTGATCCAAGGAAGGACCATAAGTGGCAATTCCCATTTTATCGGGAACTGCGCCCACAATACCGCCACCTACGCCACTCTTGCCGGGAAATCCAACCCTGATGGCAAAATCCCCCGATCCTTCATAAAGCCCGCAGATCATCATCAGGGAGCGGACAAAAGCGCAGGTGCTCTCACTCAATACCTGTTCTCCACTGACGGGATTGACGCCACCCGCAGCCAGGGTTGCCCCCATTACTGCCAGATCAATGGTTGTGCATTCTATGCTGCACTGCTTGAAGTAATCATCCAGAACAGCGGAAGGATCTCCTTCCAGCACATCAACACTGGAGAGAAAAAATGCTAACGCCCGATTTCGTTGTCCGGACTTCTTTTCCGAAAGATAAATATTGCGGTTATAGTCTATGTCGACCCGACCGGTGAGCTTGCCGGTCAGTTCGATTACCTTATCGAATCTCCCGGATGGTGTCTCGTGTGAAAGCATTGAGATAACAGCGATAGCCCCCGCATTGATCAGTGGGTTCAGGGGCTTATGTGAAGACGAGAGCTCAAGCCTGAAGATGGAATTGAACGGGTCCGAGGTAGGCATGTTCCCTACTTTGGATAGTACACATTCCAGCCCCAGGGTTTCCAAAGCCAGGGCCAATGATATAATCTTGGAAATGGATTGAATTGAAAAAAGCATCTCCATGTCGCCGGCGGAAACCAGATTCCCCTCCATGTCGCAGTATGCCACTGCCAGAGATCCACCATCAAACTTAGCCAATTCGGGAATGTAGCTTGCCACTTCCCCGGTTCTCGTAATCTCGCCTGCACGGGAAATAGCCGAACTGAGCACCTTCTCCATGTTCATCACGTATTTAATCCTTTCCCTTCAATGATAAGGCCTCGGCCTCGTACAAGGCATCTACATACGCCTCAAGAGCAGCACCATTAATGTTTTCCGATTCAAAAACCCCATTCAGGGAAGGTTTCAACTCCATCACCCTTTTCTCAATTGCCACCCTATAGTCGGATAGCGGTATCCTTTTTCCAGTTCCATGGATACTGCTTTCCAGTTCTTCCAGTCTGTCTGCCAAGTCCTGGTCAAATCTGAAATACCGATCATTGTAGTTCATGGCATAATGAATCCTGTGCATCGTTTGTAGTCTTTGCAATTCCTTTAATGGCTCTATATGATCATCCACGCGAATATCGATCAGGGTGTCGGTGTTTCCCAGGCATTGTTGACCGGATCGCTTGATAACCAGGGCGGCACTCTGTTGCCCCCTTTTCTCACCGCCGGCTTCCTGGGCGGCCAGCAGCCCAGCCATCAGCTTTTCCACCAGATCGCCGCTAACCGTTTGAAAAGCATCTTTCATGGCTGCCAATACGTGTGGTCCCGTTAGACAGTTTCCCTGGCAGGAGAAGTTCGATCCGCATAGATGCCCTGCATAAGGCAGGCATTTATCACCGGTATGAGCGATGCTTTCACCCCTGGTATTGATCACTCCCAACTGCCGCTGATCAAAAAACGGATCTTTCTCACCAGCAACCTGAAGAGCGGTTTTAAGGGATTGTCCTTTTTTTATAAATTCGAGGATGAGAGGCGCCAGATTCCTGTTGGTGCGGGCCTGTGTCGCTATTGCACCCACATCAGAAAAAACTGAAGGGACAAGGGCTCCAACAGCCAGAAATCGTGATTGAACCGCCACACCGATTTCCGATAGCAAAGGATCATATCCCACGATAGAATAAGTTGATAGGTTTGCTCCCATCTCAGGAATCTCCCCTGGTTTTGGATTGATCATAAAGATGACAGGCTACGGCATGCATGGATTCTACTTCCCTTAAAACAGGCTCTTCAAAACGGCATTTTTCCAACCTCTTTTGACAGCGGGGATGAAACGGGCATCCCCCTGGCAGATCCAGCGGACTTGGTAGCTCTCCTCTCATCTCTTCCCACCGGTAGCCGGCCTCGGGATCAGGCTGGGGAATTGCCGAGAGCAATCCGCTGGTGTAGGGGTGCAATGGTTTGTTATAGATTGCTTCCGTCAACCCGGATTCAACAATATTACCCAGGTACATAACAGCCAGTTTCCGGCAAAGATACCGGGCAACCCCCAGGTCGTGGGTGATAAAAAGGTAAGTCAGGTTAAACGATTTCTGCAGCTCGATCAGCAGGTTGATGATTTGCGCCTGGATAGAGACATCCAGGGCTGCCACGGGTTCGTCGGCCACAATAAAACCAGGTCGTGTAGACAGGGCCCTGGCAATTCCGATTCGTTGCCTCTGTCCCCCGGAAAACTCATTGGGATATCGGGATTTGAACTTCCTGGGCAGGGCCACTGCATCCAACATTTCATTGATCCGTTTCTCTCGATTTTCTCCCTGAATCCCGTGGGTTTTCAAAGGTTCGGCTATAATCTGTCCAACATTCATCCTGGGATTTAGGGAATCATAGGGATTCTGAAAAATCATCTGAAACCTGCTTCGTAAATTGCGTACGTATCTTTCCGGAAGATCAGCCAGATCCTGATTATCAAAAACAATTCTGCCTGAGGTGGGTTTGAGTAAACGGATCAACAGCTTGCCTATAGTGGTTTTCCCACATCCCGATTCGCCAATCAGCCCAAGCGTCTCTCCCCTTGAAATGCTCAGACTGACGTCATTTACCGCTTTCACAACTCCCCTTTTCCCAAAGACAAAAGAGGATTTAACCGGAAAGGATTTTGTCAGTTTTATGGTTTTAACCAGAGGTTCACTCATGGGATTCCTCCAGCCAACAGGCCACTCGATGATTTTCAGATCGATTTTTCAGATCAGGTTTTGTTTCCCGGCACTTGGCCAGGGCAAGCCCGCATCTCGGATGAAATGGACACCCTTGGGGTAATTTTACCAGGTTTGGAGGCTGTCCACCAATAGGATTGAGCAGTCCCTTTTTCGCAGGATTGGGGATGGATTCCAGCAGCCCCCTGGTATAAGGATGCCTTGGTGATTTAAACAGACTCTTTTTCGAAGTCATTTCAACAATACTGCCGGCATAGAGTACGGCAACCGTATCGCAGGTCTGGGCAACCACTCCCAAGTCATGGGTAATCAAAATAATGGCTGTCCCGAACTGCTTTTTCAGATCCATGATCAGTTTCAAAACCTGGGCCTGAATCGTCACATCCAAAGCCGTTGTCGGCTCGTCCGCAATCAGGAGTTCCGGTTCACAGGACAGTCCCATGGCTATGATACATCTCTGCAACATGCCACCACTGAACTGGTGGGGATACTGATTTGCCCGTTGCCCGGCCGAAGGGACTTTTACTGTCTCCAGCATTTTAATGGCCTTTTCCCAGGCGTTTTTTTTAGCGACTTTCTGGTGAATCCGGGGAACTTCTGCTATTTGCTGACCAACTTTGAAAAGGGGATTCAGGGATGTCATGGGATCTTGTGAGATCAGAGCCTGGTCTCTTCCCCTGATTTTTTGCATCTCTTTCTCGCTTTTTTCAAGGATATTTTCCCCCTTGAATATTACCTTCCCGGAGAGAAACTCGTTTTTACGATTCCCGATCAACTTCATGATTGCCTTTGACGTCACACTTTTCCCACAACCGGATTCTCCGACGATTCCTATCATCTCAGCAGGATTGACATCAAAGCTGACATCATTCACTGCCTTTAGAATTCCCTCTCGAGTCTTAAACTCAACACTCAGATGTTTCACCTCCAGAATGGGCCGGTCTTTGCTCATGGGAATACCTTTCAATCAGTCATGTTCCGCATTTTGGGATCCAAAGCGTCCCTGAGACCATCTCCCAGGAGGTTAAAAGAGAGAACAGACGCCGTTATGGCAATTCCCGGAAAGACTGCCAGCCACCAGGCAGCTTCCATCCAGTCCTTCCCTTCACTGAGCAGAATCCCCCAGGAAGGGGTATCAGGTTCAACCCCCAGTCCCAGGAAACTTAGCCCTGCCTCAGAAAGAATGGCGAAGGCGAGGGAGAGAGTGGCCTGGACAATGATTGGCGCCAGGATATTGGGAATGATATGCCGCAGCATGATAACGGATTGCCGGACACCAATGGAGCGGGCAGCTTCAATAAACTGGGCTGATTTGATCTCCAATGCTGCTCCCCTGGCTATTCTCCCGAATATGGGTGTGTAGACGATTCCGATGGCGATCATCAGATTGGTAATACTGGCCCCCAGGATCGACATCACCACCAGGGCCATAAAAATATCTGGAAAGGAAAAGAGCACCTCCATGATCTTTGACATGAGTAGGTCAACCCAGCCCCCCAGAAAACCTGAGATTACACCCATGATGGTTCCCGCCAACAAGGCGATTCCAACCGAGATGAATCCAACCTTGAAGGAGATCAGGGCACCATAGGTAATTCGTACAAACTGATCGCGACCAAACTGATCAGTGCCCATGATATGCTCAAGCGATGGGGGGGATAATATCGCTTCAGGATTCATGGCGAACGGATCTGTCCCACTGAGCAGGGAGGAGAGGCCGGAAAAGCACAGCAACAGCAAAATATACAAAAGGCTGATCAGTGCGGTTTTGTTTTTTCTAAGCTGATACCAGAACTCTTGCATGATTCAAGTGACTCGTTACTTTTTCCCAGTTTGCCAAACTACAATTTGATTCTTGGATCAATGAACGCGTACAGAATATCAACCAGCAGGTTAATCATCACAAATCCTCCCGCTACAAAGAGAATGGTTCCCTGCAGCAGGACATAATCCCTGTTGGTGATGGCCTGTAGTGATAACCTGCCTATTCCGGGTAAAGAAAACACCTGTTCGATGATCACCGACCCTCCCAGCAGATAACCCGCCTGAATTCCCAGAACCGTAAAAATGGGAATCAGGGCATTTTTTAAAGCATGCCGGAAAAGGATTTGATTTTTCCTGATGCCCCTGGCCCGTGCCATTTCAATATAGTTCTGATCCAGAACTTCAATCATGGCAGACCGGGTCATCCTCATCACCACCGCGGAAACAGCCCCTCCCAAGGCCAGACCTGGTAAAATCATATGCCGGATGTTGCCTTCTAACGATTCACCCAAGGGAATGAAGTTTCCGGACGGTAACAGTCCCAGGTTTAGCGAAACGACCAAAATCAGCAACGTAGCCAGCCAGAAATTAGGAATGGAGACACCCAGCATCCCCCAGATACTGGCAAAATTATCAATCAGGCTGTTACGTCTGACAGCCGCCAGCGCTCCCATGGGAATGCCGATAAGAACAGCCGTAACCAGACTGATAAACGCCAGTTCAAGCGTGATGGGAAGTCTTTCCAGTATGGAATCCAGGACTGGTTTATGGGTAAAAGCAGAGAACCCGAAATCGCCCTGAATCACTCCCTTAATCCAGATCAGGTACTGGTAAACAATGGAGCGATCCAATCCCATTTTTGTGCGCAGGAACACAGCCTGCTCTTCGTTGTAATGTGCACCCAGAATCGCAGTTACCGTATCCCCCGGCACCAACCTGATGACAAAAAACGATATCACGGAGATCCCGAACAGAATCGGCACCGCCCACAATAAGCGTTTGATGGCATATTTTACCATTGACTTCCCTTATGACCTAAACTTTAAACTACCCATTGCTCTGCATAAGAGCCAAGGGGTTGTGAGTTAACAATCTTGAAAGCAGGACTTTTTCATGAAGTCCCAAGGATGGGTTCATGCGCTTTTTAAATCACAACCCCTTGGCGAACTGCATCCCAAATACTTAAACCCCTACTTCAAACTAGTTTCCCTGAGAGAAATGGTCGTCACAGTGGGGTGGGCATCAAATCCCCGGACATTATCCCGGTAAGCGGTAATCCGGGGATTCATATAGAGGAACGCCATGGGAACCTCATCAACGAGAATCTGCTGAATCTGCCCATAAATCTGCTTCCTTTTCGCCATATCCGTTTCCTTTCTGCCCTGGTCCAGAAGCTGATCGAATGTGGCATTGGCAAAAGATTGCTGATTCCATTTCCCCTGGCTGTGAAATATATTATAGAAATACTCATCAGGATCGATAAATCCCAGCCAGCCGACAACAGTCAGGGCAAAATCGTGTTTTCCCAGGGAATTGAAAAACAGCGAGGATTCCATTCCAACTACCTTCACTTTAATCCCGACATCTTTCAGTTGCTGCTTGATGATCTGGGCGGCGCTGACCTGGTATTCAAAATCAGACCCAACTTTCAGGACCGTTTCAAATCCATTCCCTAATCCGGCCGCTTTCAATAACTGTCTGGCTTTTGCCAGATCTCTTTTGCCATATGGATGGAGATTCGCATACGCCCAGTGTGAAGGTGGAAGAACCCCACCGTCAAGCACAGTTGCATTCCCGAACTTTACCATCTTGTTGATGATGTTACGATCAATCGCATAGGACACAGCCTGTCGAACCCTGACATCATCAAAAGGTTCATGCTTGGTATTGATACCAATATATTCCCAGAAAGTACCCGGAACGTTCTTCAAAGTTACATTCCCGGCTTTTTTCAAAAGCAGGGCCTGCTTATTGTTCACATCCAGAATTATATCGACTTCACCATTTCTGAGAGCGGTGGACTGGGCGGTTGTGTCAGGAATAGGTCTGAAGATCACCTTGTCCAGTTTGGGCAATCCTTTGATATAGTACTGTTGGTACTTCTCCAGGATACAATGCTGGTCCTTCTTCCATTCCACCAATCGAAAAGGGCCGCTACCGGCGTCCGCGCGATCCAGATTACCTGCATTCGCTGTCACAACATCTTTGTTAACAACAGCATTCATGGGATTGGCAAGAAACATCAGAAAGGGAGCCATGGCTTCCTTGAGACGGAAGATAATGGTGTAGTCATCGCTGATATCCATTCCTGCCAGATTGGAAAAATGAGCTGCTCTTTCCTTCAGTTCGATGATACGCTCAATCGAGTATTTAACATCAGCAGCCTTAACCTCCCTGCCGGAATCATGGAAACGGGCCCCTTTTCTCAGTTTAAATGTATAAGACCTGCCATCCTTTGAAATTGTGTATGACTCCGCCAGATCCGGTTCAATTTCACCATAAGTACCTGCCTTATGCCTCAGCAGGGTACTGTACATGTTTTCGATCAGATGAATGGATCCGGCATCCGAAGCCTTATGCGGATCCAGAGTTTTCCCGTCGCTCTGCAATGCTACGGTAATCGTGTCTGCAAAAACAGGTGGTATCCCCAGGGTAACCAGAAAACCGATTAAGAGTGATACCGCCAGAAATATTCGCTTTTTCATGATCTCTCCATTTTTTGTTTTGTAAGAATGTCTCTGTTCAAAATCATGTTTTTATACAACGAGGCTACAGGTTGTTGGTAACCTGCCTGCGACAATCCCATCACCGAACAGCCGCAGATAGCTCGCCGGGAACTATCAACTCAGGCCTGATACCGATTGACAGGGTACATCAAACCAATGAGTTTCAAATTCCAATGATTCATCTCTCATCACAAATTATGGTTACCCCATAATTTTTATTGTGTCAATATAATATTTATGTTAGACCATATTTTGCTTCCCCAAAAAATAAAAATGAATATATGATGGCGGATATTTGGCAGTTTTCCATGGGGTTAAATCGCTTAATGGACCGGGCAGGTCTGAAATCAAGCCATGACAATAGATAAAAACAGAACGGGCAAAAAGATCAGGGATTCCATGACTGCGCTGGGCATCAGTGTCAAAGAGCTGTCTCGTAAAACCGGGATCGAGCTGCAAACGCTTTATTCTATCCTCAACGGACATCATCAACCCAGTCTTCAGAAATTGGAAATGATCTGTTCCGAACTCCAGATTAGTCTTGATACTCTCCTGGACCTGGAGGTCAACACTTTTTTCATGCATGAACAGAAACACAAGGAGAGTCTGATCTATGCCAAATTTGAGGAGATCTGGTTTGGTCCCACCGGGGGCGAACGAATTTCGGTATCGCGCAATCTGAGTATTGCCAATTACCCCGACGAGCTAAGGGAGGAGTTTTTGAGAAAAATCTATTGTTTTACTGATGATCAGATCGAACAGTCTATGGATGCTTTTCGTCAAAGACAAAAGGTCATTGCTGAA
>JANQGX010000051.1 GCA_028282885.1 SAR324 cluster bacterium
TGGCTGAAATTTCAAATCGAAAAATAGTTTTATCTTTCTAACTGACCTTTTTAAGGGTGTTTACAAGAATTAACTGAGCAATCAGTGAGACACTAGTGATTTGCCACTTTAATTATTATGTTTTGAAACATAATAACGGATAACATCATGTTGATCGGCAGAGAACCCGAACTGGAGATCCTGAACCAGGAATACAGGAAACGGAAGGCCTCGTTTACTGTCATCTACGGACGACGGCGGGTTGGCAAAACCACCCTGATATCGGAATATATCAAGGAAAAACCCTCCCTTTTCTATTACGCCACCGAATCCAGTCTGGAAGTTCAATTACGTCAATTTAGTTCGCAGATTCTTGATTTTCTGGGAATCGATTACCTAACCCGCCACGCGTTCGATGATTTTGAGCAAGTCTTTCACTTCCTGGCCGACCATATCAAGCGCCGCAAAATCGTGCTGGTTATCGATGAATATCACAAACTGGTTAAACTCGATAAGAGCTTTTCCAGCCTGCTTCAGAAAATATGGGATACACGGTTGGGGCAAACCCGAATCCATCTGATCCTCTGTGGCTCGGTCATGTCGATCATGCACGACGAACTGCTCAGTTACAAATCTCCCTTGTATGGACGCAGAACCTCTAATATTCACCTGAAACCATTAAAATTCGCTCATATCGGCAGGTTCATAAAAGGCGTTTCCAAGATTGATCAAATGAATATCTACGCCTCCTTCGGTACCGTTCCTAAGTATCTTGAGCTATACAATAGCCGTCGATCATTCTGGCAGAATGTTGCATCCCAGATTCTGGATCGAAACTCCTATCTCTACCCTGAAGTCAAATTTCTTCTCAAGGATGAAATCAGCCAACCGGTTACCTATTTCACCATTTTGGAGATCATATCCCGCGGTGAGACCAAAATCGGCAAGATCGCCGGTAAACTGGGAGTCCCGGCTTCTTATCTTTCTCGCTACATGCAACGACTGAACGATCTGGATATCGTGGAAAAGGAAGTTCCGGTTACAGAGCAATGGCCGGAAAAGAGCAAATTTGGACAATACCGGATCAAGGATAATTTCATCAAATTCTGGCTCCACTACGTCTTCATGAACCAGTCTTACCTGGAGATCGGAAATGTGGAGCATGTTCTCAACAAAGTGAAAAAATCCTTTAACCAGGTCTTTGTCTCGTTTGCCTTTGAGCAATACGTAAAAGAACAGCTACTGGAACATCCCGAACATTACCTCGGTTTTGTGCCGGATCGGATTGGACGTTGGTGGGACAATCATGAGGAAATCGATCTGATTGCAATTGGCGGGAAGAATGTGGCGTTCGTTGAGTGCAAATGGCAAAACCGCAAAACCGATTACAATGTATATGCGGACCTGATGAGAAAATCAAAACTGGTGCGGTTGGATGATGGTTTGGAGAAGACCTTTGTTATATTCTCAAAAAGCGGTTTTGTGAAAGGTATGAGCAAACTCAACCAGAGGTTCTATACCTATTGATACCGAATTCTGTTACTCTTCGACGTTGTAATAAAGCACCACATCTGAACTCAACCACTGCTTTGGATCAACGCGAACATTATTGACGCTGAAACCAAAGTGTAGATGAGGTCCGGTGGATATCCCCGTGGATCCTATCTCTCCGATCTTGAAGCCTTTTTTCACCCAATCCCCTGCTTTAACATCGATCTTGCTGAGATGGCTATAGATGGTCGTAATCCCGTGACCATGATTGATCAGAATGATTTTACCATTGGACTTCATATTTTCTGCCAGGCTCACACGACCTCCGTTTGCAGCTTTAACCGGGGTCCCGGTCTTATTCGCTATATCGATCCCCTTATGATAAGAGGAGAATTTGCCGCCATTGTACTTTCGCCTGACACCAAAATCGGCACTCATCCTGCCGTGGGTTGGTCTGCGAAAATGGGAAGAAAAATAGACCTTTTTGTCCTTCAGTCTTAAACTGGCACCAAGCTTGTTTCCTTCCCGACGCAGATTCTCGACATTCAACAGACTCATCTTCTTTTTGGTCAGGTTCACTCTTTGTAGCTTGAATCCGGCCTTTTCTATTTCAAGGAGAGCGTACAATCGAACTTTCTCATCGTTTTTATCCCGGGCCTCAACCACTATTTTATACGATCCGGGCTTCTGAACCACTGGAATACCGATAAAAGAACGATACAGGTTCGGATAGGATTCATGCCAGATGCGATAAAGATGGAGAGATCTGTTCAGCCCCTTCAGTTCAACACTTTTCAATGGAGTAGCCGAATCCACAAAAACCGTGGTGGTTTGCCCCTGCTTTACCTGAGAGGGGGTTATGGTAATGCTCAGGTAATTCGAAGGTTTTAAGAGCTGTTCTGCAAAACCTTTGTTGATAGGCAATATCAGAAAAACAAGACATCCTGCCAGAAACAGGTAAACGGATTTGAAAATCGACATGGGTTTAATGATGATTTGATGGTGTATCTTTCATTACATAGTCTGGTCTTCTCTTAACCCGTCCGGTACTGTTCTGTAAACCCGATAAACCGGAGGACATAAGATCTGCCAATCAAGTCAGCCAAATATTACATCGGCTTAATTGACAGGTTGAGACATTTACACCCCATTGGGTTGGTGATAGCCTGGACTTATAAACACACATTGATAACCCTGAAAAATAGGAAGGCTATATGAACACCAGGGATGAAGCAATTGCTATCCGATCCAAGCTCACAGAATGGCGCCATGCATTACACTCAATTCCTGAAACGGCTTTTGAAGAAGTTAAAACCGGAGACTATCTTGCTGAAGTATTACAATCTTTTGGAATGACAGT
This sequence comes from SAR324 cluster bacterium, assembly GCA_028282885.1. GTDB lineage: Bacteria > SAR324 > SAR324 > XYD2-FULL-50-16 > XYD2-FULL-50-16 > JAHJTV01. The sequence goes on from JANQGX010000051.1 coordinate 2,831, forward strand.
ACAGCGGGGACTGGCCAAAACCGGCCTGGTTGCTTCCGTTACCAGAGACAAAGATGATCCGGAAAACTCCATAGCGCTCAGGGCTGATATGGATGCGCTGAATATTACCGAAGAAAACACTTTTGGTTACTGCTCCAAGCACCCCGGAAAAATGCATGCCTGTGGTCACGACGGACACATGGCAATGCTGTTAGGGGCTGCGCGGATTCTCTCCGAATCCAAAACATTCAGGGGAACTGTTCATTTTATATTTCAACCCGCTGAAGAACATGAGGGGGGTGGAAATGTCATCGTACAGGAAGGACTGTTTGAAAAATTCCCGGTCAAATCCGTGTTTGGTATGCATAATTTCCCAACTCTTCCAGCCGGCACTTTCGCCATTCGTCCCGGTCCCTTGATGGCAGCGGTAGATGTTCTCGATATCACAATCAGAGGTGTAGGCGGACACGGTGCCATGCCTCATCTGGCTAAAGACCCTATCATTGGAGCAGCCCAGTTAATCAATAACCTGCAAACCATTGTTAGTAGAAATATCGATCCATTGGAATCTGCGGTATTTAGCATCACTATGCTTGAGGGGGGAACAGCCTACAATATCATTCCCGACCGGGTCACACTGAAAGGCACCATACGTTATTTCAAAAATGACGTGCAAAAAACGATACGTAAAAGAGTGGAGGAAATCGTGCAAGGGACCGCGTCGGCGACGGACCTGGATATATCCCTGGACTACCAACCCCACTACCCGGCGGTCGTCAATACAAAAACAGAAACACAGCAGGCTATTGAAGCTGCCATCGCCACTGTAGGTAAAAGCAACGTGGATACCGACCTAACACCACTAATGGGATCGGAGGATTTCTCCTTTTTACTCCAGAAGCGTCCGGGGGCCTATATCGGCATTGGTGGCGGTACTCCGGACAATTCCGTCAACCTGCATCGTTCCAGGTACGATTTCAACGATGATATCCTGGTTTTAGGAACCAGTTACTGGGTAAATCTGGTGGAGAGTCTGCTGCCGGTTTAATTAATGGCTGGTTGGTCTTTTCAATCCCAACATCTCAATCATTTTCGGCGAAATCATCTCGAAAAGAGACTTGTGAAACGGGCTGGGGAGTTACCAGATATGGCTCAACCGGATTAGTGGATTGTATCCCTGGATATACAGGTGTTACAGATTCCTTCCACACGAACCTCTACCTTATCAATCTGCCCGGGAAAAGTCTTTTGAAGCGAACTGAAATCAACATCCATGCTTTCCGGATTGAGGCAGTCTACACGACCACAGATACTGCAGTAAAAATGCGGATGGCGACGATGATTCTTATTGGGGGCAAGACCGAAGTAAGAAAGCCTGCCCAAAGAATTCAGCCGTTCCACAAGTTGGTGTTCAACCAGAAGGTCAAGAATTCGGTAGACTGTAACCTTATTGATAGAGCTGTTTCTGCATAGTACCGTAAACACGTCGTTTGCAGAAAGTGGACATGTATTGTTCCCTATCACCTCAAGAACCATCAGCCTTTTGTCAGTGGCTTCCAATCCGGATTCGGACAACATCTCTTTGTAATCACATTGTTGACACATATTTAATCTCCCATCTCTTCCCCTAAAGACCGACAGCTCTCATCTCCTGCTTTTTCAATCTTAATATTTTCTCCCCCAACAACACCAGCATAAAAACGATTCCGGATACCAGAATAATGGTTGCACCGGATGTCAGGTCAAATTTATAGGACAACCAGAGCCCGCTGATTGTAAAAATCAGTCCCAGAAGCGATGATCCCAACATCATTTGCAGCAGTGACTTGGAAAATTTCTCCATAATATATGGCGGGATGGTCAAAAGCGCGATTACCAGGATCAATCCCACAACCTGAATCACCATAACAATGGCAATTGCCAACATGATCATCATTCCCATATAAAGGGCGTTTACCGGTACACCCCGTATTCGGGCGAACTCCTCATCATAAGATAACGCCAGCCATTGATTGTAAAAGAGCAACACTAAGCTGCAAACGAAGAGAACGATTACTCCCATTATCCATAAATCCGAACTTGGGACAGTCAAAATGCTGCCAAACAAGTAGCTCATCAAGTCCACGTTGTAGCCAGGTGTCAGATCGAGCAAAATCACCCCGATCGCCATTCCCAGCGCCCAGACTACACCGATAATTGTATCAGCCCGGTGACGGGCTTTCAGAGTTATAATTGACATCAGCATTGCCGCAACTACAGAGAATCCGATAGTTCCGGTGAGATAAGGCCAGCCAAAGAAAAACGCCAGACCGATTCCTCCATAGGCGGCATGAGCTATTCCTCCCGAGAGAAAGACAATCCGGTTAACCACAACAAGAGTGCCCATAAAACCGCAGATAATGCTGGTCAACAAGCCTGCAACCAGGGCATTTCTCATAAACTCAAATTGAAGGGCCTCCAGAATCATGGTCATGTGTATGGTTTCCTTTATATTTTTTCCTTAACATCTCAACCGGACAGGCATCTTCCACCGTGCACCGAAATGCCAGATCAAGCGCATCCTCGGATCCTGGTGCCTGCATATGATAATGTAGCCGCTTGTTAACACAGGCAACCGACTTGAGGTAAGGTGTTATGGCATAAAAGTCGTGGCTCACCACCAGAATAGTAATTTTTTCATTTAGCTGCGCCAGCAATTTGAAGAAGTCTTCCTGCCCTCGGGCATCAATGCTTGCCGTCGGTTCATCCAGGATCAGAAGAGAAGGTTCAGTTACCAGCGCCCGGGCAATAAAAACCCGTTGCCTTTGCCCTCCGGATAGCTCTCCTATGCGATGTGCTGCCAAATCAGCGATTTCCATCTTTTCAAGAGCCTGAAGCGCACTGGTCCTGTCTTCAGCACTGTATCTGCGTGCCGTCCAACCCGGATATATCCTGCCCATCAGGACCACATCCAATACAGTAACCGGGAAGTTGGTGTTGAGGTGCACATTCTGCGGAACATAGCCAATCTCGGCAGATGCTTTTTCAGGAGATTTCCCCAACACCCTGACCGATCCGCTATTGGGATTGAGCAGTCCGAGGATAATTTTTAACAGCGTGGTCTTACCTCCTCCGTTTGGACCTATCAGGGCAACAAAATCGCCATCCTCGATAACAAGATCCACCTCCTCAAGAATCGGCTGCCCATTATATCCAAAACTAATTTGATTAAGCTCGATTACCGGCCGGTTCATCATCTTCCTGTAAATATTTGACTATTTTGGTCCGTCATATATTGGGTTACTTTCTGATGCAATTTTATTGCATTACGATTCAAGATGCAATTGTTAATCGCTGCTATATCTAATTAATTGTTATAGTGAAAATTTTCCAGTACGAAACGCTTCAACACCGGCAGTCTATCACTGGAAATATTTTTGCATACGTGAAATATCCTGAAATATTTGACCGAACGTAGGGTTAACGATGCAGTTTGGTGTTCCTGTAATTTTAGTTTTCTGGAAGTCATGGATAATAGCAAGCCAAGTATGAAGTCTCTGTTAAAAAAGCAAGGGAACCAAAATAGTAAAAAGATAGATGTTAGAAATGAAAAGCTGGTCAACGTCCAGCTCTTTGGCGATAAACCACCAGATTCGATTTATAATTTGCCCGAAAGATGATTCTCCCAAACAGGCAGCCGAGCAGATTGTTTTGAATCTGAGGTGGCTCTGGAAAATTGCCGTCTTTTAGTCTCATCTCTCGGTAATAACTTCAGTTGTATACGTACAGTACGAAGCAGAACCAGTTCCTTACTTAATAACAGAAAGAAACGCGAATCAATCTCAAAATGGGCCTATCAACCCGCGTTAGTGAACCTTCGATAGAGTCGAAAACCCGATCTGTTTTTCTCATTCGCTATCTCCCCTTCAAAAGGGAAACCAGATGATGAAAACCCACCCGGGTTGGGGAACTTGTGGTGAACGAATACATTATTGTAAAGTGTAAAGTTTCACTTGACATTTTTTCAACGCTGAAGGTAAGTAATGTATCAAGCAATCTCCACTGGATTTTTTAGGGGAAGGCGTCTTTTATAATCCTGGCATGGTAAACGTGCTGTAGTTTCCTTACTCCAAACCGGTCGACTGTTGGATGATGGAATCGAAAGAGGATTTTCACAATCAGTTAATGATATCCCGGTCGGGGTGTTAAGGTACATGAAACAGACAACGACAGACATTCAGAACAACAATGGGGTACGCCCCGAAAATCCAATCGATGGCGGCCCTATGTTAAAAATGAAAGAATTGGTGAAGGCAACCGGATTGAGCAAAGCCACTATTCTTTATTATATTAACGTTGGCTTACTTCCAAAACCGGTAAAAACCAATCCCAACGTCGCTTTTTATCCCGCATCCTATGTGGAGACCCTGGGATTTATCAAACAATTACAAACCAAGCATCGTTTAAGTCTCTCCCAGATAAAAGGTATTTTAAAACAGAAAAGCAAGGGTCGGGAAGTTACACCCTTAATCGAGCTGAATGAAGTTGTTTTTGGGAAGGAAGAAGAGATTTCATACGATCATAAATCCTTTAGCGCTGCCAGTGGGTTGGATAAAAAAAGCCTGGATTTGGCTTTAAAACTGAACCTACTCAATCCCAAATCCAAAAATCGATTCGATTCGGAAGATGTTGCCGTCGGCCGAATGCTGAAGAGAAGTCTTGAGTTGGGATTAAAACTGGAGGATCTTGAATATTATCCCCGGTTAGCATCGAAAATCGTGGATCACGAAATGGATGTTCGCAGGGGAATTATTCGCAACAAGTCTTTTGAGGAAATCCTCTCTGTCACTCTCGAACTGACGAGCATTGCCCGATCTTTCAGGGGATATGTAATTGACAGGATTTTCCAGGAAAAGGTAAGCCAGCAGCAATTAAATGGGGAAAAGCCGGTACCATCCAAAGAGGCCGGTAATCTTTCAACTGAACTCGGAGAATAATATGACCGACTACGACGTAATCGTCATCGGGGCCGGAAATGGAGGGCTTACGGCGGCTTTGACCCTGGCCAGATCCGGGGTTAAAACTCTGTTACTGGAGCAGCACAATATTCCAGGTGGGTGCGCCACGAGTTTTATCAGAGGACGTTTCGAATTTGAGGTAGCCCTTCACCAGCTTAGCGGGATGGGTACGGAAGACTTTCCGGGTCCCCTGCGCAACACCTTCAACGATTTGGGAATTGCGGAGGACATTGAGTTAGTGCAGATGGATAATCTCTACCGAACCATCTATCCGGGCAAACTTGATATCACTCTGAAAGCGGATCGGAGCCAGACGGTTACCACTCTTAGAGAGAGATTTCCAAAAGAAGGGGATAACATTGAAAGATTTTTCGATTTTCTCTACGATTACTGTAATCAATGGATCCATGTTACCATGATCAGAGATCCTGAAGCCTCTCCTTCCAAGTACCCGCTCTTTTTTAAGTACGCACTTAAACCGATGCAGATAGTGATGGAGGAGTTTTTCTCGGATCCCTTGCTGATTCTGGCTTTAAGTATGTACTGGTCTTACCAGGGGATGCCACCGGAAAGACTACCCTTTGGTGAGTTCGCTATTATTCTCTGGGCTTACACGGAGTTCAAACCATGGCATCTCAAGGGCGGATCCCAGGCTCTTTCCAACACCATTTTGAATGCCTTTCTTGCTGAAGGCGGCGAGGTAAGGTTTAATTGCGGAGCAAAAAAGATCAATGTAACCGAAGGTTCTGTTTCCGGGGTCATGACCGAACATGGTGATGATATTTCCGCGAAAAGAGTCATTTCCAATGCCGGCACCCATACAACCTATATTGATCTGCTGGACAAACAACATGTTCCTGAAAGCCGCTTTCGTGAACTGGGAGCTCGGAACGTTGGAACATCTGCAGTTTCTCTGTTTATCGGTTTCGATCGGGAACCTGATCAATTGGATATTTTTGAGACCACCAATTTCCTGACAACAACCACGGATAACAACCAAGCCTATCGGGATACCAAAACCTTGAATCCGCCCCAAAGCATGCTTTTCACCTGTTATGATGTGGATGATCCCGAGTTCTCTCCCAAGGGATGCTGCCAGGGAGCCCTGATTGCCCTCAGTTATGGCGAACCTTGGTTAAGGATTCCGATCCACCAATATAACGACTTGAAATATCGTTTTGCGGAAGAGATGTTAAAGATCCTTGATCAGGCATTCCCCAAATGCCGGAACCACATTGAGGAGTTGGAAGTCGGAACACCCCTGACCCATATGCGATACCTGGGCCATCCGGGTGGCGCCTTTTACGGTTTTGACCAGCCGGCTAAGGATACCGAGCTTTTCATGGAAAAGGCTTCTCCGGTCAAAGGGCTGTTTCACACCGGAGCGACTGTCGTTTCCGGAGGTTTTCAACCGACTTTAATGTCCGGTGCTTCCACCGCCAGGGCTGTCATCAGATCAATCAACTGACAAAAGGGGGATATATGAAAGGCACCATAAAGAACCAGATTGAGGGCTATCCGGAAATAAAGAGTGAGATAGCTGTATTACGCAAACATGCTCTGGACAGATCGGTGGAAAGGGGCCAGATGATGGAAACGATTAACCGGCTCCATCCCTCTCGCCTTAAACTGAAAATCTCAGATGTCGTCAAAGAGACCGAATCCACATCCACGTTACGATTGGTAGCTGCAGAGGGCTATTTGCCCCCTTTTCAGGCCGGACAGTTCATCAATGTCTTTCTTGATATTAAGGGTGTCAGAACCAGCAGACCGTACAGCATTTCCTCCCCTCCCAATCAGATAGGATTTTATGATATCACTATCCGCAGGGTTGGAGAGGGATTTGTATCTGATTTCCTGCTTGATGATGTATCCCGGGGGGACATCATCACCAGTACGGCACCAACCGGTAATTTCTTTTACAATCCTTTGTTTCACGGCAAAGACCTGGTCTATATTGCTGGTGGGAGCGGAATCACACCCTTTATGAGCATGATTCGTGAAGTCACGGACCGGGGACTGGGCCGAGAAATCAGCCTGATTTACGGAAGCAGAACAGCGGACGATATTGTTTTTGGAGCCGAACTTGAAAGTCGACAACGGCGGTACTCCAACCTCAAGGTTCATCACATCATCTCGGAACCTGAGGAGGGATACCAGGGATTGAGCGGTTTTATCACTGCCGATTTGATCCGTTCGCTGGTTGACTCAGTCGAGGACAAAATGTTCTATGTCTGCGGCCCCGAAGCATTATACGCATTCGTTCTGAAAGAGCTGGAACAATTGGAAATCCCGAAGCGAAAAATCCGCGTGGAAGTCTTCGGTCCGCCTGCCGAAATCAATAAACAACCGGGTTGGCCCGCATCTGTAAATCCAGGTGATACATTCAATGTCAGCCTCAATGGCAAGCACTCTATCAAGGCTGTTGCCGGAGAACCCTTAATGAATTCCCTGGAACGAAACCGCCTGGTAGTTCCTGCTTCATGCCGGTCAGGAGAGTGTAGCCTTTGTCGCACAAAGTTGTTGTCCGGTAAGGTTTATCAACCTGCCAGTGTCAAAATGAGAAAGTCGGACAGCAAATTCAACTATATTCATCCCTGCATGGCCTATCCCCTGGAGGATCTTGAACTGATGCTCCAGGCGTAGAAACCCAAAATTAGGTCTTATATCCCCCTATACAAAAAAAATAAGGAGATTTTATGATAAAAACAGCGATCACCGAGATGTTTGGAGTGGAGTATCCGATAATCTGTGGTGCCATGATGTGGCTTTGCAAACCGGAATTATGTGCGGCCATATCAAATGCAGGAGGCCTGGGCAACCTGACGGCGGGGAACTACGACACGGAAGACGAGTTCCGAGCCGCCATTCGACAGACCAGGGAACTGACCGATAAACCGTTCATGGTCAATATCACAATTCTGCCTTCTGTTCGTATTACGGCAGATCACTACAAGATGTATGTCAAAGTGGTGGCAGAAGAGAAGGTTGCCGGTGTGGAAATATCCGGAGCTCCCCTGGACAGGGGTGTGGGCCCGGAAGCAATCGAGACGTTAAAAAACGCCGGTGTAAAAATGTTCCACAAAGTCGGAAGTGTACGTCATGCCCTGCACGCTGAAAAAGTGGGTTATGATGGCATTTATGCAGCAGGTCTGGAAGAAGGTGGTCATCCCCTCAATGAAGATGTCACCACTATGGTTTTAACACCCAGAATTGCCGAATCGGTAAAAATCCCTGTTGTCACAGTTGGCGGCATCGCAGATGGACGTTCCCTCGCTGCTGCAATCACACTTGGAGCATCCGGTGTGATGATGGCCAGCCGATTTATCGCCACTGAGGAGTGCCTGGTTCATGAAGACATTAAAAAAGAGTTGGTCAACCGCCAGGAAAACGATACAGCCATTTTCGGTAAGAGTTATGGCCTTCAGGGGAGGGCTTTGAAAACCGAAGTCATTCAAAAGATACTCGATCTGGAAAGCAGCGGAGGAACCCTGGAAGATATTATCCCGTTAATGGCGGGTGAGAGAATCAAAGAAGCCTGGGAAAGTGGTGATGTACAAAATGCTCCGTTAATGGTGGGTCAATCCATCGGCTTCATCAATTCAATACCTAACTGCCGAGATTTACTCAAGACCATGACTCAGGAAGCTGAAGAGACCTTGGCCAGAGCCGGCAGCGTCGTTTACTGATGTTCGGCTGGACAACCCGGATTGTGGGGCATTAGCCTACAATCAAGCCGAGATCAGTTATTCGTTTCCAACCGCTTTAATCGGGGCAAACTTAATTGTACATATCCCGACCGGAATCAAAGGGGCGGCAGTCTTGTGCAGATTTAGCACGATTGTTCAACAGTTCGGGTATACATCGGACAGAAAACAAAAATCAATCGGAGCCGTCTAATGTCAAGAACGCATGGACTCATCAGTATCCTTCTGTTTACGACCTCCCTGCTCCTGGGTTTGACAGCTCTGATCATTGAATCTCCCTACCTGGGCCTGGGATACGGTTTTTTGATTATTGCAGGCACGCTTGGAATCAGTTTTTTTTATTGCGCTAAATGCCCCGTCCGGTTAACCCGTTGCAGTCATATCATTGTAGGCCCCCTCACTCGTCTATTCCCCGAACGACAATCCGACCAATACGGCAAACTGGATTACACTGTTGTTATTGTGATTCTCCTGTTTCTGATCATATCCCCACAATACTGGCTATGGAATAATATCACGTTATTGATTGGGTTCTGGACAACACTGTTGCTGGCAGGCCTTGAAATCAACCGGTTTGTTTGCACCAGATGTGACAACACCCGTTGTATCGCCTGCAAAAAAAGAACATAAAAGGCCCGGACCAGCATATTGATAATATCCAAAATCATTTTGGTAGCTCTCCGCATTGAGAATTAAAAGGATCCTGAATTGACTGCTTATTTTGCCGCATTAGCTGCAGCCCTCTGCTGGTCTTTCGGAGGATTGATCGCAGTAACCCCGGTTAACCAATTGGGTTCCATCCGGTTCAATCGAATCAGAATGCCCATGGTATTCGTGATGTTAACCGGAATGGCATTCCTTTCCAACGGTTGGAGCACAATTCAATCGACCTATTTCAACTATATTCTCTTTTCCAGCATTGTTGGCATTTTCTTGGGAGACACTGCGCTTTTTTACACAATGAACAAGATGGGGCCAAGAAGAACAGCAATTCTGTTCGCCACCAATGCCCCGATGACGGCGATCATCAGCTATATTGTCTTTAGTGAAAGACTGAATGCCCAACAAATCATGGGGTGTTCTATCGTCATGCTTGGTGTTTTTCTGGCCATTGTTTACGGAACTACAGCCAATCAAACCCATCGTTGGGAACAGATTAAAGGCAGTGCCATTGTGGGAATTCTCAGCGGTTTGTTGGCCTCGTTATGTCAGGCATCGGGTGCACTGATTATAAAACCGGTAATGGAGGATGGAGCGGACCCAATCACCATATCAGCACTGCGGGTTGGGATTTCTGCTATTTTTCTCATATCCTTGGGTTTTACAAAAGGCTTTCGTAAACATTCCCGTTCTGATTCAAAACTGACTCCCAAATTAGTACTTTGGGTAGCAGGTAGCGGTTTTGTTGGGATGGCCATGGGAATGACCCTTCTTCTGTTCGGACTTGCCCGGGGCGAGGCTGGCATTGTGACAACGCTCTCCGCAACCACTCCGGTGATGATGCTGCCCCTTTTGTGGATCAAAACCGGGGAGCGCCCTGCTCTTGGCTCCTGGCTTGGTGCGATTTTTGTTGTTATCGGCAGTGCCGTCCTGTTTAACTAAGTGCCTGTACCCGAACCCATTATACCATTGTTTGGAGAAAACCCGTAGCTTTCGACATAATTGTCGAAAACAGGCTTTTCTTCATCCCCAATATCAAAACTCCATAATTGGAAAAGCCGCCGTTTGATCACGGCTCAATTTTCACGGATTAAGCCAGCCAACCAGTCAATAAACCATTGATAATAGCATTCTTCCTAGTAGTTCCAGCATATTACTGTTCTTTATCCCGTAAGTTCTTAAATCCCTGATCCCATATTCATCGATGGATTTGGCATGTTTTGTGTACAGACATCGGCAGATAGATTTCAAAGTTATCCGTATCGAGTTTTAATCGGATGGTTTTTCGAAAACATTACATATTAGAGTTATGCCAAGAAAACCAAAAGCTTATTATTACAAGGAAAGATACTGGACACTTAAGGAACTGGAACAGATATCTCCGGTGGGCAGGAGAACCATACAAAAACGTCTTGAATCGGGATGGTCTTTAAAAAGAGCTATTGAAGAAGCCAAATACAACCACGAAACATTCGAAATCGCATCGGCAGAAGAAGCATTCAGGGGATGCACTGAAGAACAACTGGCCGTTCTGGCAGAGTTCGAGCTAAAATGCGAGAATGCAAAATGGGAATGACCCGATCCGGCTGACGGCGACGGGATCAAGATTCCCCGTTATCCTCCAAACCTACCCTTACGACTCAATTTGATTCCGAATAAAAGGATCCGATCTTAAATCAGTCAAGACCGATCCTTCATCAATTTATTCATTTTCCACTACGAAAGCTCCCTTACGACTATCGTATTTAATCAGGCTTATTCAGATCTAATAAAACGAATAAACTGAAATTGTTGCCTTTCTCCTCAAAAAACTGGTATAATTGAGCTAGGAAAAAGGCTCCATTCGATTTGCATTTCTCTCCTCTTAGACCAAAAGCAACCATGAAAATATGTCAAACCTGCGATCAGCTTCTGGCTGAAAACATGGTCACTTGCCCATCTTGCGGAGATGAAGTCGGCGCAGGCAGAAAACAGATTGACGAATACACGATACTGGAAGTGCTTCAGGAGGGGCACGCCAGCATCATGTGTCGTGCCGTGGGAGAAAACAGAGGAGCACCTGTTTTAATCAGAATGTACAAGGATCAGGTTGGAATTGATGAAGAAGTTGCCAATCGGCTTCAACATCGTATGGAACAACTGAACCAGCTACCGGACGATGGATTCATCCGGCATTTTGAAATCACGCGGTCTTCTGACGGCATCTGGTATAGGGTCAGTGAATGGATTGACGGTGAAAAATGGAGCAGGATCTTTTCATCCGGAATCCTGAAAGACAATCAAATCGCTTTTGACCTCTTTCATCAGATCGCCTGCAGTCTTCAGGTTTTACACGAGTCCGGACACTTCATACCGCATCTGGTTCTGAGCGATATCATTATTATCAAGGAGAACAGCAAGAAGCTGAAGGCAAAGATTGACTACAAGCTTTCCCGGTTTTTAGGACATAGTCCCGAGATTCCCGGAACAATGCTGAATGACATCCTGCAGTGTCATCCCGATATTGTTAACAATAAGCCTCTTGATTTCAGAAGTGATATCTGGTCGCTGGGGAAAATCTTTATAGAGTTACTGACAACTTCCCTTGGAGGCTGCCCGACAACTGCCCAGATCAACAACCTGAATATACCGAGAAATGCCAAAACCCTACTGAAGATCATGCTTTCTCCGGACCCTTCCATGCGTCCCCAAACAATGAAAGAGGTCGCGGATGCCCTGCAAAAATTAAGAAAGCAGAAACCGGAAAAAAGAAAACAGGACAAAAAGGAGAAAAGCTCGATTGTCTTTCCCGAGATTCAGAAGCTCAGGTTTCGCGTCTGGAGTCTGACCTCCCTGTTAATTGTGCTGCTACTGGGAGGGATCAGCGGCCTGTTCTATTTCACAACTTCAAATAATCACATTGAAACTGACTTCCAGGAATATGCCAATCGCTATTCAAATTCAGTCGCTTTCGTTCTGGTGGACTATTTTCTGCTGCAAAACGGCAACAGAATTTATCAAAAACGCACTGAAGGAACAGCCTTTCTCGTTGATGAGCGTGGCTACCTGATTACCAACAGGCATGTTGCCGCCCCCTGGTTACTGGACAGGGATCTGTTTATCATGATCGAACAATTGAAACGCCAGGAATTTGAAGTGCATTTCGATTACAGAATGTATCTCTGGTTTGAAGGACAAAAGGCATACAAGAGAATACCTTCGCTGGGAGACAGTGGGGAGTTGAACGATATTTACTACATAGAATCCGCTTATCGCTCCGATGGCAAACCACGGGTTGAAATTGCAGGAATCGAACGATCCATTGTACGCCAGGGCTACCTTTCGCGCTCACCTCTGAAGGATGACTTCTCCGTGCTGAAAATTGACGAGGTGCCGCCTGGTCTTGAACCCATTCCGCTTGATAAATCACTGAAGATTGAAGATGTCAAAAAGCTTTCCCCGGTTATTACCATTGGGTTTCCTTTAGGAAGCCGTGCCCAGGCCAACAGGGTGAACGTCAGTGTCACCAGGGGTAATGTCCGGAGAGTCTTCGAGGAAATGATCCAGGTCGACACCTCTATCTATAAGGGCAATAGCGGGGGTCCCATTATCGATGAAAGGGGAAAGGTAATCGGTATTGCCACCGGAATCATGTTTGATACCAGTCTTGGTATGATCCCGGTAATGACCCCACTCTCCGATATAGGAATGGTGCTACCTATTACGAAAACCGCAGCTTTTCTTGAAGATCTGAAACAGGGCAAACCGAAATGGAATGGCCTGATGGATCTCTCTATCGATAAAAAGATAGAGAACCTGAAACATTATGCTTTAAGGGGTGATTGGGAAATCGCCACAAGGATGGTGACCAATGAACTAAAATTCAGTCTCGATCCGAATCTGATTACCGCAGCGGGAATGATTCATTTTAGTTCCGGTGATTATGTCGGGGCAAAACACTTTTTCGATCAGGTAATTTCCATGGATGACCAGCATCACGAAGTCAGGCTGATGCTCTACCTGATTGACTGGCTGACCGGAGATTTCATTGACAGCAGACATCGGCAACCGTTGCTCGATTTCGATTGGCGATCAGATGGCGAGCTATTCGGTTTTTTGGTACGAATTCTGGAAAACCGCGTTGATCCCGATTCAGCTCTCCGGGCCTGGTATACATTGAACGAGAAGAGCTGGATTAGCTACATCTCCGCGTTTGTGCAGCATAAAAAACATCGACCCCAGGAAGCCATCAAACTCTTGCGAACAGCAGCCTATGCGTCCGGAAAAAGGCTGTGGATTCACTACCTGATCTTAGCGGAACTGCAACACGTTCATGAGCAGCAAATTTTGCTGACTCGGGACAAAAGAGGTAAAAACCGGCTTGAGAAAGAGATAGAGAGATTTCACAGTTCCCTTGAACAAGCCCTGGGTGAACGGGATCAGAAGCTGGAAGAGATTACACCACTTTTTTCCAGGTTGTTAATGCCATCGGTTCGAATCAACGACAAAATATCGATCCTGAAAAGGATGAGAGAAATCGATGCCGATAACAAAGACATCCTCATCTCGCTTGCCTTTTTTCACGCCATGGAAGGCGATTGGCAGGAGACGGTCAAATACATTAACGAGTTCCTTAAAAAAGGTGGGAGGGAAAATAAGTCCTATTTGAGCATTCGAGTTCTCGAACTGGGGGTCTTGAACAATCTTGGACTCTCCTCCGATGACCTGGAATCAAAGACCCTGGAGATATTGAACCAGATTGAAGATAGCTGGTACAGGGCGATCCTGAAAATGATGTCATCCAAAACATCCGAATCGGTGATGATGGAAAGAGCTGCTCAACACCCCGAATACCTGCTAACCACCCATTTTGCCCTCGGCTTTCTATCCGAGGGAAACAGAGAGTTCGACAAGGCCGTTTATCACTATAAAGAAGCCCTCAGCACTTATCTGGAAGGATGGTGGGAATATGAATTTGCCAAAGCCAGAATTCGTAAAATCAGGGACGAGCAGATAACACAATCCAATTAACGTAAGGACAGCCCACCGAGTAATTCTGATACAGCCCCCTTTTTCCTATACATACCGGTCTGAAAACTAATAGAATATAAGATTACGTCCAATTCGAAATTCCCGGTAAAAAATAGGAAATTTCCTCGAAATGGTTAATTATTAATACTTTATTTACATTTGTATGCTGAAATGGAAATCACTACCCGAAATTGGTCGTTTAACATCAAAAAGCTACCGTCCATAACCTTACCCTCTCCCATTTGATGATTTTGGGAATGATGGTTTTAGTTGAGCAGCTTTGATGGATCATTTGAAACAATTCAGTACTATTAGAGGCAAGATGAATCGAATTTACAACGGAATGATTCTTTTCCTGATCTGCACACTGTTTGGAGTGCAGTCTGTATCCGCAGAAACCATATCCACTCGTACCAATGTCAAAGTGATGGTGGTTTCCCCCATGAAATTGAAACTTCATAAATCTTATATCGGATATCTGAAACCATTGGATCGGGTTGTGGTTAAATCCGAAACCTCCGGAACGGTTGAGAAAATCAATTTCGATAAGGGTGAGAGGGTAAAGTCAGGGGACGTTCTGGTCCACATCTCGACCAACGAACTCGAATTAAGAAAGACCATTGCCAAAACCAATTACCAGCAATCGGTTACCGATTATCAGATTCAGAAGCAGCTTTATCTCGGCACTGATGGGTCAAAAAAAGGAGCAAAAAGCGAACATGTCACGATCAAGCAGCTACAATTGAAGGTGGACATGGCAAAAACCGATTATGACCACGCCCTATCCGAATATGAGGTTCAGAAACGACTTTTCGAGAAGAAGATGACCAGCGCGACCTCCTACGACGGTTATAAAACAACTCTCGAAATCAAACGAATCACCTGGCAAAATGCGATTCTGGAACTGAATCAGGCAAAGGTGAAGGATAAGGCAAGATTGGAAACCTATGAGAACTCGATAAGAATCAACGAGGTAAACCTGAAACTGGCCGGACTGGAGCTGGAAAAGTCAAAGGTGAAAGCGCCTTTCAACGGAATCGTCAAAGAAAAAACGGTTCAAATGGGCGGATTCATCCAGAGTGGTACAGATCTATTTGAAATCATGGATATATCCAAGGTTCTTGCTCATATCAATATCTCCGAAAAGGAAATGCGATACGCCGCTGTGGGAAATCCGGTTTCTATCCGGCTTGATGCGCTTCCCGGGGAGGAGTTCAGTGGAAAAATCAAAACACTCGGACTGGAAGCCGATTTGAAATGCAGGTGCTTCCCTGCCGATATTGTTATTGATAATCCTGAGAGAAAGCTGCTACCCGGCATGATGGCCAGGGTAAATATGCTGGCCAAGTCCGAATCCAAACAGGTCATCGTGCCCCGTCATGCTGTCCTGGAACAGGAACAGGGCTCTGTTGTTTTTGTTGTGGAGAACGGCGTGGCCAAGCAACGACTTGTCGAAACCGGAGATATGGTTCGAGAAAACGTTCAGATCATCAGAGGACTGGAGTTTGGCGATGTACTGGTAATCGTCGGGCAAAACCTGATTGCCAATAACGAACCGGTAAACATTATCAATAAGAACAAAAAACTGGTTCAAAATATGGCAGAGTAGTCACTCCCTGACCACTTCGTCCCCGGTTTTTTGTTCAAATATCCCGAAATCAAACAAAACTTTTGTGTGAAAATCCCGTCCCCGGTTTGGATTGATTGAATCGTGGACGGTCATTCTCAGCAAGAAAACAGAACCTTTCCCGGTATCTCCCCTAATCCCTAACTCTATTGGAGATTGACAATCGGATAAATTCGAATGCCGTGGAAAATCGATCCCAGAAACTTGAAAAGACCAAGACGTTCACATGAAATCGACAAAGAGTTTTCCTATCAGCAAACTGGCAATTAGCAAACCATCAACCATTTTCCTGTTTATGGTTCTGCTCGCCGTAGTAGGTTGGGTTTCCTATATGGAACTGCCACGAGAAGCCAGTCCGGACATCACCTGGCCGCATCTTTATGTAACCGTACCGTTCCCGGGTGCCACCCCGAATGAAGTTGAAGCACAGATCACCAATAAACTGGAACAGGAGCTTCAAAACGTAGAACATCTGGAAGAGATGAGGTCGCGATCAAGCAACGGATTGGTCACTGTCGATTTGAAGTTCGATTTTGACATCGACCTGGATGACGCCAGAATAAAAGTCAGAGAGGCCTTGGACGATGTAAAAGCGGACCTCCCGGAGGAGGCTGAAGATTGGATAATCCAGGATTTTAACCTATCGGAAATGCCCATTGTCACCATCAACCTCTCATCCAAATTAGGGCTTCTTCTGCTCAAGGATGTTGCCGAAGATTTGAGAGACAGGATCAAATCCATCCCCGGGATTCTGGAGGTGAATCGTTTTGGGGGATTGGAGAAGGAGGTACAGATTCGTATCGATCCGGAAAAACTGAGGTTTTACGGACTGGATTTGAACGATGTCACCCAGACCATCCAGGCGGAAAACAGGACCATCCCGGGGGGAACCATGAAAGTGGGGCCCAAAGAGCTTTTTATCTATGTGCCCGGTGAGGTTAAAACATTTCACCAGATTACCGATATGATCATTTCGGACGATAATGGAGCCCAGGTGCGCGTGGGGGATGTTGCCAATGTTCGATTCGCTTTTAAAGAGGTTGAAAGCCGCTCCAGATTCGCCGGGGTGGAATCAGTCTCACTTGAAGTATCAAAACGTTCGGGAGAAAATCTGCTTGTCATCTCAGACCAGATTAAGGAGATTGTTGCCGAGTTTGAAAACACCTATGAAAACAAAATCACCTTCACCCTGCTGGATGACAATTCCGAATGGGTGACCAAATTTGTCAGGGATCTGGAAAACAACATATACACGGGAATGCTTTTTGTGTTTCTGGTTCTGTTTTTCTTTTTGGGTAGACGCAACGCTGTTTTTGTCGGGCTGGCAATTCCGTTTTCCATGCTGATGAGTTTTCTGATCCTCAGCCTGATCGGAATCAGCCTGAACTTTATCGTGTTGTTCAGCCTGATCGTCTCTTTGGGTCTGCTGGTAGATAATGCAATCGTAATTGTGGAAAACATCTTCAGGCATGTGCAATCCGGAAAAACGACTATTGAGGCTGCCATTGTGGGATCGGGCGAGGTTGCGGCTCCTGTTATTGCTTCTACCCTGACCACATTGCTTGTCTTTTTCCCCATGATCTACATGCCGGGAATAATGGGGCAGTTTATGAGGTATCTCCCCATCACCCTGATTGTCACCTTGAGCTGTTCACTGGTAGTGGGATTGGTTTTCAATCCTGTGTTCTGTTCCCGGTTGATGAAAGCCCCCAAGAATATCAAGGTCGTTGATGAAATCGAACTGGTAAAAAAATCAAAGTTCCTGGGTCGTTACAGCAAAGCTTTATCCTGGGCCATTGATCGCCCTGTTCGCAGTTTGTTTATTATGGCACTTTTCTGGTTTGGTATGATTTTCCTCTATTTCGGTATTGCCAATCCGGATTTTAAAACTGAATTCTTCCCGAAAGAGGAACCGCGAAACGGTATTATTCGGGTTACATCGCCAGAGGGCACTATACTTCAGATTTCAGACTCCATTGTAAAGGAGGTCGAAGCGGAGGTTTTGCCATTTGACCAATACACAGATTCCATAGTTTCCAATGTCAAGGCCACCAATAGCAAGATCAACCTGGCATTCCCGGATTGGGAGAAATGGAAAGGCTTTCGTCCCTCTGAAAAACTCGAGGAAATTCGTGCCCTGTTAACTCATTTCACCGGTGCAGAAGTTAGATTAGATCAGCGAACCAACGGACCGCCCGTGGGAAGGGACATTAATGTAGAGATCAGGGGCGAAAACCTCGATGAACTGCAGAGGGTCGGTGATGAAGTCAAGAATATGATTAAAGATATCAAAGGGCTGGTTAATCTGGAAACCAGTGCTGACTCCAGTCGATCACAAATCCGTGTGGATATAGACCGCGAGAAAATCGCCAGGCACGGTTTGACGGTAACCCAGGTATCATCGGTCATCAGAACAGCTTTTAACGGCCAGGATGTTTCAACATATCGAGTGGATCAGGATGAATATGATATAGTGGTGCGGCTGGATGAAAAATTCCGCAGGTATGATACCGACCTGGGATCCCTGTTCATAACATCCCCGAAAGGACATTCCGTGCCCTTAAGCGAGTTGATTCTCATTCGCAGGGAAAAAGCGGGCAGTACCATACACCACCTTGATCTGAAACGAATCATTACGGTGGAGGCGGATTCATCCAAAGAACGTTCCGGGGCTGAAGTATTGAAAGACGTAAAGAAAAGGCTGGAAAATTACGAAACTCCCGATGGGATCACAATTGCCTATTCAGGAGCGGATAAATCACAGAACGAGACCCAGGCATTTCTGGTCAAAAGCTTTGGCGTTGCCGTATTCCTGATTTTTGTACTGCTGGTCACCCAATTCAATTCATTTGTGTTGCCCTTCATCATCATGGCATCCGTGTTTGCTTCCCTGGCAGGCGTGTTCCTGGGAATGAGCATTCATGCAACACCCATCAGTGTGTTAATGGGAGGTATCGGGGTGATTTCACTCGCGGGAATTGTGGTTAACAATGCCATTGTGTTGATCGACTATATAGGTCAGCTTAGAGATCGTGGTTACTCGGTCCGGGAAGCTGTAGTCCTGGCAGGCATGACCAGATTAAGACCCGTTATGCTGACCGCCGTTACCACCATCATTGGTCTGTTGCCGATCACACTGGGAATGGACATAGATTTCTACAGATGGCCAAATGTAGTGCTGTTCGGATCAGAAGGCGGGACGTTTTGGAAGCCGATGAACCTTTCCATTATTTACGGATTGTCCGTAGCTACCTTCCTGACCCTCTTTATGGTTCCGGTTCTCTATTCGTTAATTCACAACACGAAAACCAAATTGGGGAATTTGAAAAGACGGATTTTTAACAGGGGCAGCAAAAAACAACTGGATCCTGTGACTGTCGAAGTTAATTAACCTCAAACAGTCCTTAACGGACTCTTGCCTATTCCCGGCCAGATCCTGATAAAACCGGCAATGGTTCTGGCCAGAATCCACAATACCGTCACATACCAGATCCTTTCCAGGGTTATTGAGCCTGATTGTTCGAGCAGAAAGATACCAAGAAGTCCGATTGAAGTCGCCACAATCATACTGTTTCTCAGATAACCAAAGTCCCCTGTTCCCCAGTGCACTCCGTCCGTTGCAAAAGCAATGGCGCTGATCGGTTGGGACCATGCCGAGATAAACCAGGCAATGGAAAAGATCACTGCAGCTTCGGCAGGAACCAGCAGTTTCAGAAATAAGGCCTCCCCGGCCAGCATAACAACAGTAAGAAGACAACCGGTCAGGACGGTCCATATACAGATAACACGGGCGACTTTTCTCGACTCAGATATCTTATCCTGTCCCATGAAATAAGCGATAAGGCTTTGGGCAGTCACCGAGAAAGCATCCAGGAAAAGAGCGGTAAACGTCCAGAATTGCCGAATAGCCTGATGTGCCGCCCCGGCCTCGGCACTGATTTTAGTTGCAGAACGTGTGGAAACGAGTAAAAAGAACAACAGCAGCCCTGTTCTCACAAAAAGATCACCCCCTATTTTGAACAGACGCTTGATATCGGACAATCTCAGTTTTTCAGGTCTTTTTAGTTTTCTCAATATAATGAAAACAACGATGATTGCCCCAAGCCATTGACTTAAGACCGTAGCCAGCGCAGCCCCTGCGATTCCCAATCTTGGAAAAGGTCCCAGGCCAAAAATCAAAACTGCATCCAGAACAATGTTGGTCACATTGATAAACACCGCAATCCAAAGCGGAACTCTCATGTTTTGCATTCCCCTGAGGATGCCAAATGCGGCTAGGGTCATTAAAATGGCAGGTGCCCCTATTAACCTTATTTTTGTGTATTCCAATGATTGGGTGTAGATATCAGCTTTGGCACCCATGACTGAGATAATAGCAGGCGACCAAAGCCAAAGAGCAATTATCAGCAGACATCCCAGGATAAATCCCAGTAATAGCGCCAGATATCCTGTTTCTGATGCCCTTTCAGTTTCATTCTTCCCAAGGGATTGTCCTACCTCGGTTTGTATTCCGATCCCAAGAAAAGCGAAAACCCAGAACGTGCTGGACAGCACTATGGTACCAACTCCCAGTGCAGCTAATGATATGGACCCCAAGCGGGCAATAAACGCAGTATCAACCAGACCGGTAACAGGTTCGGCTATCATTGAAAGCAGAACCGGGAAGCTGAGCAAGAGGAAGGTTTTGTTAGGCTGCGATTCAAAAGGATGCCGATCACCGGAAGCAACTGACTCTGTTGTCATGACATTGAGGTGTGATGGACTATCTTATGGGTTCTCAGCAGGTGGTCAATCAGGAACAGTTTATAGCTGATTTAACGGCATTCCTGGTGTTCCTTCTAATGAATTGTCACCGTTTAATTTAAAGGTAAAGCGCAAAAATAAACATGACACAAGACAGCTATCCGGGTCTCCTGCCAAAATCCAAGCAAGTGAGTGGTTACTCGCTATTGGAACTGCAAGTATGTACGATGATTTGACCTAACGAATTGCTTGTTATTTTTTCATTTTTGGTTAAACTGTCTTGAAATGACGACTTAGAAACCGCCAATGTTTTAACACCTGATCCAGCGTGACAACCTGACTTCGAGCCCAGATGGGAGTTCCTTTAAACGTTCTTACACAGTCTCAAAGATATTGGTACGCCCAAATGGTAGTGGCCGCTATCCTGGCTGACGAAGAAATCACCCAACCAGAAACCGATTTTATCAAACAGATCCTGCCGATTGTCAAAAAAACTGACGAGAGACAGGAACTGGTCAATCGTATCGCCTCCAAGTCACCTCCCGGTATCTTCAGACCCCCTGGAGTCCCACCCAAAGTGTTAGCCGCTGTTTTCATTGAACTGGCACTGGTTATGATTTCAGATATTGAGTTTACCGACAAAGAGAGGACTTTTCTGGAAGAAGTCGCCCGGGTATTCCGTTTTACCAAGGAGTATTACCTTGAACTACTCGCCTGGTGCGAGGAAGGTCTGGATTGGAAAAATCGACAGCTTGAGTTTGTATCAGCCACAGGAAGCACTGATCTGCTGAAAGTCCCTGTTTCCAAATTGAACCCCCTTCAACAAAGGTGGTACGCGGAGACTCTCATCGCCAGCATCATGAGTGACCAGCAATTGGATCAGGCAGAAGTGCGCTTTCTCAAGATGGCTATCAATCTGATCAAAGATGAGGGTCACCGCAAAGAAGTGACCAATATGGTGAGAAGAAACAGGACGCCCTCCATCACCAAACCCCCCAGCATTCCTAAGAATTACCTTGTGCGGATTTTTATTGAGGTAATGTTGATTATGTCAGCCGATGAGAGCCTGGCCAAAAATGAACATGATTTCCTGAGCCAATTGACAGTAGCCTGTGATTTCTCTGAAAACTTGCACAACCGACTGATTGGCTGGTGCCTCCAGGGAATGAAATGGAAACAGGCAAAAAATCCACTGATTGATCGCTGCCAGATCGAAACCGGTAAACAATCGAAATATACCGTTATTAAGGGTGAGGAAGAGGAGGAAGGAGGAGACTATCAGTACAGGGAAGGTGATGATGAACAGTCGGAACAGCCGGAAAACAATCCCGGAACAGAAGGCGTGCAAGAGGTAGAGGAGCAGGAAAACGAACATGTAGAAACTGACAATGGCATCGAAATCGAGCCTCTACCGGAAATTGAAGACAATCCGGATAATAATTCCATCACGGATTTCAACATGGATTGTTTTGTTTGCGACACCCGGCTAAGTGTTAAGTATTTCCAGCTCAAGGAGAAGAGTCAGGATCCCCGGCACAACATATTTGGAATTCCAATTTACCAGATAGCGGCAGAAGGATTCGATCCTATTGATTACAATCTGTGCAAGGTTGCCGTTTGCCACTCCTGTTTTTTCGCCAGCCCCCAAAGGGAGCTGTTTCGCTTGAAAAGCTCCGATGAACAACCACCAGCGCTGAGTTCCAGGGATTTTCGAGAGCAATGGATCGGACTAAAAGAGGAGAACGGCTCTTTTCTAAAAAAATATATTGGCGAGTTGTCTACCATTAAACGATCCCTGCCGGCTGTGGTGAAAAGTTTCCAAATGGCTATCAAGGCCTCCTCCATGCTGGCGAATTCCAATCAGAGTCACGAGTTACATTGGCACACCATTACTCTCCGTTTGACCCTGGCCGAAGTCATGATGCAACATAAGGCAGTTGAGGAAGCGCAGAAAATACTAAAACAGATTCAGAAGCGATCCAAGGATTTGTTCAAAACGGTCAAAAACCCTTTTATCACCTTTCGCAGTGGTCGGCTGATACTGCTAATCGCTGTCTATTTCGGTGATCTGGAAACTGCCAATAAGTATTATGAGTTCTTTGAAAAATACAGGGAAAAGCGGTTTGAGAAACTCCCGAAAAATGATCAGCAGCTTTTTCAGCGTATTTATGGTGAGATCAAACGGATCATGGGTCAGCCCGACATCTATTCCAAGGAAACCCTGAACGGGTTTCTTCCCGTCTGAATTGCGGTGATATGTCAGCAGGCGATGAGTTACCTGCTGACAGCATATCGAACGCTTATTTCATAATTTTGATTCTTCCTTCCAGTTCCGGAGCTACAGAAGATTTCATGGCAACATACTCCTTGAATGCATCTGCATCGACAAATCCCGTATCTTCCTTGGAGAGCGGTTTTAACATTTTATAGCCATCACCACCGGCAGCTACAAAGTTGTTGGTTACCACTTTGTAGGTTTTGCCTTTGCTGATCGGTGCATTACCAATCTTCACGTTCACTGCTTTGCTATTCTTGATAGTGAAACTCAGTCCGGAAACCTGCATAAAAGCGCCGCTTCCAACCTTGGTAGCTGAGAAATCCAACACTTCCTGAATCTGGGCCCCGGTCATATCAATAAGAACCAGGGTGTTGCCGAAAGGCTGAACAGAGAGGATATCCCTATAGGTGATGTTACCGGGGGCGATTCCGGCCCTGATGCCACCGCCATTTTGAAAAGCGATCTCGGCACCTGTTTTGGCTTTCATAGCATCGGTGATCAGGTTCCCCAGGTTGGTTTCCTGACCGCGGCTTTCACTTTTGGCACCAGCCAAAGCAACTGTTGTTTTGCCAACGGGTTTGGACAGCAACTCATCTGCTTTGCTCATAAAAGGATCCATCGCCTTCAGTATATCTTTATCTTCGACATAACCAACTCCAACGTACTTGTAATACTTCTTACCATTGAATTTTACACGTTTTTTCATATTGACGGGAAGCAGGGCAAACTTGTGATCAATGCTTCCGCTGGCTGTATCGATGGTCAGATCGAGGCGCCCCATATGCTCGGAGTAACCACCTGCCTGAACAATGACTGTTTTTCCAACAACAACGGCATCATCCAGTTCCGTATGGGTATGCCCACCAACAATAACATCCAGAGCGGGAACAGCTTTAGCCAGAGCAATATCCCCCTTCTTGTCATTGTCCTTGTAATATCCAAGATGCGTAAGAGCCACGACCAGATCCGCTTTCTTCTTCAACATGGGAACCAGTTTTCGGGCAACAGCGATTGGATCTTTGAACTCCAAATCCTTTGTGTTTTCCGGGAGTGTCAGAATGGGTGTTGATGAAGTGGTCAACCCGAGAATTGCCACCTTCAGACCATTGAACTCCTTGATAACATAGGGTTCAACCAATGTTTTGTCTGTTCCTTTCAGATAGATATTGGCTGAAATAAACGGGAACTTGGCCCAACTCATCTGCTTCTCTAAAACCTCGCGGCTGTTGTCAAATTCATGATTCCCAAGAGCCATCGCGTCGTAACCGATCATATTCATGGCAACTATATCCGGTTGACAGTCCTGCATATCCGATTCGGGAATTCCGGTATTGATATCACCACCTGATAAAACCAATACACTGCCACCGCCTTTTTTTGCTTCCGCACGGACGATGTTGACCAATGTCGATTGTGCCGCAAGCCCACCAACATCTTTAACCGGGTAGGGATCGAATTTCATGAAATGACCATGGTGGTCATTGGAATGAAGAATGGTCAATTGATGTGTTTTTGCTGTCAATCCGAAGGGAACCATCAGAAACAGTGTGATAAAAACACTGAAAAGTATTTTGTAGCCTTTTTTCATCCTTTCTCCTTTACGAAAAATTATTTGAAAATGCACTCTTTTCTCACGACACAGTATAAGATGTCGTTGACTAAAAAAACCGAACGGGAAACCATTGGATTTCCGATCTGACAATCGTTTCTTTAAATGAAAACCAGGAAGAAATAGTATCAAACCTATTCTTGTTTTTTAAGTCAAATCAACAAGATTTATATTTGATTTCCATTAAAAAATCCTGAATAACCTGATTGCTGTGATCAAATATTTTTTAATAGATGCGAAATGATTTAATTTGGCGATGGTACCGCTTCCCTTCACGGGTTTTCAATGACAGAATAAAAGACAAGTCTTCTGCTTCCCTTGGTCGTTTACGTTACAATGGGCAAAAAGAACAGTAACTACCAGAACTCTGTAAAGGATTTTGACATACACAATTCACTCAGCTAGTTTTTTTCATCCCTCAATGGCATCACCCAAACAGGCTCGACTTAATCAAAGATCACCTGTTGTGAGGATCCGAATAAACTTGCAATCAACAATTAAAGGATCATATCCATCGCTTCATCTGTTACCATGAAACTTATTCGTCCTTTGGACTGTCTGATCATATTAATTGTCCTGGTTATCGGCATAGCTGCCGTCTTTCTGTTTAGGGGAACAACCGGCGCAAAAGCTGAGGTTTATGTCAACAAGCGAAAAACTGCCGTTTTTTCCTTATCGGGACCTGAAAGCATCAAAGAGATCGATACACAAATCGGAAAAATTCGTTTGGAAATCGGTAATGGCAGTATTCGTGTATTGCAATCACCATGTAACCAAAGAATCTGTATCCTCCAGGGAGCCATTCATCACACTCATGAGAATATCATCTGTCTTCCTGCCAGGATGGTGATTTCAATTACCGGCCCTGAAGATGCAGATAATCCGTATAACCAGATCGATGCCATTTCTCATTGATAAATTAAAAAACAAGGCACCAGGGGCGGAGACACTGGCAATCTGTCTTGTCTTAACCTGCAGTTTGCAGATTATGGAGAATCTTCTCCCCAAGATCCCAATTTTTCCCTGGCTGAGAATTGGACTGGCATACTGGGTATTTTTACCGTTTCTGATCCGTTTCGGAGTATTCCCCACCTTGATACTGTTTCTGCTCAGGAATCTGATCACACTGCTTTACGGCGGTCAGATTTTCAGCTCCTTTCTCATCAGCAGCAGTTCCGGAATCTTCTCTTTTGTCTTGGCTGGAAGCCTGTTGAGATTTTTATATACCAGGGAAAAAATAGGTCTGGTTGGCTTGAGTATATTACTGGCTTGTACCTTCAATGTGGTTCAACTCGGGATCGTCAATATTATGTTGGTGCAACACGCCGATTTCTACTTTCAGCTTTCCCCGATTCTTATCTGGTCTTTGGTCTCCGGTTGCCTTACAGCTTTTTTGGTTTTCAAAAGCCGGGAAACACTTGATCTTTTGCTCTCTTTGAAACTGAATCTGAAAAATGGTGGTCTGTTGCTGCAGGATAAACCGTCGGGAGTTCGAAGCTATTTCCTGTTATTCCTGGCAGTATCAATATTCATATCCCTTTTTTTATTCGAGCAATTCACCTTCCAGGTAGTTCTCATTCCCATACTGTTATTGGTGAACCGGTTTAAGAACCTGAAGATCCTTCTTTTTGCCTGGCCGTTTTATTTCTACATTGCGATCCTTCACCTTTTCAGGTCTGAAGGAGTTTATATTCTCGGTGAATGGATAACCAGGGAAGGACTGGATGCCTTTCTGTTCTACACCGCCAGGACTACCAATGTCATTCTTTGCGGACAGTGGATAGCGAGGTTTCTACCGTCCCTCGTTAACACCTTCACGGAAAACAGGTATCTCAAGGGATTTTTACTTGCCATGCCGATCCTGCCAGCGCTGTTTGGAATCAGCATATCCTTGGGTAATGAGTTGTTTGACAAGCTGAAGAAACGTCGGTTTTCCGATCTGCTGGATCCGATTATTGAAAAACTGCTGGGAGAACTCAGGAAGTTGGAGAATCCCGGTCCGAACAAACTGAATTAGGTGAGTTTAATCGACCCGGGATGAGGTGTATCAATTGTTTCCGCTTACTTTAACAACTTCCGATGCCTGCTCGGGCTGGTCTTTATCTTTGATAAAGCTGCAAAGAGAAGGTAGCAGAAAAATGTCTGCCAACCAGGCGGATATGAAGGCCACACCAGTCAGGTACCCGAAATGTGCCATTCCCCTATGGGAACTGAAAATTAGCATGAAAAAACCAAGAACCAGAATGATAGTGGAAAAGCTGATCGCCTGACCGACCTCACGAATACTGTTCTGTATCGCCTCGACCACCCTGCCTGTTTCCAGCATTTCGGTTCTGAAATGTGTAAGAAAATGAATCGTGTCATCAACCGCAATACCGATGACCAGCGGTGCAATGATCAGGGTATCGCCATCCAGAGGGATTCCAAAAAATCCCATGGCACCAAAGGTAATCATTACCGGGAATAGGTTTGGAATCATACCCATTAAACCGATACGGGGAGAACCGAAAACAAAGAGCAGCATGACAGTGATGACAACCAGGGCAAGACCAAAACTCTGAATCTGGGACCAGCTCATATAATCCACCAGTTTCATCATCAGGGCGATACCGCCGGTGATTTTAATATCCATTTCGGGATATGCAGGTTTCAGGGGTTTGAACATCTCATCTGTTTTGAGCTGCACATCGTTGAAAAAATCCAGGTATTCGATCGATCCGTAATTCTTCAGCCGTACCGCTATCCGCCCACGATCATACCCGTCGGTTACCATCAACTGGCGATCATCAGGATTGGCGCTGTCAAATAGAAACAGTGTCTGGTGCAGGGCTCTTGAATCCTGGGGTATGATATACATCTCTTCCCTGTCTTCGTTTAAAACCTGGTAGGAATTCTTGACAATATTGACCAGCGAATCGGTTTTGACCACATAACGCGGATGTTTTTCCACCATATAATTCTGCAACGCCTCCATCGTGTTCAAAACAGCAGGATCCTTCAAAGCATCCTGTTTCTTGAAATCAAGGTAAATGTCCATACTCTGGGTGCCACCCATCATTTCATCCACCACTTCAAACGCAACCCGCATAGGGTGTCCTTCCTTGATCAGTTCTACCATATTACTGTCCACCTTCACTTTGGTCAGTCCATAAACTGCAATGACGGAAACAACAAAGAAGATTGACAGCACGATCACAGGATATCCGTGTGAATAGGGTTCAACCGTTCTCAGCAGTCTTTGCACCATTGAGATTTTAACCTCGTTGTTTGCGATACGATCCGCCTGCTTTTTGGAAATGGGATGCCACATGTGAAGCATCAACGGTAGCAGGATTACGGTAAAAAGAAATGCCAGTACCACTCCCAATGCTGCTGTAACCCCGAAAACCGCTATGGGTGGAATCGGTACAAAGATCATGGCCAGCAGTCCGGAAGCTGTGGTGACGCCGGTTAACATGCAGGCAAAACCCGATCTTTTCATGACTGATTTCAGAGCGGTCATGTGGTCGTATTTCTTATTCCTGAAAAAGATATAACCGGAAAGGATGTGAATGGAATAAGCAATCCCCACCACGAGTATCAGCATGACGATCAGGCTGATCATCATGCTCATGGTGACACCTAGCCAACTGACAATACCCAGGGTTACAATCATTGTCAGAATAATTATGGTAATGGGCCAGACGACAGCGCTGAAAGAGCGAAACAGGTAGTAAAGAGAACCCAGCATCAGAACCAGCGTCCCCAACAAAATGTAGGACATTTCGACATTAAGGATATAGTTGAACACCTGCATCAGAACTGGATTGCCCACAGGATAGAATTCAAAAGCATCTTCATACTCCGGCTTCTTCAAAATCCGCGTGATCTCATCGGCAAAGGCTGCAAATTCTCCCATGTCCGTGGTTTTGTATTTGGTGATGGTTTCCTCTTCCGCCAATTGATCATCCGGTTGAAGTTCCACCTCAAATGCATCACTTTCGGAAAAATCCCCCTCATCCTCCGGAATGGCGCCATAATCGGTTCGAATATAGATTCCGCCGAATTGCGAATCCTCCGACAGATAGAAAAGCGGGTAATCCTTGTGAACCGAAGCCTCTCCTCTCAAGCGTTCGATTTGCTCTTCGCCTTCAGGAAGCTCCTCGCCGATGAAGTCACGTGAGTTCAATGTATCGCCGTCAACTTCCATATAGCTCACGTTGATCAGACTTTTTATTTCAATGATGTGATCCAACAAAGAATTCTCGTCATCAACGGCATTCAGCGAAGCCGTGTTCAAGTCTTCGTGTAATTTGGACAACACCTGCAGGGAGTTCCGGGAGAAAATGTCACCATCCTTTGCCCTGTAGACAATATAAACAGAGTTATCTCCACCGAAGTTATCCTTGAACTTGGTATAGGCAACAACGGCTGGATCGTCCCCGCGAAACCAGGATTCAAGAGACATATCCATCTTCATACCCGGCAAACCCGCAATACTGAAAATCGTAAGCAGCAAAAACAGCAACCAGATTTTCTTTTTGTTTGCGATCAAACGCTCGGGAAGCTGTTCGAAATAACCGACAGTACGACCTAAAATGCTTTTCATTTGTTTTCCCCTTTCTTATCTTTTGCTTCCTGGAAACCCATTGATGCCAGCCCGCTGACAGCTCCCAAATTCATGGATTCGAGTGCCGAACTGGGCACAATGACCAGGGATCCCTTCTCTTTTAGTCCTTCGAACAACATGTTCATTCCTCTGAGCTGCAAGGCAACAGGATTGTTGCGATAACGTTCGCTTGCTTGCTCAAATTTTTCCGATATTTCAGTCTCCGCTGTTCCCAGGATTATCCTGGCCTGCCTCTCTCTTTCCGCCTGCGCCTGTTTGCTCATAGCATCGGAGAGATCCGCCGGTATCACAATATCTCTGATACCAACATTCTGACAGGTAATCCCCCAGGGATTGGTCTGCTCATCCAGGGCATGCTGAAGATCTCCTGCAATCTTCTCCCGATTCTGGAGCAGATCCGCCAATTCATGTTTACCAATAATATCCCGTAGTCCGGTCTGGGCAGCGAATAACACAGCATCGACATATTCCTGGACCTCCAGGGCTGTTTTTTCAGCATCCCAGACCGTCCAATAGGCAACCGCATCAACATTGACAGGAACCGTATCCTTGGTCAGTGTTTTCTCCGCACTGAAACTGGTCACTCTCACCCTTTGATCGATATACTTGTCTACGTGATCAATGAAAGGAATGATTGCAAAGAAACCCGGTCCTTTCAGGCCCCTGTATTTACCAAGTCTCAAGACAACGGCTTTCTCCCATTGATCTGCGGTTTTCAGTGAGTAGCAGATCAATCCCAATCCGATCGTCACAAATAGAATGTAAATAGACATCTGTGTCACATAGCGGATTTTATCGCCATCTGTGGCAAATGTCCTGTCTAAATCAATGATATAAAAGTAGAAACACCAGAATTCCACCAACAACAGAATAAAAAACAGGGCAAGTCCGAATTTAATTTTAGTCTGTTGTCCACTTTTTATGAACGCCATAGATCACTCCCCGGGTAGTCCGCCTTTATTGTTTAACTGGTTTTGTTTTGCATTCTTTGCAATTCCTTGGTGATCTCCTCTATCGAAAATCCGTAACTACTGGCAACATTAACAAACTCCTTGCAAATCCCTTCCAGCTTACCGATTCTCTCCTTCTCATCAATTTCCACACTTACCTCACTAATAAAAGTACCAGTACCTTGTTGGGTCTCCAGAATTTTCAATATTTCCAGTTCTTTGTATGCTTTGCTGACCGTGTTCAGGTTAACTTTTAGTTCAACCGCTAACGCCCGGACAGTAGGCAATTGCTCGCCCGCTTTCCATTTGCCGGAGACGATACCATAGCGAATTTGATCGATAATCTGCCTGTAAAGGGGAACGCCGCTTTTATGATCCAGTTTGAATTCAATCATCTTTTCCCTGTACCTTCAATTTGACCAACCAGACTTGCTTTATTCCTCCACCAGTCTGCTTTTGACATGTAGTTTGCAAACACGATCAGATCGTTTCCTTTCAGGTTTTATGTCATACGTAATGGAGTGAAAGGGGAACTATTGTATTAGATGTATAGTACAATATAAAAATAAACAACTGCACCTTAATTGTCAAGGGTTATTCTGGATGAAAATCGCTGTCATCGGCGAATTGACAGTCATCAGCCAGCACCGGGAAAAGATAAGGGTATAATGTGAACGACCCCTCACGACAGGATCAGGCGTTTCAGCTCGTTAGGGAGTGCGGCGATAAAGAGGCAACGCCTTCCGGATGGAAACCGGACCAGCAAACCTCGGAACCGGCCCCGGTTTAACAGGAATGGTCTGGGAAGTCTTGAGAACCAAACAGGCTCTTGATTGACCAAAATTACACCCAACTGAATCCCACTTCCGACATATGCGGCAGCCGGGATTCTCTTGCCTGGTATCTTGATCAGCAAGAGCATCCACATATCGGAAAAAAGCAATCTAAATTTTAAAAGGATTGGAATGGTACTCCCGGATTATCTGGGTTGTTTTAATCAGATTGTTCATAAAAGCATCCATATAAGCCGGAATCTTCCTGAAGACACGATGACCATACAGATTCACCCTGGCGATGTCTATATCATCATCCGCAGTGATACAGATCAGATGAGAATCCGCAAATCTCTCTTTCAGTTCGGCTGCTGCATCATGACCAATTCCATCGGGGAGATTGACATCAATAAAGCAGACCTGCGGGATGAAATCGCTGTTCAGATCGATAAATTCCTTCATTTCCCTGATGGTCAAAAATGAGTAAATATCCGCGTAGGGCAGGGTTTCCCCGAACCTTTCCTTCATCAGCCCGACCAGCCATTCGTCATCTTCAAGAATCAGTACATTAAGACGTTGTTCCTTGAATTCTTTTTCCGCTTCCAGGCTTTTTTGATGGATGGCGACAAAGGAGTCAAAATTATCCAGAAAGACTTTTAACAACCTGGGATCAAAGGACTCGAGGGGTTTCAAGCGATCATCCCCATCTTTCATGATGAGCTTGGCATCGTTATAAGTGAAGGCTTTTTTGTAGGCCCGTTTTGAAATGAGGGCATCAAACACATCCACAATGGCGGTGATACGGCTGGAGAGAGGAATGGCCCTGCCTTTAAGACCATCCGGATAGCCGCTGCCATTCCATTTTTCGTGATGAAACATGGCAATCTCATTTGCCATACGGAAATCAGGATTGCGGCCAATGATAATGGATCCATACAGGGTATGATTTTTTATCACTTCAAACTCTTCCGCTGTCAGGCGTTCATCTTTGTTCAGCATGGCCGATGTGATATGGATCTTTCCCACATCGTGTAATTGTGCTGAAATCTGGATATCTTTCTGATAGTCTTCATCCATTCCGACCAGTGCGGCAAGTCGCTGACCGTAATTGCCGATCCTGATGGTATGGTCGCCCGTATCCTGGTCGAAAACTTCCGCTGCCCTGGCCAAGGTTCCCACGGCATGTTTGAAAAGTCCCTGTAGATTTCTGTCATGGGCATAACGTTCGGTAACATCACGGATCATACCCCGAAATCCGGTTCCCACTCCGTCTTCCTTGATCAGCGATATGGAAGTTTCCAAATATTTGCTGATTCCGGTGGGACGGGAGCGCTCCCAATTAGATATGGAGGAAGGCAAACCGGTTGACTGGACCTGATTCAGAGTTTCGTTCAAGCGATCCAGATCCGCCTTTTCAAACAACTGCTTTAAATCCCGATTCAGCAACTGCTCCTTCTGGTTTTCAAATATCTTGCAGAGGGAATCGTTCATAAAAACAAACTTGCCATTCAGATCGAGCTCGTAGTATCCCTCTTCAATGTTCTCCAGAATGTTCCTGTACTTTTCTTCGTTTTTTCGAATTTTAGCGTTGGCCTCCCTGTTCTTTTCAATCTCATCCCTCAGGTGTTCATTGGTATTTTTCAAATCATTGGTTCTCTCCTCGACAAGCTCCTCAAGTTGATGCTGGTGCCTCAGCAGATCAACTTCTATCCTTTTCATTTCGGAAATATCTCTACTAAACAACGTCACTCCCACAATCTCACCGGACTTAATCATGGGTCCCACCCGTGTGGAAAACCAGTAAAGCTCATCAGAGATATCCGTAATGGGTAATTCGAAGCTGTCAATCTGGCCGGTATTTAAAACGCCTTCGATTTTTGTTTTTACCTCCTCGTGAAATGGCTCCGGAACGATTTCGTAGATGTTTTTAGGAGCGTTGTCCGTAAGCAGTTTGGTAAAGTCTCGGTTTGAAAACAGGATTTCGCCTTCCCTGGAAGAATGAATAATAATATCCGGTGAATTTTCGATCAGGGATCGGTATTTGTCTTCACTGGACCTGAGATCAAACTCCACCTCTTTTCGCCTGTCTTCTTCCTGAATCAGGCGAATAAAAGCAGCGACCTTGGCGATCAACTCTTCATACTCAAACGGCTTGATCAGGTAATCGTCTCCCCCCGCCTTGTATCCGTTCAGACGATCTTCAAGATTGGCTTTGGCGGACAGGAAAAGTATTCTGACTCCGTTCAGTTCGGGATCTGCTTTTATCCTTCTGCAGACTTCGAAGCCATCAATTCCCGGCATCATGATGTCCAGAAGCACAAGATGCGGTTTAATATCGTGGATTTGTTCAAGTGCTTCTTCCCCGGTCTGAAATGCGCTCAGCCGGTAATCATCTTTCAGGGTTTCAGCAACCAATTCCAGCAGCGAAGGATTATCATCGATAATCATCACCTTATAGGATTTTGCCATTCGAAAGACCTTCTTTCTTGTTGGTTAACAGTCCATATCCGCAACGCTTTGTGCTACTCATCAGACTTCTGCACATCCCTTTGCATCGTTTCAGGTCTAAATATGCGACTGAATAACATATTGATGCATCCCGATAAAGATCCGAAATAGATTAAATGTAAGGAACATGCTTTAATCTCACATCATCTTATCGGAAATTAGATCTAATTACAAATCAATATACTAAAACTTAAAAGAATCGCCTTTTTGCAAAATCTGCATCAAAATTGTTTCGATAGATTGCCATTGTGGAAGAATTGGTCTCCTGTTTAAGACGTGATTACTCACGATCTTTCAGACCAGGTGAATTTGAATCGGATATTAATCCGGTTCGACAACCCGAGGAGGCAATAATGAAAAAAGAGGAGACTATTTATGTCTTATCCGGATCTGTCTCCCTGAAGATTGCAGAGGACCAGTTTGAGCCGGAGCCCGGGGATTGCGTCTATTACCTCTCAACAACACCCCACCTGATCGCTGCCAGGGAAAGGCAGGCTACCATAATCGCTGTGATTTTAGGTGAATGGAAGTCAGCATGGCCATCAACGGGATTCCTTTTCCATCGCTTTGATTGTCCTCCAGGCTCCCTCCATCGCGTTATTCATCCCGGCACCACTCTCGCTTTGCGCACCGATATACCAGAGATTTTTGATCGGTGTTTTATGGGAAAGCCCTTTTTTCCCCATCACAGGAGCAACACCTCCGAAAGCGTGATGTTTGAGATGGGTTCTTTTCCTGAAATCATCCGGCGTAACAATCATTTTTGTAACGGTATGATCTCGCAGACCGGGGATCTGTTTTTCTGCTTCAATTATCAGTTTTTCCGCCATCTCCTCCTTTCTTTCTGCCCAGCTTCCATTTTCCGGATTGTTGGGTGCTATCGTGTAGATGGTCAAACTATGATGCCCTTCAGGCGCCATGGCAGGTGTATGGTATGACGGGATATAGATAACAAAACCCTCTTTACCTTCATGATATTTACCCTTTTTGATATCATCAATTCCGTGTTCAAAATCAAGAGTATTGTAATAGTAAGTCGTAGCAACACCCTGATATGGCCTCGGATCGAAATCAACTCCCAGATTTACCATAAAAACCGACTCCATCAGCGGCAGGTCATCAACCTGTTTTCTCAGGCTTTCCGGAGAGTTTTCCGCGTCCAGTAAATCCACAAATTCCCTGGCACCTCCGCTACCAATGACAACGTCTGCACTCTCCGTATTTTCATCATCCAGAACCACACCCACGGCCTTCCCATCCTTAATGTTGATTTTTTGGACAGCTTTTCCCGTTACTATCCGTCCTCCCTTTTCCAGTATCTTCTTTTCCAGACATTTCACCAGAACTCCGCAACCACCAAGAATGTAAGTATAGCTGGGATGCCTGCCGATATTGGAGAGTTCAAGCGGAATTCTGCGATCAAAAGCCGGTTCGGGATTGACAAAGAATATTCCCAATCCCTGGAACTCACTGGGTCTCACCACAAAATCTGCCAATATGGACAAAAAGACTGCCTTTAATTCAGGATTTTTGAAATAACGTTCAGCAAAACGCTGGGAGTTCCATTTTAAATAAGGTAAAAATGGAAGTAATTTCATAAACATACGCATTTTATACATTCTGCTGGCAACTCCTCCTGATCTTTCGGATTTTCTGGCGAGAGTCACCAACTCCATAAACTTAACATAGTCTTTATAATAGCGATCCAGACCTGTTGAATCTTCAGGGAAAAGCGTTTTGAGAAATTCGATTCGCCACTTGGCTCCGCTGTATTTCACCGGTTTCTCGATTCTGAATCCAGGGAAAGAGTATATGCGATCAGATCTTTTCAATGGAATCTCCCGTGTTACTGATAAATCGGACAGAATGCTCCCTACCTGCTCTCCCTCGCTAAAGCCTTCCACCAACATCTGCCCCTGGTTCCAGATGAAGCCATCTTGACGCAACTCTCCCGTAACACCGCCAATCTCTTCAAACTGCTCATAAATACGAACTTCATAACCCTTGTCCACCAGGTATGCACCGGCTGTTAATCCCGAGATACCCGATCCGATAATAATCGCCTTCACCATCCTCTCCCTTTTTTAATTTGAGATAAACGGCCTTGACCGGTCCATCCGGACTTATTGATTGCTGTATACACACATGATGATGATTTGTAAATGGAATCACCCTTTATCACAGGGCTAATTGAAGATCTAACCGGATGGGCCGTTATCTTTTGGCCACTCCGACAATCTGATGGCCGATCCATTTACAATCCAGATTCCAGTACGATAAGCTAGACCAGAAATACAATCTATAAAATTCAATTGCAAGGAATCATATGACAGAAGAACTGTTTTCCAGCGATAGTTATATTAAAACATTTGAAGCTGTTGTTGCGGAGATTGATCAGGAAGAGAAATCAGTAGTCCTGGGCAAAACCGCTTTTTTTCCCGGAGGCGGAGGACAACCCTGTGACTTGGGCGTCTTAAACCAGGGTGACAATAGCTATGAAGTGGTAAAGACAGCCAGAAAGAACGGAAGGATCATTCACCTTTTGAAGGACGACGTTCCTGAAGTTGGTTCCACAGTGGAAGGAACCATTGACTGGGAGAGACGATATCAATTGATGAGAACCCATACGGCTCTGCATGTCATGTGTGGCGTTATCTGGAGAGATTATCAGGCACAGGTAACCGGCGGCAATATGGATATTGATAAAGGACGACTGGACTTTGAATTCGAATCCTTTTCCGCCGAACTGGTGAAAGAAATTGAAGAAAAACTCAATATAGAGGTAAAAGCAGGACGAGAAGTCGAGGTTCTGGTTCTGCCGAGGGAAGAAGCATTCCAGATTCCCGGCCTGATCCGCACTAAAGTTAACCTTTTGCCGGAATCCCTGAAACAAATCAGGGTAATTTCCATCAAAGACCTGGATATTCAGGCGGATGGAGGTACTCACGTTGCTAATACTTCGGAAATCGGTACCATCAGAATAACCAAACACAAGAGCAAAGGTCGAATTAATAAGCGTATTGAGATTGCAATCGATCCCTGATTATCAGCATCTTATCCAAAAACTTAAAATGGCCGATTTAACTGAAGTAATTATATGCTATAACGACCTGGATGCAGAGATTGTCAAAGGATCTCTGGAAAGGGCTGGGATTGACGTTTTCATCAGCAAGGATGACTGCGGAGGAATGGAGCCGCAACTCCAGATGACGGAAGGGATCAAAGTCATGGTTCCCTCCGCCCAGGCTGCAAAGGCCCGACTTGTCCTGGATGGAATCGAATCCAGGACCAACACCGGACCGGAAAACGGTAGGCAGTGGCAATGTGAGAGTTGTGGAGAACTCCTGGATCCGCAGTTCACAGATTGCTGGAACTGTGGCGCAGCAAAAGAAAAATAAGAGCGTTGACTGCTGTTGTTACTTTAAGATCAGTTCCAATTGACGCGGTCCCAGGAATTCACCCCCCTCATCAGTCACAATCAGATCTTCTTCCAATCCAACATAACCTATCCCTGGGACTTGTATCCCCAGTTCGACAGTAAATGTGTTATTGCGTTCCAGTGGAATGCTGGTGGAGATTCCATAACGTTCCCATTTCGGCCCCACTAATGCGGAACCATCGTGAACCTCCCTGCCGATTTGATGTCCCAGTCCATGTTTGTATTCTTCGTAGCCACCATCACGAAGCATTTCCCGAGCAGTAGCATCAATCTCCCAACCAATGGCACCCGTCTTGTACTCTGCGGATGTGACATCGATAATGCTTTTCACCTTGGCAAAAGCTGCTTTTAATTCATTCGGTGCATCGGATTCATGCTCCCTACGGAAATACGCCAATCGTTGTATATCCGAGCAATAATCCTCTAACAGGGCGCCGAAATCAACATGAAGTAAATCTCCCTCTTCCAGAACAGCAGTGGTTGGAGACCCATGTCCGGGTGCTGTTTTAGCGCCTGCATTTACAATCGGGGGAAATGAGTTCTTCGCACCCTTTTTCGCCAGATTTCGGGTCAGAACTTCAGCAATATCAATTTCAGTCATGCCGGTTTTGATTTCCCCCATCGATTGATGCCAGCATTGGTCCGCAATTTCCGCAACCTTATGCAACCGCGAAACCTCATCAGGCGTTTTCCTTCCCCTTAACTTGAAATGAATTTGTTCGGCGGATATAAGACGATCCAGATATGGTGTATCCTTCAAGTGTTTTTGCAGCAACAGGTACATGCCATGGGTCAATCCGTCGGCGGATGTACTGGTCTCCGAATAATTGATTGCAATTGTTTGTGGATCCAACTGCTTGAGAACACTGATAATCTCCCGATCGATGTTTTCCTTATAACCGGTGACAGTTCCATAAATACCCGAATTCTTAAAATCCGCGGTGTCATAAGGCGAGAGTATTGCATGGGTTTCACCCGATTTACTAATCATGAATGCCGCTTGGCCTACGACCCCGTGACCGACAACCAGAGGCGTGACAGGATCAGGAATAATTCCGGATTCCCTGCAGAAGATCAACCATAGGTCGATATTTGTTTCATTTAGAATTTCTATTGCTTGAGATATTTTATCTTTTACCAAGTTCATATTTTTATCCTTATGCTGGTTTGAATTCACTGTTACATTTCAGTTCGGCAACCACCGGAATCGATTTGAGCCATAGATTTGCATCTGTTGTGCTATTGGATTTGCGAACCTGCTTTTCGGGAATGGAGATTTTTCTTATTGAAATAACGGTCGAGGGGACCGATGTCCGCCGGTCCTAAGGAATGTTCTTTAATTTTGGGAAACAGGCTTTATTTCAAACCTTCAGTCCTGTGACCAAGACATTTATCACAACAGAATCCATCACCTTCACAACTGATTTGTCCTCCTTCCAGTCGAATAGCTTTTCCTTTCACCAGGGCTTCGGCCACTTTCCTCCTGGCGCTGGTCAATATTCTGCCCACTGTCTGCCGTGAGACATTCATTTTCTCAGCAACCAGCTCCTGGTATTGACCTTCAAAATCAGCCAGTCGCAAGGCTTCCACCTCATCCAGTGTCAACTCAATTTCATCAAGATACTGTAATTGAACGCCGGCCGGTTTAAACCAACCGACTTTGGGTACACTGTTGATCGATCGAGGTGTCTTGGGTCTTGTCATATTTATGCCATTGTTTTTCCACAGCAGTTTCCCGGTCCGGGACAACCTACCTCACCCGGTGCCATGCCGCAACAGGAAGGTCCCGGTTCCGGCATGGCAGGTTTGCCAACCCCGGATAAGGATGAAGGAACAGACAGAAGCTTTTTCATATTGGAGCTGCCGCAGAAACGACAAACAGGAATGGCATCGGTATTACTGATTAGTATTTCAGCCTGTTTACCACAATCGCTACATTTAAAATCAAACAAGGGCATTTTTTTCCTTTGGTTTTGAATAGATTCATTTGGGTTGAGGCTAATATTTTAAGCATATGCCCAAAACAAGTCAAGAAATAATCCCGCTATTGACAACCCATTTGCGGTGTAAATGATGCCGATTTAGCAGAATTCAACAGAATTGAAAAGAGAAGATTCAGGGAAGCGGCTTAGCCGGGATGAATGGAAGTAATTTCAAAAACTGCAGTTGATGTGTTTGCTTTTCTGCTGGCCCATATCCGGGCAATGATCCCACCTGTCAACAGTCCGATCAACCCGCAGATAGACATGGCCAATTCCGGCGGTGCGTCAAAAATGGTCAGTTTGAAACCATCGGCAAGGAATATTCCCACCAGAAGGAGGATAAGCGGAAGTCCGAATTGCATAAAGGAGAGTAACAGGAGGAGATTCCCCGATTCTTTGATACTGACTTTTTGTCCGGGGCGGGCATTGAGCGGATTTAATGCTGTGATCTGCCTTTTCCCACTGCTATCAGGTCTGCACAGAAGGCGGGCATGACATTTTTTGCAGGAATCGGACTGGTTCAGATTAATGATCGCTTTCTCACCTGAAACGCTTTCAACGAGCCCGATTTCGCAATCCTGGTCGCTCATTTATTTTCCTGAGCTGTTGTAACGGGCACCTTAACGGATTCAATCAAACCGATGGCATTGTTCCGGCACTTTGTCGTGGGGACTTCATCGACAACACCGTATACCTCATAGTTGATTCGGGGCAGGTTGTTAACCATTTCAATCTTTTCCACTCCTGCTCCTTTCTGACAAGCCTTACAACCATTGCATGCTCTGGTGCATGTCAGTTTGGTATATTTGGCTTCGTCTTCACTTTTGCAGAATACGAACAAATTATGGCTGACAGGATGAACTTCAATAATGTTTCGGGGACAGGCGGTTACACAATTACCACAGGCCGTGCATTTCTCCTCATCCACCAATGGCAGTCCGTTATCACCGATATAGATGGCATCAAAGGGACAGGAAACCACACAATCCCCATAACCCAGACAACCATACTTGCAAAGCTTGTCTCCGCCGAAGGTGAGATGGGCAGCAAGGCAGGTTTTGATACCTTTGTAAATCGCTTTAGGCGCAGTCTCGGCATTCCCGCCGTTACAGAGGACTCGCGCCAGTTCTTTTTCTTTGACCTCAGCCTGGACCCCCATAATTCCGGCGATTTCATCCACGCCATCCTGGGTATTGACAGGGCATCCTGTAATTGCTGCATTGCCGGCAACAATGGCTTCGGCAAATGCGCTGCAGCCGGGAAGACCACATCCACCGCAATTGGCACCCGGAAGCTCTCCCATAACCATGTCAATACGAGGATCTACTTCCACGTGGAGTTTTACATGAGCAATAGCAAGACCAATGGCAAACAGAGCACCCAAACCACCCATACTTGCCATTGAAACAACCAGTGACGTCAAATCCATATCTTATGTTCCCCAACGATAAGCGAAGTACGCTAGTATTTCAAACTTCTATGTAATTCCTGCAAAACCCATAAATGCCAGTGCCAGACATCCGGCGACGATCATGGTGATTCCTGCGCCCTGGAAGACTTTCGGAACATTGGCCAATTCCAGCTCTTCCCTAATACCGGCCATGATAACAAGAGCCAGCGTGAATCCAGCGCCGGCGCCAACACCGAATACCACGCTTTCAACAAAACTGTACTCTTTCAGAACGGCAAACAGAGCCAATCCCAGTATTGCACAATTGGTTGTAATCAGCGGCAGGTAAATTCCCAAAGTGTCATACAAAGGTTTGCTGATCTTGCGGATGAACATTTCCACCAATTGTACCAAGGAGGCGATAACCAGGATA
Organism: SAR324 cluster bacterium; assembly: GCA_028282885.1. Lineage (GTDB taxonomy): Bacteria > SAR324 > SAR324 > XYD2-FULL-50-16 > XYD2-FULL-50-16 > JAHJTV01. The sequence goes on from JANQGX010000051.1 coordinate 43,525, forward strand.
AAAGACACATATTGAAGGATCTCTACCTTAAAAGGCACAAGAATCAAATGAAAAAGCAACCAGCTGACGATTGCGGTGATGGTCATAACGAACATTACAGCCATTCCCATGCTGACAGCGGAGGAGATTTTCTTCGAAACGCCGACAAAGGGGCAAATGCCAAGGAAGTACGACAAGACGAAGTTATTAACGATCGCCGCTGATATGAAAATCAATGCCAGTTCCATCTGTTATGCCCTCTTGTTGTTGATAAGATTAACAATACCGATGAGTATCCCCAGCGTGAAAAAAGCGCCCGGGGGAAGTATCATAACCATCCAGGGATTAAACCAGTCCCCCATAATCTCCAGACCAAACACCGTCCCGGATCCCAACAACTCCCTGATAGCACCAAGGATGACCAGGACGAAGAGAAAGCCCGTTGTCATTCCCAAACTGTCCAGCATGGATCGTCCTATGTTGTTTTTGGAAGAGAACGCTTCCTGTCGTCCCAGAATCAGGCAGTTTACAACAATAAGAGGGACAAAGGGCCCCAGGTCTTTGCTGATGGCCGGGAAAAAAGCTGCCAGGTAACGATCCGCAATCGTCACAAAGGTGGCAATTATCACGATGAAGCCAGCAATCCGCACCTGGCTGGGAATAATTTTACGAATCAGCGAAATCAGAATACTGGAGCACAGCAGGACAAATCCTGTTGCCAGACTCATGGCCAATCCGTTGGTAGCTGAGTTCGTAACCGCTAGGGCCGGACAAAGTCCCAGCAGACTGATCAGGACCGGATTCTCATCCCAGATTCCTTTTAGAAACTCGTATGTTAGTTTGTTCTTTTTACGTGCCATGGCATGTGGTCTGTTTTTAGTATGGGTTACCGAGCTTCGTAAGCTCTTTTAACTTCTGCTATCTGTTCATTCAGGATGTTGGCAATAGCTTGGGATGATATGGTAGCACCTGCAATAGCCTGAATCTGGTTATCTTTTTCCGGTTTCAGGTTCTTGATCACCTCTATAGCCGGATTGAGAATCAATCCTTCGAATTGTTCGGGAAACCACAGGGGATTTTCCTTGTTGGAAGGATCTACCACAATTTTGGTACCCAGACCGGGTGTTTCCACCTGCTCCAGAACCCTCATCTTGATCACCTCGCTGAAATCCGGTTTCACCCCGACCATCATAACAATTTTGCCCTGGAATCCGTTGCCAGCCGTTTTGAAGGCCAATCCGACCGGCTCTTCCACACCGTTTAGTTTTCCGACATAAATGACGGACGTCTTGGTTTTGAATTCATCATAGTAGTCATATTTCGGCAAAACTTCCGCAATTGCCGCTTTTAACTGCTTCATTCTGTTTTCTGCGATTCTGGGTGCCGTATAGCTATCCAGGGATGAAAGCAACCCGCCGGACAGCAATGAAATGGCGGTCAGCACCACTATCATTTTGACGATCGTTTTCATGATTTCACCTCCCCGAAATACTTCGGTCTGGTATATCGGTTTATTATCGGTGTCACTGAATTCATCAGGAGGATCGAATACATTACTCCTTCAGGCAAACCGCCAAAAAGCCTGATCACAACCAGCAAAACACCGGCGCCAATGCCAAAGATCCAGCTTCCTTTAGGTGTAATAGGAGATGTTACCATATCAGTCGCCATAAAAAAGGCTCCCAGCATTAAACCGCCTGAGAAGATATGAAACAGCGGATTGGCATAATTTGCGGGATCAATCAGCCAGAACAGACCACTAAACAGAAAAACCGTGCCCAGGAAACTGAGTGGGATCCGCCAGTCGGCATATTTCTTAACCAGCAGGAAAAGTCCCCCGGCCATAACGGCCAACACGCAGGTTTCTCCAAGCGATCCCCCAATATTACCTGTTATCAGCGGTTGCAAAGAAGTGAGTATTTTTTCGAATTTGAACTGTCCCAGGGGTGTTGCTGCACTGATACCATCGAATCCTTTAAAAGGTAATGCCCAGGTTGTCATGGCAACGGGAAAACTTGCCTGCAGGAAGGCTCTACCAATCAGGGCTGGATTAAAGATATTGAAGCCGAGCCCGCCAAATACCTGCTTTCCGATAGCAATCGCAAAGATCGAGCCCAGTATCGCGCTGGTCACCGGCAGGGTTGGTGGCAGGGTCAGTGCCAGCAGTAAACCGGTTATGGCTGCACTGCCATCTTTAATGGTATAAGGCTCTTTTTTGATACGGTTTATGACCACCTCGGTCAGGACTGCCGCCACAACGCAGGCAATGATCAATTGAATCGCCGGAATACCAAAATAGACAACTGCCATCACCGTGGCAGGAATCAGAGCCGCTACCACCGACCACATGATCACCGGAACATTTGTTGTTCTGGAGTCATGGGGTGAAGAATCAATGACAAGCGGTTTAGGTTCCGGTTTGAACAGGTTATCCCTTGGATCTTTTTTGGCTTTTGGTTTCACAGCCTTTTCCGAAACAGGGGGAGTCTTTTCGACTTTGTCGGATTTTTCTGAGGGTGCCATTCACTCTACGTTTGTTTTCGTTTTAATTCATTGACTTTATATTTGCCCACTCTTAACCACTGTAAAATAGGGATATTTGACGGGCAAACATAAACGCAGGAACCACATTCAATGCAGTTTAAAATACCCAACTGATCGCTCTCTTCGTAAAATGCCTTTTCCGAAAGTCTCGACAACCGGTTAGGAAGCAGATACATCGGGCAGGCAGTTACACAGGAGTTACAGCGAATACAAGGGTACACTTTCTCTGCAACCTCGCTGGTAAGCCCCGAGCAGACAATACCGCTGGTAGCTTTTACAATCGGGATGGACACGTCAAATTGGGAAAAACCCATCATGGGTCCGCCCATAATGACCTGGGTTACATTCTCTTTCAGGCCACCGCAATTTTCCAAAACAGATTTCAGAGGAGTACCCACGCGAGCCTCAACATTCTTGGGAGTCTGAATGGCATCACCGGTTACCGCTACCACACGACTTACCAGGGGTTTGCCTTCGACAACAGCTTCCATGATCGCATGAACCGTTCCCACATTGCTGACGATGACACCAACATCACCGGGTAATCCGCCTGTTGGAACTTTCCTGTTTACAATCGCCTTGATCAGCATTTTTTCCGCCCCTTGAGGATATTTCACCTTCAGGGGGACCACCTTGAAAGGATATCCGCCAGCTTCAACACGCTGCCGCATAGCTTCGATGGCATCCTTTTTATTGTTCTCAATGCCGATAAATCCGTCTTTCACGTTAAGAACTTTCATGGCAATCGCCATTCCTTCCAGAATGCGATCACTCTTTTCCAACATCATCCGATGGTCACAAGTGAGATAGGGTTCACACTCACACCCGTTTAAGATAAAGGTGTCAATCGGCTTCTCGGGAAGGACCTTCAACTTAACATGTGTTGGAAAGGCCGCGCCACCCATGCCGACGATTCCCGCACTTAGAATAACTTTATCCAGCTCTTCTACGGAAGCAGATTTCCAATCATCCGGTTTTTCCAAATATTCCCAATCATCCTCCCCTTTCCGTTCGATATGAATCATCGGAATGCGATGACCCATCGAGTGCATGAAGAATCCAATATTTTTGACAACTCCGGTAACCGACGAATGAACAGGGCTGGATACGAAACCTGACGCCTGGCCGATCACCTGGCCTGTTTTCACTTCATCCTTTTTCTTTACCAACGGCTCACAGGGCCGACCAATATGCTGTTGAAGAGGGACAAAGACTTCATTGGGAAGCGGTTGAACCTCAATTGGTTTGGAACTGCTGAACGATTTATACTCGGCTGGGTGGACACCGTGGTCAAACGATAGTAAACGCAAAAGTTCCTCTTTGTTGGATGCGAATCATTAGAAATAAATAGAAAGATCAAACGGTTGCATTTTTAAATTTGTATGAAGAATACCCATTGTCGTTTTTTTATGTCAAGAGGTTAAATAGTTGACTAAAATGATCAACTTTCTCGTCTATTCCATATCCGACTGAAGTCGTTTTATTATCAATTTATTCGTTGAAAAAGCCAGTTCCTCTTCAGCTACATCAAATACTGATTTAAAACAAACCGAATTCACATCATCCCCAGCTTTGAGGACCTTCCAGTCCTTCGCGGTGCATTTGTAGACGACATCAACAGGATGGTATATCAGCCCTTCAAACTCATAAACTGTGGGACAGGAGGCATAATATTCCAGGTCTTCAATCTCCAGATTAAGTTCTTCCTTGATTTCCCGATGTAAAGCATCCTCCAGAGACTCATTGATAGAGACAAAACCTCCGGGAAAATCAAATTTCCCTTTGTGTGGATCTCCTTTCCTCTCTGAAAGCAACAGTTCCCGATTCTCGTTGAAGAGAAGCGCAACAACTGCTGCTGTGGGATTGATATAGAAAGAGTATTCACAGCTCAAACAGAGAATCTTGTTATCATTATAGGAGAAATTTTCCTGCCGACCGCATTGAGGACAATAACGAAATGATTGTCTGAAGGAGTCAAATTTGCTTGAAGCGTGTCGATTGCTCATGGGGATCCATAATTCCGGTGATTACCTCGATTTTTCATTTATTGGCCCTGTGGCTCATCCGAAACTCAGAGAACCGTTCTCGGACGGGAAAACCGGGATATTGATCTTAACATCGGAATCCAGGATTGAAGAAAGAGGCCTTGTTGTCAAATTCAGGTATGATATAGTCCGGTAGCCCATCAACAATTCAAAAAAAAGACAACAGGGTATCGAATCGAACAATGTTAGAGGAGAACCGATCTTGTTTTTAGGAATGACTGTTGATAAGAGAAGAATAGCATCTTCCGATCAGAATACTATTTAAGGATATGTACAAGGAGCGATTATGAGTTCTCAGGTTTATCACCTTCCTGTTCAAATCTATTATGAAGACACCGATCACTCGGGAGTTGTCTACCACGCGAACTACCTGAAATATTTTGAGCGATCTCGGGAACATGTCATCGGCAAGGACCTACTGGTCAAGCTTTGGAAAGAGCACAATCTTGGTTTTGCAGTATACAAAGCTAATATCACATACTCAGAAGGCGCAGAATTTGGTGATATTCTCGACATCAGATCAAGCTATTGCATCGACGGCAACTACAGGATCATCTGGACCCATGAAGCATGGAAGGAAAACCGATCCAAACCTGCCGTCTCATGCGAACTACATCTGGTCTGTATGGACAAAAACAAAAAACTGGTACCCATTCCTTTTGAGTACCTGAAAAAGCTGGAATTACAGACCGGGTAATACGGCCAGACCTGCCGATTTAAGAATGGATTCTTATCTAAACCCAAATGGAGTCGAAAAAATGGAAGATTTTAGCTGTACTATTACTGATCATATAGCTGTCGTGACAATGAACTGCGGAGAAAACAGGTTCAATTTTGACTTCTTCAACTCATTTCACAATATCCTTGATGAACTGGAAAAGAACGAAACGGTGTCCGTTCTGGTTGTTGCCTCTTCCCACGAGAAAATCTGGTCTAATGGCATTGACCTGGAATGGATTTCAAAGGAGATGGAGAGTAAAGGTCCGGAGTTTTTTGAAGTGTTTGCCGTGGAGCTTTACCGGATGCTGATGAGAATTTTAACCTTCCCCATGATTACCATAGCCGCTATTTCCGGACATGCTTTTGCAGGCGGAGCCATAATGTCATGCGCTTTTGATTACAGGTTCATGCGCAATGACCGAGGTTGGTTCTGTTTTCCGGAAATCGATATCAAAATCCCCTTTACACCCATCCTGAATGCTATTGTCCTCAAAGCCATGCCGATTGCCAAACTGAATGAAATGCAATTGAGCGGAGAGCGGTTGACTGCAGATGAATGTCTCGATTATAAGATCATCAAAAAATCCTGCAGCATGGATGGCTTAATGCCGGATATTATGGAATTTGCCGGTGATTTGAAAAAAGACCGCCAGATGATCAAAACCATGAAGGAGCTTCTCTTCTCGGATATCGTTAAGCTGCATCAGGAATCAACAAAGGGATAAACTTCTTCGGCGACCTCCAGAACCGAAAATCGAATTAACACGCGGGATTGGTTAATCCCGCATAAATCGTTACTCTTTAAGAAACAGGCTGTGGTATTCGGGTTCGGTCAGGTGTTTGCGAAGGGTTTTGGTGATCAGCGAGAAGATCTCTTCCAGTTCATCGTCCGACATTTTTTTCACCAGCTTTTTCATCAGTGCATCGTCGGAAAACATCTGAAGATAACAGATGATTGTGTTTTCATCGGTTTTTCTGTCCAGTCCGAATCCTACCAGATCATCATAATTTTCCACAAACTGGTGCGAGTACTTCATTTCAAATCTCCAACTACTATCGGTTAGCTTACCGGTTTAACGGGTTTAATGCGTTCCAGGCGAAAGAAATTACCGGGATAGAAGACCTTTGAAAGCTCTTCTATCTGTTCCTTGTCAACCCGGCTGATCTCAACATAGGTTTTCACGTCATATTTACGCTCAATGAGGAAGGATCCAATTTCCGCAATGAATCTTAGCTGGTCTTCCTGGCTTTTATCAGGGAAAAAGACGAGACAGTTCCTCCGCTTAATGTTCATTAGCACCTCACGAGCTTTACCAATTTCCAGAAACAGTTTCTGCTCAACCCCCTTATCTTCATTTCTCAGAAAGGGAGAAAAGAAATCAATTCGTTGTGGCTGATCTGAGTACAGCTTTTTCCATTCTCTGTAAAGCTTGCTAAGGGCACGTTTCTTGGAAGTGCCCTCCAAGACGGTTTTTTTAATTTTTTTCGCCAGAATGGTTATGATATTCAGGTAACTCTCGTTGAAGTCCTCAACCGGCGCAGAAATCAACTGCTCGAATTTCTGAATCTGTTTTGAATAGGTGATCGAATTATAGTCTTCGTCCCTAGCCCGGGAAAGCTGTTCCAGGATTGCCTGGATGCGTTCGATGTCTTCTTTAAAGTCCCTGAGTTTATTCGATGCGGACTTGTAGAGCACGATGGCCTGCAATACCTGCGATGTCGAAAGGGTATAAAAGGTGTCCTTCGGCTTTTTCCCGCTGTCGTATTGAACAAGTTTACCCAGGTTCAATGCCTTGGTGTTACCAATGAACAACTTCTCGAAGTTTTCGAAATGGTATTTGATATGATTCGGTGTCTGGTTCTTCTGTTGTCTGATTTTAAGAATAGTGTTGTTGATCTGCCTGTCGATGACGGATATGGAAACATGTTTTACAAAATCAATGTAGGTGTTCTGATAAACACGCAGAATCCGCATAGTTCTGATTAAATCCTTGATACCCGTTAACCCCGACCTGGAAAGAAGACTCCTCAGGTTCTTTGAAAAAACTGCCGAAAGACTATCCAATCGGGAATCCGACTCCGTGGGAACAGCGATCAGATGCAATTGAATGTCCTGTTCTTCGATGGATAGAACGAACAGGTTCTCCAGCAAAAGCAAAGGCTCGAATTCAAGCGGAATTTTTACAACGATCTTATTGGCTACTGACAGATCCAGAAGCTTGAATTTAATATCAGCACAAGACTGAATAACTGCATCTTTCAGGGTAACGCAGACGGGGTTCTTCTTGAAGGCTTCACGAAAAGCGGCAGCACGCAGATTATAATTCCCTTTTTTCAGATAATTAGCCAACTGCTTTCCAAAACCGGTTCCGTCTTTTTGAATGTTATTTAGAAAATCGACAAATCCGTCACGGGCTTTCTCGTAATCACGAGTATAATTTTCCTCGGAATAAGTCTTCGTGAAGCAAGAGTCACCGGATTCCATTAATACTTTGGGCGTCAAAAGAGGATCAAAGTTGGATTCGATATCATTTGGCAGGTAACCCAGCTTTTTTAAATCCTTGAAATAACCTTTTGATTCAAGCCACTGGGCAAAAACATTGCGGGATATGGGAATCCCCGACTCCAGAACAGCCATTTCGTAAAAAATACTGAAAAAATTTCTGCCAAAACGCTCCAATAGCTCTCGTAAACCCGGTTTTAAAAATCTTTGTACCGATTCACGAAGACGCCTGCCCATGATGTAGCCATAAACCCTTCCAACTGTATGAATGGGATTAATCAGTTGCTGGAAGTTGGCTTGAATTCCCAAAAACAGTCGGATGGTTCCTGTCGAGCTTTCATCTGCAGTAGGAGTAGGCGTTGTGTATAAGGTGGGAATTACAGCCGAATGAATCGCATTTAATTCCACTTCCATCAGCTCAGCCTTACTGACCAGCACCCGCTTCCCGCTGATGTATCGATGGATATTGTGTATCAAGTGAATTTCCAACAGGCTCAATGAGGATGCGGAATGATGCAGTTTCATCCTCGTGTAGATCTCCTCCAGCATCAGCGAGAGTGTCTTTTCATTCCCTTTTACAGATGTTTTTAAATCATCGTGCCGGTAATAATAGAGACACTTCGCCCAAAGATCCGGATCCAACTGGCTCCTGGACATGGTGATCACGCTACGCATGATACTGAACAGCTCGGCCCGGGTAAGCGGAAAATCACCCACTTTGACTTTCTTATCCTCAATTAGCTGAGCCTTCTTGTATAGAAAGCTGAAAAGTTGCCCATTGTTTTCGCTGGCAAACGCTTCCGTTTCATCATCATCTCCCATCAGATAATCACGAAAGGCGTCAATCAGCTCTTCCGTTTCAATTCCCCTGGTCATGTCCGCAAACTGGCTGGCCAACGCAGGTACCGACGCGTTTCGGGATAATATATCTTTTTGGAATGCCTGATATAGGGGAAGATAGCGGGTGTAAAGATCGGACAATAAAATAATATTGACTGCTTCCTCATCCGACAGGGGAACCTTTTCTCCCACGGCAAGGCTTGTCAGCTTTTCTTTGATGGAAATAGGCAGACCGTAGAAATCCTGCAATTCCCTGGCAATCGCCTGCATTGTTTTTTCCCTTTCGGCTCTTTCCAGGATTTTCCTCCTGATATCCGGATCGGAATGTATGGGAGCAGCAATGGTCTTAAAATCGGGATCTACTTTTGATTGCAGTTGAGCCTTTAGTTGATAGGTGATGCCACACACCATGACGGTGCGGCTCTGCTTGAAGATGTCGGGAAATATAAGCGGAAGGCTGCAGGGAATCCCTTTGATCTGGTTCATCTGGGTCAGGAAGATGTTGTTCTCCTCCTTCAGAACCCTCCAGGATACCTGGCGCAGGTATTTGTAATTGCTGTTAACGTCGATTTTTTCTTCGATTTTGATCCGTTCCCTCGGCCCATTCTTTTGTGTCGGTTTGATCAGCCGCTTCTGGGTTTTGGTGTTTGTAATCTTGAACTCGAAGAAATCGACGGTAAATCCATGGGATTGAACAATATCCTTGATGGTTTCAAAATCATCAATGGCAGTGGCTGATTTCAAACTGACAAAACGAATCAGTTTCTGCGGTTCTCCCGGAGAAGCTTTACCTGAAGCTGCAGCCCTATTTGTTAATGCCAAAACACCCTTTCTGCTTTTCATCCTTTCCCGTTCAGGAGTCTTCAAGTAGCAGCCTGCTAGTTTTTAATCGGAATAGCTGAAATACTATTTTTGGGTGAACCGTCAATCAATTCATCACTAAAGGTAAGATATATCAGAGCATTGCGGGATTTATCATAAAAACGTACAACCTGAATCTTCTTGAATAGGATGGAAGTGCTCTTCTTAAAAACCTGGACGCCGTCCTGTTCACCGGTCACCACATTATCAGGCAGGAGAATGGGACCCGTTTGCCGGCATGATATGGACGCATCCGAAGGATCTTCCGCTAGCCCAAGTCCACCGGTGATTCCTCCCTTTTTTGCCCTTGATAGATAGCAGGTAATTCCCTTAACCATAGGGTCGTCAAAAGCTTCAATAACAATCTTATGATTCGGCCCTACCAATTTCAGCGCAGTATCCACACTTCCGATTTCATCTGCCAGTGTCATACCGGATAGTAATCCCAGCAGAGATGCAATCAAAACAATCCTTGTCATCTATAATCCCACATTATGTGTTATCTTATAATATTCCGATTTTCCCTGAGTTCCGAAAATCAGTTTGAATGGTTCACATCATTTGTCACCAGGAAAAGAAAAAATCCTTATAACCCAAGCTGATATTATACGGGGGATGAGAATAGAAATACTGAATGATCCGGCTGATTCTCAAGTTGTGTTTTTGTTTCCCCCCATACTATACAGACAGTGATGCCCTTGTGCTTTTTGATATCATTAAACAATCTGATTGTCGAGATGAAGTTTTTTAACGTGAAATCTTCAAGTGAATTCACCGGCATTTTTAATGATATCTCTCAATATCAATCCTGCCAGGGTTAATCCAAAAATCCCCGGTATGGTACTGATACTGCCATTTATTGGACGATCCTTCCCTTCTTCGCAAATATCCGAAGCGCGACCTATCTCCTCCGACCAGACTGCTGAAATTCCTTCGGTTATGCCGGAGTGCCTGAGTTTTTTACGCAGGACCTTTGCCAGACGACAATTTCTGGATTCAAACAGGTCTCCCGTTCTGATGGTCGTAGGGTCAATTCGATTTCCCGCTCCCATGCTGGAATAGAGCCTGCTGTTACTCCGAAAAGCGTATCTTAAAAATGCCAGCTTGCAATTAAATACATCAATCGCATCCACGATTATATCATACTCTTTATCAAAAACCCGGGGCATGATCTCTTTCGTAATGAAAAACTCTTTCGTGGTGATGACACATGAGGGATTGATATCGAGCAGACGGGCTTTCATGACTTCAGTCTTTTTCTTTCCCAGGGTGGAGTGCAAGGCAATTAGCTGTCTGTTCAGATTGGAAATACTGACAACATCTGCGTCCTGAAGAGTCAGATTTTCAACTCCCGCCCTGACAAGAGCTTCCGCGGCATAGGCTCCTACTCCACCTAAACCGGCTATAAAGACTGTCTTGCTTTTGATTTGATTCAATCCCTCATTCCCGATAAGCAGCTCGGTGCGTGCCAAAAAATCTTCTCTGTTCACGGCTCCAGCCCCGGGAAAATAAGTTGAGTGTTTTGATATAACTGCTGTCTGACCTCCTCCCTGGATTCTTTTCGTAAAACTGAGACTGCATCCAGAATTTCAACCAGGTATTCCGGGCTGTTTCTTCTACCTTCCTTGCCAGAAAGAGGGATGTCCGGGGCATCTGTTTCCAGAACAAATGATTCCAGGGGCAGGTCACTTACGATCTTGCGAAGTCTTGAGGAACGTTGATAGGTTATCACTCCGCCAATTCCCAATTTAAATCCCAGGTCCAGGTATTTGGTAGCCTGTTGGAGACTTCCGGAGTAGCAGTGTACAACACCGCCGAAGTTGAAACGGGATCGCTTCAAATAGGAAATCACCTGATCATGTGCCTTTCGTACGTGAAGTATCAGAGGGAGACCTGATTTTCCGGCAATCTTTGTCTGCTCCGTGAAGTAAAACAATTGTTTCGCTTCCCGGTAATCCTTGATAAAGAAATCAAGTCCGATCTCTCCGAGGGCCACTATTTTGCCCTGTTTTTGAATATGATCTTCGAGAGTCTTAAGGTCGGACTCTTCAGCTTTATCAAGAAAACAGGGGTGTATTCCCGGGGCTACAAACAGACTCTGATGACTGCCAGTCAATTCAAACAGCGAATCCCAAGCGGATTGGGTGACACCCGGAATGATCAATGCCCTGATTCCCAATTCCGAACATCTGTCGAGAATGGCACTCCGGTCTTTATCGAATGCCGCCGCGTCAAGGTGGCAATGAGTGTCGATCATCATTATATCAACCTGTTAAGATTGTTTGACCGTCGGTATGGTGAATTTAAAGACGCTTCCCTTACCAATGGCGCTCTCAACCTCGATCTTTCCCCCGTTTTTTTCCACAAACTCCCTGCACAATATCAGACCCAGCCCGGATCCGCTTTCGCTACTCGTTCCGTATCTGGTGAAATGGGCGTCTATCTTGAATAACTTCTCACAGTCCTCTGTGGATAGGCCAACTCCTTTATCGTCTACCATCAGGCATAGCATGTTCTCTTTGACTGCCGTGTTTAGTTGAATCTTTCCCCCTTCATTACTGAACTTAATTGCATTTGAAACGAGATTTCGGACAACCGTTTTGATCATGTCGGCATCCGCATAGACCGTTGTCTGATCATCAAGCCCGGATGCAAGTGTGATATTTTTGTTTGCCGCTTGATGATTCAAAAGATCAAGGGTTTCATCAACCACTTCTTTCAAACTGAAAAACCCCGGATTCCATTCAAACTTCCCCAACTGCAGACGAGACCAACTGAGGAGATTCTCCAGCAACTTGTAAACATTCTGGGAGGAGTTGTAAATATTGGTGATAAACTCTTTTTTTCTTTCATCGGAAAGTTCATCAAACCTCTCCAGCAGCAGTTCGGAAAATCCCAACAGATGATTAAATGGATTCCGCAAATCGTGGGCTATAATGGAAAAGAACTTGTCCTTCATGGCATTGGCATGGGTGAGGCTTTCCCTGATATGTTTCAACTGAAGATGTGTTTTAACACGTGCCTTCAACTCAGCCTGGTTGAATGGTTTGTTAATATAGTCGACCGCTCCCAATTCCAAACCTTGGACAATGCTGTCCGCATCATTTCTGGCTGTGAGGAAAATAATCGGAACATCCCTGGTGCGATGATCAGCTTTTATTCGGCTACAAACCTGGAATCCATCCATATCCGGCATCATGATATCAAGCAGGATTAAATCAAAATCTATAGTTTGGATCTTTTCCAACGCTGCTTGACCGCTTCTGGAGAAGGTCATCTGATAGCCTTCTCCTCTCAGAATATTGGCCACGACTTGAATATTGTTTGGAACGTCATCAACGATCAATATTTTAAACACTTTCTGATGATCGGTCATAATCTACCCCATGCACTGTTTCCAGGTCGATATTAATCACATATGGTTTATCATCTACCATATATGTTGCCCAGTTTTTCTTTCAACCTTGAAATGGTTTCTTTTGATACGGAAAGCTTGTTTGAGCAGGATCATTGTTTGAGTTCGGATTAATACTATAAAAAATATCTATTCAACTCATATTATTTTTCGATAGCCTGTCTGTTCGGTTTATAGATTTCAATTCCTAATGGAGGCATAAATGAATCTTTGGCAATTAAAAGTATTTTGCAAAGTTATTGAACTGGGTGGGTTTTCCAAGGCTGCAAAGGCCATTCATCTGTCACAGCCAACCGTTAGCAGCCATATCAAGGATCTGGAAAGATATTTCGAGGTGATTCTGATTGATAGAATTGAAAATAGGGCAGTCCCCACAAAAGCCGGGGAAATCCTATTGGAATACGCCAAACGGATGCTTCATTTACAGCAGGAAACAGAATTAATGATGTCGGGTTACCTGGGTCATCACAAAGGCAAATTGGCTATTGGCGGTAGTACGATCCCCGGTGGATTCCTCTTGCCCAGAATTTTAGGTGAGTTTCGAAAACAATATCCTGACATCGTTATCTCCATGGAAGTGGGAGATACCGGCAGCATTATTGAAAGCGTTCTGGATTGTCGCATAGAAGCAGGTATTGTCGGGGCGAAGTCCGACTCAAAGAAAATAAGCCATACAAAACTCTTTGGGGACAAGCTGATGCTGATTGTACCGACCTCGCATCGCTGGTCATCTCAACCGTCCATTGATATCGAAGATCTAAAGGGAGAACCTTTTATCACCAGGGAAAAAGGATCCGGGACGTTGAAAACGATTTTAAACAGCTTCCCCAAAAAAAAGCTCAGTGCCAACCAGCTGAATGTGGTTGCCGAAGTTGGCAATACCATCGCTGTTATTCAAGGTATCAAGAACAGATTGGGGGTTTCAATACTGTCAACCGTTGCTGTTGAAGATGATCTAAAGGCCGGCTCTCTAATAGCGATAGATATCAATGGACTGGACTTGACAAGGAATTTTTACCTCATTCGCAGAAAAGACCGGGCTGTTCTTCCGCTCTGCAGGGTGTTCATCGACTTTCTAAAGCAATATGATAATAGTGTACAGTGACAAGAAATGCTATGAGCTGATGAGCATTACGGGGAAGCATCAATCACCGGCGTCATGATTGGACCGGGAACCGATATCAATACCGAATCAATTCCCTTGGTTGCGTAGGGATGAATCACTAAACAGAAAAGATGATAACCCGTGAATCTGTTACGCGGTACCCTTTTTCTGGTTAACCAGATCCATGGGTTTTTCATTCAGATCCGACAGGGAATATGAAATATATCGAATAAACGAGGAACCCGAGAATCTCGGCTGGATGACCTGAACTCCCAGATCGTTATTCACAATTCTGCGAACTGTCTTGTCGTCAAGCTCCGGGCTGACCTCAATTGCCAAAAGATCCTCATAGGATTCTATTTGTTGAAAAAGCTCGGTGAAAAAATTCTCCGACTCAACCGAAGGGCCGTCGAAAATATTGATATAGGGACCATAGCTGCTTTTGAGAGCATCTTTTCGCTTCTTATCTGAAAAACCTTCCGTATTTGGTCCGACCTTAATAATCTCGTAAAAAGTGACTTCCTTCTTTTCAACAATTACTTCTTTCGACATAGTATCCCTCTTAACAGACGTTGGTTTTGTCTACGAATGAGTTTGCACGGGCTCTTTCCAGCGAATTTTGAAGGTTTTGATTCCGTCGTATCCGAATATCTGGCTCAGCAGATCTCCAGCCGAGATTCGAAAGAAATGCTGAATGGAGACGCATAAATCCAAATCAGGTGATATGACTATGATTCCACAATCCTTATGATTTCTCGTCGCCCTGCTGTTCTTTTTCCAGATGAATACCTGTTAATTATCAAAGTTCAATTGTCTTTACAACTGTTTTTTTAAGGATTTGTTACGGTTGTAAGCTGTCGTTTCTAATCTTTGATCACGGATTGACATTGAACGTGAACCTTTCAAAACCGGACCTCAACTTTTTGATTTTTATAAACTAAGGTACCAAACTGGAGGAAGATCAGCCGTAAATTGCATCTCCTTTTTACTGATGGGATGAGAAATAGTGACAGAGTCCGCATGCAGGGCGATGCCCCTTTCAGAAAATCTGTCATCGGATCCATACTTCAAATCACCTATGATCGGAAATCCAACAGCAGCAAATTGAACCCGTATCTGATGATGCCTGCCGGTCTTCAAATCAATCCCAACTTCGGATAGTCCGTTTTCATATCGTAATCTCTCGAATGAGAGCTCTGCTATCTTCCCTCTTTCCCCTGTAACGATACGGCTTACCCTTCCCTGTTTTTCTATACGATTGACCAAGGTGCCGGAAGCTGCAATTTTGCCCCTGACCAATGCCTTATACGCTTTTTTTATTTTTTTGTTACGAAATTGTTCGGAGAGCCTGGATGCTGCTTTTGAGGTTCGGGCAAAAACAACGACTCCCGAAACGGGTCTGTCCAGTCGATGCACCAGGCCCAGATAGACGTTTCCCGGCTTATTGTATTTTTTCTTGAGAAAACGCTTGGCGACATCCAGCAAAGTCGGATCTCCGGTCATATCGCCTTGAACCAGGAGACCGGCCGGCTTGTTAGCCACGAGGAGATGATTATCAAGATAAATAAGGTTCAGTTGTAGATTTTGGTTTTTCAAAATTTAGTTTTTCAGAATCAGATCTCAGCCTTAAAAACCCACCATCAGAAGATTGTAAAAAAATAGTGAGGAATGACAGGCAGGTAGACATCAGGGTGCGATAATCAATCTCTTGAAACATGGTCGATTAATAGGTTGACCAGCCATATTCTGCCATAATGAAATTGATATCATTATTCAGAGACCGGGCCAGTTCATAAGCCCCTTTTACCTTACCCTGATTACTCGTGATGATTTTAAGAAAACGGAGCGCCTCTTCAAGCCGGGTTCGATATTCCGATTCCCTGATCAATCCGTTACTCTCCTTGGCGATCCAGGCCGCTTTAAGAAAGGGATCAACTTCGTGGGGTTTGGTTAGGATGGAATATTCAAGATGCTGGCTGATGACCGATTTGCACCTGTTGTACAGTTTATCCGCGACCAGTTTGCTTTCCTCCGAATCTCCACTGGACAAGGCTATCTGAAAATCCGTCACAATAGTCATCGTACCTATCATGTTCTTCTGCAGAATCAGATCCTTGGTAATATCGGGAATATTATTTAAGAGATCGGCAACCAGTTTTTTAAAAACAGGGATGCGGGCAATAAGCAAACCGAGAGTCATCACAACCAACAACACGTAGTTCGCTGTTTTACCTTCGGAAACCGTTTTCGTTAAGTCATTGCGCAGAGATGCCGTACAGGCTGATCTCAGCTCGTCATTGGAGATGGTACTGGTAATATAAACCGATCCCTTCAATTTGGCATTCAACATCGTCAGACCGCCCAGTTTATCACGAATCGATAGCATGGATGTCGTCTGCAGAACTGCCCGGTTCAGGTTTTCGGAAGCGGCCCTTACCTCCCGATATTCACTGTTCTTGATCGAGTTGTATTCATTGGTATATCGGTCTTTAAGCAACTCCAGATACCTCACATATATCTTAATAAACCAGCCGACATTGAAAATGCTCAAACCGCCGTTATAAACAGCACCACCGATCTCAACCAAAGAATCCTCCAAGACATCCAGTTTTTTTTCATCCAGACCACTCTGCAAAGCATCATTATAAATTTGAATTCCCTTGATCGCTCTCAAATCTGCATAGAAGGAATGACGCTTGACAAGCTTATTGATTTTGGTCCTGGGATCCAGAACCTCCTTGGATTCAGCGAATCGATTAACTTCTTCACGCAGACCGGAAATATTGGGAAGGCGTTTGATTCTTCTAAAAAACCGTCTCTTTTTTTTGGGGTAGGCGATCCTGCTTCCCAGGAAAGCAGGCGATTCCGGAAACTTGGAGAGCAGATAGTTTACATTCTTAAGACTGTCTTCAACCTTGGGAGTTTTTTCTTCCACCAACCCCTGCCAGTTGAGACCGTTAGTTTTCGAAGCCGGTTTTCCGGGCTTGAAATTAAGACCACTGGTTACGGATTTTCCAATTAGCTGGCGCAGAAAACTCATGATTGTTCGAAGTCAGTTTTTGTTACATTTTAACATTTTCTCAAAAGCCTACAGCCACTCAGATTACTTTGTAAAGGCTGCATAAAACGTGTTCGATTCAGATCCCGAACCGGGCTCCCAACATCTGTTTTGATTTCGAAAACCCTTCAACTGAAAAAACTGAACCCACCCGGATTACATACCGGGTTCAGGAAAGTAGACGCGAAACCGGCAGGCCCGCTGATAATCCTGGCTTGATACTGATAATGATTACTCATATCATATCATCACCGCTTTGCGATGACCATAGATATCTACTCGGAGCACGAGGCTCAAAGGCAAGTCCGTCGATAGCGACAAAATATTTAACACAAATTGAGCTTTGAACGGTTGTTAATATTTCCGTTCATGTTACAATGGATTGATTACATTGTCAGAGGTGTCATTTTCCTGCATCTAAACAGACCTACTCATGACTGACAAAAAGATACCTATTTCTCCCGATCAGCAGGTTAGTTTTTTCCAAACCATTATCGAGGCTTACTTCGAGACATTAAAACAAGCCTTTTCCAAATCCAAGGGAAAGGACTTTGGAGAAGCCGAGTGGGTGCTGATACAACAATCAGGGAGAATAGGTAAAATTTTCAATCCGCATGTACTGGTGGACACTTGGGAACAGATGGAACTTTTTCTCAGAAGAGAGTCCAAGCTTCTTTGCTTTATCGAGGAGAAACCCAGTGGGCTGATGGAATCCGAGTATAAATTCTGGCTCTTTTTCACTTATGAAACAGCCGAAAACTTTTTCAAAAACCAGGTCGACAAACCAAAAGGGTTCCGAACCGGTGCTGTAACCGGTTTGCCATATCTCAAATTACTGGAACCTGTTACGGCCAAATTGGATCAGGTGCTCAAAGATAAAGAGATTAACAGCAATAACAAAGTCGGTAAAATTGTGGAGATTCTTGAAATCGGTGAGTGGTATTTGGATCAACAAGACTTTACAATCCTGGATGTGGAGCTAAAAAAGGGTGTGAAGCAGGTACTAATGGCCGAAGTAAAGTCCTTGCTTCAATCCATCGGGAATCCAAGGCTCTCTTCCCTGCTTCTGGAAAAGCGACTTCGTAACGTATTCAAGCTGGGATGGCGATATTTCCGAAGCAGGAATGAGCTGGAATCAAAATACTTCAAAAAGCTGCTCTCCGAAAATAACGATGACCGGGAGAAAGGGCTGAAACTCACCGCCAAGAAAATTGTCGATGCCATCAAGTCGAACTCCTGAATCCCGCCAAAGCTTATCATCGGTGATTCCCGATAAATATTCCGATAGTTAATAACCTGTTTTAGGAAGGCGAAATGACAGAATCGATCAACACACATAAGGATATAAACCAACGATTTTGCGGAACCCCCGAACATGTCAAGGACGGATACAGCCGGGTTCGACTGGAGACCATTCCGGAGATGACTGTTGACACGAAAGGTCTGGTTCATGGTGGTTTTGTCTTTGGATTGGCTGATTATGCAGCGATGATAGCCGTTAATGACCCCAATGTCGTTTTAGGATCTTCCGACGTTATATTCAAATCCCCGGTTCGGACAGGGGATGTACTGATTGCAGAAGCCACCGTCCGGGAGATAAAGAACAAAAAGCGGATGGTGGAAGTCAGCGTCAAAAAGGAGGATTTGGAGGTGTTTAAAGGTTCATTTACCTGCTTCGTTTTGGATAAACACGTCCTGGATAGGTAGGGATTACTTCAATATCGGGATTCTGAAAAGTAGAAGCGAGTTGAAGGTGTTGAAGGCCGTCGTTTGCTTTAAGGGATTTGTTTATAATTCCTACAGGTTGAATTTGATCAGCGCTTCTTTGAGATCTTTCATGAGAATGGGTTTAGTAATAAATTCGTTCATCCCCACATCCAGGCATTTTTGTCTGTCATCCTTCATGGCCTTGGCAGTTATGGCAACTATGGGGATCGGGTTCTTGGTCTCATTCTTCTTTTCCAATTCTCTTATAATCCTGGTGGTTTCAAAACCATCCATTTGAGACATCAGGCAATCCATAAAGATCAAGTCGTATTTGCTTTTTTTCAGGCTATTAAGAGCTTCAATTCCGTTTGAAGTGATATCCACATTGTACCCCAGCTTTTCAAGCATTCCTGTCATAATTGCCTGGTTGACCCGATCATCTTCCACGACCAGTAACATGACATCCTCGGAGGGTTTTCCGACCTTTTCCTTCTCCGATTCACTGTAGATGGACAGTTCGGAGATCTCAATAGCCTCCCGTTTTTTAAAAGGTAGCTCCACCCAGAAGGTGCTGCCAACTTCCACCTCACTCTCGACACCATGGCTTCCTCCCATGAGTTCAACAAGGCGTTTAACAATCGGCAATCCCAGACCTGTTCCGCCGAATCGTCGGGTTGAGGAAGCATCAACCTGTGTGAAAGCCTGGAATATCTTCCCGATGGATTCCTCCGGAATACCGATTCCCTGGTCTTTGATCTCAAAGCGCAACCTGACTTCCTGCTTGCCTTCCTCGATTTTTTTGACAACCAGAAAAACCTCACCCTCCCTTGAGAATTTCAGTGCGTTAGCCAAAAGGTTGGATAGGATTTGGTTCAAACGGTTTGAATCACCTTTCAAGGCGTTCTCCACATCCTCCCCGATCTCGGATTTGAGTTCCAACCCTTTGGAATTAGCAGTGACTGAAAAGAGGCTAACGATCTGTCTTATTAAATCGCTGAGATGGAAATCGATCTCTTCAATAACAAATTTGTCAGCTTCAATCTTTGACAGGTCCAGGATATCATTCAGGATTTTTAGCAGTGCTTTGCCCGAATTGAAGATGGTTTCGATACTGTCCCGCTGTTTCGGATTTAAATCCGACTGCAAAACAATCTCCGCCATTCCCAAAACCCCATTCATTGGAGTTCTCAATTCATGGGACATATTGGCCAGAAAATCGGATTTGGCCTCATTTGCGGCTTCAGCTTCCTCCTTGGCCTTGGCTAACTCTCTGTTGGTCGCCTCCAATTTATCTATATACTGTTTGGTATTTTGATTGAGTGCCCACTTTTTTGTCAGCGCAAGGGCCATCTGAATCACCATAACACTGTCAAATGGTTTGCGGATGAACATCAACTGATCCGTCATGCCAAGTTCCGAAACGATCTCTTCGAGCGAATAGTCGGAGTGTGCAGTGCAAAGCACGACTTCGATATCGGTGAACTCCTTCCAAATCTTAGCAACCGTATCGATGCCGTTATACCCCGGTGGCATTCTGATATCCATAAATATCAGAGAGTAAGGCTTCCCCTCTACTGCTGCGCTACGCACCATTTTCAGTGCCTCGTCTCCCTGGTAGGCATGATCCAGTACAAAATCTTTGGTGAGATGAACCTGGTAACGCTCCTTATGAATGTCTTCGGAGAATAACTGCCTTTCCAGATCTCTCATCTCCTTGTTTTCTTCCACTTTGGCCGAAAGTATCTTGTCGAAATCCCTGTGAATACTTTCGTTATCGTCTGCAATTAAAATTCTGTACATGTCGGACCGGGACCGCTTTCGATGGGAATAGTTTTTCAGGCCTCTCAATTATCTAGTGACGATCTTACTTCATCATTTATCAGATAACAAGTTCTATAAAGACCACCAATTTGATTGACATTCAATTAGGAATAACAGGTCAGCTTATCGAATAAGCTGCCAAAATGTCCGCAACACAACAAGTGAGTTTTTTTACGGTCGGCAGGTGTAAAAATTCGTTGGGACCGTGAGCGTTGGCATTAGGCCCCAAAACACCACTGACCATGAACTTCGCATCCGGATATTTATTTACCAACAGGTTCATGAATGGAATAGATCCCCCCTCTCCCATGAACAGTGGCTCTTTTTCAAAGTATGATCTTGAAGCCGTGTCAAATCCCTGCTCCAGCCATTGTGGATGGTCGGGAGCATTCCAGCCGTCGGTTTTACCGAGCAAGTTATAGGTTACCCTGGCGTTATAGGGAGGATTCTCTTCCAGTAACTTTTTCAGTTCATCGGCTGTGACGGATGAATCGGCAGTGGGAGGAATTCTCAAAGACAACCTTAGCGATGTTTTGGGTCTTAAAACATTTCCTGCCTGATTCGAAGCAGGGATGCCACCCGCTCCGATATAAGAGAGACTGCTTCTCCAGGTTCGATTGACAATCAGCTCATACGGATCATTTACCACCGGTTCAGCCCCGGGAACCAAGGGATAGGAATCGATGAATTGACTGCCCAGTACATCCGCCACTTTTTTTGCCTGTTCCTTCCTTATATCAGGCATGGGTGTTTGCACGGCATTTAGCTGAATTTCACCTGTTCCCGCACTCTCCAGGCGATCCAGCAGAATGCGCATTACTCGAAAACTGGAAGCTACAACACCACCTGCATTACCTGAGTGCACACCTTCCTGCAGTATTTCAACCTCAAGATCTCCGACTACCGACCCTCTCAGGGAGGTTGTTATCCAGAGTTGATCATAGTTTCCACAACCGGCATCCAGACAGACCACCAGTTTAGGATTTCCGATTCTTTCCTGCAAAGCATCTATGTAGTAGGTCAAATCGTCCTTGCCACCCTCTTCACTGGATTCAATGATGACGATGCATCTGGCATGCGGGATGTTTTGTTCCTGCAGTGATTTGATGGCAGTAATAATAGAAAAAACTGCATATCCATCATCTACTGCTCCCCGACCATAGAGTCTGTCGCCTTCCAATACAGGTGTCCAAGGCCCCTTGTTATCATCCCACCCGGTCATTTCAGGCTGTTTATCCAAATGTCCATACAATAATACGGTTTCATCGGATTTACCTCCGCTTCCGGCTATCTCTATAAATAAAAGCGGTGTCCTGTTTTCAATTCTTTCAATTGAAACAGACATCCCTTTGACTTCCTGACTTAAACACCAGGCTTCCACAAGCTTTACAGCACTTTCGATATAACCGTTTTCTACCCAGTTCTCATCAAAGGCAGGCGATTTATTGGGAATTTTAATATATTCGGAAAGTTGAGGAATTATCGATGAATTCCATTTCTGATCTATAAATCGAACCAATTTTTCCTTGTCTCTATTCATTTTAAAATCCTTAACAGCTTAATTTAATATTGGTTTTTAGACAAAACTCATCTAGTTAAAACAAAGGACTCATTCAACACCTGCAGTTGGTTTTTACATCTATCGATCAATGTTCGTATGTAATCATTCCATCCCGGAGAGTCTTCGAAGAGAAAGGTCAATCTGGCCGATGTGAAATGTTAATGAATTGAAATTACAAAGTAAATAATCGTGGCCTTGTATTTGCAGTAGTCAAATAAGTTCTAAACATTAAGTAAATCGTATTTTTAACCTTGTCTATCCCAAATAGTCAATAATTTTAACAAGGATCAGGTAAAGTCAATTCCGGGCCATTGCCCTTTTAAACATGTTGTTTTCATCTTCACAGATCATCCTGTTTAACCATAAGCTGTTGTATGGCCAATCGATTTACAAGGAGGATTGTCAGCCAACTCAAATAATTGAAAAAGATGCGCGACAGGTTAAACAAAGGTGATATGCGATGGTTCCATTTAAGATTTCCCGGCCGAAATCCTACAATGTGACATACCATAAAAGGTGATCAATAACGGACAATGGGCCCCGGTCATTTAATAGAAATACCTATACATATATCGTAATAGAAACAGGAGATTGCCATGAACAACTTTGATTCAACTGTTCTTGCATCAATAGAGCTGGCACAGGCTGAAGCTTTGAAAAGAAAAAATAGTGAGTTAACGGAATTCCACCTTCTCTGGGGATTGATCAAAAACCCTTCAACTATAGCGTCAAAACACCTCAAAAGTGATCTCAAGCTTGTCAAGGGCCTATTGGAACAAGTTCCCGTTCTGGATAAAGTTTCTTTGGCTGATATCAGGCCGTCCCCCAAGCTTTCGGAGTGGTTTACCCTGGCTTCTTCGGATGCTATCCAGGCTGGCAGAGAGGCCGTCACGGAAGCTGATTTACTGCGGCACCTCAAGAAATTCTTTCCTCAACTCTCATTTGAAGCACCTGAAGAAACAGAAGACGATACGCCGGAGTTTCTGGAGAATCTAAACGAGTTAGCCGATCAGGGGAAACTGGATCCGGTTATCGGGCGAGCCATGGAAATCAGGCGGGTTCAGGAGATCCTTTGCAGAAGAACTAAAAACAATCCTGTTCTGGTCGGTTCCCCGGGTGTCGGAAAAACAGCCATTGTGGAGGGATTGGCGGGATTGATTCAGAAAAACCAGGTCCCTGATATTATCCTGGGTAAAACCATCTATGCTCTTAACATAGGCTCGCTGATGGCCGGAACCAAATTCCGGGGTGAGTTTGAAGAACGTATGAATCAGCTTATTCGATTTATCAAGAAAAAAGGTCGGGAAGCCATCGTCTTTATCGATGAGATTCACCTCCTGATCGGTGCCGGAAAAACGGAAGGAGCAATGGATGCTGCCAACCTGCTTAAACCTGCTCTGGCAAGGGGGGAACTTAATTGTATCGGCGCAACCACCCAGGAGGAATACAAAAAATATATCGAATCGGACTCTGCTCTGGAGAGGAGATTTCACCAGGTCCAGGTAGCGGAGCCTACCAAGGATGATACTATCCAGATTTTACTTGGCTTGAAGGAAAAACTGGAGATTCATCATGGTATCGATATCACTGAAGAGGCCATCGTGGCCGCCTCCTATCTATCTGACCAGTTTATTTCCGATCGATTTTTACCGGACAAAGCCATTGATATCATTGATGAAGCCGCCGCAGGATTGAAACTGAGTGCCGATTCACTTCCCCCGGAACTGGAAGAGCTTGATGCATCCATCAGGAGCAAGAAAATCCTGGCCAAAGCCAATCCCGGTGATAAATCGCTAATCGATGAAATCCGTCAGCTTGAAAAACAGTTCAATGAGAAAAAGAGCAAATGGGAGAAAAAGGTTTTAGATCTGAAAAGGGTTTCCCAACTCAAGCAGCAATTGGAAAAAGCACAGTTTCAGCTCCAAAAAGCAGAAACAGAAGGGGATTTTGAGGCCGCATCCCGTGTTAAATACGGAGATATTCCCAATCTGGAGAATGAGCTTGCCCAATATGATGTTTCCTGGAAACTGAACCGCCGTAATATCGGAGAAGTCATAGCACGATCCACTGGCGTACCGGTGGAAAGAATCCTGAGAACAAAACAGGAAAACCTGTTGGATCTGGAATCTTACCTGACATCGCGGGTGCTTGGACAGAATAAGGCACTTGCCGAGATTTCCGATACATTGATTGCTGCCCATGCAGGCTTATCGGATCAAACCCGACCGTTGGGAAGCTTTCTGCTGATGGGCCCCTCTGGAGTTGGAAAAACAGAAACTGCCAAGGCTCTTTCCCAATTTCTGTTTGGTGACGAACGTCACCTGATCCGCATCGACCTTAGTGAATACAGTGAGCAACACTCGGTAGCGAAACTGATCGGGGCTCCTCCCGGATACGTAGGTTATGACAAAGGAGGTATCCTGACAGAGGCAGTCAGACACAATCCCTATAGTGTGATTCTCTTTGATGAAATTGAAAAGGCCCACATCGATTTCAGTGACATCATGCTTCAGATTTTGGATGACGGGCGGTTAACCGATACCCATGGGAGGACGGTTAACTTTAAAAATACGGTGCTCTTCTGTACCTCCAACCTGAAACATCATGAGGGTTACCTCAAACCGGAACTGATTGGTCGTCTGGATGAAATCTTATATTTTGATCATCTAAGTGATGAGGTCGTGGTAGCCATCGTGGAGAGAGAGCTTGAGCTGATGAACCGGAAGCTTTCCTCCAAGAATATCATTCTGGAGCTGGACTCAGCGCTCAAGCAGAAAATCATCAAAGCCGGATTTGATGAGAAATATGGTGCTCGCCCCCTGAAAAACGCCTTCAGCAGGATGGTGATCAAACCTTTTTCCAAGATTCTGCTTAAATCTCCCGATATGACCGGCAGTTTTACTTTGCGGTCAACGGAAAACAATGTGCTGGAGATAAAGGAAAAATAACTCGCTATAATCGGCCAATAAACGCTTCCGGGCTCCTCTTATTCGAGTGAGTCCGGAATCACAAGTGCCTTAGATATGATACTGCTCCGAAAGTTTTGCTCCGCAGGCCATGCAGAAAGAGTGAATCTGGCTGCAAGTATATCCGCATTCAGGGCAATCCACTGTTTTTTCCTCTTCAAGAATCAGTTCCGACTCTGCATCATATAACTCAAGGTAAGCCTCTTCAATTTCTTCGATAAACACATCATTGGCTTGAATATGTTCAATCTGGTCGATAATACTCTGCAGTAGTTTAGATTTCCTGAGGGAGATCTCCAGCAGTCGTTCCCTGTTTTGAATGATCTTGCTCTCCATGGAGATTATCCGATATGGGTTGATAGCGGTCTGTCCGCATTTCGGGTTAATTAATCGTGTAACCGTTCTGAATTCCTTATTATAACGGACCGGTGATCAGCTATTGTGGAACTCGATCCGGATAATCATGCAGGTGGTATCAATCATTTGGACGGCGCCTTTGAATCATCCGGGAATCCCCTTTCCGAACCGTTACACTTTACTTATTAAATTTAGATAAACACGGCTGATTTGTCATCCCCCGGATACATCAAAATGTTTATGGAGAATATATATATCAGGAGTTCAAAAATCGTTGGGAAACTTCAAGACCGGGCTATTGGTTGGTGTCAGGAATCAATTCTGATGGAATCGTGACGGAAGTTGTGTTCCGCAAATGTTAAGGTCGAATCTTTGAAGTGTTGATACAAATCTTCCCGGCAGTCGTCATTGCATACCTTTTGAATGGTTAAAGTAACCTGAAAATGGCCGGTTTCCTCGACCATCCGGAAAATCCTTGCTGGCATAACCCCTGCATTTATTGTGATTAACCCTTTTCGGACCCGAATCAAGAATAAAGATAAATGCTTAAATTACAATATTTTAGAGAACACAGTAGAGTGCAAAATCCCCTCCGAGGATAGTTATGGATTCAATCTATTCCCTGCTTTCAGCCATGAAAGGTCAACAACGTCAGATGGAAGCCGTTTCCAACAACCTGGCTAATGTAAATACTGCCGGTTACAAGTCAGACTCTGTTCTGTTCAGAGAGCACTATAACACATATGTAGGTCAGGATCTTGAATCTGAAGAGGAGATGTTTACCCACGAAGATTTTATCTCTCCCTTCAGCAGAGGCGGAACTTCGTTTGTAAAACCCGATCATGTTTCTCCATCAATGAAGCAGGGCAGTTTCAAACAAACCGACAATACACTCGATCTGGCCATCAAATCCGAGGGATTTTTTGTTGTCGACACCCCATTTGGAGCCAGGTATACCCGGAACGGACAATTTTTGAAGGACAGTGACGGATTTTTAATCACCAATGCCGGCCACAGGATACTAGGCAAAAACGGCCCCATCAAACTCACCGGTAACGAAGTTTCATTCGGACAGGATGGAGCTGTTATTGTAG
Source organism: SAR324 cluster bacterium (assembly GCA_028282885.1). Taxonomy (GTDB): domain Bacteria; phylum SAR324; class SAR324; order XYD2-FULL-50-16; family XYD2-FULL-50-16; genus JAHJTV01. The sequence continues at coordinate 70,101 of JANQGX010000051.1, forward strand.
ACAAACAGGAAGTTGATTTTCTGAAAATCGTTAACTTTGAAAATCCTTCCCGTCTGACCAAACTGGGAAACTCTTACTGGGTACCTTCCAGCGACAAACAAAATCCAATTGATATCGACAGACCAGTAATCCTGCAGGGAGTCGTTGAAGGTTCGAACGTGGATTCCGTTCAGGAAATGGTCAAGATGATTGCTGTAAACAGGAGTTACGAAGCCTCGCAAAAGACAATACGATCCATGGATGAACTGGACGAAAAATCTGTCTCCATTGCAAGAGTATAATAACCTTATCAGGAGTCTGCCATTATGATGACATCGTTATTTACCTCAGCCACAGGGATGAAAGGGCAACAGTCACAGATTGACACTATCGCCAACAACCTTGCTAACGTCAATACCAACGGATTCAAACAGACCCGGAACAACTTCCAGGATCTGCTCTACTCCAATGAAATTATGCCGGGTTCAAACACCTCGTCCAATACCATATCACCCACCGGTCTTCACAAAGGACATGGTGTGAAACTGGCCGGAACCCAGAAGATTTTTACCCAGGGAAACCTGATGCACACCGGAAACGACCTGGATATCAGTATTGATGGTGATGGGTTTTTCAGAGTACTGAGACCTAACGGAACTATTGCATTTTCCAGGGATGGAGCCTGGCAGAGAGACGCGGACGGACGAATAGTCAGCTCAGATGGATACCCTATCGAACCCGAGATTATCATTCCTCCCGAGGCTACCAAAATCATCATCGGACAACAGGGACAGGTTCAGGTGCTGATCGGTGACGATCCAACTCCCAACAGGATTGGTAATATTCAACTGGCCAAATTCATTAACCCGGCCGGGTTGAATCCAATCGGCAAAAACCTGTACATGGCCACCGGTGCTTCCGGGGGTGAAGTTGTTGCAGAACCGGGGTCCGATGGTCTGGGGATGCTTAGTCAACAGTTTCTGGAGAAATCGAATGTGAGTGTGGTGGATGAGATGGTAAACATGATCGTCGCCCAGAGGGCCTACGAAGTAAATTCCAAATCAATTCAAACTTCGGACAATATGCTGCAGACAGCAGTTAATATACTCAGGTAAAGAGGGAATATGGTAACCAGGTTCAAATTCTCTTTGGGGTTCATCTGCTGTTTTCTGATGTTGATAACGGCCCGGGCGACAGCGGGAATCAATGATATCGAAATCAGAGTGCTGCCGGAGTCAATCGTCTACGATGAGTATTATACCCTGGGTGATATTGCTGAGCTGGACGGTTTTGATATAGAGACCATTCAAAAACTGGCCAGATTACAAGTCGGAAAATCACCTCTGCCGGGACACTCATTGCTGGTCTCCCATGGTATGATCAGGAGAAAAATCAACAACTTTGGCTCGAAACGGGAGTTCAAATTGAATCTGCCTTCCAAACCAATGGTCAGCAGGGCATCTATCAAGGTTACCAAGGAGCAGTTGTATGAACTGGCAGACAAAGAAATCCGCAGTCAATACGAGGGTTACGATCAGGTCAAAATCACCGTTAAGACCAAACTAAAGGACATTTATCTGCCCAAGGGTAAGATTTCCTATGAGATGAAACGCATCGGCAACAAAGTCAGGATCGGCGGTTATTCCACCTGGTCCCTGTCTCTTTTAACCAACCGGGAAGAAATCAAAAAGGTTTATGTGAGAGCCAAGGTAGAGGTTTTCGATGAGGTATTTGTAGCCAAAGGCAAAATCAGAAAAGGCGAAAAGATTGCCAAAGCGGACCTGACCACCATAACCAAGAATATTTCCGGCGAGCGAGTCGGTTACGCGGCTGAATCGGATATCCTGGTCGGTAAGCAGGCCAAACGCGACATTCTGGAAAACGAATCCCTTAAGAAGAACCTGGTGGAAAAACCGGTCCTGATTAAGAAAGGTGCTCCCATAAAACTGATTTATAAAACAAAAAATCTCTTTCTCACCAATATCGTTAAAGCGTTGAAAGAAGGCAAAAAAGGAGACGTCATCCCGGTCAGACCCTTAACCGGCAAAAAGACCATATATGCCGTGGTGATCGATGAAAACAGCGTCGGAGTAGCTCTTTGACAATGAACTGCCCGGACCTGTCGAAACCGAAGTGAACTCATCAATATCACTCCAAACCGATTAGGAACAAAGCACAAAATGAGAAAACTCACAGTACTGTTGGCAAGTCTACTCTGTATCACAGCCTGTAGCAGTGGATCGGTTGATATTCCAGCCCCTCAACCTGCCGTCGAACAAAACAAGATGGATAACTACGATTCCATCAGACGGGAAAGCTATCGTGCCCGAAGCTCCGTTCCTGCCAGCCAGGGACGTTATGAAGGTTCCTTGTGGAGGGATGAGGCTTCCTGGGGTAACCTGCTTCGTGATCACAGGGCCCGTTTCAAAGGAGACCTGGTCAAGATTATCAATATCCAGGATGTCATCTCTGTTCCCAAAGCCAAGGAACCAGCCCAGCCAATTATTCCTGAAGTGGCTGCTGCGGGAGAGGAAGAGGCAGCACAAATCAGCCAGGCACTTGACGCGATCACGGGGATGACTGAAGCAGAAAAGGAACAGAATGAAGTGCTCTCCTCCCTGCGCCAGATCTCCGCTTACGTTCAATCCGTTCTACCCAACGGAAACATGGTGATTGTGGGAGAAAAGGTGGATTATCGACAGCAAAACACGGTGCGATATGTGACAACCATCAAAGGGATTATCAGACCGGCAGATGTCAACGAAGCCAACGAGGTTACGGCAGTTAAACTTGCCAGGTTCGAGCCGAAGATTAAACGACAGATGCTCGCCAAAAACCTGAACAACCTCGCCCCAATCATCGGACAACAAAAAGCAGGACTCCTGGACAGGATCAGCCATGTCGCTACCCCCAGTGGCGGGAATCAACCGGTAAACACCAACTGACTTAACCAATTTTCGAAAAGGGACCGAACCCCGTCCCTTTTTTTGTGCCTTCAGTCCGTCCCTTCTTATAAAGATCTTTCGCATTCCTGAGAATTCACATCTGAAAGGTATGGCAAATGCATTTGTTTTATTAGATACGAGTGTATTTAACCATACAATCCAGCGAATCAACACCTATGAAACGTTTGCAGATCTCAAGAATTTTATGCGGATTAGTCGTTTTCACCTTGCTTTCCGGCTCCTCATATGCGGTTAGAGTAAAGGATCTGGCCGGTATCAGGGGAATGCGGGACAACCAGCTTACCGGATTTGGGATTGTTGTCGGTCTGAATGGAACCGGCGATACCACCGACTCGTTAATGTCACGTAAACCGCTTCGCAATGCTCTGGAAAGAATGGCTATTTCAATTACGCCGAATGAGATCAAAGGTAGAAGCATTGCCGGTGTCATGGTGACTGCTACCCTGCCTCCATTTGCTAAACAGGGGCAGAAGCTTGATGTCACCATTAGTACTGTCGGCGATGCTATTTCACTCAGGGGTGGCACCTTGTTTGTTACTCCCCTGCGGGCTCACAACCGGGAAGTTTTTGCAGTAGCACAGGGACCTGTCGTCGGAATCCCTATGGGAGTCGAATTACCGGCTGAAAGAGCGCGACTTGGAGCCGAGAGTTACCAGTTCGATCAAAAAAGAAGCATCGTTCCCACAGTCGGTTATGTTATCGGCGGAGCCCTGGTCGAAAGGGAAATCAATATCGATCTTAATTCCAGAACCCGGCTTTTTCTCAATTTGAAAGAGGCGGATTTCACCACGGCATTCAGGCTTTCAAAAGCAATTAATAAAGCGCTTGGTGACGGATCAGCCAGATCGGTTGATGCCGGGACTGTCGAAATTTCCGTTCCTGCCAGTTACCTGGGACAAACTGTGGAGTTGATCTCCCGGGTGGAAAACCTGGAGATTGAACCGGACACCATCGCCAAAGTAGTTCTGGACGAAAGAACCGGCACTATTGTTATGGGAACCCATGTCAGGATTCTTCCCATTGCGATTTCCTTTGGCAATCTGAACATCAAGATCGGGGATGACACTCCGGTTGCTCTTCCCGCTGCCCCGGGCCAGGCAGGACAGGCTGGTCAGGCAATACCGGAGATTGCCCAGACATCTGTCACGGAAGAAAGCGGGGTTATCCTGTTTAAGGGCGGCGTTGATATTAAAGAGGTGGTTGACGGTCTGAACAAGATCGGAATCTCAAATGCCGATCTGCTGGAAGTTCTGAAAACAATCAAATCTGCAGGAGCCCTGCAGGCAGAGCTGGTTATCAAATAATTTTAGTAAAGTCTTAAATATGAAACTAGACAGCGATCCGGCAACTTTTCAGCTTAATCAATCCAGACTGCGCAACCGAATGGATAACACTCCCAAAGCGGAACTGACGGAAAAAGATCAGTACAATAAGAGTCTCAGAGAAGCTTGTGATGGTTTTGAAGAGATTTTTGTCCACAAAATGTTACAGGTAATGCGCAATACAACAGAGAAAGACAATCTTTTATCCGGGGGCAGGGGAGAGGAGATCTTCCAGGATATGCTGGATGAAAACTATGCCAGGCTCATCACCAGGAGCAGGTCTATGGGGCTTAGCAATTTAATCTATGAACAGACTAAAAAACATTAAAGTTTTGATCCTGAATACCGATAAAGTGGTTAAGAGAGAAGTGCAAACACTCTCTTGTTCATTCACTGATAGTAACCTTGCACTTAAAGGTATTAACTTTAAATCAGAAAAATCGCCGGACTTGAAGCTCAGAGAACTGGTTATCAGGAAAATCCTGAACTCAGGATAAAGGATTTTTTTGCCGAGGAGCTCAAGTTTTGCTCAAGCAAACCGATAAGGAAAGTGAAAAAATTTCCTTGTTTGTGATGAGATATTAATCTTGGAGGTTAATATGAAAGTCGAAAGTCAAATACCAAAAGTTCCGGTTCAGGATAAAGGTATTCAAAAGGGGAAAGATGAAGCCGCCGCCAAACTAGAGGCAAAAAGAGCGGACATCTTGAAGAAATCGTCAACTGAAGAGTTTTCGATCAAAAAGCTTCAATCAAAAATAGAAGCTGAACCCGACATGGATCTAAAAAAGATTGAGGAACTGAGGGAAAAAATCAAGAAAGGTCAGTACCAGGTCGACAATGAAAAACTGGCGGATAGTCTGCTCAAGGATTCATTGATCGATGATATATCCTGATCCCGGTGCGGAATGATTTCATGATCCGCAATCCGGGATGATAATTAACATCAGGAGATCACATTGGGTTACCAATCCGAAAATGTTTCGAGAATGATTGTGGGGAGTCTTGTCAATAATCTTGAGTCCCAACTTGAAATGCACAGTGTCCTTCTGGAAGCTTTGATCAATGAGGGTCAATTACCGGCTTCCTGTAGTTTGATCGAACTGGGTGAAGTTCAATCGGTGCGCGATTTTGCCGTGAAAAGGATCAATGAACTGGAACAGAATCGCCTGCAACTGATTGGTTCTTACCGTAGTAAAAACGGTTTGGATGAAAACATCTCCCTTCGAGAGATCATCGCCCGAAGCGATGACGACCAGCAGGAGCAGTTGCTGGACCTGAGAAACAAACTACTTGATATCATTACCAAAATTAAACCGGAAGGCAGAAAAAACGCAGAGATCGCTGTCGCCAGAATTTCCTGCTTCAATGAGGTGCAGGGGGCAATTGACAAAACATTAAGTCGGGTTTCGACCTATTCAGGTAAAGGTGAGGTTACAAAATCCAAAGGTAACTACCTGGTCAGACGATCAATCTGATCCAGGGAGATATAGCCTTGTTTCGAGTATTGTCGGTTGGGATTTAACTAAGACGGCCCGAAGCAACCTGATTGTTAATTAACGTATTCATCATTTCTAATACCGGATCGCTGGTTATAGAATCATAAACCGCCATGTCATTGTTTGGTAATTTCGAAATCGGAAAAAAGGCATTGTCGGCAGCCCAAATGGGTCAGTCCACCACAGGGCACAATATTGCCAATGTGGATACCGAAGGCTTTTCCCGTCAGGATCTCACACAGGTCGCTTCCAGACCGATGAGTGACGGTAAGGGGACCGGTGTTGATATTCAAAGTGTCCGTCGGATTCAGGATGGTTTTACCAAACAGAAAGTAGTTGACGAACAGACAAACGTAGGCTCTTGGGAAACCAAAGAGAAGATTCTCACCGAAGCTGAAGTTATCTACACCGATCTGGAAGGAACCCGCCTCAGGGGATCGATGGATGAGTTTTGGGGTGCCTGGAGCTCGGTTGCCACCGAACCGGAAAGCGGCACACATCGAAAAACCCTGCTTACCAAAGGCGAAAAACTTGCAGAGGACTTCAGATCCTTTCACAAGCGACTCAACGATTTCAACGATACATTGAACGGCAGAATTCAGGCCGAAATGCTGGATATCAACCAGATCACCCGCGAGATTGCCATTCTCAACAAGCAGGTAGAACAGCTTGAGAACAAGGGACTACCGGCAAATGACGCCAGGGACCAGAGAGAGGTTTTACTGCAAAGATTATCCGGCAAAATTGAACTACGCTGGTTTGAAGGCCCGAGAGGAACGCTGGAGGTTCAACTTCCCAATGGACAGCATCTCGTACATGGCCGGAAGGCCTATGAGCTGATTCCATATCTGGTAGCCGAGGAAAAAGGCAATATTCGTCTTGGATTGATCAACCCGCCGGGAATCAAAACAGATGTCACCGACGTGGTAAAAACCGGCAGTATCAAGGAGATGATCAACCAGAGGGATAACAGCATCCAACAATACCAGGAGGATCTTGATCTACTTGTCCGCGAACTGGCATTTCGTGTCAACCAACTGCACACAAGCGGAACGGGTATCAATGGGGTTAACACGGATGTTACCGGGGCATATGGTTTTGATGAAGAAGCCAGGATGAATCCGCTACCCTACCTCGAATCCGGGAATTTTGAAATCAAGATACTCGACGATAAGGAAGAAATCGAAGAGGTGATAACCGTTAATGTAATTGCCGGAGTTGATAATATTGACTCTATCGTTGAGAAAATCAACAAGGCTGCAGACGGATATATCACAACCGAAGAAGGCCAAGAGGTGTTAAAGGATATCAATAAACTCAAAGCCATGGTTAACGATGATGGATCCGTCTCCATCAACTCGGGAATGGGAAAACGGTTTATCTTCGGCAAAGACGAATCAAATGTGATGGCAGCATTGGGAATCAATTGTTTCTTCCATTTCAACCTGGGGGCAGGTGATGTCAGAGTGTCACAGGAGTTGGTGGAGGATGAAATGAAGATAGTTGCCGGAACAGACCTGATTCCTGGTGACAACTCCATAGCACTCCAGATTGCGGATCTCCAGCTACAGTCAACAATGAATGATGAAACCATCTCCTTTGATGAGTTTTATAACTCTCAGATTACCGACATCGGATTGAGAGTACAGGATGCCCAACGTGGATTGAAAGCTCATACACAAATGCTGGACCAGTATGAAGCCCTTCGGGACTCTGTCTCTTCAGTCAATCTGGATGAGGAGATGACCAAGATGGTGAAGTACCAACGTGCCTACGAATCGTCTGCAAAATTCATGGGTACTGTGGATCAGATGACACAGACTCTGGTCAATATGTAATCAAGGAAAATTCCCTGAACCTTAGATCTTAAGTGATTCAACATGCGAGTTACTGAGCTGACAAAACACAATGCGGTCCAAAAGAATTTGAATACCAATTCCGAGGAACTGCAGGAGCTTATGGTGGGCATATCCAACGGGAAGGTATTGAACAAGCCTTCTGACGATCCGGTGGGTGCTGCCAAGGTTCAGGGCTTCAGGACATCCATCAACCACTCCAAAACGCTGGAGAAGAATATCAGTGCGGACAAGGTCTGGTTGAACTCCAACGAAGGCACCATTTCGCAGATGGCTGAAACCCTGAGACATGTCAAGGATCTGGCCCTGGAGGGATCAAACGGTTCAGCGACCAAGGAAAACCGGAGTACGATCGCCAATGAGATTCGTCTGATAACCAAGGACCTGATTGACCTGGGGAATAAAAAAGAGGGCAAATTATACCTGTTTTCAGGAACCAAAACTTTTACCAAGCCCCTGGAAACACGCGAGAGCATTATAGATCCCACGGTTAAGTTTTACGGCACCCGCATAAAAAGCGCAGAAAAAATCATACCTATTAACCAGGGTGAGCCGTTAACCGGAATCAAACCGGGGATTTTTACCATCCATTTAAACGAGTCTCCCGAGTATCAGGCGGAAGACAAAATCAGCCAGCTCAATGAACTGGGTGACGAAACACTGAAAGCGGACGAGGCAAGCAGTGAAGTCGTTGCCGAAACCGATCCTTCTTTAACGCTGGAAGCTGATGATTTAACAAAGGAAGAAGTAACCGGAAAGAAGATTAGTATCGTTCTCAACGGGACGGAATCGTTAAAGCAGATCATTGAAAAAATCAATGAAGCGGCGATTGAAGAAGGAGAGTTTGTGGAGGACCCACACTCACCCATCGGCTTCAAAGCAAAAATTTCAGCCTCAATCGGGATAGATGATGCTGTTTACCTGGATCCCGAGAAAGGAATCAATGTGAAGTTTGGGGAAGATACCACCGGATTCTTTGAAAGACTGAAGTTTGAGATTATTGGCGCCCCTGGAACCAGCTCATCAGAAAACGAAGGTGGCATGGATACCACCGGTTATTCGGAAGTTCAGCTAGATCCGGCAGAATTTGAAGCATTTTTCAATGGCTATTCCAAGGATGAATACCTGGTCAGGATTATCAAAGGCGGTACCTTCGGGGTGGCCCAGGTCATTATCAGCGATGATGACGGAAAAACCTGGTCACAACCCAAGGTACTCAATCGAAGTACAGAGATATTCAATCCGGAGGGAAAGGCCAGTAATAAAATCGATCTGGAATTCAAGGCAAGCGGGCATCCTTTTTTCCAGGAGGGACTGGAATTTCAATTCAATGGCAATGAATTTGTTAAATACAAAGGAAACGAACAAAGTAAAGAAGTAATTATCGATAATGGTATCAAAGTTGCTTTAAACATAAATGCAAAGCAATTGTTTAAAGAGGAACCCGGTAATGAAGACACTGTAGACATCTTTGACATGCTGAACAGGCTCTCCGAGGCCCTTGACGATGACGATCAGTTGTCGGTCATGAAAAGCATAGGAGATATCGACAAGTCAATTAACCAGGTATTGAAGATTCGCAGCCAGATTGGATCCACTTTTAATGAACTGGAATCAAGTGAAGAAAGGATCCAAAAAGACATCGATTTCAAAAGGGAAGAGTTATCCAAATTGGAAGACATGGACCTGGCTAAAGGAGCAGTTGATTTGAATAAGGCGGAATTAAAGCAGAAAACAGCGTTAGATGCCTCTGCCAGATTGATTCAGCCAACGTTAGTAGATTTTTTACGATAATCCCGACCGGCTGAACATAACCGTATCCGGGATGGAAGGGTATCGCAGGAAGATACCCGGTTTTCAAAGTTCTTTCTTCACCATGGAGGGTGAAAATGCTCATCTTAACAAGGAAGTTGGGAGAAAGTATCACGATTGGAGATGATATCAAGATCCAGGTATTGGAGATCAAAGGCAAACAGGTGCGGTTGGGAATCCAGGCCCCCAAGAAATACAGCATTCATCGCGAAGAAATCTATCAGAGAATTCAGGATGAAAACAGGCTGGCAGCCCAACAAAGTCCTTTAAGCCTGAAAGCATTGACCGATATTTGGAAACGAAAGAAATAGAGGTCACGATCCAATTAACTTTTAACAGAAAATCGGGCGTTTAGCCCGAAATCTTCCCACTTTCGGGAGTAATCTCTAAATGAGGCGCAAAAATGAGATTTGATACAACTCGTTTCGGACAGATTGATGTGAAATCTGAAGATATAATTATCTTCCCCGACGGCCCTCTTGGCTTCCCTGATTGTACACGTTTTACATTCATTGATGAAGATAGAGCTGTGCCGTTCAGAATGCTGCAATCCCTGGATAATCCCGCGTTGGCGTTTGTGATCGTGGATCCCTTGATTGCAAGACAAGATTACCATTTCGATGTTACCCATGACGATCTGAAGCTGATTAAGACAGATTCTACAGAGAACCTTCTGGTTTACTGTATCGTCACCATGTCACGTAACATAAACGAAGTGACCGTAAATCTCCAGGGTCCGCTGGTAATCAACCCGACTCAGAGATTGGGTCATCAGTTCGTTCTGGTAGATACGGAATATACGACTCGGGAAAAACTGATTCAGAATCCCGAAGAAAAAGCTGAGGAAAGGGAATCTTCCAAACCGGTAACCGCCGGATCAAAGGAAGAGCTGCAAAAACAAGCTGTCTAGCTGGTAAAGAAACCCTGTTTGTAAGGGCTCTTTCCGGTTTTTCACTGGAAATCCCTTTTCAGCTTTGTTTTGCCAGAGAATAGGCTTGTTTATCTATTTGGAAATATTGAGAATATATTTCTCGAATATGGTAGGCAGGCGTTCGAGCACCAACTCCTTTCCCAGCAAACTGCTCTCCTGAATCGCATCCCGAATCATCTCAAGCTTTAAATCTACCAGGGCTTGTCCCGAAACCGGCATGTAACTGATATGCCACGGTTCGGCGCAAACTCCCCCTTGATATTCGGCATAAGGCCGGAAAAATCCATATTGATCCAGATTCTCATTCAGCCAGCAGTTCATTTCATGAAACACCCCATCCTGGTTATATTCGTCAGGAAGCAATTTAACCTGGTAACCCTTGTCCGTCACCGATCCGTCAATAACATCGATGTCTGTACCCCAATGGTGACGGCTACCGCCTGGAAGGGCAGACCAGTTCAAAATACAATGGATCAATTCGGAGGATTCCAGGGCATCGCGATTCAACGGTTGGCCATCGGGATCGTAAAGCTGGCGTTGTCCTGAGTACTTGAGGTTCCAGATTCTCGCTTGTGAGTTAAAATCTCTGAAAGCACTGTAAGGAATGAGGTCAAATCCTGCGGCAGAGGCTGCAGCTCGCATGGCAAAAAAGGCCTCTGCTGTCTCCTTTTCAGCCGTAAATTGGAGCGCATTATTGTCCAGAACGTGTGACCGGACTCGCCCTGTCAGCTCTTGTGCATTCATCTGTCAACCTGTAGATATAGTCGGAACTAGTGCTCCCTCAGATAAGTTGAGACCTCCCTGTACCACTGGATAAAGGTCAGATAGTACTTAATCAGGGCAAGTGACAGAAAAAACCAGCCTCCAATGGCGTGAATAAGGGAGATGGAAATCGGATTCAGTGCTCCGGATGTGAAAGCCCAGTTCTTTAATAAATAGTATACCAGCCCCAGGCTGCTAATCACAAGTAATACCAGGTAGAACACCAGATCCACCAGGAAACGAAGACCGCTTCCCCGGACGGGATCAGGTCCCAGTTGTCGTTGAATCTCTTCCGGGTTACCATTTCCACCAGCCAGAAACCGTTTAATGATCACATTGTGGGCCAGGATAATGAAGACTAAAAACATGACAAACCCACTAAAGACATGAATCGACATAAGACCGATTCGACCGAAAAGATAAAGTGCCAAATCGGACTTCAGGCCTGCTGAAGAGAGGTAGAGCAGAATCAGCAGGAAAAAGACCCCCCAACTGTGAATTCTTCGGTAAACGCTGGAGAGGAGTCTGATAAGTATAATCCGAATCGTCATCTCACCAACCTATAGGGTACCATCGAGAACCTGGGTGTAATATGAGTGCAGCAATCGTGCAACATCGAGCGGACTCAGATCCCTGGTCTGCCAAAGGGAATTCAATTCTGTCTCGACAATGCCGGTTTCACCACTTTTGTCTGCCGGGGAGAAGTTCCAGTTCATCGGGGATATGATTCTGTAACGTTCAATTTTTCTGTCTGATATGAAAACCTGGTGCATCAGGGCTCCGCCGGGAGACTCAACCTTACCGATTCCAACCCCTTCAACCGAGAAATCAAAATAGGTTCTACGATTGGTTTCAGAAGGCTGATCCAGATCCAGAAGATTCCTGAATATATTTTTCAGGCTGATACGACTTTCAATGGCCTGTGCCAGAATCCGGCTTGCAATGCAATTTGGCGCTTCATATGTCAGCTCCAGATCATCAATCATCTGCCCTGTTTTGTCGCTGATCTCGAGATTTCCTCCGGCCAGATGGGTGATCATCATTCTGGACAGAGCTCCTGTCAACATCGTGCTACCATCGTATCGAGCTCCCTTGATCCAGGTTCTGGCAAGCGGTTTGTTAAAGTCGTAGGAATCTATCTGCTTTCTGCCTGAACCATTGATAGGAAGATAATAAGTATTATCAATACTTTCAGTTATTTTAAGTTCATTGACCGGCTCAAGTTTTCCACCCAGCAGAATACCTTCCGAGTAATTTGAGGTTTTACTCCTGGTTTTTTCGGCAATAAGAGATCCGAAACTAATCAGGTTCAACTCTTTTTCCAACACCATCGTGGCATCAGGAATATTCTGGAGAAACAGTTTAATATCTTCCGGCCAGAGATTCTCAATAAAACCCTTGCATCGCTCCAAGTTTCTCAACACCTTCATGCCTGAATCACGAGGAATTGAAAAATTCGCTATTCCTCCCGGTACCTGATTCATAATTACAGGGAATTTCCCACCGAGCAGGGCAATGCATTTTTGCAGTAGATCCAGTACTTGAGCAGCCTGATTGATGTTCCTGACCAATCGGACACCGGTATCTGTCGACAGATCAACATCACTTGTCTGCTTGAGATGGAATCCGGAATAGTACCAAAGCTCCTCCTCGGTTAAAACCTCGTAATGATCCGGGTTCAGGTAGTCGGGAAGAAGCTCCCAGTAGAAATGGTATATATGGGATCGGATTGTTGATAAATCAAGGAGAATCTGCCTGACTTTTTTCGCTGCTTCGGTAGGATATAGCTGGAGATAATCTTCCAACGCCATAACGGAGGCCAGGGAATGGGCGACGCCGGAACGGTCTGAAAGAGACTGGGTCAGTTGAATCGCCTCAAGAGGGTATCTGCCCTTCAAACGGGAAATGAGGTGTGTTGACCTTCCACTTTGCAAAAATATCTCACTGCCGATTTCTGTTTGAGACCATAAGACTTTTAAATCGCCTTCAACCCGATAGAGTTTTTCAAGAATAACATTACTCATCCCCATCCTCCTCGAAACCAAATACCGATTCATCCTTTAATGGGGCGGAGGCTTTTCTTGATATCGCGTGAATAGCAACTCCTGCGAGGGTAACAGCAAAGGCTCCCTGTGCAATCGTGGAAGCGTTGCGTACAAACATGGAATTAATCGGAGCATCATCGGAAACCAGTTGTCCGTAAAGTCCCAAGCCTTTATGGTCCGGATAACCAGGCTCAGAGCAACCCGAACAAGGGCTCCCAGCACTGACACACCAGCTTGTGGTTCCATTCCATTTCTCCAGAGCGCAGGAGTTCCGGGTTACAGGCCCTTTACACCCCAACCAGTAGAGACATCCCTCTTTCTGACCGAAATACCTGACAAAATTGCCCTTTTCGAAATCTCCGCGGTATTGACATCTTTCACAAATAGTCTGTGAATAGAACATGACCGGTCGTCGTAACTCATCTAGTTCAGGCAGATCATATAGAATCATGTAGTTCAGTGAGCCGATCAGATGCCGGATCGGAACCGGATTTCCGGGAAGTTTGAAAAAAGGTGTTTCAACCAGATGCAAAAGCTCGGATTCCAGGTTGAGAAAACCGTCCGGTTTGGTCTTGCTGTATGATGCTTCATTTCCAAGCAGTATTACGGCCCTGGAAACAACAATCAGATCTTTCAGGAGATTATTCACCGGATCATCAAGATCATTGCTGAAATAACCGTCAAGAATAAGGATATGTGGTTTTTCTTCTTCCGTTAGTTCGATAGCCAGTGAATGAATATCAGGAGATTGGCTGGAGATAACCCGGAAATGTTTTGCCAGATAGGAATGAAACCCGGGAAAGTTCCAGATTCCCGACTTGTGAATGCCCGAGCCATGTCCCTGCAGCCAGATAATGGACTGTCTTGAGTCCTTCTCCTCGGCGGTCAGTTCTTTTGCGAGCAACTCCATCAAAAAGGGAACGGTGAGGCTGCCGCAAATCATTTTTTTTACAAAACTTCGTCGTGTCAGTTTACTTGTCATTCTCTACCGTGATGCAGGACGTTTACACGCTGTTTGTCTTTTTCCTGATACAGTACAATGTATGGTCCTTCTTGACCATACCCGGGTTCAAATAATGATCTACTGATAATGTTCTTCCATATCGTTCTTATAAGTATCTATTACCACTCTTCTTAAGGTTACGGAATTTGGGGACTTTGGCAAATAATGTATTGTACCGATTATGATACCGCACAACCAAGCCCACTGCGGTGCCTGATCAAGAACCACCCAAGAACTTACTGTTTTACAATCCCGGTTGCCGGTTTAAAGTGCATGATCGACCCGAATCACTCCCCGGGACCGAAAAGAATTAGCCATCAGCTTCAATAGTGTATTGGGGAAAAGGTGGTCACATCATTTCACAAAAATCCTACCATTTTGAATTTTCAGCATATTTATCATTCATCCATTTAATATCGCATGATGAGCAAAACAAAAACAATTGCAATTTTCAAGTAAACGTAAAATAATAATTGAGAAGAAATCCCTGTTTCCATTAACTCTCTCGGACAAAAGCTATGGCCTTATCCAGTCTGTTCAAGAAAAAGCTGAAAGGGGAAAACAAATATTTCGATCAGCGCCAGGGTGAAGAGCCTGAAGATCAGGGCAAGGTCACCGAGAAGTATCTGGTAAGTGATCGGATGATCAATAAGGATTTGATAGCCGAACTGCTCAAATCAATGAAAAGCCACGACATGAATGCTGCTATCGTGGTTCTGGCTAATACCGTTGATAATACAACCCACAAAGCAGGGATCATGATCAACAAGGGATACATGCCCAAGAAGATCGTCAATTATCTTCAAAACATAACCGTATATGAAATTGAAGATGCCATCGCCATCGTTAAGAAAAGTGATCCTGATCCTGACGGGTACTTTCAGATAGACGAAGCAACCGCAACAAAACTCAATTTGCCTTTGGGTTGTATGATGCTGGGGGTTATTCACCACATGAAAAGGGAGTTCGGAGTGGTTTTGGTGGTGAAACAAAGTTTGAAGGACAAAACAGGATTTGTAAAAAAGGTAAAGAAGATAATTTATCGTTAAAGACCGTTGATGTGAACTGGCAATATTGAATCCGAGATAGAGCGGGGGTTGGAGTTTACCTTTTTTCAGTCTCGACTTAAGACGCTTTAGCGGTTCCTTCCTTCGGAAAGTCAAGAAACATCTGCTCCAGCATAGCTTCACATTCCAGAAGCATGGCACTGTCAGTTATTCCCTGCCTGAGATATCCGTTAATCTCATCAATCTTTTTGATGGCATAATCGATTTTGGGATTGGAACCTTTGACATAAGCCCCGATATTGATCAAATCTTCGGCTTCCTTGTACGTTGACAAGGTCTGGATAAGTCTTCTTGCGTTCTCCTGGTGTGTTTGGGATGCTACATCCACCATCACCCTGCTTTTGGATCTTAACACATCAATTGCCGGGTAGTGACCTTGGGCCGCAATCTCCCTGTCCAAAAGTATATGACCATCAACAATGGACCTAACAGCATCCCCGATAGGATCAAGAGGATCATCTGCTTCCACCAGCACGGTGTAAAAACCGGTCAGCGAACCCTTGGAAGATGAATTCCCGGCTCTTTCAAGCAGTTTGGGCAGGTAGGAGAATACGGAAGGTGGATACCCTTTGGTCGTCGGAGGCTCACCGACTGCGAGACCGATTTCCCGTTGTGCCATGGCAAACCGCGTGACGCTGTCCATCATCAACAATACATCTTTTCCTTTTTCGCGAAAATACTCTGCAATGGCGGTTGCCAGGAAGGCGCCCCTGATTCTCACCAGGGGGGATTGATCTGAAGTAGCAGCCACCACCACCGAACGTTTTCGACCCTCTTCTCCCAGGTCTCTGTCGATAAACTCCTTAACCTCTCGACCCCGTTCACCGATTAGCGCGATGACATTGATATCCGCTGCCGTATTTCTTGCCATCATACCCAACAGCACCGATTTTCCCACACCGGAACCGGAAAGAATAGCCAATCGCTGACCTTTGCCGGCGGTTAATACCCCGTTCAGAGCTTTGATCCCGACATCCAGGGCTCCATCGATTCTCCGTCGTTGAAGCGGGTTAATAGGTTCTTTATAAAGAGGAGTTTTAGCGATGGTTTCGATGGGTCCCAAACCATCTATAGGATTTCCCATGCCGTCAATGGTCCGTCCCAGTAGGGCTTTTCCAACCGGCACAAAAGGTTGATCTGTTGTTGGAACAATTCTGTTTTGTGGTCCAATCCCCCTGATTTCCCCCAGCGGCATCACCAGAATTTTGTCTTCCTTGAATCCAACAGCTTCTCCCGGAATCTCTTCTCCGGTAACGGGATTGACGATACGGCAACTGCTGCCAATTCTTAAACCCGGGTTGTGTGCTTTGATGAGAAACCCCACTACCTCGTCCACTTTGCCCTCAAGCTTCTCAGAGCTCGTTTTTTCTATTACATCCAGATAGGGTTTGATATCAAACACTGCTAAATCCTTTATCAATTTCAAGTAAACAGAATTCTTCTGTCATCCACACATTCACTTAACCGTTCTTCAATCTCCTTGAACTGCTTGTTTAGCTCCAGGTCTACGGCGGCAAAATCACTCTCAATAACAGGACCGGCTGGTGCCACCTCTTTATCGGCCCGTATGCTGATAGTCTGGCTTTCATCCAGGTATTTCTGTAAATCTTCCTGATGCTCCATAATAAAGTCATATTCAACGGGATTGACCCGGATCTTGACATGACCCATGCCGTCAAATTGGGCTATGGTGTTTTGAAGCATATTAAGCACCAGATTCTTCTCTTCTTGCAGATTCTTGTGAACCACCTTCTGTGCGATCAGCAGGCTCAAATGAACAATTTGATCCTCATATTTCTGCATCATGGACTTGCGCAGATGCTTTAAATCTTCCAAAAGGGCCAGAACGGCACCGGTGTTTTTTTCATTCTCTTCCTTGTGTTGGGCAACTCCGTCGGCATAACCTGCTTGAAATCCTTCTTCCCTGCCCTGGGCCAGAATCTCATCTCTCGAATCTTCTGCACTTTTGATGATTTCAGCAGCCAGACCTTCCGCTTCAATCCTTTTAATCAGGGCATTAGCCAACTCCAGTTCGGTTTCGGATCTGAAAAGATCCGTTTCGTTCCTGACATTTCTGGCATACTTGTCTACATCCTCCCGAATTCGCCTGGAATAGTCTTCAACGTTGGTTAATAATGTGTCGACCTCGTTGAATTCGGCGGAATTGAACTGGGAGTAGTCGATTTTCTTTTTTTTCTTCTTGGATTTTTCTTCTAGAATGTTGGGAGCAAATGCTTCGGGTTCGCCGGAACCCTCATCAGTATCGGAGAAGCTTGGCACAGCCTCTGCGGAAGCTGTTTCATCTTCCGCAACGTCTGAGAAGTCAGGTGGTTTGAAATATTCCATGGGTATTTGTGAGCAGATCGATTATGTGCCCTTCTTTTCTCGCAACCAGTTCCGGATAAGTGTTGCG
Source organism: SAR324 cluster bacterium (assembly GCA_028282885.1). Classification (GTDB taxonomy): domain Bacteria; phylum SAR324; class SAR324; order XYD2-FULL-50-16; family XYD2-FULL-50-16; genus JAHJTV01. The sequence goes on from JANQGX010000051.1 coordinate 87,753, forward strand.
GTTTTGAGAGGATCCTGTCTTGCGATTTCGATGATCTTGTCTCTTGGCGGTATGCCGGTCTCTTTTTCCGTTGGAATTTCCAGCTCTTCGCCTTCCAGTTCTCCAATTGTCGTGGGCAGACCCATCAGCAGATCGAGATCCTCCGGTTTTGCGGAAAGCTTCTGCACCATGGGGCGGATAACCATGAAGATCAGGAGAACAATGATCACCCCTACCAGAACGAATCGAATCAGATCCACAATGAACTGTCGTGTTGCATCTGCCTTCTGTTGCTTCAGTTTTTCCTGTTCAACCAGGGGTTTCGAGAACTTCATGTTCTTAACAGTAATGGAATCGCCACGTGTTGGTTCAAATCCCACGGTCTGTTTGGCTACGAGTTCAATGATTTCAAGTTCTTCAGGGGTTCGTGGCATGTATTGAGGACTGCCTACCACCTCTCCGCTATCATCGCGAATATACTCATATCGTCCGTCCAGAAGAACTGCGACGCTCATTCTCAGGATCTTTCCTGCCGATTTGGTGCGTTTAACATGCCGTTTACTATTTACGTAATTGGTTCGTTTGGTTTTTTTAGCAACACTGGAAACATTGGCGACCTCACTGGCCCCTGCTCTCACTTCCGGGCTGTTTGAAACCACACCCGGAACGCCCACAGGAATTGATCTTGATCCGGTCGAATCCTCTGTGTTGACCTCTTCGCTAAGAACTGCTGTCAAATCGGGATCTACCAGATCTTCTGTGATTTCGCTTGCATCAAAATCCAGTTTCAATGAAACCCGGACTTCCACCCGATCGGGACCGGTTATTTTTTCCAACTGGGTGACCAATTTTTGTTCCAGACGCTGTTCGACCAGTTGCTGATAGTAGTAGTTTTTATTTCTTATCTCCGCATCATCAGGATCGGCAAGGCCTTTGGACAGGAGTGTACCGTTTTGATCGGCGACCCGGACATCTTCAGGAACCATTCCCGAGATTGAACCCGATACCAGGTTAAGAATTGTTGTCACCTCTCTCTGGGTCAGTCTTTTTCCACTGGCAACTTCAACCACAACAGCCGCGGTTGGGTGTTTATCTTCATCCAGGAATAGTGATTTTTCAGGAATGGCCAGGTTCACTTTGGCAGAGCTGATGGACGTTATCTGGGTGATTAATCTGGACAACTCCCCTTCAAGACCTCTTTTGTATTGAATTCGCTGCTGAAATTCCGTTGCGCCGAAATTACTTTCGTCAAATATCTCAAGTCCTACAATCCCACCCATCTGCAAACCGGAAGAAGCGATATCGAGTCTTGCCTTATCCACCTGGGCTGCAGGAACCAATATGGTATTTCCGCCGGGTTGAAGAACATATTCGATATTCAATTCCTCAAGTTTTCGTACGATTTTCCCCGCATCCTGCTGATTCATCCCGCTGACCAGGGGGGCCCAGGTTACCTGTTGTGAAAAATAGACAAAGGATATCAACCCGACCAGAATAGCTCCCAGGGAGGAAAACAGAAAGATTTTCTTTCCTGTGGTCAGTCCCTGGAAGAAACTTTGAAATTGGTTTTGAAAATCGGTGATAAAACCATCAGCAGTCTGTTCAGCCATCTCTTTTCAACCCTGTGTAGTGGAATTGAGCAAATATTAAAGAAAAATTACACCTGCATTCTCATCATTTCCTGATATGCATTTACAACCTTGTTTCTCACAGCCATCAACATCCTCAGCGAAACATCGGCTTTTTCCATAGCCATGATGGTGCCGGGAATATCCTTGTTCTTGCCGGTCATCATCTCGGCCACCTTTTTCTCAGCGACCACTTGATCATTGTTCACCTCATCAAACATCTTCTGAAACGATGTGGCGATCGATTTGGCAGCAGACCTCGGAGTCCCTTTCTGTACCGTACCCACCTGATTCTGGGTCACGCCATTTTGGATTGTATTTGCCATCTTATGCCTTTTTGAATGTCAGATTCAGCAGTTGTTAAGAAACAGGCCGTTTCTTCTCAATCATGGATTCATACTCCGCGGCAACATTCTTGGCTGTCTTGACTGAAGACTTGCCTGCCGCGGAAAAATTTTCCACAATACTGTCGATATTGCCTAAGAGATCCTTATGAACACTCTTTCGGCTCTCCGCAACGGATTTGATCTGTATGGTATTACTTTGCATCATTGCATCAACCTCGTTCTCCATGGTTTCCAGCTTCTTGACAGTTTTAAGGAGTTGATCCTCAAACTTGTTATCGAGCTCTGATATATCATTGGTAGATTTACCGTTCTTTGTAAGCCCTTCAATTTTAATAAGGTCGATTTTATTTATTTCTGTCATGTGTCTGTCCCGGTTAAACTGAACGTTTGGTTATGGAAACGAAATTGTAAACATCTCTGTCGTATACGCTCCATTTATGTTTTGATTATTGTCCGATCTCCAGGGTTTTCAGAATCATATTCTTAGTCGCATTGATGGAAGCTATATTAGCTTCAAAGGAACGTTTGGCAATCATCATGTTGGTCACTTCCTCTACAACATCGATATTGGGAAGTTCTACATAGCCTTCCTCATTGGCATCGGGATGTCCGGGATCGTATTTCAACTTGGGAGCTCTGGCATCTTCCACTACGCCGACAACCTTGACATGACGTGTCCCGTCATCTCCTTCCTGTGCTACCAGCTCTTCATGAAAGGTCTTGTCGGAAGGCATGGCAGCAAATATCACCTCCTTCCTCCGATAAGCTCCTCCTCCCGGTGTTCTGGTAGTGTTAACATTGGCGATATTGCTCGAAATCGTCTTCATTCTGGTTCTTTGCGCCGACAAACCCGATGAGCTGATCTCCATTGTATTCAGAAAAGACATTATCTACCTCCTTCCATTATTGCCGCTTTCAGCAATCTGATTTTCCAGTTAACCGACCGCACAGCCGCCTGATACATAAGCTGATTTTCCGCCAGCTTCGCCATTTCCTTATCCAGGTCGACCGTATTTCCATCCATCCTTGGACTAGGGTTAAAACTGTTGATTTGACTACCTTTGACATTCTCAATTTCCTGTCTTTTAACACCATCGAAATGGCGTGGATCAGAGACTTTCAAAGGTCCCGGTTTATCGCTATGCAATGCGGTTTCCAATTCCTTCTCGAAAACCAGATCCTGGGCGCGATAGCCCGGTGTTTCCCTGTTTGCCACATTTGCTGCTATCATGGAGTTGCGTCGAGATCTCAGCTCCATGGTTTTTTCCAGCATGGCAAGATTTTTATCGAACAGTTTTATCGCCATGGACAATCCTTGTTCCCTTGGTTTTACCTGTTATACAGGCAATCTGGATTTTTGTGCTATAAATGAAATGCAAGGAGAAGACCAGAGATGAACTTTAAGGATTTTGTTTGAAGAAAGAGAGGAGAATGTATTCATTCCGGGTGCCGGGAAGCACCCGGATTAATCAGGTCTGTTCTGTCAGCCAGCGTTCGGCATCAATAGCTGCCATACAACCTGAACCTGCCGCTGTTACTGCCTGACGATAATTACTGTCAATGACGTCACCACAGGCAAACACACCAGGAATGTTCAAGGCGGTACTTCCCGGTTTGGTGATCAGATACTGCTTGTCATCCATATCCAGAATTCCTTTAAATATGGATGTATTCGGTTTGTGTCCTATAGCGACAAAAAGACCGCGAACATCCAGATCGGATTTATCTCCGGATTTCACATCCTTTATCCGAAGACCGGTCAAGGATTCTCCGTCACCTAATACCTCATCAACAACAGCATTCCATTTTATGGTGATTTTATCGTTATTCAGAACCCGACTTTGCATCGCTTTGCTACCGCGCAATTCATCCCTGCGATGGATCAGATAGACCTGATCGCAGAAGTTTGTCAGAAAGGAGGCCTCCTCAAGGGCAGTATCCCCTCCACCGACAACCGCCACTTTTTGATTCTTAAAGAAAAATCCATCACAGGTAGCACAGGCAGAAACACCCCGGTTTTTATACTTTGTCTCGCTTTCCATCCCCAGATATCTTGCGGATGCACCTGTTGCTATGATCAAGGCATCACAGGTAAATGTCCCGGATCCGGCAAGAAGGGTAAACGGTCTCTTGGACAGATCAACCTTCGATACTTCACCGAATTTCACCTCGGTTTGAAATCGAACCGCCTGCTGTTCCATTCGGCTTACCAACTCGTTTCCATCCACGCCGTCAGGAAATCCGGGGAAATTCTCAACCTCGGTGGTTGTCGTCAGTTGGCCTCCTTTCTGAGACCCGGATATTATCAGGGGTGAAAGGTTTGCTCTTGCAGCATATATAGCGGCGGTATAGCCAGCCGGTCCGGATCCGAGAATGATTACTTTTCGATGAATCACTTTCTTGTCGGAATTCTTCCGGTTCAGCATCTCATCAAGCGTCCCCTGCCGGTCCAACTCGTAAAGATCGTCACAGCCTCCAATGGGAACATCATCGATAAGAATCTGGGGAACTGTTTTTCGACCTTCGGCCTTTTCAATCATCTCTTCTCGTTTTTCCGGATAAACATCGATCTCAATCTCTTCGTACTCCACCCCTTTGGACTCCAGCAATTGCTTAGCCCGATAGCAAAAGGGACAATAATCTTTGGAATATACAACAACTTTACTCATATCTAATTTAAATAGTCTGAGGGTGATTGTGGGAAAAAAGCGAACTGATCTGGATTGTTCAATCGCGTTGCCCCGTACCTTCCTTAATCAGGCTAAGGACAGCACTTACCAGAACGGTAAGATCGGGGACCGGTTTGAAAAACACATGCTCCTTCTTCATGCCTATCGATTTGAGATCTTCTGATAACATATAACCGACAGAACCTGTATGAATGACAAACCGTGTTTTGGGTTGAACACTGTTGATCTTTTGTATCAGCATATCTCCGCTCATTCCGGGCAAGCGTAAATCAATAATCGCGGCTTCGAAAGATTTTTCCTGAATGACCTTTAGTGCATTTTCTGCACTCTCGGCCCTTGTTACATTGAATTCATAATCCTCCAGAAATCCGGAGAGGCTGTCCAATATAAACTGCTCATCATCTACAATCAGAACATTGATACTCGAACCGTCAAGCATCTTTCTTACTCCCGGAGTAAAACAAAATAACAAATGCAGATAAGTTACCCTCCTGTTTCCAGAGGGGTTCATAGAATTCGGTTATTCCCTCGTCTAAACTACGCATCTACTATTATGTTAAAGCATTATCTTATTATTAGCAATCCCATATACTCCACGGGTGCACCAAAAACATGTGGGTAAAACTTACGAAAAGACAGAGGTAGAATAATAAAAACAATAGGATAAGGCGCAATATATTGATAAAAAAGACTT